>OZ251505.1:3487500-4185012 GCA_965242795.1 uncultured Binatia bacterium (SeqCode)
CGCTAACCAGCCGACTTCCGAAAGTCAATTCGGCTATGCGTCCGACCATCGTGCTGTTTCCGGGCAGTCTCGGCGACGGTCTCTGCTTCTTACCTGCGCTGCGGAAGATCGCCGACCGCAACCGCGAAATCATCCTTGTCTGCCGCGGTCTCGCGCGGGAATTTTTTGACAGCTTCACGTGCCTGCCGCCCCGTGTCTCCCTGCGGACGGTCTCGCTCGACGAAGCGCGCTTTGCCGCTCTTTTTTCACAGTCGGCCGTGACGCGGGATGATGCGTTGACAGGATTCTTTTCGTCGGCGAGACGAATCCTGTCATGGTGCGGTTCCGCGGTGCCACAGTTCGGACAACGTCTCGAGCGGTATCTTCCGGGCCGCGTCGAAATATGGCCGTTTTTCACGGGACAGACGGACGACCACGCCAGCACCTACTACGGGCGCTGTCTGGGGGGGACGTTGATGGCCGCCGAGCGTCGCGGCGTTCAGGTGGAATTGCCAGACCGTTGGCGAGATTGGGGCGCCTCCTACTGGCGTCAGCGGGGTTGGGCATCCAAACAGATATTGGTTATTCACCCCGGCAGCGGAGGCCGAAAGAAACGGTGGGCAGACGCAGGATTCCGGCAGGTGGCAGCTTGGTGGGCCGCCCACGAAGAACGCGAGGTCCTGATACTGCTCGGCCCGGCCGAATCGGACGAAGCCGCGGCGTGGCGTGATGTCGGCTCCGTCGAGAACTCGCTCGCGCTCGGCCCGTTGGGGAGCCTGCTGCAACGCGCCGCCGCTTATGTGGGAAATGACTCGGGCGTCAGCCATTTGGCCGGCGCCCTCGATGCCCGCGGCGCGGTCGTCTTCGGGCCGACGCGCCCGGAACAGTGGCGCCCGCTCGGTGCCGGGTTGGACGTCCTTCGCAACCGTGACTCCTGCACTCCAACCGGAGACCGAGACGGTATCGCCCTGGACGAGATCACGCCCGAACAGGTCGTGAACCAGCTTCGCGCGTGTATCGAATCGTATAGCGCCTCCCTGCCATGTTCTTCGAGTTCCCCGCGCCCGAGCGTTCCAGAACGTCCGAAAGTGTGACAGAATGCCCCCGCAACGATGGAGGGTTGCCATGAGCGAAGAAGAACGGGCAGAAGAGCAAGCGCAAAACCGCGGATTCAAAGTCACCGACCGGCGCCGTTTCACCTCCGGCGCGGACTCGGAACAGTCGGATGCTCCCGCCGAAGCCGGGTCCACGGACACCCCAACCCAGCAGACGCATACGGACGCCGCGGCGTCCGACACCGCGGCCGGGGTTTCCGGGGCCGAGACGGGTCCACCGCTCGAAATCACCTTTTCCAGCTTCGTGTTCGGACTGAGTACGCAGGCACTCATGTATCTCGGCGAGGTCCCGGCCGCGGCGGGCGAGGAACCCGAGGCCGACATGGCCTCGGCACAGCAGATGATCGACGTCCTCGCCATGCTGCAGAAGAAAACGTCCGGCAACCTGGAGACCGACGAAGCGCAAATGCTGGAAGACGTGCTGTACGACCTGCGTATGCGCTACGTGAAGCTGCAACGCGAGGGCCGTGCGGCATAACCTAGCCGACTCGGCGGGAGTTGCGGCCCGTCGGTCCTCGTACACCTGCGGACGGCGATGCCCGCGGGTGTCCAAGTGAAGGATATGCGTCTCACGTTCTGGCGGCTGACCGGTCTGCTCTTTCTGATCCTGCTGGCCACGGCGGGCGTGCGGGGCTGGCAGTTCATCCACAAGTTGGAGCGCGAAGTCGTGGCGCGCTTCACCGACCACCACTGGGCGGTCCCGTCCAAGATCTACGCCCGTCCGGTGCTCCTCTACCCCGGGCTCGACCTCGAACAGGCCGCGCTGGTCGATCGACTCGAACGGCTGGAATATCACCGCGTCCCGCACCCCATTCAGGCGCGTGGAGAGTACTGGCAGGACCCCGCGACCGGCGACCTGCAAATCTTCCTCCGCGAGTCCGGCGTGCCCGGCCGGCGGCGCGGCACCCGACGGGTCGGAGTGTCGGTTGCCGAGAATCGGATCGAGCGTCTGGTGGACCTCGATGACGAGACCGAACTCTCCGCCGTCGAAACCGAGCCCGAGGTCATCACCCGGCTGTACGCGCGGACCGTCGAAGAACGCCGGGTCGTCAAGCTGCACGACGTGCCGTCCCTGCTCGTGAAAGCCGTGCTGGCGACCGAGGATCAACGCTTTTTCGAGCATACCGGCGTGGACTTCCGGCGCGTCCTGGGGGCCGGCTGGGCCAACGTGCTGGCCGGGCGGACCGTCCAGGGCGGCAGCACGATCACCCAGCAACTGGTGAAGAACTTCTTTCTGACGCAGGACCGCACGTTCCAGCGCAAGCTCACGGAAGTGTGCATCGCACTGATCATCGAGTCGCACTACTCCAAGCTGCAAATCCTCGAATACTATTTGAACGAGATCTATCTGGGCCAACGCGGCTCCAAGAGTATCTTCGGCGTCTGGGAAGCCGCCCGCTTCTATTTCGGGAAAGCGCCGCGCGACCTGTCGGCGGGTGAGGCCGCGGTGCTGGCCGGCATGATCAAGGCGCCCAACCGGTACGCGCCCAACCGACACCCCGAGCGCGCGATCCGGCGCCGCAACTACGTACTGCGCCGCATGGCGGAACGGGGAGCCATCACGCCCGACGAGGCGCGTGCGGCCATGCAGGAAGACGTCGGCCGGCGTGAAACGCCGCCGGAACGGAACAAGGCGCCGTATTTTGCCGACTTCATCCGCAAACGGTTGGAGGACAGCTATCCGGTCGGGACTCTGACCAGGGCGGGGCTCAACGTCTTCACGACCCTCGACATGCAGTTGCAGGAGTTCGCCCGCGAGGCGGTGCAGCAGGGGCTGGCCGCCCTCGAGGAAGCACACCCCGGCCTCGAACGGGAGGACCCCGGCAAGCGGTTGCAGGCGTGTCTGATCGCCATCCAGCCGCAAACCGGCCACATCCTGGCGATGGTCGGCGGACGCGACTATCAAGACACGCAATTCAACCGCGTCACCCAAGCGTACCGCCAGCCCGGCTCGATCTTCAAACCGGTCGTGTTTCTCGCCGCGATCGAGCACGAGCGGGAACGGCACAGCGGCCGATACCTGCCGACGCGACTGGTCAAGGACGTCCCCTTCACGTGGTTCTACGAGGACAAGAAGTGGCGCCCGAGCAATTACCAGGATCGGTACAACGGCTTCGTCAGCCTGCAAACGGCGCTGGCCCGCTCCATGAACGCCGCCACGGCGCGCGTCGCTCAGGAGGTCGGCCTGGAAGCGACGCGCGAGACCGCGTTTCGCCTCGGCTTCCCCGGCCCGCTGCCAGCCTATCCGTCCCTTTCGTTGGGGGCGATCGAGGTCACGCCGTTCGACGTCGGAGTCGCCTACGGCACGCTGGCCAATCAGGGCACGTTCACCCCGCCGGCGGCCATCACCTGGATTACCAGCAGCACCGGCGCGGTCATCGAGGAACACCGGCTGAGCGCGGAACAGCGGATCGATCCCGACGCGGCGTATCTATTGACCCATCTCCTCGCCGCCGCGGTCGAAAACGGCACCGGAATCGGCGCCCGCCGGCGCGGCTTCCTGCATCCCGCGGCGGGCAAGACCGGCACGACCAACGATTACGGCGACGCGTGGTTCGCCGGCTATACGCCCGAACTGCTGACCGTGGTGTGGGTCGGGTTCGATCAGCGCGAACCGCATGGCCTGTCCGGCGCCGCGGCCGCGCTCCCGATCTGGACGGCCTTCATGCAGCGGGCGACCGCGGGCACCGCGCCGTCCTCGTTCCTCCCCCCGCCCGGCGTCACCCTGGTCGCCGTCGATCCGCAAAGCGGTCTGCGCGCCACCCCCGACTGTCCCAACGTGATGGAAGCCGCGTTTCCCGCAGGGCAGGAGCCGCTGGTCGCGTGTCCGTATCACGGTCGCGTCGGACACCGGACGGTCGGTGTCGCGCCGCCCGTCCCGTCGCGCCGCACCGCCGCGGCCCCGTCCCGTCCGCCCGATCCCCCGGCTCCGAAGGAAGAGCCTCCGCCCGCGCAACCTGCCCCCTCGCAGCCGTGGTGGAAAATCTTCTGATGGCTTGGGGACGGAGTCGGTCGGTCGCGCTGCTCGCCGGCGTACTGTGGCTGGCGGTTTGTGGACGCCTCGTCGGATACGCTCAGGACAGCGATACAGCAGACGACGCTCCCCCGGTGCCCGACAACGGATCGCCTGAGCTTGTCGCGGAACAATCACCCCCGACTCCGGCGCGCGACCGGCTCGCCTTGCACTTCGTGGACGAAGGACAGGCCGCGCTCGACCGGGAGGAATATCGGCGCGCACGTCTGTTGTTCGAGCGCGCGGTCGAAGTCGCGCCGCTCCGCCCGGAGAGCTACTACTTCCTCGGCCGGGCCAATCTGGCGCTCGGCCGGTCCGATCTCGCGTTGGCCTTCTTACGCAAGGCGGAACTGCTGTTCCCGAACGACCGTCAGGAATGGCTCGGAAAGACGACGTGTCTCCAGGGCGCGATTCACGAAGAGGTGGGCGATTACCCCCGCGCCCGGTCGAGCTATCGGCGCTGTCTCGCATTTTCGCCCGACAACCTGCGCGCCGTGAGCGCACTGGCCCGGCTGCCCGGAGAAGAACCGGCGGAGGATCTGCCGTGAGCGGGGCAGGCCGCTTGCCCGGCACGATTCTGGGCATCGAGTCGTCGTGCGACGATACCGCGGTCGCGGTCCTGCGCGGCCGGTGCATCCTGTCCAGCCTCGTCTCCTCCCAAGACGAAATCCACGGCCCGTACGGCGGCATCGTGCCCGAATTGGCCTCCCGCCAGCACATCACGAACGCGCTGCCGATCCTGGACGCGGCTCTGCAACGCGCCCGCGTCACGTTGGACGATCTCGACGGCATCGCGGTGACGTGCGGGCCGGGTCTGGTGGGCTCGCTGCTGGTCGGCGTGTCGCTCGCCAAGGCGCTCGCGTTCGCCAGGAATCTGCCCTGTATCGGCGTGAACCACCTGGAAGGGCACGTGCTGGCCGTGCTGTTGGAACGCGAGGTCGCGTTTCCGTTCGTGTGTCTGCTGGCGTCGGGCGGCCATACCAGCCTGTACCTTGCCCGCGGTTTGGGTGACTATCGGCGGCTGGGCGCGACCCGGGACGACGCGGCCGGCGAGGCGTTCGACAAGGGGGCGAAGATGCTTGGCCTGGGGTATCCGGGCGGGCGCGTGCTGGACGAATTGGCCCGCGCCGGCAGCCCCGAAGCGATCCGCTTTCCGCGGCCCCACGTCAGAAACGCGCCCGCGGACTTCAGCTTCAGCGGGCTCAAGACCGCGCTGCGGCAGTTCCTCGACACGCCGGAACGCGCCCGCCACACCCCGGCGGACATCGCCGCGAGCTATCAGGAGGCGGTCGTCGACACGCTGGTCGAAACGACCGTGCGTGCGGCGCAGGACGCAGACGTCCGCCGCGTCGTGGTGTCGGGCGGCGTGTCCGCCAACTCGCGATTGCGCGCGAGGATGGCCGCGGCCGGCACGGCCCACGGACTCGACGTCTGCTTTCCCTCGTTGCGGTTGTGCACGGACAACGCGGCCATGATCGCGTTTGCCGGCGCGTGGCGGCTGGCCGCGGGGCAGCGTTCCGGCTTCGACCTGAACGCCGCGGCTGTCCTCCCGCTGGAAGACGCCTGAGACCCCGCGACCCGCCGGCCGTGGCCGAATGCCATTCCGGTGATGTCCCTTCGGCAACAGACGCGCGCCGCGCTCGACGAACTCGGCGTACGCCCCCGCAAGCGGCTGGGCCAGCATTTTCTCACCGACCCGGCCGTCGTCCGGAGGATGCTGGAGGCGTCGGGCGTGGACGCGCAGGACCGCGTGCTGGAGATCGGACCGGGGCTGGGCGCTTTGACCGAGGCGCTGTTCCAGCACGCCGGCCGGCTCAGCCTGGTCGAAGCCGACGCCACGCTGGCCGCGCGGCTGCGCAAGCGGTTCGCGTCCGAGGATCGCGTACAGGTGCTGTGCGCGGATTTCCTGCGCCTGGACGTCCGCGCAACGTTTTCCGGCCCGCCCGTCAAAGTCGTGGCCAGCCTGCCCTACGGTGTCGCCACGCCCATCCTGTTCCGTCTGTTGGAGCATCGCGCGCGGTTCCCGGAAGCGACCGTGATGCTCCAACGCGAGGTCGCCGACCGCCTGACCGCGGCGCCCGGGACGAAGGCGTACGGGGTCCTGTCGGTCCTCGTCCGCCTGTTCGCCGAAACCGTGCCGATGTGCGACGTGCCGCGGCACAGCTTCTTTCCCGTGCCGCGGGTGGACTCGCAGGTCGTGCGCATCGCCTTTCAGGCCGCGCCGCGGGTTCCTGTTGCCGACCATGCCGCGTTTCGGCGCATCGTCAAGGCGGCGTTCAATCAGCGCCGCAAGACCCTGCGGAATGCCCTGCGCCCGCTCGGTGCCGCCGACCTCGTTGCCGTGGGCGAACGGGCCGGGATCGATCTGCAACGCCGCGGGGAAACCTTGGCCCTTGAGGAATTCGCCGCGCTGGCGAATAGTTGGCCGACTCCCGCGGAGTGACGAAGGAGGCGCGATGGAACGCAAAGTGATTCGGTATGCGGTGCACGACGGCATCGCCACGGTGACGCTCGACCGCCCGCACCGGCGCAACGCGTGGACGGGCCGCATGCACGTCGAGTATCGCTGGTCGCTGGAACAGGCCGAGCAGGACCCGGCCGTGCGGGCCATCATCGTGACCGGGGCGGGCAACGACTTCTGTGTCGGCGCGGATGCGCGCGCGCTGGAAGGCCACGTGGAAAAAGGCGGGTACGACCCCGGCACGCCGGAGGAAATGGCGCATCCCGGCTACGGCGTGCGCCCCGAGTTCGACGCCGACTTCGCCTACCAGTTCGGATTGTCCAAGCCGGTCATCGCCGCGGTGAACGGCGCGGTGGCCGGCGCCGGGTTGGCCGTCGCGTGTTATGCGGACATCCGGTTCGCGGCCGCGGGCGCCAAGTTCACGACCGCGCACGGCCCGCTCAACCTGCCGGCCGAGTTCGGCCTGTCGTGGCTGCTCCCCCGCCTCATGGGCGTCACCCGGGCGAACGACATCTTACTGACCAGCCGGGTGTTCCTCGCCGAAGAGGCGTACGAACTGGGTCTCGTCAACAAAGTGCTCCCCGCGGATGAAGTGCTGCCGTACGCCGCCGACTACGCGCGGCGGATGATCGCCCGCGTGTCCCCGGGCGCCTTGCGCGAGACCAAAAACCAGATCTACACCGACCTGCACCGCGACGCGGCCACGGCCGTGCACTACTCGCGCCGTTTGATCGACCGGATGACGACCGAGCCGGATTTCCGCGAGGGCGTGGCCGCCTTCATGGAGAAACGCCCGCCGCGCTGGTCGGGGCGGTGAGCATCCCCGCGGACAGCAGCAGTCCGAGCCGCGACAGGTCGAGCGACAGCCACACGATCCAGGCCGTCAGAGCCAGGGCCAGCAGCGTACATACTTGCATGCGCCGCAGCAGCGCGGGCAGCCGCTCCGCGGGAAACGTCTCGCCGCGCGCGTGGGTGCGCACGAGGCGGTGACCCATTCCCAGGCTGACCGCGGCGCTCACGTTGATGAGCAGAAACACGAGCAGCAGCTTGAGACTCAACAGGCTGCCGAAATCGGACAGGGCGCCGTCCGGGGTGAAGAAGCTCGCCCCGGGCCGCGCCTTGACCGAGGTGAGGCTCCACGCCCCGGTCATCAGCACGACCCCGAGCGCGCCGATGCTGAGCGGGTTGTAGTATTTGAGCCCGCGGGCCAGATCGGCCTGCCGCTGGTCGGCATCCTCGACCCGCGCCGCGGCCGGCAGCAGCACGACGAGCAGCGTGACGCCGCTGCCGAAGAAGACGGCGAGGCTCAACAGATGGACCCACACGAGAAAGGAGTCTGACATCGCGCCGGATCAAACCAGAGGCTCCGCGGGTTGTAAACGCCGGGACGTGTCGCGGTTTCCAATGTCTGCGATGATTCGGTGCTTCGGTCAGGGACCCTCACCCTAGCCCTCTCCCAAAGGGAGAGGGTTTTGCTTTTTATCGGGAACTACATACGAGACGATTCGAGAAGTTCCCTGAGTTCGTATCTCGGGAGCCACGGTTGAAAGCCCTTCTTAATCCCCTCTCCCCCTGGGAGAGGGTTAGGGTGAGGGTTCAGGCCCAGAGACATTAGAATCAGTCTGGAAAACGCACTCGCTGGTTTGACACCCCATAGCCCGGTCGGTATCCTGCCGCGCGCCCGAAGCCGCCAACGCGAAGGACGCCGGCATGGCCGACAACGTGTTACTGCGCCACGAAACCATCCCCGACATCCACAAGCTCGACGTGTACGTCGCCCACGACGGCTATGCCGCGGCGCGCACCGCGCTGACGGCGCTCACCCCGGAAGACGTCACCGCCCAAGTCAAGGACGCGAACCTGCGCGGTCGGGGCGGGGCCGGTTTCGGCACCGGCATGAAATGGGGCTTCCTGCCCAAGGATTCGGACAAGCCCGTCTATCTGTGCTGCAACGCCGACGAGAGCGAGCCCGGAACGTTCAAGGATCGGGCCATCATCGAACACAATACCCACGTGCTGCTGGAAGGCATTCTCATCTCGGCCTACGCGATCGGCGCCCATACCGCCTACATCTACATCCGGGGCGAGTTCGCGTACGGCGCGCAATGTCTGGAACGGGCCATTGCCGCGGCCTACGCCAACGGGCTGCTGGGCAAGGACATCCTCTGCAGCGGCTTCGACCTCGACGTGTACGTGCACCGCGGCGCGGGCGCCTACATCTGCGGCGAGGAGACCGGCCTGATCGAATCCCTGGAGGGCAAGCGCGCCTATCCGCGCATCAAGCCGCCGTTTCCCGCGGTGTACGGCCTGTTCGGCTGCCCGACGATCGTGAACAACGTCGAAACCCTGTCCTGCGTGCCGTCCATCGTCAAGAACGGGCCGGACTGGTTCAAGTCGATCGGCCCGGAGAGCGGCCCCGGCCCCAAAATCTACGGCGTCAGCGGCCACGTCGAGCGGCCCGGGCTGTTCGAGTTGCCGATGGGCATGCCGCTGCGCGAGGTCATCTACGACTATGCCGGGGGCGTCAAGGACGGCAAGCAACTGAAGGCCGTCATGCCGGCCGGCTCGTCCTTCCCCGTGTTGACGCCGGACGAGATCGACGTGCGCATGGACTTCGACTCCATGCGCAAGATCGGCGCCTTTCTCGGTACGGCCGGCATCATCGTCATGGACGAAGACACGTGCATGGTGCGCGCGTTGGAGATCATCGACCGCTTCTACCACCACGAATCCTGCGGCCAGTGCTCCCCGTGCCGCGAGGGCACCGGCTGGCTGCACAAATTGTTGGTCCGGCTGGAAGAAGGCACCGCGCGGGCCGAGGACCTCGACCTGATCGACCGAATCTGCACCAACATGACGGGCAACACGGTCTGCGTGCTGGCCGATGCCGCGGCCATGCCCACGCAGAGCTTCCTCACGAAGTTCCGCGACGAATTCGTGGCCCACGTCACGCACGCCGGCTGTCCGTTCGACCGGCCCGCGGCCCAGGCCGCGTAACCCCCCGCCCGACCGCAGGCCGTCGAGGATGTCGGATGCGAGGCCGCCGCGGGGACGTTGACGCGCACGCCGGCTGCCCGGCCGAGTCGAAGGCCGCTCCGCCTTGAGGAGGAGTTCCGCATGCCCACCCTCGAAATCGACGGCCGCGAAGTGACGGTCGAAGACGGGCTGAACGTCATCCAGGCCGCGGAGCACGCCGGCGTGGAGGTGCCGCACTACTGCTACCACCCGGGCCTGAGCATTTCGGGCAACTGCCGCATGTGTCTGGTCGAAATCGAAAAGATGCCCAAGCTGCAGATCGGCTGCAATACGCGCGTGGCCGACGGCATGGTCGTCAAGACCGCGAGCGACCGGGCCAAGGCCGCGCAGGCCGCGGTGCTCGAATTCCTGCTCGTCAACCATCCCATCGACTGCCCGATCTGCGACCAGGCCGGCGAGTGCAAACTCCAGGACTACTACATGCAGTACGGCACCTATAAGAGCGACGTGCCGCTGGAGGCCAAGGTCCACAAGGGCAAGGTCGTGGACTTGGGCCCCGAGGTCGTGCTCGACGAGGAGCGCTGCATCCTCTGTGCGCGCTGCACGCGGTTCTGCGACGAGATCACCAAGACGGGCGAACTCGGCATCTTCGAGCGCGGCGACCATGCGCGCATCAGCCTGTTTCCGGGCAAGCACCTCGACAACCCCTACGCCGGCAACGTCGTGGACGTGTGTCCGGTCGGCGCGCTGACCAGCAAGGATTTCCGCTTCAAGGCGCGCGTCTGGTATCTGGAGAAAACCCCGTCGGTCTGCACCGGCTGCGCCACGGGCTGCAACATCGACGTCTATCACCGCCGCGGCGAGATCTTCCGCTTCCGCCCGCGCCGGAATCCCGACGTCAACGCGTACTGGATGTGCGACGCGGGCCGGCACTCGTACAAGGCGCTGCAGAGCGACCGCCGCATTCCGAGCCCGCTCGTACGCGGCGCCACGGCGTTCTCGGTCGCGGACTGGCCGCAAGCCGGCCGGCGCGTCGCCGACGCGGTACGCGCCACCACCGCCCGCCACGGCGCCGACGCGGTCGCTGCCGTCATCGGCGCCAAGGCGACCAACGAAGAGGCGTACCTTCTCTCGCGTCTCCTGAAAGAGCAGATCGGCTCGGACCGCGTGGCTGGCCTGTCCTGGTCGCCGGCCGACGGCTTCTCCGACGATTTCCTGATCCACGCCGACAAGAACCCGAATACGCGCGGCCTCGAAAGCCTCGGGCTGTCCACCGCCGCGGACGAACCGGTCGCGCTGCTGTCCGCGGCCGCGGCAGGCGACGTCAAGCTGCTGCTCGTCTTCGCCGCGGACCTCGTGACCGCGCTGGGGAGGGAACGCTGCGAGGCGGCCCTGGACGGGGCGACGGTCGTCGTGCTGGACACCGACTACACCCCGACGACCGAATACGCGGACGTAGTCCTGCCGATCGCCGCGGCGACCGAGACCGACGGCACCTGCGTCAACCACGCCGGCCGCGTCCAACGCCTGACCCGCGCGTTTCCGCCCCCGGGCGAAGCCAAGGCCGGCTGGGAGGCGCTCGCGTTTCTCAACGTGCAGATCGGGGGACCGGACGCGGTTTCCATCAGTGAGGTCTTCGGCGAACTGAGCCGCGCCGTCCCGGCGTTCGCCGGCCTGACGTACGGCAGAATCGGCTCGGCCGGCGCCCCCTTGGCCGAGGCCGCGGCATAGGGATACGTTCCCCGGCGTTCGAAGACGCCCCCGGCTTCACCGGCAGACTCGGGAGCCCGTCATGTCCCTCCAGACCGTTCCCGCCCCGATAGCGCATCGGTTCACCCGCCGGGAATACCAACGGATGGACGAAGCCGGCCTGTTCCGTGACGAACGGGTCGAATTGTTGGACGGAGCCGTGATGACCGTGCCGACCCAAAGCCCGTCTCATGCCAGCGTCACGAACCGGGTCGCCGCGACGCTCCTGCGTCTGACCGGCCCGACCGTCCACATCCGCATCCAGGCCCCCATTCTTCTCGACGACTGGAGCGAACCCGAGCCGGACGTCGTCCTCTGCGCACCGGCCGCGGACGACTATGCACACGAACACCCGAACGCGAGCCAGATCCGTCTCGTCATCGAAGTCGCCGCGGCCAGCCTCGCCTACGACCGCGGCCGCAAGCGAAGAGCCTACGCCGAAAGCGGCATCCCGGCGTACTGGATCGTGAACCTCGGCGAGCGCCGCGTGGAAGTTTTCGGCGACCCCGACCGGGCGGCTGGGGCTTATCTGAGCAGCCGGATCGTCGGAGCCGGGGAATCCCTGTCTCTGCCGACCGGTGAGACGCTCGCCGCGGCTGCCCTCCTGCCGCGGGATTGAACCGTGCGCATCGTCACCTGGAACGTGAATTCCATCCGTGCCCGCAAGGCGCGCGTACTGGATTGGCTCGCCCGCCGGGAGTTACCCGACGTCGTGTGCCTGCAAGAAACGAAAGTTACGGACGACGTCTTTCCGCGTGCCGAGTTCGAAGCGTTGGGATACGCCGTCACGACGTGCGGGCAGCGGGCGTACAACGGGGTGGCGATTCTGTCGCGGGCCGAACCGACCGCGGTCGCGCGCGTGCTGGCCGGCGACCCCGAAGACGAGCAGGCGCGCTTCCTGTCGCTGCAAACCGCCGGTGTCGGCGTCGTCTGCCTGTACGTGCCGAACGGCCAAGTCGTGGGCAGCGAGAAATATGCCTACAAACGGGCGTGGCTGGCCCGGGTGCAAGAATTTCTTCACGCGGAGTGCCGGGCCGACCGGCCGTTGGCCGTATGCGGCGATCTGAACGTTGCGCCGCACGACCGCGACGTGTGCGACCCGAAGGAGTGGGAAGACACGGTGCTGTTCCATCCCGACATGCGCGCCGCGTTCGCGTCCCTGTGCGACTGGGGCCTGACGGACAGCTTCCGCCTGCATCACCCGGACGCGGTCGCGTTCAGTTGGTGGGACTACCGCCAGTTGGCGTTTCCGAGAGACCAGGGGTTGCGCATCGACCACATTCTGGTGACGCGCCCGCTGGCCGAGCGGTGTCGCGGCGTCGAAATCGACCGCGACGAACGTAAGGGCAAGGGCGCGTCCGACCACGTCCCGGTCATCGCGGAATTCGCCGACCCAGCGGCGTAACCCTCATCCTCATGGCGGGAGCGGGGAGTTCGAATCGAAGTCGAAGATCGCGCCGGTTTGCGTGATGCCTGCCGGTGGATGCCGCGGCGGGGACCCCCCACCGGCTCGACTGCGGGCTGACGCCCTCGTCTCGCCGACTCCCCCTCAAGGGGGGAGTGATCGAGGGGAAACACGTCCGGGGTATTGCTGAAAGTCGGCGTTGGTCTCCTAAGCTTTCCCAAGCTGCCCGTAGGGCGGCCGTCCTATCACTCCCCCCTTGAGGGGGAGTCGCAGCCGCCAAGCCGTCAGGCGCCGGCGGCTGCGGTGGGGGGTCCGCAACAGCACCGATACACGCACACGTTCCCGACATGTCTCCAAACCTCGTTGCGCCGTAGGGGCGGCCGGCCGGTCGCCCCTACCCCCAGCCCCCGCGCCCCGTTGTATCCACGCCGAAAACCTGACAATCTTGCGCCCGCGCCGAACCACGGGAGGAACGCATGCGGCAACCACCGGTCCAGTACATCAAACGCATCACCGACAATTACGATAAGCTCGGCTATCGGGCCTACGAATGGGTGCGCAATACGGACACCCCGCCGTGGACGCCGCTCGAAAAACCGCTGTCCGAATGTCGCCTCGGCCTGATCGCGTCCGGCGGCATCTACGTGACCGGCCAAGTCGCGTTCCACACCAAGGACGATTTCTCGTACCGCGCCATTCCGACCGACGTCCGCACCGCGGACCTGCGTACCGCGCATTTCGCGTACGACCAGACCGACGCGCGCCGCGACCCGAACGTTGTCTTCCCCATCGACACGCTCCGCCGGCTGACGAAAGAGGGCGTGGTCGGCGCATTGGCGACGCACGCCTTCACGTTCATGGGCGGCATCTATTCGGCGCGCAAGGTCCGCGACCAGTTGGCGCCGCAACTCGCCGCGCAACTGAAGGCCGAACGGGTGGACGCCGCGCTGCTGGTGCCCGTTTGACCCGTCTGCCATCAGTCCGTCGGACTGATCGCACGCCACGTCGAAGCCGCCGGCATTCCGACCTTGTGCATGGGCAGCGCGCTCGACATCCTGCAAGCGGTTCGTCCGCCGCGCGCCGTGTTCCTCGACTATCTGTTGGGCCACACCACCGGGAAACCGTTCGCGCCCGCCCTGCAACGCGACATCCTGGTCGCGGCGCTCGCTGCGTTCACGTCGCTCACCGAGCCCGGCCGGATTGAGCACTTGCCGTTCCGCTGGGCGGACGACGACGATTGGAAAGACGCCGTGATGAACGACGGCGACACGCGCACCGCGCGCCTCGACACGCCCCAATACCAGACCGAGCAGGACCGCCTCCTGGCCGAGCGTCCACAGCCGAACGCCTGCCTCCCGCAGCCGGTCCCCGCCTAACCTCCGAATCGCCCCCTCCTATCGCATCTCCCCTTTCGACAGACTCAGGGACCTTCCACCCATAAGTTCGTTGAGCTTGTCGAAACGAACCCCGATGTCACCTCGACCTTCGCACCCCCCGACCCTTCGACTCTTCGACAAGGGGGAAGGGCGACGCATGCGTCGCCCCTACGGCTACCGATTTCCGATTTCACCCCGCAACACGTCACCGGCCGCGGGGTTTCCTCAATTTCACGCCGTCGTATCGTTCGTAATCGTCGACCGGCTGCAACAGCCGGAACCGTCCGGTGCGTATTTCGGCCACACCCCGGTCGATCATCCGGTGTAGGTCGGTCCGTAACAGGACGCCCTCGTCGGCGATCCGCCACTGCGTCAGGTGCGCCGCGTCGAGTAACTCGGGTACGTCGCAGCCGGTGACGGCGCAGCGTCCGCCGTACTCCCGCAGCAGACGTTCGCGGAAGCGCCGCTGATTCGGCCGTTCGGGCGTTTCCCGGCTCCGCCCGTCCGGGTTGTAGATCAGGACGGTTTCGGCGTCGTTCCAGAGCCAGAAACGATCCTTGCTCGCAAGGGGCTCGACGTCGTCCAGGTCCAGCCAGCCGTTCCGCGCCGCCACGATGCGACCCCGCCCGACGATGAGATGGTCGGCCTCGGCCAGATACGCCGGTCCCGGCGCCGGCGGCTTCGCGGGCTCCGCGAGCCGCTGTCGGGGCACGAGCGGATCGTTCGAGATCAGAACCACCATCGAAAATTCCTCATCCGGCCAAGCTCTCGATCATCCGCCCCCGAAGCCGGGGCGACTCATTCCGACGACAATACTGGGCAGATCGTCGGGCACCTGTCATCCGCCCCCAAAGCCGGGGCGACCCATTCTGACCTACTGAAGCAGCCGTCGACCTACGCCCTGTCATCCGCCCCCCAAAGCCGGGGCGACTCATTGATGCGCGCGCTTGATCTTTTCTGTGGCGGCCTGTCATCCGCCCCCGAAGCCGGGGCGACCCATTCCGTCGGGCCGCTGAACATCAAGCGATGGCGCCTGTCATCCGCCCCCAAAACCGGGGCGACCCATTTGGTAATGCTGCAACGTATCGCCGACATTGCGAGAATTCACGTTCCGTTGCCGCAAATTCAGGCTCCGCCGTTCGTGGCTGCGGGCTGCTCGACGATTTCCGCGGATTCGTAGGCTGGCGTGAAGCGTCTCGGGATCGCGCCGGACAGATCGCGGTTCCGTGCCGCCAGCCCCTGGTTCATCAACAGCCGCGGGTTCAGGGTGAGCGTGTCCGGCAGGGGAAATCTCGGGTCGGCGATCCAGACCTTGACGCGGTCGTCGGGCGTGCGAATCCCGCGGCCCAATCCCTGTGCCAGCCGGCGGATCGCGTTCCGCCGGTTGCGCGCGAAAAGAATGCCGTCCGCGTTCGCGTCGTCGTAGCCTTTCGTCCGGAGCAACCGGCGCAGCAGTTCGGCGCGGCCGGCGTTCGGCGGAGGAAAGGGGATGCGCACGATCACGACGTGGCCGAGCAGACCCGGCAGGTCCGTTCCGGCCCAGGCCGCGGGCGTGACGAGCGCGCCGTTGCGGGACGCCTTCAGCGTGGCGAGATGGGCGGCCAGCTTTTCGCCCCGGCGGTGGGCGATGACGTCCGGGATGCGGCGCGCCATTTCTTCGACGTCCGCGAACGACGGCACGAGCACGAGCGCCCGACCGCCTTCGGTCATGGCGCGCCGGACGACGTGGGCCGCGTAATCGTCGAAAGCCGGGTCACGCGCCTTGTCGTCCGTGAACGGCACCGGAACGTCGCGGTCGGCCAGGGCGAAGGTCATGGCGCCGAACTCGTACAGGTCGGCGCGCACCGGGGCATGAATGCCGGGCAGGCGGTCGGCGCCGACCGACCGCAGGAAGGGATCGAAATCGTTGGAGCCGACCGCCAGCGTCGCGCTGACGAACAGCGTCTTGCGGCCTGTATAGGTGCGCCGCAGAATCCGTCCCGGATCGAGCGCCAGCACCTCGAAGGCGTGGCCGCCGTCCGCGGCGACCACCGCGGCGCCGCGATACTGGACGCTCGGGTCCAGCCTGACGAAGGCGCCCAGGCTGCGGGCCAGGTCGCGCGCGTGCTCCGCGGGTACGTCCCGGAGCGTCTCGCGGATGGCATCCGCGTGCCGGACGGCTTCGGGCGCCTGTTGTGTGAAGACGACCTCGTCCCGGTCGAGAGCGCCGGCGGCCCACGTCTCGAACGCCGCGACCGCGTCGGCCAAGCCCGGCGGCGCATGGCGGTGCTGCACCGCGGCCAAGTCGAGCGGCGAGACGCGCGCTTCGGCGAAGCCCGCGGCGGCTCCGGGCAGGGCGTCGGCCTCGTCGTAGATCGCGACGTCCGCGGTGACGGCCCCGCGCACCGCGTCGAGGACGGACATGGCGTGCGTCTGCACGACGATGGCCGCGGCCTCGGTCTGCTCCCGTTGTTCGTCGTAGGCGTGCTGGTCCGTACACGAAGACGTCAGACAGACGTCGGCATGGGGCAGGGGAAGCGGGCCGTGGTCGCGCTCGAAATCGTCGATCGGGCCGGCGTGTTCCCGTGCCGCGGCCAACTGTGCGTGGGCTTCTTCGTCCAGGTCGGCCCGGTTCGCCATGAGACGGGCGATGCGTCCGCGCGAAAGATAATTCGCCCGCCCCAACCGGCCCGCTACGGCGATGGGCGTGGGCACGGCGTCCACGACGCGGCGCACGGTCTGCACCACTTGGTCGAGTTGCTGTTTGGTGTGGGTCGAGATGACGACCTCGGCTCCGCGGCTGGCCGCGAGCGCCGCGGGCACGGCGTAGGCGAGCGTCTTGCCCACGCCCGTTTCCGCGTTGACGCACCGCACCTGCGAGTCGGAGGCGAGAAACTCCTCGATCCCCCGGGCGATCTCGTTTTGCGGTTCACGCGAAGCCGGAGCGACCGCACGCAGCAGATCGATGGCGTTCACGCGGATGCGCCCCCGTTGTCGTTCGGGAGCATCTTCGACTGCTCCAGGGCGTTCGTGAGGATGGAGCAGTCTCCCTCGACTCGCAGTTCACGGTCCGCGAGATGCAACGTGCCGGCCGCCTGGAAATCGCCGTCGTCAACGGCCAGACGGAGCGTATATTCGGCGCGGAAATACCCTTCCCCTTCGACCTTTCGACACTGCAAACTGAGGGACGGATGAGAGATTGAGGGGAAGGACGGGGATGCTCGCAGAAGTTGGTTGTGGTGCCTCGACTTGTCCACGGCGCCCGGTGAATGGCCTTTCTATCACCCCCTTGAGAAGGGGCCGCGCAGCAACTCTGCACCCACCGGTTCTCCACCGTCTCCGGATCCCGCCTGTGACAGTCTCACCGTAGGGGCGACCGGCCGGTCGCCCCTACCCAACGCCCGCGCCCCGTCGTGTGAGCGGAGAAGACCTGACAGTCAGACACCCTTGCCAAATAACACGCGCACCTTGACCCCTTCTAATACCAGACCGGGCAGAACCGTCTCCTGACTGCGCGTCTGTTTGACGCAGCAGGTGTCGGCCTAACGCGGGTCAGGCACGGCTTCACTCGCTTGCTATCTATGTGACAGGGCAGTGGCTCGCACCCCGGCCGACTACCCACAACTTGATGGGACTTCCATTTACGGAAACGCCCTTCAGATCTTCTTCCAGACGTTGTGCCCATTTGCATTCACTTTTTCCTCTCACGACCAAGACAATTCCGGGACGGCGCTCTGCCATGCAGGCGTAATGGATGACTTGTCCCACGCTTCTTACGATCTCTTGCCAATCTTCGGCGAGTTTGAACTCAACAGCGTGTGTCCTCGTGAGGCAATCCACCCTGGTCCGGTCCTTAAAAGAGTGCTCCATTTCTCCATTATTCTTCGTGCACCACTCCTTCACATGGTCATCCTCCGAGCGAGCCTCCAGAGCATCCGAGGGAAAAGAGAGGAACAAGGTGACGGTAAGACAACCTAACATTATTCTCATTGGAAGTGCCTTTCGGGGGCTTTAGTAAACCCGATTCAAGAAGGATGCCGACAATACGTTGTTGTCAACAAAGATCAAGCGGAATGAACTCTCCTCGCCATACTTCGGGTATTCACTTGGCGGAAGGGGACGCATGCGTCCCCTTCCGGCCGCACGACCGGCCCGAGGAACAGCAACTCGACCCCTGCGACATCCGCCAGCGGCAGCGCATGGTGCGCCGTTGCGGCATCGCCGGTGCGCAGGAAACGCAGGTGGGCCAGCAGGCCGTCGAAGGCCACCGAGCGGTTGACCAGCACGGGTTCGGCCAATTCGAGCGTGACGCGAAACGGTTCCACTTCGTCCTGCTCCGTCATGCGGGGAGAGAGGGTCCCCTCCCTCGGCCCACAGGGGGTTCGCTTCCCAGCGGATGAGAAGCCGCAGTTATTCGCACTCGCTCGCGTTCGGCCCTATTGGCGGGAGCAGCTCGACGGGGTTCCCGTGTACGACGACCCCGTCCAGAGTCTTTTTCAGACGCCTGAGATAGCGGCAGTCCTTTCTATCTTCCACGATGAGCACGATGGCGGGCCGGCGATTTGCCAGTTGGGCGTAATGGATGGCTTGTCCCAAGCTCCCGATGACTTTGCCCCAATCGGCAGCATGTTGAATTTCTACAGCGTGGGTCTCGGTGACGCAATCCACCTTGGTCCCATCGTCCATGAGCTCTTCGCTGCTTCCATTTGCCCCTCGGCACCATTCGTCCGCGTGAACGGCCTCATGGGCGGCCCAGCTTGCCAAGGGAAGGCAGAGCGAAACCGCGAGAACGGCCAGCATTTTGCGCACCATGTTGTTTCTTCTTGCGGGACCGGGCTCTCCTCCTCAAGAGGGTGTCAAAGGGACAGCGTGAGACGGGAGAGCCCCCACCGCCCTACAACTGCGCGACCATCTTCTCGACTTCGCCCCATTCCACGATGGGCGTGAGGCGGCGCTTTTCGACCAGGCCGGTCGAGACCGTTTTGCCGAAGACCTGGAAGGTCCGGGTGTGGTCCGGGATGTCGATCAGAAAGAGCACCTTCGCCTCTTCGTTCGAGAACCACGGCCCGGCCATGAAGCGCACTTCCTCCGGCGCACCGGCGGACGCCGGGTTCTGCGCGACTTTCCCGATCAGGCCGACGAACTCCTTCATGCGCGACGGGCTCGGGTCCTTGAGCCAGATTTCATCCAGATAGAGCGGCATGGCGTTCCTCCTTGTGAAAGATATGCGGGACACGTAACAGGGTCCCGCCCGGCGTGACACCCTTCGACGATCTCGGATGTACGAAGGCTGGGGTGACGTCGGGGTTCGTTTCGACAAGCTCAACGAACTTGAGACCGGGGGCGAGGAACCCCTGTTCTTGCTAGTTATGTAGGGGCAGGCCCCCGTGCCTGCCCATCTCCGCTTCGGCAACTGTACGAGTACGGGAACGCGAGGCGGTTGAATCCAGCTTTGATACCACGCATCCAGCGCGTGCTGACGGTGCTGGATGAAGCGACGGAGCCGCACCATATGGACATCCCGGGCTTGGATCTGCATCCCCTGAAAGGAAAGCGGATCGGGCAGTGGAGCGTGCGGGTGTCCGGGAACTGGCGGATCGTCTTCCGTTTCGATAACGGTCGGGCGGTCGACGTCGACCTGACCGACTACCACTAGGGAGAGGTGACATGACGGGTATGTTCGACCCCGCGCATCCCGGCGAGATCATTCGCGATGCCATCGAGGCGAAAGGCTGGACCGTGGCCGTCGCCGCTGCCCGTTTGGGCGTGCCGCGGAACACGCTGTCGCGTGTTCTCAACGGCAGGGCCGGGGTGTCGCCGCGGCTGGCCCTGGCGCTGGAACGACTCGGATGGAGCGACGCGGGCCATTGGGTGCGGATGCAAGGGGCCTACGACTTGGCCCGCGCCCGGGCAGCGGAGTCCGCGGCGTGACCGACGCGGATACGTCGTTCGGGTGGTAGTGCGGTAGGGCCGGGGGTTGGAGGTGACGACGGAGGAGAGTGCCCCTGGCCTGCTCGATGCCGTGGGAATCAGTCGGCCAACAACTCGTCGAGTTCGCCGCTGATTTCCAAGGTCTGCAATTCGGTGAAGCCACCGATGGACTCGTCGCCGATGAAGATCTGCGGGACGGTGGATTGCCCCGAACGTTGGGCGACCTTCTGGCGTGCCGCGGCGTCGTGCGTCACGTCGATGTCGTCGAATGGGACGCCCTTGCGGGTCAGCAGGGCCTTGGCGGCGTGGCAGAAGCCGCAGTAGTCCGCGGTGTAGATGGTGATGGTTTTCATGGGTCGGGTCCCTCCGAATTCGGGCAGGCACGGGGGCCTGCCCCTACGGCACGCAGACGGTTTCCGCGCAGGTTACGGCAGGTCGGTGCGGCCCATCAGATAGCGGTCCACTTCTCTTGCGGCGCCGCGGCCTTCGTTGAAGGCCCAGACGACCAAGCTCTGGCCGCGGCGCATGTCGCCCGCGGCGAAGACGTTTGCCACGTTGGTCTGAAAGCGGCCGTAGTCGGCCTTGACGTTGGATCGCGGGTCGCGCTCCACCCCGAGCTGGTCGAGCAGCGCGTCTTCCGGGCCGAGAAAGCCCATCGCCAGCAGCACGAGGTCCGCGGGCCAGACTTTTTCCGTGCCGGGCAGGGGCATGGGGACGAAGGCGCCGTTGGCGTTCTTTTGCCACTCGATCCCGGTGGTGTGGAGTTCCTTGACGTGGCCCGCAGCGTCGCCCACGAAGCGCTCGGTCTGGATCAGGTAGATGCGCGGGTCGGCGCCGAAACGGGCCGCGGCCTCTTCCTGGCCGTAATCGACACGCAGGATTTTGGGCCACTCCGGCCACGGGTTGTCGGGCTGCCGCTCCAGCGGCGGCTGGGGAAGGATCTCGAACTGGGTCAGGCTCTTGCAGCCGTGGCGGAGCGAGGTGCCGACGCAGTCCGTGCCCGTGTCGCCGCCGCCGATGACGATGACGTGCTTATCCGCCGCGGACAAGTAGGCGCCGTCGGCGTGCGCCGAGTCGATCAGGCTCTTGGTGTTGGCGTGCAGGAACTCCATCGCGAAGTGGATGCCGCCCAGGTCGCGGCCCGCGACCGGCAGGTCGCGCGGCTTGGTCGCGCCGCCGCACAGGACGATCGCGTCGAAGTCGGCGTGCAGCGTGGCCGCCGGTAGGTCGGTGCCGACCGCGGTGTCGGGGACGAAGGTCACGCCCTCCTGCGCCATGAGGTCGATGCGGCGCTGCACGATGGCCTTGTCCAGCTTCATGTTGGGGATGCCGTACATCAGCAGGCCGCCGATGCGGTCGGCGCGTTCGTACACGGTGACGGCGTGGCCGGCCTTGTTGAGTTGCGCGGCACAGGACAGGCCGGCCGGGCCGGAGCCGACGACGGCCACGGTCTTGCCGGTGCGCCGCGCCGGCGTCTGCGGCGTGACCCAGCCTTCGGTGAAGCCGCGATCGACGATGGCACATTCGATGGTCTTGATCGTGACCGGCGGGTCAGTGATGCCCAGCACGCACGACCCCTCGCACGGCGCGGGACACACGCGGCCGGTGAACTCCGGGAAGTTGTTCGTCGTGTGCAGGCGTTCGAGGGCCTCGCGCCACAGGCCGCGATACACCAAGTCGTTCCACTCGGGGATCAGGTTGTTGACCGGGCAGCCCGACGCCATGCCGCCGATGAGCGTGCCGGTGTGGCAGAACGGAATGCCGCAGTCCATGCAGCGTCCGCCCTGGCGTTGGAGTTTGTCGTCGGAAAAGTGCTCGTGAAACTCCCGCCAGTCGTGCACCCGCTCCGCGGGGGAGCGGTCCGCGGGCAGTTCGCGGGTATATTCCATGAATCCGGTTGGTTTTCCCATGCGTTCGTCCTGGATTGTTGTGGTGTTATCGCCGTTCGGGGTTCGGGCTATGGGTTGAGGTCGGGGGCTCCTCTCCCCCGCATCACGTCCGCCGCAGGCTCCGGGATCTTCCCATCCCGAAGTTCGTTGAGCTTGTCGAAACGAACCCCGATGTCACCCCAGCCTCCGCCCTTTCGACAAGCTCGAGGCACCGCAGACCCAGGGACCGGGGCGAGGGTCCGAGGGGCGTCGCAAAGCGAAAGACCCCCGACCGCTCCCTACGCCTCCTCGACCCCCAATCCTGCGTTTCCGCGCGCCGGTCAGTTGCCGCTGACTCTGGCGGCGTCGTTCTTGTTGGCCTCGAACGCGGCCATGACCGCGTCCTCGCCCGCCAACCCGCCGCGCTCCGCGGCGGCGATGGCGTCGAGCATCCGCTGATAGTCCTTGGGCATGACTTTCACGAAGCGCAGCGCGCTCGCGTTCCAGTCGTCGAGCAGCGCCGCAGCTTGGCTGCTCTGCGTATAGCGCACGTGTTTTTCCAGCAGGCCGCGGATCTCGCGCAGGTCCGCCTCGCTCGGCAAGCCCAGATCGACCGTTTCGCCATTGCAGCGTCCCTGGAAGTCCCCGTCGGCGTCCAGCACGTACGCGACACCGCCCGACATGCCCGCGGCGAAGTTGCGCCCCGTCTTGCCGAGCACCACGACGCGGCCGCCCGTCATGTATTCGCAGCCGTGGTCGCCCACGCCCTCGACGACGGCGCGCACGCCGCTGTTGCGCACGGCGAAGCGTTCGCCGGCCACGCCCCGGATGTAGGCTTCGCCGTGCGTCGCCCCGTACAGGGCCACGTTGCCGACGATGATGTTCTCCTCCGCGGCGAAGGTCGAGCCGGCCGGCGGATACAGGATGACCTTGCCGCCGGACAGGCCCTTGGCGAAATAGTCGTTGGCGTCGCCCGCCAGTTCCAGCGTCATGCCGGGCGGGACGAAGGCCGCGAAACTCTGGCCGGCGGACCCGTCGAACCGGAAGTGGATGGTGTCCTCGGGCAGGCCGGCGCGGCCGTAGCGCCGCGTGACGTGGCTGCCGACGATGGTGCCGGTCACGCGGTTGACGTTCTGGATCGGCAGGCGGGCCGCCACCCGCTCGCCGCGTTCGATGGCCGGTGCGGCGAGGGCGAGCAGCGTCTGCCGGTCGAGCGACCGCTCCAGCCCGTGGTTCTGGCCGATCCGGCAGTAGCGTCCGACCTCGGGGCCGACGTCGGGCCGGTGCAGGATGTCGGTATAGTCCAGCCCGCGCGCCTTCCAGTGCGCGATGGCGCGGCTCGCCTCGATGCGGTCGGTGCGCCCGACCATGTCGTTCAGGGTGCGGAAGCCGAGCAGGGCCATGTATTCGCGGACTTCCCGCGCGATGAAGCGCATGAAGTTGACGGCGTGCCCCGGGTCGCCCGCGAATTTTCGGCGCAGCACGGGATTCTGGGTCGCCACGCCGACCGGACAGGTGTCGAGGTGGCAGACGCGCATCATGATGCAGCCCAGCGACACGAGCGCCGCGGTCGCGAACCCGAACTCCTCCGCCCCGAGCAGGGCGGCGATGACCACGTCGCGCCCGGTCTTGAGTTGGCCGTCGGTCTCCACCGCGATACGGCTGCGCAGGTCGTTCAGCACCAAGGTCTGGTGGGTTTCCGCCAGCCCCAACTCCCACGGCAGGCCGGCGTGCTTGATGCTCGTCTGCGGCGAGGCGCCGGTGCCGCCGTCGTGGCCGCTGATGAGCACCACGTCCGCGTGCCCTTTCGCCACGCCGGCGGCAATCGTGCCCACGCCGACCTCGGACACCAGCTTGACGCTGATGCGCGCGTCCGCGTTGGCGTTCTTCAGGTCGTGGACGAGTTGCGCCAGATCTTCGATCGAATAGATGTCGTGGTGCGGCGGCGGGGAAATCAGGCCCACGCCCGGGGTGGACAGGCGCACCTTGGCGATCCACGGATAGACCTTGCGCCCGGGCAGTTCGCCGCCCTCGCCGGGCTTGGCGCCCTGGGCCATCTTGATCTGAATCTCGCGCGCCTGGGTCAGATATTCGCTCGTGACGCCGAAACGCCCGGACGCGACCTGTTTGATGGCGCTGTTGCGCGAGTCGCCGTTCGGGTCGGGCGTGTAGCGGGCCGCGTCCTCGCCGCCCTCGCCGGTGTTGCTCTTGCCGCCGATGCGGTTCATGGCGATCGCCAGCGCCTCGTGCGCCTCCTTGCTGATGGAGCCGTACGACATGGCGCCGGTCTTGAAGCGCGCGGTGATCGCCGCGACCGGCTCGACCTCGTCGAGCGGCACCGGCGCCGCGGCCGGTTTGAGCGCCAACAGCCCGCGCAGGGTGGCGAGCCGCTCGGACTGGTCGTCGATCAACTGCGCGTACTCCTTGAACGTGGCGTAGTCGTTGCTGCGGCACGCCTTCTGCAGCAGGTGGACGCTGCGCGGGTTGAACAGGTGGAGTTCGCCGTCCCGGCGGAACTGGTACTGGCCGTGCACATCGAGCGTCCGGCCGCGCACCGGGGTGGCGGGGAACGCCCGGGCGTGCTGCTCCGCGGCTTCGCGCGCGATCTCGGCCAAACCGATGCCCTCCACGCGCGACGGAGTCCAGGTGAAGTAGCGGTCGATCAGGTCGCGCTTGAGCCCGACCGCCTCGAAGATCTGCGCCCCGCAGTAGGATTTGATCGTCGAAATGCCCATCTTGGACATGACCTTGACGATGCCCTTGACCGCGGCCTTGACGTAGCCGTCGACCGCGTCCGCGTACTCCGCGCCGGGCAACAGACCCTCGCCGATCATGTCGTCGAGGCAGGCATACACCAGGTACGGGTTGATCGCCTGCGCGCCGTAGCCGAGCAGCAGGCAGAAGTGGTGCACCTCGCGGGGTTCGCCGGATTCCAGCACCAGCCCGACCCGGGTCCGGGCGCCCGAGCGGATCAGGTGGTGGTGCAACCCGGAGACGGCCAGCAGCGCCGGAATCGCGGCCCGGCCGGCGTCCACGCCCGTATCGGACAGGATCAGGGTCGTGGCGCCGTCCGCAATCGCGGCGTCCGCGGCGCGGTTCAGGGCGTCCAGGGCGTCCGCCAAGCCGGTCTCGCCCCGCGTCGGGTCGAACAGGATGGGCAGGGTGACCGTCTCGAAGCCCGGCCGGTCGATGCCGCGCAGGGTCGCGAGGTCCGCGTTCTTCAGGATGGGGATCGGCAGCCGGATCTGCCGGCACGCCGCGGGCCGTGGGTCGAGCAGGTTGTCCTCGGGGCCGAGCGTCAGCGTGGTCGCGGTGACGAGTTCTTCGCGGATCGGGTCGATGGGCGGGTTCGTCACCTGTGCGAACAACTGCTTGAAGTAGTTGTACAGAAGCTGCGGCTTGTCGGACAGCACGGCCAGCGGCGTGTCCGTGCCCATGGAGCCGATGGGCTGGATCTTGTTCAGCGCCATCGGCCCGATGTTGATCCTGAGATCCTCGAAGCTGTAGCCGAAGGCGCGCAGGCGTTGCAGCGTGGCTTCGTGGTCGCGTTCCGGCGGGGGGTCCGCGGCCCGGGGCAGCCGGTCGAAATACAGGGTGTGGCGGTCGAGCCAGTCGCGGTAGGGCTGCGCCGTCACGACGTCGCGCTTCAACTCCTCGTCGCTGACGATGCGGCCCTGGGCGGTATCGACCAGGAACATGCGGCCGGGCTGCAGGCGGCGTTTTTCCAGCACGCGGTCGGCCGGCACGTCCAGCACGCCGACCTCGGAGCCCATGACGACCAGGTCGTCTTTCGTCACGTAGTAGCGCGACGGCCGCAGCCCGTTACGGTCGAGCACCGCGCCGACGCGCGTCCCGTCCGTGAACGCGATGGAAGCCGGGCCGTCCCACGGCTCCATCAAACAGTTGTGGTATTCGTAGAACGCGCGCTTGTCGTCGGCCATGCCGGCGTGTTTCTCCCACGGCTCGGGGATCATCATCATCATGGCGTGGGACAGCGGGCGGCCGCACAGGACGAGGAACTCCAGGCAGTTGTCGAAGATCGCGGAGTCGCTGCCGTCTTCCAGCAGGACGGGAAACACTTTCTGCAAGTCGGCGCCGAACGCCGCCGAGGCCATCAGCGACTCGCGGGCGTGCATCCAGTTCACGTTCCCGCGCAGCGTGTTGATCTCGCCGTTGTGGATCACGTAACGGTAGGGGTGCGAGCGCTCCCAACTCGGAAACGTGTTCGTGCTGAAGCGCGAGTGGACGAGCGCAATCGCGCTCTCGATGCGCGGGTCGCGCAGGTCGGGATAGAAGGTGGCGACCTGGTCGGGCGTCAGCATGCCTTTGTAGATCAGTGTCCGGCACGACAGGCTGGCCACGTAGAAATACCGGCCGCCCGCGAAATCGGCGTAGCGCATGGCGTTCGTCGCTCGGCGGCGGATCACGTACAGCTTACGCTCGAACGCCAAGTCGTCGTGCAGCCCCGCGGCGCGGCCCACGAAAATCTGGCGGATGCAGGGCTGGCACGCCTTGGCGGAGTCGCCCAGGCCGGTATCGTCCGTGGGCACGTCGCGCCAGCCCAGGACGGTCTGGCCTTCTTCCTCGACGACCGACTCCAGCCGCCGTTCGCAGCCGCGGCGCTGCGCGGCGTCCGGCGGCAGAAACACCATGCCCACGCCGTACGCGCCCGGCTCGGGCAGGGCGAATCCGGCCGCGGCACAGGTCTCGCCCAGGAAGCGGTGCGGGACCTGGAGCAGGATGCCGGCGCCGTCGCCCGTGCCTTCTTCGCAGCCGCGGGCGCCGCGGTGGTCCAGATTGGTGAGAATGGTCAGGCCCTGCCCGACGACGTCGTGCGAGCGGCGGCCCTTGATGTTGACGATGAAGCCGATGCCGCAGGCGTCGTGCTCGAAGCGCGGATCGTAGAGCCCCTGCCGCGGCGGTATTCCGACGTGTGTCATACGCATTACTCCTGTCCCTCTTTTTATTCGGCGGAACGTGACGAATTACAGACCAGACGATCTCGAGGCGCCGCAAGGTCAGGGACCTTCCCATCCCTCAGTTCGTTGAGCTTGCGTTGTGTTGAGCTTGCGGTGTCCTGAGCTTGTCGAAGGATCGAAACATCGAAACGAACCCCGCTGTCACCTCAGCCCTCGCACCCACCCCAACCCCGGATTCCGAAACGCTCCCCGCTGTCATCTCGTACCCCGCTCGCTCCAATCGCCGTCCGTTCGCAATCGGGACCGTCACGCCCCGCGTCTGAGCCGGGAGGGCGCGCCGTTTCCCTTGGGCTGTTGCAGCCCGGGCGCCTGTCCGTCCTGCTGAAGCGCGAGCCGCAGCCCCTCGGTGTGCGTGGACAGCACGACCGACGTCTCGGTGCGCTGCACCCCGTCGAGGGAGCGGATCTGGCGGATCAGTTCCTCCAGGTCCGAGGTCGTGTACGCCTTGACCTTGAGGAGCAGCGTATATTCCCCGGTTACGTGGTGACATTCCTGAATGTCCTCCAAGCCGTCGATGGCGGTTTCGAACGTAGAGATCAGCGCAGGGTGGTCGATCGACACGCCGATGAACGCGGTGATGTCCTTCCCGAGCTTGCGACCGTCGAGGATGGCCGTATAGCCGCGGATCACGCCGTTTTCCTCCAGCTTGCGAATACGCTCTATCACCGACGGTGCGGACAGGCCGACCCGCTCGCCGATCTTGACGAGCGGCAGCTTACAGTTCTCCTGCAAGACCGTCAGGATGTGCAGGTCGAGGTGATCGAGGTGGTCGTGGTCGGCGCTCATCTCGCGGGCTTTCTCTGTCGGTTCGGCAAATCGAGCCGAACGTCTTTAGGGAAAACACGAAAACGGACGAACGAATAGCCAGATTCGTATAAGGTTGTCAAGGGAATGTTCAGGCTGGTGACGTCTCCCTCCCCGAGTTCGTTGAGCTTGTCGAAACGAACCCCGGGTGACCGCAGCCTATGAAGGACGTGCCCGCGACAGACTCCGGGAGCAGGGCCGTAGGGGCGAAAAATCTTTCGCCCCTCCCCGCTTTGCTTGTGTTTTTTCCGCTCCCCCGTATAATCCGCGGCCACGCTCCCAAGCTCGCAACACCCAGGAAAGACGGCGACCATGACACAACTGACCGGCGCGGAACTCGTGATCGAAAGCCTGCTCGCCGAGGGCGCGGATACCATCTTCGGCTACCCCGGCGGGGCCATCCTGCCGACCTACGACGCGCTGGTGCAGAATCCCGCGCTGCGGCACATCCTCGTCCGCCACGAACAGGGCGCCGCCCACATGGCCGAAGGGTATGCGCGGGTGTCCGGCCGGCCGGGCGTCGTGCTGGTCACCTCGGGGCCGGGGGCGACCAACACCGTGACCGGCATCGCCGACGCGTACATGGACTCCACGCCGCTGGTCGTGATCTGCGGACAGGTGCCGACGAACATGATCGGGAACGACGCCTTTCAGGAGGCCGACGTGACCGGCATCACCCGCCCGTGCACCAAGCACAATTATCTGATCCGCGACGTCACCGACGTCTGCCGCACGGTCAAGGAAGCGTTCTACATCGCCGGCAGCGGGCGGCCCGGCCCTGTCCTGATCGACCTGCCCAAGGACGTGCAGACCGCCAGCGCCCCGTTTGCGTACCCGGACCGCGTGGCCCTGCGCGGCTACAAGCCGACGCTGAAGGGGAACGCGCGCCAGATCGACCGCGCGCTGGCGGTCATCGAACGGGCCGAACGGCCGCTCTTCTACGTCGGCGGCGGGGTGCAGTGGTCGGGCGCGGCCGAGCCGCTGGCCGAACTGGTCCGCGGCCTCAAGATTCCGGTCACCACGACCGTCATGGCCCTGGGCGTGTATCCGAGCGGCGACCCGCTCTGCCTGGGCATGTTGGGTATGCACGGCGGGTATTGGACGAACATGGCGGTCCAGAACTGCGACGCGCTGATCGCGGTGGGCGCGCGGTTCGACGACCGGGTGACCGGCCGCACGAGCGACTTCGCACCCAAGGCCGAAAAGATCGTGCACATCGACATCGACCCATCGTCGATCAGCAAGAACATCCGGGTGGACGTACCGATCGTCGGCGACATCAAGGAAGTCCTGCAGGTCTTGCTCGCCAAGGTCAAGGGCCGCGAGCCGCTCGCCGCGGCGCAGCGCAAATGGGCCGCGTGGCACGCGCGGATCATGGACTGGAAACGGGAGAAGCCGTTGCCGTACGAGGTCGCGGGTCCCGACGGGGAGATCCTGCCGCGCGGCGTCCTGGAAGAGATCGACCGGCTCTCCGGCGGCGAGGCCATCGTGGTGACCGACGTCGGGCAGCATCAGATGTGGGCGGCGCAGATGCTGACGTTCTCCCGGCCGCGCTCGTGGCTCACCTCGGGCGGGCTGGGCACGATGGGCTACGGCTTGCCGGCCGGCATCGGCGCGCACTTCGCCGCACCCGACCGGCCGGTCGTGGTCATCAGCGGCGACGGCAGCGTCCAGATGAACATGCAGGAGCTTTCGACCGCGGTGCAGTACGGAGTGCCGGTCAAGGTCGTCATTCTGAACAACCATTATTTGGGCATGGTCCGCCAGTGGCAGGAGAAGTTCTACGAGGAGCGGTATTCGCACTCCTACATGGACGCCATGCCGGACTTCGTGAAGCTGGCCGAAGCCTACGGGGCCAAGGGGTTCCGGGCCGCGCGGGCGGCGGAATTGCCGGCGACCTTGCAGGCCGCGTTCGCCGAGCCGGGGCCGGTGCTGGTGGACGTGGCGATTCCGCAACGCGAAGGCGTCTTCCCCATGGTGCCGGCGGGCAGCGCCATGCACGAAATGCTGTTCGCCTAGGCCGCGGGGAGGAACCGGCGTGGACCCGCCAGCGCGGCCGAACCCGCAGCGCGACTCCGCCGCGGACGCGCAGCCCGACCGTTTCTACAAGGGCGTGATCCACAAGATTGCCGCGGGCGCGGAGTCGGGCATCGTGCTGAGCGACTCCGGCAGAAAAATCCCGTTCGTCTTCCCTTTCCTGCGTCTCATCGGCGCCCCGCGCCAAGACATCCGCTTTCTGACCGAGGGCATGCGGATCGGCTTCGACGTCGGCTGGACCGACAAGGGACTGCGCATCGCGACCATCAAGATCTACGACTAGGCGCTTGACCCGGGAACGCGGGTGAGACGCCCGCATTCCCGGGTCGGCTGCCGGTTCGAGCGGGCGGACGCCGGGCGCGATTCCGCGGCGCCTGTGCTCTTCAGGCAACGGCGCTCGGAGGAAGTTCGAGACGAACGAGCAGCAGAGACGCGAGATTGCGGAGGCGGCGTTCGAGGATCGCTTCGGCGACATCGGGACCGTCAGGGTCGACGTCGGGCCGACGAGGCGTGCCGTTTCGCCGGCAGCAGGACGAGGCGAATACGGCACGCGGTGGGCGACACAAGCGCGTCGATCATCACACCGAGGACAAGGGCAATCAGCGGCACGCCGACGGAGGAGCGGGCGGCGGCGACGTACACGCTGACGGCCACGGACAGGGATGGAGACCCGGACACGCTGCCGTTCACGCTGACGGTGGAGCCGGATCTGCGGCCGAGCTTCGAGGCCGTGGTGATCGACCGGACCTACGTGGTCGGCACGGCGATCGCGCCGTTGGTCTTGCCGGCGGCGATGGACGGGGACGGGCCGCTGAGCTACACCCCGCCGCCCGACTTACCGCCGGGGCTGACGTACACGGCGCCGGCGGACGCGACGAGCGGCGGGACGATTACCGGCACGCCGACCGAGGCCCGGGACAAGAGGACGTACACGCTGACGGCGATGGACGCGGATGGGGACGTCACCACGCCGCCGCTGTCGTTCACGCTGACGGTGGAGGCGGACGAGCAGCCGAGCTTCGGGGAGGCCGTCGTGCCCCCGCAGATCCTGCTGGTGCAGGAGCCGATGGTGCCCGTGTTGCTGCCGAGAGCAAGGAGCGGGAACGGCACGTTGCTGTACACGCTGACGCCTGAATCGCCGGCCGGACTGACCTTCACCCTTCCCACCGCCTCCGCGGAAGGGCGGATCGCAGGGACGCCGACGGCGGTGCAGGCGGCGACGACATACATGCTGACGGCGACGGACGCGGATGGGGACGTCACCACGCCGCCGCTGACGTTCAGCATCGAAGTGGTACGCATCCCGGTGCAAGTAACCCTCACGGACGCCACGGTAGCGGAAGGCGGCGTGGCGGAGTTTGCGCTGACCCTCTCGCGGGCGGTGCCCAAGCCGCTCACCTTCCACTGGACGGCGGACCGGCCGGGCAGCGCGACGCCGGGCGAGGATTACCAAGCGGAAGCAGCGGGCCGGTTGCGGCTGGCGGCGGACACGACCGCGGGGACGCTGCGGGTGCCGACCATAGACGACCGGCGGGTAGAGCCGGTGGAGACGTTCACGGTGACGGTGACGCTGCCGGGCGATCCGGTCATCGAGGCGACGGACGTGACGGCGGAGGGGCGGATCGAGGACGACGACGCGGAACGGGCGCGCAAACGGAGTCTGGGGATGGTGTTGGCGGGCGTGGGGCGGACGCTGGCGACGGACGCGGTGGACGTGATCGGCGAGCGGTTCCTCCGGCAGCCGACCGGCAACCAAGTGACGGTGGGCGGGCAGGCGTTGACGCTGCACGATGACCCGCAGGCGGGGCGCTGGCGGCAGGCAGCGGGTGTGGCGTATGGCGTGGCGCGGGCGTTGGGCGTGGAGGTCGGCTCCCCGCTCGGAGGCGGAGATGGCCAATTCGGGCAGGTGCGCGGGGCGGCGTGGCACACGTTGACGCGCCACCTGAACGACCCGCACGGCGGAGCGGCGCCGCTGAGCGCCTGGGACACGCCGGGCCCCTTCGTGGGCGGGCTGGGGAATGGACTGGGAGTACGTTTGCCGGCAGGGGGAAGCTTGGTCGGCGCGACCCCATTCGGGAGCGGCGCACTGCCGGGCATGGCTGACGGAACCGGCTTGGGCCAGGGCGGGTTCGACCGCGCCCACGCCGCGACGCCGCACCTGCGCGCGGCATCCGGAACGCTGCGCAACCCGGTGCAGTTCCGGCGGGTGGCGGCAACGGAGCTACTGGCGCAGAGTCGATTCGTCATGCCGTTGGGCGAGGAAGCCGCCGAGGGCTGGACGTCGGGGTGGACGTTGTGGGGCCGAGGGACGGCCGGCGGGTTCGACGGGAAGCCCAAGGACGACTTCAGCATGGACGGCAACGTGTTCACCGGCTACCTGGGCTTGGACTACCGCTTGCAGCCGAACGTGCTGCTAGGGCTGGCGGTCGCGCATAGCCAAGGCGATGTGGACTACGAGACGCGGGACGTGACCAAAGGCGCCGTGGACCTCACGCTGACGAGCGTCTTGCCGTATGCGCATTGGAGTCCGCGGCCGGGCTTGGGGGTGTGGGGCTTGTTCGGCGCGGGCTGGGGAGACCTGAAGCTCAGAGACGAAGCGGGGAAGGTGAAGACCGACCTGGAGATGTTGATGGCCGCGGTCGGCGCCCGGCAGGAAGTGCTGACGTGGCGGCGGATCGACGTGGCGCTGAAGGCGGACGCCTTCCTGACGGAATTGGAGGTGGACGCGGACGACCGCTTACCGAAGACGGCGGGGGACGCGCAACGGCTGCGCCTGATGGTGGAAGGCCGCACGGCGTGGGCCGTGTCGGAGGACTCCCACCTGACGCCCATCTTCGAGGTCGGCGGGCGCTGGGACGGCGGGAAGGCGGAGACGGGCGTGGGCGCGGAACTCGGCGGCGGCTTCGAGTACGTGCACACGAAGCTGGGCTTGAGGATCGAAGCGCGGGGCCGGTACTTGCTGGCGCACCAGAAATCGGCGTTCGACGAGTGGGGCGCGAGCCTGACACTGAAGCTGGACCCCGGCGAGGCGAAGCGGGGATTGTGGTTGGCGGTGGCGCCGGTCTGGGGCGCGGAAGCGAGTCAGGTGGAACAGATGTGGGGTAGCGCGGACGTGCTCCAGGCGGGCGCCGAAACGGATACGCCGCCGGGCCTGTCCCCGGCCCAGGTCGAGTTCGACATCGGCTACGGCTTGGTGACGCACGAGGGCGCAGGCTTACTGACGACCTACGGCGGCCTGTCGATGGCCGGGCCACAGAACCACGGCTACCGCCTGGGCGGACGGATCGAATTGGGCGAATGGATCGACCTGAGCGTCGAGGGCGAACGCACCACGCAGGCCGGCGGCGCCGCACACCAAGTCGCCCTCTACGGCCATCTCGGGTGGTAAGCGCTAAGCTCGGCGGTTGGAACCCCTGAGGACCCCCCTCCCTAGCCCTCCCCCTCAAGGGGGGAGGGAATTGGGAGACATGCGGCGGGGTCTCGGGTTCACCCCGTGTTGGTGAGAACCGGCTCCGCCCCGGGGAGGAAGGGCGAAAGATTTTTCGCCCCTACAACACTCCGTTCGTCTCAATACCCGGGAACGTAAACTGTTGTCTTCATCCTCGCTTCTCCGGTACGGCTCCCGGCAGAATGGACGAGCACGGTTACGGTGACCGTGCTCTGGGCTTTCAACCCGCCGCGTTGGTCAGAGGGGAAGGCCGGTGCGGAACAGGACGAAACGGCCCAGGAACTCGCCGACGATCGCGGCCAGAATCGCGACGTAGAACAGGCCGGTCGCGGCCATCGTTTGCGGGATCCGGAGCGTCCGCCAGATCAGATAGGCGACGCAGAGCGACGCCAGCGGCCCGAGGATCAGTCGCATCCAGAGCAACGTTTGATGGTCGGTCCACAGGGTGCGAACCTTCGCGCCCGTGGCCGCGCTGCCTCCGGTGTAGAGGACGAGCAGGCCGACGAGGAGCACCGCGATCTGAACGAGGATGGTTCCCGCGTAGAACTTGAAGACGCGCCGGAACGGATCGAGGGAAAGGTCGACTTCGATCAGATACCAGTGGCCGAGCGACATGCCGGTCGCCACGGCGCCCAACATCGCCGCGGAACTGAAGAAGCTGAGCGCATACACGAGCGTCTCGACCGATACGAACGGCGCGGTGCGGTACAGGTCGGCGCTCAGGCAGACGGCCGCGAGGCCGGCGACGAGGGTCAGCAGATACGCCCGGGCGCGCACCACGAAGCGGTCGCCCCACAACGTGGCGGCGTACACGCCGCACGGTATGCAGAACAGCAGCCACGCCGCGACTTCGGCCAGGCGCCCGAACTCCGCGGCTTCCCAGCCCGCGGTGGAGGCGAGCGAGAGCTTGCCGGCGAAGATCGACAGGCCGCAGCCGAGATAGACGCAGGCCGTGGACTTGAAGAAGCCGCGCTCGATGTCGTGGAAGCCGGGCACGCTGAGGGCCAGAACGCCGCCGAACGCCAACTGTCCGAACAGCAGCAGAAAAGCGTGCGCGAAGTCGGTCATGGCGGGCGACTGTACCGACCGGGGAACCCCCGCTCAAGCGCGCCCGCGCCTTGTCGCCGGGCCGCCCAACTGGTAGGGAAGCCGGGCGTGGCGGCAGGCGGACGAGACGCCCGCGTTCCCAGGATGCGGTATCCGCCGGGAGAGCGAACCGTGGCAATGTCGTTGCTGACCGATGAAATGCTGGGCTGGATCGGGCGCGAGGCCGAGCCGTGGACCATCGAGGTCACCGCGCTGGACGTCAAACGGTTCGCCGTCGCCACGGACGACCCGAACCCGCTCTATGCCGATGCCGAAGCGGCCCGCGACAGCCGCTACGGCGGGCCGATCGCGCCGCCGCTGTTCTACATGGCGCCGCTCACCGAGCCGCTGCCCGAACGCGACCTGCGCCCGGACGGGCTGCCGTACGCCGGGCGGCTCCCCATTCCGCCCACGCCGCTGCCGCGGCTCATGGACGGCGGGACGGACATCGAGTTCTTCGTGCCCATCCGGGTGGGGGATACGCTGACCGCGCGCAGCAGAATCGTCGATATCTACGAGAAGCAGGGCCGCTCCGGGCCGCTGATCTTCGTGGTGCGCGAAACCACGTACACCAACCAGCACGGCGAGACCGCCGTCGTCGAAAAAGGCTCGTCCATTCTGCGGTAGCGGGTGCCGCGATGCCGACGCAACTGTATTTCGAGGACGTCGCTACGGGCATGGCGCTCCCCCGACTGGAGAAGACGCCGTCCAATACGCTGCTGTTCCTGTACAGCAGCATCACCTGGAACCCGCAGCGCATCCACTACGACAAGGACTTCAGCCAGGCCGCGGGCTACCGTGACATCGTGGTGCACGGCCCGCTGCGCGGCGCCTTCCTGTCGCAGTTGTTGACGGGCTGGATCGGCGAACACGGGACGCTCAAGAAGCTGTCGTATGCGAACCGCGACATCGCCTACGTGAACGAGAAGCTGGTGTGCACGGGAATCGTGACCGATACGTGGGTCGAAGCGGGGAAGGGGTACGCGGCCTGCGAAGTGTGGGTCGAGAACGCCGCCGCGGCGCGGCTGACGCGCGGTGCCGCGACCGTCGTCCTGCCGCTGCGCACGGCGTCCTCTGCCGAACCGGTCGCGGAGTCGTCCGCCTGAAGGAGCCCGCATGGCGCACTCCCGCCTGACCATCGTGCACACCTCGGACGTGCATCTCGAAAGCGACACCTTCGGCCGCGGGGAAGCGGGGCGGGACTATCGACGCCGCATTCAGGACGCGTTCCGAAAGGTCGTCGATCTGGTCTGCGCAACGCCGGCCGATCTGTTCCTGATCGCCGGCGACCTGTTCGACTCCAACCGGGTGCCGGAGTCGGGCGTCGAGTTCGTGCATGCCGAACTGCGGCGCGTCCCCTGCCCGGTCGTGCTCATCCCGGGCAATCACGACTGCTACGACCACCGCTCGATCTACAAGAAGGTCGATTTCACGCAGGCCGGGCCGCACGTGCATACACTGACCGAGGAGGCAGGCCGCACCATCGCCTTCCCCGCACTGGGGGCGACCGTGTGGGGGAAGGGGCTGGTCGAGCACGACCCGAGTTTTCGCCCGCTGGCCGGCGTGCCGGACCGGCGGGCGGACTGGTGGCACATCGGGATCGCCCACGGCTACTACGTCGAAGAGAACGAGATGCAACGCTCGTCGCCGGTCACGCCGCGGGAAATCGCGGACTCCGGCCTCGACTATCTGGCGATGGGCCACGTCCACGTCTTCAGCGACCTCAGCCACGGTCGCACGACCTCGTGCTACCCGGGGACGCCGGCGGCCCTGTACCACGACGACGAGGACGCCGGCAGCGTGGCCGTGGTGACGCTCGACCCGGAGCGCGGGGTGACGCTCACGCAACGGCAGGTCGCCCGGTAACGCGGTGGAACGAGGTTCGTATGGCTGAGCGCGTGAATCTGCGGCAGCGCCCGCAACGCACCACGGTCAAGGACATCCTGCGCACCGCGGTCAACCTCGAAAAGAAGGCGATGGCGCTGTACATGCAGTTCACGCGCATCTTCGAGGGCAAGGACGAGTTGCGGAAATTCTGGTTCGGCATGGCGCGCCACGAAGCCAGCCACCTCGGGGCGCTGGCGCTGGTCGAAGGCGTGGTCGACAACGATCCCCGCGTCGCGGAAAGCAACCGGGTGTGGTTCGACCCGTCGACGGTCGTCCGCCTGCGGGCGCTGCTGAACGCGTACGGGCGGGAGGCGCAAGCCAAGGTCTCGGTCGCCCGCGCGTTCGAGATGGCCATCGACGTCGAAAGCTCGGAGTTGGAGGACGTGGTCGTGGACCTGTTGCGCGTCGTCCGCGAGCAGATGGTCCGCGAACAGGCGGTCAAGCTGCTCATCCACGATCTGAGCGACCTGAGCTACATGGTCGAGAAATTCACCAAGGACGAGTCGCTGTTGGCACGCGCGGATGCGCTGGTGGACCATCGCCTCGACGCCTTCTCGCCGGAGGCACGGACGGAACGCGCCGCGGATTCGTAGCCGCGCTTCGAGAGACGCTCCCGCGCGACGGACACGGGCCCCCGACCGCTGGAGGAAGCCATGCACCTTTTTCCCGTACAGGCCATCCTCAGCGTTCTCATTGCAGCGTGGGGGGCGGCGATGATCGTGCTGGGCGCGGTGTGGTTCAACCTCGTCTGGCTCGGTCTCGGGGGCGCCGTCCTCCTGGTCGGGCTGCCCTTTCTGCGCAATCTGCTGCCCGACCGGCGGTGAACGCGGTTCGGCTATTCGTCCCCGCTCCTTCCAGGCGGCGCCGCGTGTTCGTTCGACTCCTGTTGCTGTTCACGCTCGTGCCGCTGGTCGAGCTGTACGTGCTGCTGCGGATCGGCAGTCGGCTCGGCGTCGCGCCGACGATTCTGCTGGTGATCGTGACCGGCGTGATCGGCGCCCAACTCGCGCGCCGCGAAGGCGTGCGGACGCTCCGGCAGATTCAGGAGCGGTTGCAACGTGGCGTCATGCCGACGGAAGCGTTGATCGACGGCGCGCTGATCGTGGCCGCCGGACTGTTGCTCGTCACGCCCGGCGTCCTGACCGACGCGGTGGGGTTCGGTCTGCTGTTTCCGCCCACGCGCGTCGCGCTGCGGCGGTACGTTCGCAGTCGTCTGGAAACCGCCGTCCCCGCGGCTTCGTCCACCGTCGAGGTGGAATTCACGCGCCGTTCGGACGAGTCGGACGCGCCTTGATGATGATCGACGATTCCGGGCGTCAGGCGTAGTCGTCCCGGCGGGATTGGTTGCGGGCACAACCGCCGCAACCGGGCCCGCGGCGCTTGGGCCACAGGGACCGCCCTACGTAGCAGACCGCCAGCCCGACGATCGCGCAACTCAGAAGGGTTTGGATATCCGGCATCATGCCAACCGGCTGCCGATCTGATAGACGGCCAGGGCCGCAAGGTAGGCCAAGCCCGTCATATATACGAACGTGAACGCCGGGTAGCCCCAGGAATCGGTCTCGCGTTTGATCGTCGCCAGCGTGGCGCCGCACTGACAGCACAAGGCGAAGAAGACCATGATCGACACGGCGACGAGCGGCGTGAAGACCGGGCGCCCGTCCGGCCACGTCTCGGCGCGCATGGCGTCGCGCAACTCCACGCTGTCTTCGCTCTGGTCGGCCCCGAGGTTGTAGATCGTGCCGAGCGCGGCAATGACGACCTCCCGCGCCGGAAAGCTCGCCAGCGTCGCCATGCCGATCTTCCAGTCCCAACCCAACGGCGTCACGAAGGGTTCGATCGTCCGTCCGGCCCGTCCGAGATAGCTGTTTCGGAGCCGCTGCCCCGCGACGTCGTGCTCGATCGCCGCAGCCTCGGAAGCCGCCGTCTGTCCGCTCGTATCGGCGCGGTTCGGGTCGGAATGCGGCTCGGGGTGAGGATAATAGGACAGCGCCCAGACGAGAATCGTCGTCGCCAGGATGATACTCCCGGCCCGGCGCAGGAAGGCGAGGCTGCGGTCGTACATCCGAAACAGGACCACCCGCCACGCCGGGATCTTGAAGGGCGGGAGTTCCATGAGGAACGGCACCGGCTCGCCGCTCAGCATGGTGCGTTTCAGGAGCCAGGCAACCGGCGGGGCGACCACCAGCCCGAGCGCGTACATCACGAACAGGGTCAGCCCTTGCAGGCCGACGACGCCCCACACGGTCTGCGCCGGGATGAACGCGGAGATGAACAGGACATAGACGGGGAGCCGCGCGCTGCAACTCATCAGCGGCGCGACCAGAATCGTGGCGATCCGGTCGCGCCGGTTGTCGATGGTCCGGGCGGCCATGATGCCGGGCACCGCGCAGGCGAACGACGACAACAGCGGGATGAAGCTGCGCCCGGACAACCCGAAGCCGGCCATTACGCGGTCCATCAGAAACGCGGCGCGCGCCATGTAGCCGGAATCCTCCAGAAGCGCGATGAGGCCGAACAGGACCGCGATCTGCGGAACGAACACCACGACTGCGCCCACGCCGCCGATCACCCCATCGACGAGCAGGCTTCGCAGCGGTCCCGGCGGTAGCATGCCGCCGACCCAATCTCCGGCCCCGGACACGCCGCGGTCGAGCACGTCCATGAACGGCACGGCCCACGAGAAGATCGACTGGAACGTGACGCCCATCACCGCCAGGAAGACGGCCAGGCCCCACACCTTGTGCGTGACGACCGCGTCGAACCGCGCCGTCCAGTCCGTTCGACTCTTCTCTGCCACGGCCGGGTTCGGCGCGGTTCGCCGGACGTCGCGCACGAGGTCGGCAATCGCGGCGTAGCGGGTGTCCGTCTCCAATTCCGGGAGCCCGGCCGCGGTGCCGTTCAGCCGTCCGCGGGCGGCGCGGATCTGATCGAGCACGGGCGCGCCGCGGCGTTGGGCGAAATCCTGTTCGAGTTTGCCCCCGGCGTCGAACAGCAGGCGTTCGACCAGAAAATCCGGCAACGGGGGTGCTCCGTCGGGACCGGCGAGTCGTCGGGCGAGCGTGGCGACTTCGGCCCGAAAGGCGGGGGGAAACGTGACCAGCCGCGCCCGCGGGGCGGCTTCGCCCAGGGTGTCGCAGACGGCCTGCCGCAAGCGGTCCAGCCCGTGGCGTTTCACGGCCTGGACGGGCACGACGCGGACGCCGAGTCGTTGTTGAAGCGCCGCGACGTCGATGTGCACGCCCTGCTTTCCCGCGACGTCGAGCATGGTCAGCGCCACGACGGTGGGCCGGCCGAGGTCCAGAATTTGCGTGACCAGATAGAGGTTGCGGTCGAGGTTGCTGGCGTCGGCGACGGCCAGCACGACGTCGGGCTCGACCGTTCCCTCCCCGGAGCCGAGGAGGACGGAGACGGCGATCATCTCGTCGGGGGCCCGCGGGGCCAGCGAATAGGTGCCGGGCAGATCGACGGCCAGGAATTTCCGCCCGTCGTGCAGAAACGCGCCCAACGCGGTTTCGACCGTCACCCCGGGGTAATTTCCGGTGTGCTGGCTCAGCCCGGTCAGGGCGTTGAAGAGCGTGGTCTTGCCGGTGTTGGGATTCCCGATGACGGCGACGCGAGAGGGCGCATCCGCGGTGGGGCCGCTTCCCGATGCGGCCGGATCGGATCTCGGCCCGCCGTGCGGTTCAGGGACGTCCATGCCGTTCCGTTGCAGTGAATGCCGGCCGCGTTGCGCGTCGATGACGCTACCTACGACGCAACGAGTCGTACGCGGCGCGCCTCTTGTTTGCGGACCGCCAGATCGTAGCCGCGAATGCGGATCTGCATCGGGTCTCCCAGCGGCGCATGGCGCAGCACGTGCACGGCTTGGCCGCGGGTGAAGCCGAGTTCGGCCAAGCGCTGCGCAATGCCGTCCGTGCCCATAATCGAGTGGATGCAGCCGTGTTCCAGCGGGGCGAGGTTCGCGAGTGTCTTCATGGTCGGCTCGGAGGACGCGATACGTTCCTGGCGTCGGATGGGGCCCGTTCGAGCGCGGTATTGATAGTCAAGTTTCTCGACGGAAACAACACGGGAAGGAGCAGGAATGGATAGGGCAGCCCGGCTTTTCCGTTCGTGATGTTCATCCGCGACTGCCCGTGACCGAGAACGTGGCGCCTTTCCGTGCGGCCCTGTTGACAAGCTTCCGGATTTTCCATATTCTTTCTTTGAAAACGACATTCAATTTCAATTGATCCGGAGACGAGCAATAAGACGAGCGCGGCAAAGGGCGAGTCGGCAGTCGGTAGCGAGAAGCTGGAAGCCCGTGACACGTGATCCGAGGAAAGGCGTTCGGCGGAAGGCGCGGCTGGATGGATACGAAATTTTCGGTGTGCAGGGTTTTGTGGTGGGCCCTGCGCTGGCCCCGGGGATACCCTCCAATCCTCGGGGCCTTTTTCCGTCATGTGTGCAGAGCGGTCTCACGGCCGGCCTGCCGAGACCCGCTTGGTTCGTTCCGGGTCCGGTAACGCCGGGCAGAGGCGCGGGCGAAACGGCGTACTTCTTCGCGGACCAAGTGCCGGAGCTCTTCGGCTTGCAGAACGAGGCAGCGGGTCGTTTCGGGATCGGTCTCCCGCCGCAGACGGTCCACTATGAGCGCGAGTCGGGTGGCAGGATCGGGACTGCGGTTTTCTTCGGCAAGGCAGTCCTGACCCCGACGTAGCGGATCCGTATCGGCCGGCCGTGTCGCGGATTGCGGTTCGTCCACCGATGCCGGGAGTTGGGCAACGCTTCCCGGCGTCCGTTCCTTGAAGTCCGTGTTCATGTTGCGCGATCTTTCGTCGAGGTTCCTCGATGTAGCCGGGCAGGTTTCAGTGTCCCGCTTCGGTGGGGCTCGCGAGTTGCGGGCGCTGCATGTCCTGGGCGGCTTCGGAGGTCAGGGCGTGTAGGGCGAAGAATTCGTCGGGCGTCATCTTGATGATGGCCCGCCCGACCACGACGTGAAGGCAGCCCTCGGAGCATAGTGAGATGGAGATGTTCTTGTTCGGGGTTTGCCAGACGTGCGCGTCGTACATTGCTTCCTCCTTCAGTGTCGGGTCTGGGACGACCATGCGGTATCCGTCTCGGCGAGATGGCGTTCGGCCGCGGCGACGACGTGGGCCAAGTCGATGAATTGCTCCTTGCGGAACGTGACGCAGGTGTGGCCGACGTGAAGATAGACGTGGCCCTGTGGGCAGACGCGCGCCGTGATGCCCGTCTCGTTGGTAAAGACTTTTGCGTATCGGTCCGGTTGCGGACTGCGCATGGGTGCCTCCTTGCTTCCGTCTTCTCGGGGCGATGAAAACCCGACCGTGGACTTCTCCTTGGTACGGGCTCTGGGTTGGACACCGCGGGCCGCAGCGAGGGATGAACGTCACCTTCCTCATCGGCGGAGAGGTGACGGGCGTCGATCTGTTTCAACTACGCATGACGTGAAAATTGAAAGTGACTTTCAATGTCGTTCGTCCAGGTTGTTGAGAATGACTCTCAAAATCATTTTCTTCAATAAAATCAATAACTTAGCTTGACAAAAGACACCGCCGGGCGTATCGTGCCTCCATCAACGACACGGTCGAAGGATTCCTTCCCACAAGGAGGTCGTCATGGATACGCAAAAAGTGATCGCAGCCCTGAACAACGCGGTGTCTCTCGAACATGCCGCAACCCTCCAATATCAGCAGCACGCGTTGCTCGTGCACGGCCTGTGGCGCAAGGTGTTCGCCGATTTCTTCGAGCAACAGAGCCGGACCTCTCTCAGTCACGCCCAGACGTTCGGTCAGAAGGTCGTCGCGTTGGGCGGGGTTCCCACGGTGGAGATCGGCACGACCGTCCACCAGTCCACGAATCTCGAGGAAATGCTGCAGCAGGACTTGGCGCTCGAACGCGAGGCCATGCTGGCGTACACCGAGGCCCACGGTTTGGCGGAGGGCGACATCGCGCTGCGCTCGCAACTCGAAAACCACATCGAGGGTGAGCAGGGCGACATCGAAGAGTTGGAGATGTATCTGAGCATGGTCGAGACGAAGGACGTGGACCGGGACATCACGCTCCGTCGCGTGAAATAGTCCTCCCCACCTCGGGACAATGCGGGGCGGCTTCTCGATGGAAGCCGCCCTCTTTTTTTGTGCGACCCGGAAACGGGATGACGTTGCTCGAAGCGTGGACGCGGGAGGGGTTCCACTTCCGTCGGCTCGCGCGCAGCACGCGGATGATCGATTCCGCTTCTTCCGGCGTCACTCTGAGTGTCTGTTGTCGGCACCACCCCAGAGTCGTCGCCCAGGTCAATCGACGCAACGCGACGACGGGCCGTCCGTCCTGCTGCTCCTCCAGGGCGACTTCCAGCGCCGCCGGCGGTCGACCGATCGACGCCGTTGCGGCCGCCGAGCCGGATATCGTCGTAAGAATTTCGGTCTTGCCCATAGGAGCGTTCCTCCTCGGTGAGATCGCCGCTCAGCCTGCGCGGACCGTGTCGACCGCGCCGTGGCGGGTGCCGTCGCTCAGCGTGCACCCGGTTTCTTTTTTTCCGGAATGCGCAAGCGTCGCGTCCATGACGGGGCCGGGTGACAGGGACGCTTCCCAAGGGATGACGACGATACGCTTGCAGCGCCGGCATTTGAGTTCGACCCCGTCCGCACGCAGTCGCGCCAACAAATTCCCGCACAGGCAGCGGGATTCGTGAGATGTGTTCGTTGAAGGCATCGAGGGGTTGCCTCTTTCCGTTTCGTTGAAATTGAGAGTGATTATCAATTTCAACGAAACGGATAACAAATACCGGAACGGGATGCAAGTGGAATTTTCGAAGACGAAGATACCCGCTGGCCGGAAGGGCCGGCACCAAACGAACCGCAGCGCCGGGCGGTCTCGGCGTCAAGCTGAAAGCCGTTATGGAGGACGTTGGAACACGGCGCTGCCTCGTTGCGCCGCCAAGTGGGGTTCGGTAGTAATAGCCGCTCCCGACACGGGGAGAGGTGGCCGAGTGGTCGAAGGCGCTCGCCTGCTAAGCGAGTGTACGTCTCAACGCGTACCGAGGGTTCGAATCCCTCCCTCTCCGTCGTCCCGCATCCAACCGCGATTACTCCGTGGCCCTCATCGTTTCGGACGATTGACGATCAGGAAGGAACCGTCCCGGTTTTGGGGAATACGTTTCTCGAGCCCGACCGATTCCGGTTTTTCGATACCGCACCGTCATTCGTGCAGTTGATCTGCCTCAGCAGCCCTAGTGGGGAACGGCTGCTTGACAACTTGGACCTTACGACTCTATCATCCGGCTCGTTCCGAGCTGCGCACTCGATCTTGCCCGCGAAAACGACGGTTCATCGCCTAAGGAGGACGACATGGCATATACGGAAAAAGTGGTGGAACACTACGAGCGGCCGAAGAACGTCGGGAGCTTCGGCAAGGATGAAGATAACGTCGGCACCGGAGTCGTGGGCGCACCGGAGTGCGGCGACGTGATGAAGCTCCAGTTGAAGATCGACCCGGCCACGGAGGTGATCGAGGACGCCCGGTTCAAGACGTTCGGCTGCGGCTCGGCCATCGCCTCGTCAAGTTACGTGACCGAGCTGGTGAAGGGGAAGACGGTCGCCGAGGCCGCGGAGATCAAGAACACGAAGATCGTGGAGGAGTTGGCGTTGCCGCCGGTGAAGATCCACTGTTCGGTGCTGGCCGAAGACGCCATCAAGGCCGCGGTGGCGGACTGGCGCGAGCATACCGACGACGCCACGCAGGCCCCGGTCGAACGCGACACCGCCGCGTAGCCGCCGCGGACAAACGGACTTCGGAGACCCGATGGAAATCGAGGGGAGGCCGGCAACCTCGGCGCGGTTGCAAGGCGGCGAGGAAGCGTTGCTGGGCGATGCGGTCGTCCTGACCAATCTGGACAAGGCGATCGGCTGGGCCAGGAAATACTCCATCTTTCCCTACCCGTTTGCGACGGCGTGTTGCGCCATGGAGTACATGGCGCTGTCGATGACGCCGTACGACATCGACCGCTTCGGCGCCCTGCTGCCGCGGTTCAGTCCCCGACAGGCCGACCTGCTGATGGTGATCGGGACGGTCACCTGCCGCCAAGCTCCCATTCTGAAGCGGGTGTACGAACAAATGGCCGAGCCGAACTGGGTCATGGCGTTCGGCGCCTGCGCTTCGACCGGCGGCTTCTACGACAACTACACCACGGTCGCCGGCATCGATCACATCGTGCCGGTGGACGTATATGTGCCGGGCTGTCCTCCCCGGCCGGAGAACGTTCTCGACGCCCTGATGGCTCTCCAGCGGAAGATTCAGACCCAGAAGCAGAAATTCCGGGGTTCCGCACCGAACTGACCGAGACGGACGCTCCGACGTACGACATCGGCCAATGGCCCACGCGACGCCTCCCCGGTCAATCGAGCGCAGCTCGCTGATGAACATCGGACGGCGGGTCGATTACGCCGTCCGGGCACTGACCTATCTCGCTGCCCAGCCGCGGCGGCAGGTCGTGCCCCGCCGGGAGATCCAGACGAAACAGGATATTCCGGCCCACTTTCTGTCCAAGATCATGAAGCAACTGGCGGGCGGTGGGCTCGTCGAGTCCCACATGGGCGCCCGCGGCGGGTTCACGCTCAAGAAGCCCGCGGCGGAGATCAGCCTGCATGCGGTGTACGAATGCCTGGAGGGGCCGCTGCTCCTCATGGAATGCCTGAGCGAGGACGGCCGCGCCTGTTGCTATCACGGGGTCTGCAACCAGATTTCGGTTTGGGGCGAGGCGCAGCGCATGTTGAGCGCATATCTCGCCGGCGTGTCGATCGAACAGATCGCCAACAAGGTGGGATTGCGCGAGGAACTTGCCCATCGGGGGCAGGCGGAGTATAGAGAGCCTGCCCGTGTCGAGCCGCCGCTGTAAACCGAAGGGCGGCGGAAGCCTTCCGGCGGTCGAGAAGAGAGCCGCGGGCGAGACCGGCCTTCCCGTCCGCGCAGGAAGAAGGAGTTTCCCCCCGTGCTGTTCAATCTCGGCAACGTTCTCGTCTTCTCCATCCTGGCACTCGCTTTCTGTGCGGTGCATCTGGCAATCGGAAAGCTGCTGCGTCCGCACAACCCGGAACACAAGAAACTGACGACGTACGAGTGTGGGGAGCCACCGACCGGCAGCGCCTGGATCAATTTCAACATCCGCTTCTATCTGATCGCCTTGGTGTTCGTGATCTTCGAAATCGAGGTGGCGTTCATCTTTCCGGTCGCCGTGGCGTTCCGTGACTGGCTGCTGGCCGGGCGGGGACTGTTCGCGCTCACCGAGATACTCATTTTTCTGGGGATTCTCGTCGTCGGCTTGGTGTACGTGTGGGCGAAGCGCGACCTTGAATGGCTCAAACGCCTGCAACCGGCTGCCGCGGAATCCGAACCAGCCGCGGAAAATACCGACCTGCCCGAAGCCGCGTGAGGAGGACCCATGTCCCTGATCAACAGTGTGCCCGAGATGGTGCTCACGACGAAGCTCGACGAGGTCCTGAATTGGAGCAGGAAATCGTCCGTGTGGTACATGCTGTTCGGACTGGCCTGCTGCGCGATCGAACTGATGCAGACGGGCGGACCCCGGGCCGACCTCGAACGGTTCGGCGCGGCCCCGCGGGCGACCCCGCGTCAGTCCGACATGATGATCATCGCCGGCACGCTGACGCTCAAGATGGCGCTGCGGACCAAGGTGCTCTATGACCAGATGCCCGACCCGAAATACGTCATCTCGATGGGCAGTTGCTCGAACTGCGGCGGGTTGTTCCAGCTCGCCTATTCGGTCTGTGACGGCGTCGACAAGGTGATTCCCGTGGACGTGTACGTTCCCGGCTGCCCACCGCGGCCCGAAGCGCTGACCGAAGGGCTGCTCAAGCTGCAAGAGAAGATGATGCAGGAGCGCTGGCTGGTCAAAGGCTCCGCGGCCCAGATTGCGGCCTGATCCCGCGACGCGGGCGGACAACGATCCTAGTCTCTCCGACGTATGAATCCCACCCAGGTACACGAACGGTTACAGGCCGAGTTCGGGGAGGCCGTGCTGGCCTTCGAGCCGGATGCGCTCGACCCGTTCGTGGTGCTTGATTCCGAACGGATTCTCGACGTGTGTCGCTTTCTGCACGACGATCCGGATCTGGCGTTCGACTGTCTCTCGAATCTCTCCGGCGTGGACCGGATCAAGGAGGAGCAGTTGCAGGTCGTGCTGCACCTCTATTCCTACACGCACCGGCATTTGCTGGTCGTCAAGGTGAACGTCCCGCGCGACGAGCCGCGGATGCCGTCGGTGGAAGGTATCTGGAAGGCGGCGAACTGGCTGGAGCGTGAGATCTACGACCTGCTGGGCATCGAATTCACCGGGCACTCCGACCTGCGGCGGCTGCTCATGCCGGAAGACTGGGTCGGGCACCCGCTGCGCAAGGATTTCATCGAGCCCGAAGAATATCACGGCATCAGCACGCGGCGGGAAAGCTTGCTCAAGTAACGCCGTCGTGTCTCCTCCCATCCTGCCGCCGGCTCCCGCTCCGATGACCTCTGAATCCGCCCCCGCGGGAACGAGCGAGCCCGGCAGGGCGAACACCGGAAACCCGACGCGGCGTCCCCGACGCTGGAGGATTGCATGAGTCTGGCAGGCTACGAGTTCGAGGTGCAGCGCGACGACGGGCTGGCGACCGAGGAAATGACCCTGAATATGGGGCCCCAGCATCCCAGTACGCATGGGGTATTGCGTTTCGTGATCAAGGCCGACGGCGAGATCATGCGGACCGCCATTCCCGACATCGGCTATCTGCACCGCTCGATCGAGAAAATCTCCGAGAAGGTCGGTTATCACGGCTTCATGCCGTACACCGACCGCGTCGATTACGTGTCGGCCATGCAGTGCAACCAGGGCTGGGCCATGGTGTGCGAACGGGCCGCGGGGATCGAGGTGCCGCGGCGTGGCGAGTTCTGCCGCGTGCTCGCGTGCGAACTGGGCCGCATCGCCAGCCACCTGCTCTCGGTCGGGACGATGGTCATGGACATCGGCGGGATGACGCCGTTCACGCACGCCATCCGCGAGCGGGAGAAGGTGAACAACCTGCTCGAAGATCTGTGCGGCGCGCGGCTGACGTTCAACTACATGCGCATCGGCGGCGTGGCCTGGGACCTGCCGCCCGGATACCCGGACCAGGTCCGCGCGTTCCTGGACCAGTTCGAGCCGCTCATCGACGAATACAACGACCTGATCTCCTACAACAAAATCTACGTCGAGCGGTTGGCGAACGTGGCGGTCGTCCCCAAGGAAGAGGCGATCAACTACAATCTGGTCGGCCCCAACCTGCGCGGGTGCGGGTTCCGGTTCGACGTGCGGCGCGACGAACCGTACTCGATCTATCCCGATCTGGAGTTCGACGTGCCGGTCGGCACCGGCGAAGTCGGCACGCTGGGCGATTGCTTCGACCGCTACATGGTCCGCGTCAAGGAAATGAAGGAATCGTGCAAGATCGTGCGCCAGTGCCTGGACATGATCCCCGACGGCCCCGTGCTGGCCAGGGTCGCCAAGAAGCTCAAGCCGCCGGCTGGCGACGCGTTCGTGCGCGTCGAGGCGTCGCGGGGCGACATGGGCTGGTACGTGGTCAGCGACGGGAGCGAATTTCCGTATCGCACGAAGATCCGCACCGGGTCGTTTTCGGCCATGAGCATCGTGGACAAGCTGAGCCGCGGGATCATGCTGGCCGACCTGATCGCGCTCATCGCCAGCCTCGACGTGGTCGCTCCCGAAGTTGACCGCTAATCCCGAATCCGGTACGAGTGCGGCGCCATGCAGAGCTTCATCGACGGGCTGATCGCCAGCGGAATCGTCGGCGGCCTGCCCGCGGAAATCGTGTATGCCGCGCTGATGTTCCTGTTCGCGTCGGTCGTCGTGTTCGGCTTCGTGCTGCCCCTGGTGACGGTCACCATCTGGCTGGAGCGGCGGGTCTGGTCGCGCATCCAGTCGCGGGTCGGGCCGAACCGGGTCGGGCCGCAGGGCGTCCTGCAAGGGCTGGCCGACGGCGTGAAGAACCTGATGAAGGAGGACGTCGTTCCGGACGCCGCGGATCGGCCGCTTTTCCTCTTTGCGCCGTATCTGCTCGTCTGGGGCTTTCTCGCCACCTTCGTGGTGATCCCGTTCAGCAGCGCGCTGGTGATTGCCGACCTCAACGTCGGCATCCTGTACGTGGTCGCCATCGTCGCGCTGTCCGCGGTCGGGGTACTGATGGCCGGCTGGGCGTCGAACAACAAATGGTCGCTGCTGGGCGGGATCCGCTCGGCCGCACAAGTCGTCAGCTACGAAATCCCGGCCGGGTTGGCGCTGTTGCCCATCGTCCTGCTGACCGGAACGCTGAGCACGCAGGGGATCATCCAGGCGCAGGGCTGGGCGCCGTGGGACTGGTTCATCTTCTACAGCCCGTTCACGTTTCTGGCCGCACTCGCCTTCTATATTTCGGCGCTCGCGGAGACCAACCGCACCCCGTTCGACATTCCCGAAGCCGAATCCGAGTTGGTGGCCGGCTTTGCGACCGAGTACAGCGGCTTTCGTTTCGCGCTGTTCTTCCTGGCCGAGTGGGGCAGCCTGTACGTGACCGGCGCGCTCATGGCGATCCTGTTCCTGGGCGGCTGGCAGATTCCTACGGGCTGGACCGAGAACGCCGTGTTGCTGAACGTGGCGCAGTTCACCGTCTTCTTCCTCAAGGCGTACTTCTGGGTGTTTCTGGCGATGTGGATCCGGGCGACGCTGCCGCGCATCCGCGTCGATCAGATGATGTCGCTGTGCTGGAAGTACCTCGTGCCGCTCGGCTTCGTGAATCTGGTCGGGGTCGCGGTGTGGATGGTGATCTGGCCGGACGGCACCCGCCTCCCCTCCTTCGTCATGTTCGCCGGTGCGCTGGCCTTCAGCGTGCTGTTCCTGCGGCGTGTGGTGTATCACCTGCAGCGCGCCAAGCCCGAACTGTACTTCAATCCCGCGGTGTAGGCCGTGAGGAGGATACGCCAGTGACCGGCACCGGGATGTGGCAATATCTCAAACACGCCAAAGACGCGGCCGCGACGATTTTCGAGGGCATGAGCGTCACCATGTCCCACTTCGTGCGCAAGCCGTACACCATCCAATATCCCGACCGGCTGCCGGTTCGCGTGCAGGACACGCTGCCGCTCCGCTACCGCGGCATCCTGGAAGTCGATCTGGAAATCTGTACCGGCTGCCTGGCGTGTGAGCGGGCCTGTCCCATCGACTGCATCGTGATCGACGCGCCGAAGGATAAGGCGACGCGCGCCATGCTGCTCAGCCGCTTCGACATCGACATCGCCAAGTGCATGTATTGCGGGCTGTGCAGCGAGGTCTGCCCGACCGGCTCCATCCACCACACGACCGAGTTCGAAGGCGCGGATTACTCGTTGGAGAGCATGATCCGCCGCTTCGTCAAAGATCCCGTGCTGGCCTACAAGGCCAAGAAAGGCGAGGAGACCGATCCGCTGATCGCGCCCATCCTGGACCGGGGTATGGGATTTCTGGCCGAGTTCGCCGAGCCGGTGGACCTGAAGAAATACAAGAAAGCGCAGGAAGAGGCGGCCGGCTAGTCCGGGCTGAGATGCGGATATGCCGGTGCAGGCCCTGATTTTCTATCTGCTCGCCGCGTTGACGATCGGCTCGGCGCTGATCGTCGCCCTGTCCCGCAACCTGGTGTATTCGGCCTTTGCATTGCTGGGCGCGTTCATGGGCGTGGCCGGGCTGTACGCGTTGCTGGCCGCGGATTTCGTGGCCGTCATCCAGGTCATGCTCTACATCGGCGGCATTCTCGTCCTGATCCTGTTCGCGGTCATGCTGACGCATCGGATCGCCGACGTGGACGTCTCCAACCGGACCGTCGGGCGCGTCCCCGCGGCGCTGATGCTGGCGGTCGTGGCGGGGCTGATGGGCGTGTGCGTGGGACAGGCGCCGTGGGCGCAACATGCGGAGCCGGTCGTCGAGCCGACGACGTCCGGGATCGGCGCGGCGTTCCTCGGCCCGTACGTTCTGCCCTTCGAGCTCGCCTCGATGGTGTTGCTCGTGGCGCTGATCGGCGCGGTGGTGGTGTCGAGGAAGGAGCTGCGCGGCAGCGCGCCCGACGGATGATCCCCGGCCTCCCTTGATTTCCGACCTGCCCGTATCTAAGACAGCCCGGCCCGCCTCGGTCTGTACTCCGTTATGGAAGACGTTCTGCTCACGATAGGGCTCCGGCATTTCCTGTTCGTGAGTCTGGCCGTCTTCGTGCTCGGTCTGTACTGCGTGCTGACCCGGAAGAACGCCATCGGCATCCTGCTGGGCGTCGAGTTGATCCTCAACTCCGCGAACATCAACTACATCGCCTTCTCCCACTTCTCCTCCGGGAACTACGACGGCCAAGTGTTCGCCATCTTCGTCATCATGCTGGCGGCCGCGGAAGCGGTCATCGGACTGGCCATCGTGCTGGGCATCTACCAGAACTTCTCCTCCATCGACATCGAAGCCGTCGACAGCCTGCAGGGATAGGCCATGGACCACCCGCTGCTCGTGTCCTACCTCCGCTGGATCGTCCTGTTGCCGCTGCTCGGCGCCGGGGTGACCGGAATCCTCGGGGCGACGCTCCAGAAGCGCTACGGCAAGCCGGTCATCAGCGTGATCGCCTGCGGCACGGTCGGCGTGTCGTTCGTCCTGGCGCTCGTCGCCTGGGTCCAACTCCTGGGGCTGGAGCCGCACGAACGGGCGCTGCTCGACACGCTGCTGCGCTGGATTCACATCGGGTCGCTCCGCGTGGACATCGCGTTCGTCGTCGATCCGCTGTCGTGCGTAATGGTGCTCATCGTGACCGGCATCGGCGGACTGATCCACATCTATTCGACCGGATACATGCACGACGACGAGGCGTATTGGCGCTTCTTCGCGTATCTGAACCTGTTTACCGCGGCCATGCTGACGCTGGTGCTGGCCGACAACCTCCTGCTGATGTTCGTCGGCTGGGAGGGCGTCGGGTTGTGTTCGTACGGCCTGATCGGGTTCTGGTACAAAGAGCACGCCAACACCACGGCCGGCAACAAGGCGTTCATCGTCAACCGGATCGGCGACGCCGGGTTCACCCTCGGCATCTTCATTCTCTTCTGGAGTCTGTTCGAGGCCGGACACGGCACGAGCGCGGTGTTCCGCGACCTACACCACCTGGTCCACCATCTCGACGGACAGTTGGTCTTCGGGGTGCCGGCGGTCACGCTGGCCGCACTCTGCCTGTTCGTGGGCGCGACCGGAAAATCCGCACAGATTCCGCTGTACGTCTGGCTGCCCGACGCCATGGCCGGCCCGACTCCGGTCAGCGCGTTGATCCACGCCGCGACGATGGTGACGGCCGGCGTGTACATGATGGTCCGCCTGCACTTTCTGTTTTCGCTGTCCCCGGTAGCGCTCGGCGTCGTCGCGACCGTCGGCGCGCTGACCGCGGTGTTCGCGGCGACGATCGGCCTCGCCCAGTTCGACATCAAGAAGGTGCTGGCCTACTCCACGGTCAGCCAACTCGGCTACATGGTGCTCGGCGTCGGCGTCGGAGCGTACGGGGCCGCGTTCTTCCATCTGATGACGCATGCGTTCTTCAAGGCGTGTCTGTTCCTCGGCTCGGGGAGCGTCATCCATGCGATGGGCGACGAGCAGGACATGCGCAAGATGGGCGGCCTCAAGGAGAAGATGCCGCTGACGTTCTGGACGTTCATGATCTCCACGGTCGCCATTGCGGGGATTCCGCCGCTGGCCGGCTTCTTCTCGAAGGACGAAATCCTGTGGCTGACGTTCTCCGGCGGGCACCCGCTGTTGTGGGCGATCGGTTTCGCCGCGGCCGGGCTGACGGCGTTCTACATGTTCCGCCAAGTGTTCATGGTCTTTTTCGGCGAAAATCGGGCCGACGAGCATACCCGTGCGCACCTGCACGAGTCCCCGCCGGCGATGACGGTCCCGCTCATCGTGTTGGCGGTCGGTGCGCTCTTCGCCGGCTTTCTGGGCGTTCCGCCGGCGTTGGGGGGCAGTAACGTACTGGAGCACTGGCTGGCCCCGGTCTTGAGCGCCGGCCATGAGGGCGGCGGGCACGGCGCCGGCCACCACGATGTAGTGATCGAATACGTGCTGATGGTGGCTTCGGTCGGCATCGCTGCGGGGGGCATCGCGCTGGCGTACGCGATGTACTACCGGCGAACCGTCTCGCCGGACACCTTCGCCGAGGTCGGCGGCGGCGTGCCGTACCGGGCCGTGTACAACAAATACTACGTTGACGAGGCGTACGACGCGACGGGCGTGCGCGGGACGCTCGGGCTGAGTCGGTGGTGTTTCGGCTTCGATCAGCGGGTGATCGATTTCATCGTCAACGGCGCCGCCTCACTGACCGGGTTCCTCGGCCGGGTCATCGGACTCTTCGACCACTTCGTGATCGACGGCTTGGTGAACGCGCTGGCCGACCTGACCTTCGCCATCGGCAACCGCCTGCGGCAGATCCAGACCGGCAACCTCAGCATCTATCTGTACGTCATCGTCGGGGCGATCGCGATCTCGCAATTCCTGCCGCACGTCCCGGCCGAAGCCGTGCTGCCCGTCGTCGCCGCGGTGCTCTCCCTCGTGATTCTGGTCGGGCTGGTGCTGTGGCTGTCGAACCGGCGGATCCCCTGGCGCCTCATGTTCGCCAGACCGGGTGCGTCCGAAGTCCGCTGACCGGAACGTGATGTCCCGAACGCTGCATTTCCGAGCCGCGCTGTAAGGAGCCGCCATGGAGTCCTACGTTCTCACCCTCATGATCTTCCTGCCCTTGGCGGGGACGGCGGTTGTCTTCTGTCTGCCCAGCCAAGCCAGGGAACTCATCAGGTGGACCGCGCTCGCGTTTACCGTCCCGGCGTTCCTGCTCGGTATCTGGCTGTATCAGCACTTCGATACGACGACGACGGATCTGCAATTCGTCGTGAACGTGGCGTGGATCGAGTCCTTCCACATCCGGTACTTCATCGGCGTGGACGGCGTCAGCATCTCGATGGTGCTGCTCACCGCGTTTCTGTGCCCGATCTGCATTTTGGCCTCCTGGAACGTCGAACGCGCGGAGAAGGGTTATTTCGCCTTGTTCCTGCTGCTCGACACGGCCATGACCGGCGTGTTCTGCGCGATGGACTTCTTCCTGTTCTTCATCTTCTGGGAGTTGATGCTCCTCCCGATGTATTTCCTGATCGGCATCTGGGGCGGCCCGCGGCGCGAATACGCGGCGATCAAGTTCTTCCTGTACACCATGCTCGGCAGCGCGCTGATGCTGGTCTGCATGCTGGTCTTCTATTTTCAGGCCGGCGCCATCGACGGGATCGGCTATACCTTCGATCTGACGAAGCTGCCGGAGGTGGCACGACACTTCCAGACCGAGCCGCTGCTGTTCGGCTTCTCCATGCCGCAGATCATGTGGCTGGCGCTCTTCGTCAACTTCGCCGTCAAGATTCCGGCGTTCCCGTTCCACACGTGGTTGCCCGACGCACACGTCGAAGCCCCGACCGCGGTGTCGGTCATTCTGGCCGGGGTGCTGCTCAAGATGGGCACGTACGGCATCCTGCGGGTCAACTATCCGCTCCTGCCGGAAGAGACGTTCCTGTTCGCTCCCTACTGTCTGGCCGCGCTGGGCGCCTTGAACATCGTCTATGGCGCGCTGTGTGCCCTCGCGCAGTGTTTCATCGAGCCCAAGGACATGAAGAAGCTCGTGGCCTACTCCAGCATCAGCCACATGGGCTACGTCATGCTGGGCATGGCCTCGTTCACGCCCGAGGGAATCAACGGCGCGGTCTTGCAGATGTTCAACCACGGGACGATCACGGCCATGTTGTTCCTCATCGTCGGCGTGATCTACGATCGGGCGCACCACCGCCGCATCGACGGCTTCGGCGGGTTGGCCTCGATCATGCCGGTGTACACCGGGGTGATGGGACTGGCCTTTTTCGCCGCCATGGGCCTGCCCGGCCTGTCGGCGTTCATCTCCGAGGTGCTGTGTCTGCTGGGCGCGTGGCACACGCACAAGATCCCGACCATCCTGGGCGCCCTGACCGTGGTGCTGACCGCGAGTTATCTGTTGTGGACGATTCAGCAGATGTTCCTGGGCAAGCCGCGCGAGGAGTATCTGAATCTCCCCGAAATCAACGGCCGCGAGCTGTGCATGCTGGTGCCGCTCGGCATCGTCGTCGTGGTCATGGGCGTGTATCCCCACGCGGTCCTCGACTTGCTGGACGTTTCGTTACAGGGGCTCAATCAGGTGGTCCTGCAGGCCGGCGACTCGGCCGCGCTGGCGTTGCGCTGACGCGCCGCGCGTGACGGAACGCACGCCATGAACCTCGGCAGCGTCGAAAGTCTGGCCTACCTCTACCCCGAGGGGGTGTTGGTCGTCACCATCCTGGGGATCTTTCTCGCCGACCTGTTCGTCCAGGACAAGGAACGGCTGGGGAACATCGCGCTCATCGGGGCCACGCTCGCCCTGGTCTTCACCTCGGGCCTGTCGTTCTTCGGCTTGCGGCTGATCGACGGGTTGCAGGCGTCCGCGCAGGGCTGGCTGTTTCACCGCATGATCGCGCTGGACAGCTTTTCCGTCTTCTTCAAGGTGATCCTCTCGCTGTCCCTCGTCGGGACCGTCTGGATGTCGCTCGGCTCCAGGGAAATCGACGGCCCGAACCAAGGCGAGTATTACGGCATTCTGTTGGCCAGCGGGCTGGGCATGTTCTTCATGGCGTCCGCGACCAACCTGCTGGTCGCGTACCTGTCGTTGGAGTTCGTCAGTCTCACCTCGTACGTCCTGACGGGATACCTGACCCGGAATCGGCGCTCCGGCGAGGCCGCGCTCAAGTACCTCATCTACGGCGGGGTCGCGTCGGGCACGATGATCTACGGCATGAGCTGGATCTTCGGATTGACGGGGAGCCTGGACTACGCCGAGATCAACGCCGCCTTGCTGCAGAACGCGCCCGACCAATTGACCCTGTTCATCGCACTGGTCCTGATGTTGGCCGGCTTCGGCTACAAAATTGCGGCCGTGCCGTTCCACATGTGGGCGCCGGACGTCTATCACGGGGCGCCGATCCCGGTGACGGCCTTTCTGTCGGTCGGCTCGAAGGCGGCCGGGTTCGCCTTGCTCATGCGGTTCTTCTATCCCGGGCTGTCGCAGAGCGTGGGGGCCGGGATGTGGCAGTTCGCGCCCGGGGTCGAGTGGCCGCAACTCATGCTGATCCTCGCCATGGTGTCCATGACGTTGGGCAATCTGGCCGCGCTCAACCAGCAGAACGTCAAACGGCTGCTCGCCTATTCGAGCATCGCGCACGCCGGATACATGCTGATGGGCTTCGTCGTGCTCAGCGACGAGGGGCTCCGCGCCATGCTGTTCTACATTGTCGTCTATTATCTGATGAACCTGGGCGCGTTCATCGTCGTGATGGTCGTGGCCAACAATACCGGCCGCGAGGATTTGGCCGGCTTCCGCGGCCTGGCGTGGCGGGGCGGCGCGGTCCCCGCGGTCGCCATGGCGATCTTCCTGTTCTCGCTGACCGGCCTTCCGCCGCTGGCCGGCTTCATCGGGAAATTCTATCTGTTCGCCGCGGTCGTGAAGGGGCAATTCTACTGGCTGGCGGTCGTCGGCATTCTGAATAGCGTCATCTCCTTGTACTACTACGCCAAGATCGTGAAGACGATGTTCCTGGACGAGCCGACCGAAGCGGACGGCGCCGTCACCCTCGATCCTCACAACGGTTCGCTGCTCGCGGTCCTGAGTGTGGCGACCGTCATTCTCGGCGTGTACTGGGCGCCGGTGTTCGACTTCGCCGACCGCTCCACGCGCTTCTTCATGGGGAGCTAGAGAGCTGGAAGCGTCTTCGCTTCTTCGACACCTGAATTGTCCGGCGTCGGATGGCGTGGTAGGGTAGCCGCGTTACAGCCGTTTCGAGTAAGACCGAACACCGTCGGGGCGTAGCGCAGCCTGGTAGCGCACCTGCCTTGGGAGCAGGGGGTCGGCCGTTCAAATCGGCTCGCCCCGATTCGACATGACGGTCGCCGGGAGATTGCAGCATTTCCAGACGGCACGCGCGCCAGTAGCTCAGTTGGATAGAGCAACGGCCTTCTAAGCCGTGGGTCAGGGGTTCGAATCCCTTCTGGCGCATACGGTGGGTGTAGCTCAGTTGGTAGAGCACTGGGTTGTGGTCCCAGGAGTCGAGGGTTCGAGTCCCTTCACCCACCCGTTCTCCCCTCCTTCCGTTCCTTCCCTACAGTGCTCCTGGCCGCGGTCGGCACGGTCTTTCAGGGAATGTGCTACTCGAAGATCCCAGCCGGTCGTCATTCCCGCGAAAGCGGGAATCCAGAACGTGGAGACCGGCTCCTTTAGCCAGCATTGTCGCGGCTCCCGTTGCCACACCCGCCGATACTGGATAAGGTGCCCGCGGGCCGCTAGCTCAGTTGGCAGAGCAGCTGACTCTTAATCAGCGGGTCCGGAGTTCGAGCCTCCGGCGGCCCATCTCATCGTCTTTGGTATGCGAGAGTGGCGAAATTGGTAGACGCGCTAGACTTAGGATCTAGTCCGCTTGGAGCGGGTGGGGGTTCAAGTCCCCCCTCTCGCACGCGACGCTCATCCAACAGAACCCCTGCCCTCCGTTCCCTTCCCATCCCACGACAAGGTAACGTATGAAGGTTTCGATCGAACCCTTGAGTCCGGTCCAGACGAAGATTTCCATCGAGATTCCCGCCGACCGGGTGCAGGCCGGTTTGGAACGCGCCTATCAGCGGTATCAGAGCCAAGTGCAGTTGAAGGGGTTCCGCGCCGGCCGAGTGCCGCGCCGCGTCATCGAACGCCGCTTCGGCGAACAGATTACGTCCGAAGTCGGCTCGGCGTTGGTCGAAGAATCCCTCCCCAAGGCGATTCAGGAACACGGACTTGCGGCGGTCAGCCAACCCCAGATCGTGACCGAACGGTTGGCGGGTGGAAGCCCGTTCCGTTACTCGGTGACCGTGGAGACCAAGCCCGAGGTGCCACACGTCGCATACGAGGGCTTGACGGTCGATAAAACCATCGCGCCCGTGACCGAGCAGGCGGTCGACGACACCTTGGCGCGGTTGGCCGACTCGTTGGCCCAATTGCACCCCATTACGGACCGTGACCACGTCGAGGCCGGCGACGTGGTCAGACTCGACTATCGCGCCGAGCGGGAAGGGCGGCCGCTCGCCGGCCTGGAAGGGAGCGGCCGTCTGTTCGAGATGGGCAAGGAAACGCTGCTACCCGGGTTTCAGAAAGAGATCATCGGGGCGCAGAAAGGCCACCGGCTGAGCTTTTCCCTACCGCTGCCCCAGGCGCCGCAGGCCGGCGCCGACACGCCGCCGGACGCCTTGCGCGCGGATTTTCAGGTCACCATTCACGACATTGCGCGAAAGGAAGTGCCGCGCCTGGACGACGAATTCGCGAAAGACCACGGCGAATGCGACACGCTGGAAGAGTTGCGCGCGAAGCTGCGCGAGAATCTGGAGCGCACGGCGCAGCGCCGGGCCGAGCAGCAGATGGAGAGCGACTTGGTGGGGCAGATGCTCGGCCGTCATCCGTTCGAGGTGCCGCCCGGCTTGATACGCGAGCACGCGCAACGCCTGTTCGCGGAATCCGGGCTGCGGCCCCGCGAAGACATGGCGTTCGACGACCCGGCCATTCCCCAGACGATGCGCGAGGACCTGTCGGCGCGCGCCAAACGCCAGATCGAGACGACGTGGCTGCTGGATGCGCTGGTCGAACAGTTGGGATTGACGCTGTCCGAAGAAGCGGTCGAGCGTAAAATTGCCGAGTTTACGGCGGCCAACGTCGAGCAGCGTCAACAGATCGAATCGCTCTACGCCGACGCCGATCGACGGCAGATGTTGAAGGCGCGGCTGCTCAGAGAAGAAGCGTTGCGCGCCGTCGTCGAAAAAGCCGCCGTCCGAACCATTCACGCTGACGTTGCCGATACGCAGGGAAACCAGTAGTATGAGCCCCTTTCCGGCGTGAGGTCACACGATGAACACGCGCAACGGTCTCGAACGATCCGCGGTCGCATACGCCGCCTTCCCACCCCGCGATACCTCCATCGGTCCGGCCAAACCGCTTTTTCCCTGCCCCCGGGGCGACACGCGGTCCTGAGGAGTCGATATGCCCAGAAACGGCGATGAACGGCCCGGCAACCTGGTCTGCTCGTTTTGTGGGAAAAGTCAGGACGAGGTCCGCAAGCTGATCGCCGGGCCGACGGTGTACATTTGCGACGAATGTATCGACCTGTGCAACGACATCATCGCCGAAGAAGTGGACCAGGAAGACTCGCTGTCCGTCTCGTCCGCGGTCCCGAAGCCGACGGAGATCAAGCGCGTCCTGGACCAATACGTCATCGGACAGGAACAGGCCAAGAAGATCCTCTCGGTTGCCGTCCATAACCATTACAAACGCGTCGACTCGCAGATGGTGACGAGCGACGTCGAGCTGCAGAAGTCCAACATCCTCTTGCTCGGCCCGACCGGGTCGGGGAAGACCCTGCTGGCGCAAACGCTGGCCCGCTTCCTTCAGGTGCCGTTCACGATCGGGGACGCGACCAGCCTGACCGAAGCCGGCTACGTGGGCGAGGACGTCGAGAACATCGTCCTCAGCCTGCTGCAGAACGCCGACTACGACGTGGAGAAGTGCCAGAAGGGGATCGTTTACATCGACGAGATCGACAAGGTGGCCCGCAAGGGCGACAACCCGTCCATCACCCGTGACGTGTCCGGCGAGGGCGTCCAGCAGGCGTTGCTCAAGATCATCGAGGGCACCGTCGCCAGCGTTCCCCCCAAAGGCGGACGGAAGCATCCGCAGCAGGAGTTCGTGCAGGTCGATACGACCAACATCCTGTTCATCTGCGGCGGCGCGTTCGTCGGCCTGGAGGACGTCATCCAGCGGCGCCTCGGTGGCAAGAGCCTCGGATTCGGCGCAGACGTGCGCAGCAGTACGCTGCGCGGCAACAGCCTGCTGCCGGAAGTTCGACCGGAAGATTTGCTCAAATTCGGCATGATCCCGGAGTTCATCGGCCGTTTGCCCGTCTTGGCGACGCTGAAGGAACTCGACGATCAAGCCCTGGTCAGGATTCTGCGCGAGCCCAAGAACGCGCTGGTGCGCCAGTATCAGAAGTTGTTCGAACTGGAGAACGTGCACCTGCGTTTCACGGAAGGCGCCCTGACCGCCATCGCGCGGGAGGCGCTGGCGCGCAAGACCGGGGCGCGGGGGCTGCGGGCGATCATGGAGAACATCATGCTGGACATCATGTACGACATTCCTTCGCAGCCGAACATCAAGGAAGTATTGATTTCGGAGGAAGTGGTGGTGCGGAACGCGCAGCCGATCGTGATGTACCAGAAAGCCGCCGCGGAGAGCGCCTGACCGATCGAACCGGGCGCCGCGAACGGTTCTGACGACGAGCCGGGGAAGGAAGGAGGGGCCGTGCAACTACCGCTTTTGCCGTTACGAGACATCATCGTGTTCCCGCACATGGTGGTCCCGCTGTTCGTGGGCCGTCAGAAGTCGATCAAGGCCCTTGAAGAGGCGGTCGCCGGGAACAAGCTGATTTTTCTGTCCACGCAGCGGGACGCCAAGGTCAACAATCCCGCGGCGAAGGACATCTATGCGACCGGCACGATCGGACACGTCGTGCAACTGCTCCGGCTCCCCGACGGGACCGTGAAAGTCCTGGTCGAAGGCAAGCGGCGCGGGAAGGTCGTTCGGCACGTCGAACAGAACGATTGCTTCTGGGCGGACGTCGAAGAGACCGAAGAGGCGACGCAACGGCAGGCGGACATCGACGCGATGGTGAAGAACGTGAACGCCGCGTTCGAGAGCTACGTGCGCCTCAACAAGAAGATCCCCCCGGAAATGATCATGTCGGTCTCGTCCCTCGACGACCCGTCCCGCCTGGCGGATACGATCATCGCGCACTTGGGGGTCAAGCTGGAAGACAAACAGGCCCTGCTCGAAACCGCCGACCCCGCGGACCGCTTGGAGAAGGTCCTCCGTCTGACACGGTCCGAGATCGAAATCCTCGAGGTCGAGCGTCGCATCCGCACGCGGGTCAAGAAGCAGATGGAGAAGACGCAGAAGGAGTATTATCTCAACGAGCAGATGCGGGCGATCCAGAAGGAACTCGGGGAGAAGGATGAGTTCAAGAACGAACTCCAAGAACTGGAGGAGAAGGTCCGGCAGAAGAAGATGTCGCAGGAGGCGCGCGACAAGGTCGAAAAAGAGCTGAAGAAACTCAAGATGATGTCGCCCATGTCCGCGGAGGCGACGGTCGTGCGCAACTACATCGACTGGCTGCTCGCGCTGCCCTGGTACGAATACACGGAAGACAAGCTGGACATTCAGGACGCGGAACGCGTGCTGGACGAAGACCACTACGGCTTGGAAAAGGTCAAGGAGCGCATTCTGGAGTATCTCGCCGTGCAGACGCTGGTCGGCGAGATGAAGGGCCCGATTCTGTGTTTCGTCGGCCCGCCGGGCGTCGGCAAAACGTCGCTGGGGAAATCCATCGCCCGGTCCACGGACCGGAAATTCGTGCGCATCTCCCTCGGCGGGGTGCGCGACGAGGCCGAAATCCGGGGGCATCGGCGCACCTACATCGGCGCCATGCCGGGCAAGATCGTGCAGGGGATGAAACGCGCCGGGTCCGGGAATCCGGTCTTTCTGCTCGACGAAGTCGACAAGATGTCGACCGATTTCCGGGGCGACCCGTCGGCCGCGCTGATGGAGGTCCTCGACCCCGAACAGAACACCTCCTTCAACGACCACTACCTCGACGTCGATTACGACCTGTCGAAAATCCTGTTCATCTGTACGGCCAATACGCTCGAACGGATTCCGCGGCCGCTCCAGGACCGCATGGAGATCATCCGCATTCCCGGCTACACCGAGTGGGAAAAACTGAACATCGCCAAACATTTCCTCGTCAAGAAGCAACGCGAAGCCAACGGCCTGACCGATACCAACATCGTGTGTCCCGACCGCGTGCTGTCCACCGTGGTCCGCTCGTACACGCGCGAGGCCGGCGTGCGGAATCTCGAACGGGAAATCGCCACGCTGTGCCGCAAGGTCGCGGTCGAGGTCGTGAAGAAGGGCAAGGAGACGCGCGTCCGGCTGAACCAGAAGCGGATCGAGAAGTATCTGGGGCCGGCCAAGTATCGCGTCAGCAAGGCGGAACAGGAAGACAAGGTCGGCGTGGTGACCGGCTTGGCCTGGACCGATATGGGCGGCGAACTGCTCGCGACCGAGGTGACCATCCTGCCCGGCAAGGGCAAGCTCACGATCACCGGAAAAATCGGAGACGTGATGCAGGAGTCGGCCCACGCGGCCATGAGCTACGTGCGGTCACGTGCCGAAGAGTTGGGGCTCGAGAAGGACTTCTACCAGAAGATCGACGTGCATATTCACATCCCGGAGGGTGCGATTCCCAAGGACGGCCCCTCCGCGGGCGTGACGATGGCGACGTGCCTGGTCTCGGCGTTGACGAAAATTCCGGTCCGGCACGATACGGCCATGACCGGGGAAATCACGCTGCGCGGACAAGTCCTCCCGATCGGCGGCTTGAAGGAGAAGATCCTGGCCGCCCATCGCGGCGGCATAACCCGCGTCCTCATTCCCGAAGAAAGCGAAAAAGATCTGCAAGACGTGCCGGCCGCCATTCTGCGGGCGGTGCAGGTCGAGACGGTCGATCATCTGGACAGCGTGCTGCGCAACGCCCTGGTCCTCGCCGCTCCGGACGAATTCCTCGCCCGCAAGGAGCCAGACTTGGATGCGGAGCCGCGCTATCCTTCCGATGCTCCCGACCCGACCGAATCGACGGAGATCGTCACCCATTGATCCCGTCGGGGGATTGACGGAGAAGGAGCCCGGTGGTAGTCCCCTGCCCTCGTTCAGAGGAGGACATGCTCGCCACCGGGCCGGGACGTCCGAACAGAAGGGCGGTTAGCTCAGTGGAAGAGCATCGGCCTTACAAGCCGAGGGCCATCCGTTCAAACCGGATACCGCCCATACTGTGGTGGGGTCGTAGTTCAGCTGGTTTAGAACGCCGGCCTGTCACGCCGGAGGTCGCGAGTTCGAGTCTCGTCGGCCCCGCCTCCCCCCTCTTTCTGCAACGAAGGTTGCGCAGCGTATTATGAAGAAGGAAACCCCCACCTTGTCACGCGACCGGGCGCTCGGTGCCCGGCGCTGGCATCTCGTGGACGCGAAGGGGCGCGTCGTCGGCCGGCTCGCCAGCGAACTCGCGGACACTCTGCGCGGCAAGCGCAATCCGGCCTTTTCGCCGCATCTCGACACCGGAGATTTCGTCGTGGTCGTGAATGCGCGCCATGTCCGGTTCACCGGAAACAAGCTGCGGCAGAAGCGGTACTATCGGCATACGGGCTACCCCGGCGGCATCCGCAGCCGCTCCGCGGAAGAACTCATGGCGTCGAAGCCCGAGGAAGTCCTCAAGAAGGCGGTCGCCGGCATGTTGCCGAAAAATGCGCTCGGCCGCGGTCTGGCGCACAAGTTGAAGGTGTATCCCGACGCCGAGCACCCGCACGCTGCCCAGTTGCAGGCCGCTTCGAGCTAGGCAGAGCGCAGGAAGTCAAGGCGGACCATACTATGGCTGACGTACCTGAGGAATGTTGGGGGACCGGAAAACGGAAGAACGCGATTGCCCGCGTGCGGCTGTTCCCCGGAGAGGGCAAGTGTACGGTCAACAAGAAGTCGCTGGACGAGTACTTCGGCCGTGAGGCCATGCGGATGATCGCCCGCCAGCCGCTGATCCTGACCCAAACCGCAGACCGGTTCGACGTCAAAGCCAACGTGCGGGGCGGAGGCAACTCTGCGCAAGCCGCGGCCATTCGCCACGGCATCACCCGGGCGCTGATCAAGGCCAATCCCGATTTTCGGCCCCTGCTGAAGAAAGAAGGATACGTCACCCGCGACTCGCGGGAAGTCGAGCGGAAGAAGTACGGCCGCCACAAAGCGCGCAAGCGTCCCCAATACTCCAAGCGGTAACGGACCCGCCCCCGATCAATCGACCCCCAGCAGGAAATACACCCCGATCACCCCCGCGGTCCCGTTCGCCAGCCATGCCGAGACGCTCGGCGGCAGCACGCCGCCGTGTCCGAGCGCCACGGTGAACGCCAGCAACACCCAGTAGCCGAACCCGACGACGAGCGCCGCGCCGACCGCGGTCGGGAGGGCCAACTGCCGGGCGCCGGGGACGGCCAGGGCGACCCCGATCAGGGTCATGACAAACACCGCAAACGGGACCGCGGCCTTGAGCCGCAGATCGACCTGATATTCGGTGGTATCGAGGCCCTTTTGTTGCAGGCTGGCGATGTACGCCCTGAGCGCGTCGGAGGAAAACTCTTCGGCCTTCTGCGTCGCCAGAGAAAAATCCTCCGGCGTCTCGGAGAGCAGCGTGTCGGGCGAATCCGTTGTCGAGTCCGGCCCGGCCCGCAGCGCGTTCTTCTCCACGCCCTCGTACTGCCACGCCTCGTCATTCCAGACGGCGCGTGCCACTTCGACGACCGACCGAATCCGGAAGTTCTCGTCCAGCCTATACACGGTCAGGCCCGATAACACGTTGTGTCGGGAATCGAAGTGATCGATGTGGTAGAAGCCGTTCACCCCGTGGTACCAGAACCCCTGCATGTGGAAGAATCGAGTCTGAGGTTTTTTCTTGATGTCCACGGCCTGGATCGTGCGCGCGGTCCGGTAGGCATAGGGGACGACATGCTCGTTCCACAGCCAGCCGGCGCCGCTCAATACGCCCGCGCAGAAGAGCAACGGGACCGCAATCTGCCACGGACTCACGCAGCAGGCTTTGAGCGCCACGAGTTCCTTGTGACGCGAAAGAATACTCAGGCTCAACAACGACCCGGCCAGCGCCGAGGCCGGCACCGCCTGCCAGACGTACAACGGCAGCTTGAACAGAAAATACCCGACTACGGCGCCCAGCGGGGCCTGATGCTTGACGAACGTATGAAAGCGGTCGAAGAAATCGACCAGCAGCGACAGTATCAGGAACAGCAGCAGGCACAGCGAAAAAAATCGCAGGAACTCCGTACTCAGATAGCGAGCGATCAGACGGGGAGCGGAAGACGGTCTGCGGGAATCCATCTGCCCATGCCGCCTCTCGCTCAGCGGGTCGACGTCAACGAGAATGCCGGTCTCCTCGGCAGAGAGCTGAATCCCTTCGCGTTGAAGGGGAACAACGGCTTCTCCTGCGTCGCCCGAGCGAACAGCCACGCCCCTAGGCCTCCGAGAACCAGGTTCGGCATCCACATGGCGGCCCCGGTGAGGATCTGGCCGTTCCTCGCGAAGGTCTCCGCGGCGCTGAGCAAGAGGTAGTACAGCAGGATCACGCCCAAGCTGACGCTGAAACCCACGGCCCGCGAAGTCGCCACCCCACGCATGCCCAACGGGACCGCAATCAGCCCGAAGACGAGGCAGGCGAACGGCAGCGCCAACCGACGGTGAAACTCGACGCTGGCCTTGTCGTACCGCGTGTCGCCTGCCTCGCCCCGGACGAGGATGGTCCACAGTTCGGACGTCGTCATGTCCTTGGGGCTGTGACGCGGTTGCTTTCCGTTCCGGAGCAAGACGGTCGTGTCGAGCGTGATGTCGTACGCGGAGAAATGCGTGGTCTGGTGGTCGGCGGACGTCCCGCGTGCGCTATGTACGGTCCCCTCGTCGAGTCGCAGCGTCAGGGTGCCGTCTTCGCCCGGGAGAATCAGGCCGCGCTGCGCGAAGATCGTATCTTGTCTATGAGGCGTACGGCTGTCCGCGATCATCACCCCGGTGAGGCGCGTGCCCGGCGCGGCAATCTCTTCGGCATAGAGGACCAAGCCCTTGAATTCGTCGTGAAAGATTTTCTCTTTCAGGCCGGCGGTTACGCGAGTCTTGGAGATGTCGTAGAACACACGGTCGAGACCCGCGTTACTCCACGGCCGAACCGATAAGGTCAGAAAAAAGGAACTCCCGAGCAGGACCACCGCCAGGATGCCCACCGGAAGCGCGAGCTGCGGCAGGCTGAGACCCGAACTCTTGAGCGCGATGATTTCCCGATCGGTGGAGAGGCGCCCGAATCCCCACAGGACGGCGAGCAGGAAGGCCATCGGCACCGTCATTTCCAGAAAGGACGGCAGCACGAACGACAGCATCTTGCCGATATGGGCGATGGAAACGCCTCGATTGATGAGGAGGTCGACGAGTTTCAGGGTGCGGGCGGCGAGCAGGATGAAGGTGAAAATGAGGAGGCTCAGACAGAAGGGCAGGCTTACTTCGCGCAAGACGTAGCGCACCAGTATTCTCCCCATGCCTCGGAATCCTAGGAAAAAACCGGCACCCTGTAAACGGCGGATCATCTACGGCGTCCGGGCGGTCCGCGAATATCTGCGCGCCAAACCGGACACGATCGACACGATTCATGCACTCCGCTCGCCGAAAACCGAGACCCTCCTGGCGCAGGCCGAACGGAAGGGAATCCGGGTTCGTTTGGTCGCCCAGGCCGCCCTCGACGCGCTGAGCGACGGCGGAAGCCACCAAGGCGTCGTCGCCCAGGCCCAGCCGTTCCCGTACCGATCTTTATCGGAGCTTCTGCAGGATACGCCCGATTGCCTGCTGGTCTTCGACGAGGTCGTCGACCCGCGCAACCTCGGCGCCCTGATCCGAACGGCGGAGGCGGCTCGCGTAGGTGGCGTCATTCTGAGTACGCACCGCTCTGCACACGTCAGCCCGAGCGTCGAAAAGACCGCGGCCGGTGCGACGGCGCATCTGGACGTTGCGCGCGTGGGAAACGTCCGACAGGCCCTCCTGTCCCTCAAATCCGCGGGATATTGGCTGGTCGGGCTCAGCCCGCACGCGCCGCATGTCGTCTATGACCTGGATCTGCGCCGGAAGACGGCGTTCGTTTTGGGTGGCGAAGGCGGCGGGATGCGGCCTCTGGTCGAAAAGACCTGCGATTACGTCGTGTCGGTGCCGATGTCCGGGCAGGTGGGTTCGCTCAACGTGTCGGTCGCCGGAGGCATCGTGCTCTACGAGCGTTTGAGACAGATGCGGAAGATTTGACCCGCCTAGGCATCCGCATTTCGCTTGCGGCCTCACGCTTTTGCTGATAGGCGCCCTGAATCGGAACGGCTCATGGCCCATTCCTCTCCTGTGAGAAATCCGGCTTCCCCCCACTCTTGACGGTCCGGCTTCCTTGGGCTAGACTTGTTCGCCGTTCCTACTACAAGCCGGTTCTCTTCGGAAAGGTCCCGATATCCTCGAACATCATTGGGCTACGGGACTCCGTGCCGCCGGAACGCTGGCGTAGCTCAACGGTAGAGCAACTGATTTGTAATCAGTAGGTTGTAGGTTCAACTCCTATCGCCAGCCTGTGTGAGATGGCAACCGTGCATACGGAGAGGTGCCCGAGCGGCCAAAGGGAGCAGACTGTAAATCTGCCGGCGTATGCCTTCGAAGGTTCGAATCCTTCCCTCTCCACCACTTCCTCCACACCGAGAGAAGTTCGGGCGGGAATAGCTCAGTTGGCTAGAGCGCGAGCCTTCCAAGCTCGGGGTCGCGGGTTCGAGTCCCGTTTCCCGCTCCATTTCGCCGAACCGGAACCCGGTCGAACGGATGTCCGGCGCAGCATGGGCCAAGGCGGTCATTCTTCAGCCATGACGATCTAGGAAGCCGGACGCAACGCCCAGGTAGCTCAGCAGGTAGAGCACGTCCTTGGTAAGGACGAGGTCGGCGGTTCAAGCCCGCTCCTGGGCTTGTCTCTCTTTTCGAGAACGGAAACGGACGGTTCGACCGTCACCGAGGGTCGAGGAAACATTTTGTCGCCATAGTACGAGGCGGCTTACGAGAGGGAGCGAGGAGATGGCGAAGGAGCGGTTCGAGCGGACGAAGCCGCACATGAACGTGGGGACGATCGGGCACATCGACCACGGGAAGACGACGTTGACGGCGGCGATCACGAAAGTGTTGGCGGAGCAGGCGATGGCGGAGGCGGTGGCGTTCGAGGAGATCGACAAGGCGCCGGAGGAGAAGGAGCGGGGGATCACGATCAACACGGCGCACGTGGAATACGAGACGGTCAAACGGCACTACGCGCACGTGGACTGTCCGGGGCACGCGGACTACATCAAGAACATGATTACGGGGGCGGCGCAGATGGATGGGGCGATTCTGGTGGTGGCGGCCAGCGACGGGCCGATGCCGCAGACGCGGGAGCACATCCTGTTGGCGCGGCAGGTGGGGGTGCCGGCGATCGTGGTGTTCATGAACAAGGTGGACATGGTGGATGATGAAGAGTTGCTGGACTTGGTGGAATTGGAGATGCGGGAGTTGTTGACGAAGTACGAATTTCCGGGGGAGGAGACGCCGATCGTGCGGGGGAGCGCGTTGCGGGCGTTGGAAGGGGAGGCCGACGGGAAGGGGCAGGTATTGGAGTTGATGGGGGCGGTGGACGAGTTCATTCCGGAGCCGGTACGGGACGTGGACCAGGAATTTCTGATGTCGGTGGAGGACGTATTCACGATTTCTGGGCGGGGGACGGTAGCGACGGGGCGAGTGGAACGGGGGCGGGTGAAAGTGGGGGAGGAAGTGGAGATCGTGGGGATCAAGGAGACACAGAAGACGACGGTGACGGGGGTGGAGATGTTTCGGAAGGTACTGGACGAGGGGGTAGCGGGGGACAACGTGGGGTGTTTATTGCGGGGGGTGAAGCGGGAAGAGATCGAGCGGGGGCAGGTCTTGGCGAAGCCGGGGAGCATCACGCCGCACACGAGATACGAGGCGGAGGTGTACGTATTGAAGAAGGAAGAGGGGGGCCGGCACACGCCGTTTTTCAACGGGTATCGGCCACAGTTCTACTTTCGGACGACGGACGTGACGGGGTCGGTGGGGTTGAGGGAGGGGACGGAGATGGTGATGCCGGGGGACAACACGCAGATGGAGGTGGCGTTATTGACGCCGATAGCGATGGACGAGGGGTTACGGTTTGCGATTCGGGAGGGCGGACGGACGGTTGGCGCCGGCGTCGTCACGAAGATCCTCGAATAGCCACTGCCCGCCCGGAAGAAGCCGAAACATTCAGGAAGCACTGAGAGAGAGGCGAACATGCGAGACCTCGTGGCGCTTTCGTGCGAAAAGTGCAAGCACAAAAACTATACCGCGACCAAGAACAAGAAGCTCACACCCGATAAATTGCAGCGGCGCAAATACTGCCCGGTCTGCCGCACGCACGCCATGCACAAGGAGGTCAAGGTATGATTCCGGGGGTCAGTAGCTCGAATTGGCTAGAGCACCGGACTCCAAATCCGGGGGTTGCAGGTTCGAGTCCTGCCTGACCCGCCTTTTCGGACGTTACGGCGACGGAGAATCGAGCGTATGACGAAAGCGATTGAGACGGCACGGGCGTATTGCCAGGAAGCCTGGGCCGAGACTCGCAAGGTCCACTGGCCGACCCGCAAGGAGGTACGATCCGCGACTCTGGTCGTGCTGCTCCTCGTCGCCATCGTGGCGCTGTACCTGTTCTCGGTGGATGCCCTGCTGTCGTGGCTGCTGCGCTCCTTTCTCGGCAACTGACCGATCCGTTCGAGAGACCGCGTCATGGCGAAGCAATGGTACATCGTCCACACCTATTCCGGATTCGAACGGAAAGCCAAACTCGCATTGGAAGAACGCATCCGCACGCTCGGGCACGAGGATGCCTTCGGTGACATCCTCGTCCCGGAAGAGCAGGTCGTCGAACTGGTCAAGGGCAAGAAACGGACGTCGTCGCGAAAATTCTTTCCGAGTTACATCCTCGTGCAGATGGAGATGAACGACCGGACGTGGCACGTCGTGCGAGAAACGCCGAAAGTGACCGGCTTCGTCGGCGGCACGGACGACCCGCAGACCATCCCGCCGGTCTCGGAAGCCGAAGTGGCGGCCATTCACCAGCAGGTGGAGGACGGGGCGCTGCGGCCGAAGCCGAAAATTTCCTTTGCGACCGGAGAAGGGGTCAAGGTCGTGGAAGGCCCGTTTCAGGACTTCACCGGCGTGGTGGAAGAGGTCAAACCGGACAAAGGCAAACTCCGCGTGCTGATCAGCATCTTCGGTCGGGCGACCCCCGTGGAGCTCGACCTCGTCCAGGTCGAAAAATCCTGACCGACGGCAGACCGACATGGCAAAGAAAATCGACACGACCATCAAGCTGCAGATTCCGGCGGGACAGGCGAATCCGAGCCCACCGGTCGGCCCGGCCCTCGGGCAACGCGGCGTCAACATCATGGAGTTCTGCAAGGCGTTCAACGCCAAGACGCAGGACCAGCAGGGGCTGCTGATCCCGGTCGTCATCACCGTGTACGTGGACCGCTCCTTTTCCTTCGTCACCAAGACGCCGCCGGCCTCGACCCTGCTGAAAAAGGCGGCCGGACTGGAAAAGGCGTCCAGCGAGCCCGCCCGGCAGACCGCCGGCTCGGTGACGCGCAAACAGGTCGAAGAGATCGCGACCCTCAAACGACCGGACCTGAACGCCAAAGACTTGGAGGGCGCGGTGCGCATCATCGAAGGGACGGCGCGCAGCATGGGCCTCTCGGTGGAGAACTGAAGATGGCACGCAAGAGCAAAGGCTATCGTTCGGCCGCGGAAAAAGTCGATCGGACCCGCCACTATCCGTTGCCGGCAGCGTTGGATCTCGCCCGCGAGACCAAACACACGAAATTCGACGAGACGGTCGAAGTCGCCGTCCGGCTCGGCGTCGATCCGCGCAAGGCCGACCAGAACATCCGCGGGACCGTGCTGCTGCCGCACGGGACGGGCAAATCCGTGCGCGTGGCGGTGTTCGCCAAGGGGGACAAGGCGCAGGAGGCCGAGCAGGCCGGCGCGGACGTCGTCGGCGGGGAAGATCTCGCCAAGCGGATCAGCGAAGAGGGTTGGCTGGAGTTCGACAAGGCCGTCGCCACCCCGGACATGATGTCGGTCGTGGGCAAGCTCGGCAGAATCCTGGGGCCGCGTGGCCTGATGCCGAACCCGAAGGTCGGGACCGTGACGGCCGACGTCGCTCAGGCCGTGCAGGACCTGAAGGGCGGCAAAGTCGAATACCGGGTCGATAAGGCCGGCAACGTGCACGTGCCGGTCGGCAAGGCGTCGTTCGACGGCAGCCGGCTGCTGGACAACACCAAGTCGCTGCTCGACAGCTTGGTACGGGCGAAGCCCGCGTCGGCCAAGGGAACGTACGTCAAGAGCATCACCGTTAGCACGAGCATGGGACCGGGCGTGCGCGTCGATGCCGCGGGGGCGCTTCACTAGCTTCGGCGACTTCGCGCCCGTCGCATCGCTCGGACCGGACTCATCGAACACGTTCGACACGGACGCAGGAACGACACGAAAGATTCAGCATGGACCGACAGACCAAGGAAGCAACGGTGGCCGACCTGCGGACCCGCTTCACCAGAGCCAGCGCGGCCGTCGTGACCGAGTACAAGGGCCTGACGGTCCTGGAGATGAACAGCCTGCGGCGGGAGTTGGGCGAGATCGAGGGAGAATACCGCGTCGCCAAGAACACCCTCGTGGACTTGGCGATTACCGACACGCCGTACGTTTCGCTCAAGGAGTTGCTGTCCGGGCAGAATGGGCTGGTCTTCGGCTACGGCGAAGACGTGGTCGGCTTGGCGAAGGTGCTGGCCCGGTATGCCGACGAGAACGAAAAACTGACCATCAAGGGCGCCGTCACCGAGGGGCAGTTCCTCGAAACCGCGGGGGTCGAGGCCCTGGCGACGCTGCCCGGCCGCGATGCGTTGCGCGCCCAGTTGCTCGGCATCCTCGCCCAGCCGGCCACGCGGCTCGTGAGCAGCCTGTCCGCGACCGGCTCCCAGCTCGGCCGGCTGCTCGACGAACGCGCCGCGCAACTCGCCCGCGCCGACACGGACTAACTCGAACAGGACTCGCCGGAAGGAGGAACGCATGGCTCTGACAGAAGAGAAGATGGACGAACTGGTCGGCTCGCTGTCCGACCTGACTATTCTCGAAGCGTCGGAACTGGTCAAGAAACTGGAAGAGAAGTGGGGCGTGAGCGCCGCGGCCCCGGTCGTCGTGGCCGGTGGCGCCGCCGCGGGCGGGGAAGCCGACGCCGCGGCGGCCGAGGAAAAGACCGACTTCAACGTCGTGCTCACCGGTCCGGGCGAGAAGAAGATCCAGGTCATCAAGGTCGTGCGCGAGTTGACCGGCCTGGGGCTCAAGGAAGCCAAGGAGCTGGTCGATAGCGCGCCCAAGGCCGTCAAGGAGGGCGCGACCAAGGAGGAAGCCGAAGAAATCAAGGGCAAGCTGGAAGAGGCGGGAGGCTCGGTCGAGTTGCAATAGCCAGAGATGGCCCGAGCATGACACGGCACGAGAGGGGGCGCACGTATGGCTGACAAGCTGGCGCACAACTTCCGCATCCGACGGTCCTTCGGCCACATCGGACAGGTCATCGACTTTCCGCACCTGCTGGACATCCAGCGGCACTCGTACGACGAGTTCCTGCAACGCCGGGAACCCGAACGGGGCCGCGGCGACACCGGCCTGCAAGGCGTGTTCCGGTCGGTCTTTCCGATCAAGGACTTCAACGAGACCGCCTCGCTGGAGTTCGTGGATTATGCGCTGGGCGAGCCGAAATACTCGGTCGAAGAATGCCACCAGCGCGGCATGACGTACGCCGCGCCCCTGAAAGTGACCATTCAGCTCGTGCTGTGGGACGTCGACTCCGGCAGCGGCGCGCGGACCATCAAGAACGTCAAGGAGCAGGAAGTCTATTTCGGCGAAATCCCGATCATGACCGACCACGGGACGTTCATGGTCAACGGGACCGAGCGCGTCATCGTCAGCCAACTGCACCGCTCGCCGGGCGTGTTCTTCGACCACGACAAGGGCAAGACGCACGCCAGCGGCAAGCTCCTGTATTCGGCGCGGGTGATTCCGTACCGCGGCTCGTGGATCGACTTCGAGTTCGACCCCAAGGACATTCTGTACGTCCGCATCGACCGGCGCCGCAAGTTCCACGCCACGATCCTGTTGCGCGCGTTGGGCATGTCCACCGAGGACCTGCTCAACACCTTCTACGGGACCGATACCATCGCGCTGCACACGGACACGGATAATGTGCCTACCAAGGCGTTCCGGCCCGAGCACCTGCTCGGTATGCGCGCCAGCCACGACGTCCGCCACCCGAAGACGGGCGAAGTGCTGGTGAAGGAGGGGCGCAAATTCACCCGCGGGGCGCTGCGCAAGGCGCAGGAAGCCGGCGTCGAACAGATCCCCATCACCGCGCACGACATCATCGGCCGCGTCGCCGCCCACGACGTCGTCGACCCCGACACCAGCGAAGTGCTCGTCGCATGCAACGACGAGATCTCGCCGGCGCAGTTCGAGCTGCTCGCGGCGCGTGGTATCGCGCAGTTCGAGATCCTGTTCATCGACGACTCGCCGACCGGGCCGGCACTGCGCGACACGCTGCTGCAAGATAAAGTCATCTCGCCCGACCAGGCGAAGATCGAAATCTACCGCCGGCTGCGCCCGGGCGACCCGCCCACGCCCGATGCGGCCGATACGTTCTTCCGCAACCTGTTCTTCAACGCCGAACGGTACAACCTGTCGCGCGTCGGGCGGCTCAAGCTCAACCACAAGCTCGGCATCGACGCGCCACTCGAACAGGGGACGCTGCGGAACGAGGACATCCTGGCCGCGGCGCGCTATCTGCTCGAACTCAAGAACGGCGGCGGCATGGTGGACGACATCGACCACCTGGGCAACCGCCGCGTGCGGGCCGTCGGCGAGCTGGTCGAGAACCAGTTCCGCATCGGGCTGGTGCGCATGGAGCGCGCGGTCAAGGAGCGCATGAGCCTGCAGGACGTCGAGACGCTCATGCCGCAGGAACTGGTCAATTACAAGCCGGTGTCCGCGGCCCTCAAGGAATTCTTCGGCTCCAGCCAACTGTCGCAGTTCATGGACCAGACCAACCCGCTGTCCGAGGTGACGCACAAGCGGCGGCTGTCCGCGCTCGGGCCCGGCGGCCTGACCCGCGAGCGGGCCGGGTTCGAGGTGCGCGACGTGCACCCCACGCACTACGGGCGCGTGTGCCCGATCGAAACCCCGGAGGGGCCGAACATCGGGTTGATCTCCAGCCTTTCGACGTATGCGCGCGTGAACGAGTTCGGCTTCATCGAAACCCCGTACCGCGAGGTCATCGACGGCCGCGTCAGCGACACGGTCCGCTACCTGTCGGCCCTGGAGGAAGAGAGCCGGACGATCGCCCAGGCCAACGCGCCGGTGGACGACGAGGGCAACTTCGTCAACACCCTCGTGTCGGCCCGCCTCGGCGGCGAGTTCGTCATGGTGGAGCCCGCCCAGGTCGATTTGATCGACGTGTCGCCCACCCAACTCGTGAGCGTAGCCGCGGCGCTCATCCCCTTCCTGGAGCACGACGACGCCAACCGCGCCCTGATGGGCTCGAACATGCAGCGGCAGGCCGTGCCGCTGTTGCGCACCGAGGCGCCGCTGGTCGGCACCGGCATGGAGGGCATCGTGGCCCGGGACTCCGGGGCCGCGCTGATCGCCAAGCGGGGCGGGGTGGTCGAGAGCGTCGATTCCATGCGGGTCGTCGTCAAGGCCGAGGCCCAGCAAGCGGCGCAGCAGGACATCGGCGTCGATATCTACGGGCTGACCAAATATCAGCGTTCCAACCAGAACACCTGTATCAACCAGCGGCCGATCGTTCGGGTCGGCGACCGGGTCGCGGCCGGCGACGTGATCGCCGACGGCCCGGCCACGGAAATGGGCGAACTGGCGCTGGGCCGCAACGTGCTGGTCGCCTTCATGATCTGGGGTGGCTACAACTTCGAGGATTCCATTCTGGTCAGCGAGCGGCTGATCCGCGACGACGTGCTGACCTCCGTCCACATCGAGGAGTTCGAGTGCGTGGCGCGCGACACGAAGCTCGGGCCGGAAGAAATCACCCAGGACATTCCCAACGTCGGCGAAGAGGCGCTGATCGACCTCGACGAGAGCGGCATCGTGCGCATCGGCGCCGAAGTCGGGCCGCTGGACATCCTCGTCGGGAAGATCACGCCCAAGGGCGAGACCCAGTTGTCGCCCGAAGAAAAACTGCTCCGCGCGATCTTCGGCGAAAAAGCCGGCGAAGTGCGCGACACCTCGCTCAAGGTGCCCCCCGGCGTCGAAGGCACGGTCATCGACGTGCGGGTCTTCACGCGCAAGGGCGAGGAGCCCGACGAACGCAGCCAGGCAATCGAAGACGCCGAAGTGCAACGCTTGCAACAGGACCGAGACGAAGAGATCCGCATCGTCGAGGACAGCACGCGCGGCCAGATCACCGCGCTGCTGGCCGGCAAGCAAGCGACCATGCGCGTCACCGACGACGAGGCCGTCGTGTTGACGAAAGGCCAGGAGCTTACCGAAGCCGTGCTGGAGGACTTTCCGCCGCACTTGTGGGACCGGATCCGGATCGGCGACGACGCGGTCGAGGAGCAGGTCCACAAGACGACGGTGGCGCTGGCCGACCGCGTCCGCACGATCCGCCAACAGTGCGAGGGGAAGATCGAACGACTCAAGGGCGGTGACGAACTGCCGCCCGGCATCATCAAGATGGTCAAGGTGTTCGTGGCCATCAAACGCCGCCTGCAGGTCGGGGACAAGATGGCCGGCCGGCACGGCAACAAGGGCGTCCTGTCCCGCATCCTTCCGGAAGAGGACATGCCATATCTGGAGGACGGCACGCCGGTCGATATCGTGCTCAACCCGCTGGGTGTCCCGTCGCGCATGAACGTCGGGCAGATCCTCGAAACCCATCTGGGTTGGGCCGTCCGGTCGCTCGGCCAGGATGCCGGCCGGCTGGCGGAGGGGAACGGGAAGACGTCGACGGCCGACCTGCGTGCCAAGTTGAAGGATCTGGCTGCCTCGCCCGAGGTCGGCCGGCGCATCGACCGGCTGCCGGTCGCCGACGTCAAGGAACTGGCGCGCCGTTCGCAACGCGGCGCCCACATCGCCACGCCGGTCTTCGACGGCGCCCCGGAATCCGAAATCTTCTCGCTGCTGGAAAAGGCCGACCTGCCGCAAACCGGCCAGACGACGTTGTACGACGGTCGTACCGGCGAGCCGTTCGACCAACCGGTCACCGTCGGCGTGATGTACGTCCTGAAACTGCACCACTTGGTGGAGGACAAGATCCACGCCCGCTCGACCGGCCCGTATTCGCTCGTCACCCAGCAGCCGCTCGGCGGCAAGGCGCAGTTCGGCGGGCAGCGGCTCGGGGAAATGGAAGTCTGGGCGCTGGAAGCCTACGGCGCCGCCTACAGCTTGCAGGAAATGCTGACCGTCAAGTCGGACGACGTCGCCGGCCGCACCCGCATGTACGAAGCCATCGTCAAGGGGGAGAACGTGCTGGAACCCGGCTTGCCGGAGTCCTTCAACGTCATGGTCCGCGAACTCCAGAGTCTGGCGCTCAACGTCGAACTCGTGGAGGAAGACCAACCAGACCAATAAGGCGAGGGGAGGGCGCCATGGAAGATTTTCTGGGTCTCTTCGAAAAACCCCAAAATCCGCTCCGCTTCAGCGCCATTCGCGTCGCGCTGGCCTCCGCGGACATGGTGAAGTCGTGGTCGCACGGCGAGGTCAAGAAACCGGAGACCATCAATTACCGGACGTTCAAACCCGAACGCGACGGCCTGTTCTGCGCCAAGATCTTCGGGCCGACCAAGGACTACGAGTGCAACTGCGGCAAGTACAAGCGCATGCGGCACCGCGGCGTGGTGTGCGAAAAATGCGGCGTCGAGGTCATCCAGTCCAAGGTCCGGCGTGAGCGCATGGGCCACATCGAACTCGCCAGTCCGGTCGCCCACATCTGGTTCCTCAAGAGCCTGCCCAGCCGCCTCGGCACGCTCATGGACATGACGCTCAAGGACCTGGAGCGCGTGCTGTACTTCGAGTCCTTCATCGTCATCGACTCGGGCGAGACGCCGTTCAAGCCGAAGGAACTCCTGAGCGAACTCCGTTATCGGAAGGCGCTGGAGGAATTCGGGCCGGGCAGCTTTCGGGCGGGCATCGGTGCCGAGGCCGTCCGCGAGTTGATGCAGGATCTCGACCTGGAGCAGTTGGCCCGCGACCTGCGCATCGAAATGATCGAGACGGGGAGCGAGGCGAAGCGCAAGAAGATCGCCAAACGGCTGAAGGTCGTCAACGCCTTCCGCCAGTCGGGCAACCTGCCCGAGGAGATGATCCTGGAGGTCATTCCGGTCATTCCGCCCGACCTGCGCCCGCTCGTGCCGCTCGACGGCGGCCGCTTCGCCACGTCCGACCTGAACGACCTGTACCGCCGCGTCATCAACCGCAACAACCGGCTCAAACGGCTCATGGAGTTGGGTGCGCCCGACATCATCGTGCGCAACGAAAAGCGGATGTTGCAGGAAGCGGTGGACGCGCTGTTCGACAACGGGCGCCGCGGCCGGCCGCTGTCCGGTCCGAACAAGCGCCCGCTCAAGTCGCTGTCCGACATGCTGAAAGGCAAGGGCGGGCGGTTCCGCCAGAACCTGCTCGGCAAGCGGGTCGATTATTCGGGCCGGTCGGTCATCGTCGTCGGCCCGGAACTCCGCCTGCACCAGTGCGGCCTGCCGAAGTACATGGCCTTGGAGTTGTTCAAGCCCTTCATCTACAACAAGCTGGAAGAGCGCGGCTACACGACCACGATCAAGAGCGCCAAGAAGATGGTCGAGCAGGGCCGGCCGGAGGTGTGGGACATCCTCGACGAGGTGATCCGCGAGCACCCCGTGCTGTTGAACCGCGCACCGACGCTGCACCGGCTGGGTATCCAGGCGTTCGAGCCGATTCTGATCGAGGGCAAGGCCATTCAACTGCATCCGCTCGTCTGCATGGCCTACAACGCCGACTTCGACGGCGACCAGATGGCGGTGCACGTGCCGCTGTCCGTCGAAGCGCAGGTCGAGGCACGCAGCCTGATGATGTCCACCAACAACATCCTGTCGCCGGCGCACGGCCGGGCGATCATCGGCCCGACGCAGGACATCGTATTGGGGCTGTACGCCATGACCCGCGGCCGGGCCGGCGCCAAGGGCGAGGGGAAGAAATTCAGCAGCCCGGAAGAAGTCCGCATCGCCTACGACCAGGACGTGGTCGAGTTACAGGCCAAGATCGCGGTGCGCATGGACGGGGACACCGTCGAGACGACGGTCGGACGCATCCTGCTCAAGGAGATCGTGCCGCCCGAGATTCCGTTCGCCGAGATCAACCACGTGATGAAGAAGAAGGAACTCAGCGAGTTGATCGACGCCGCGTTCCTGAAGGCCGGCAGCAAGGCGACGGTCATCTTCGCCGACCGGCTCAAGGACCTCGGCTTCGAGTACGCCACCAAGGCCGGCATCTCGATCGGCATCAAGGACATGGTGGTCCCGGAGGAAAAGACCAAGCTCCTGGACGACGCGCAGAAGGTCTTGCAGGAAATCCAGTCGCAGTACACCGACGGCCTGATTACCGACGGGGAACGGCACAACAAGGTCGTGGACACCTGGGCGTCGGCCACGGACGAGGCCGCCAACGAGATGTTCCGCGGCTTGCAGGAAGACCGCCAGGGATTCAGCCCGATCTACATGATGGCGGATTCGGGCGCGCGCGGCAGCGCGCAGCAGATTCGGCAACTCGCCGGCATGCGCGGGCTGATGGCGAAACCGTCCGGCGAGATCATCGAGACGCCCATCACCGCCAACTTCCGCGAGGGGCTGTCGGTGCTGCAATACTTCATCTCCACGCACGGCGCGCGAAAGGGGTTGGCCGACACCGCGCTCAAGACGGCCAACTCCGGCTACCTGACGCGCCGGCTCGTGGACGTGGCACAGGACTCGATCATCAGCGAGGAGGATTGCGGCACGATCAACGGCATCGAGATGACGCCGCTGGTCGAAGGCGGCGAGGTCATCGAAAGCCTGGGCGAGCGCGTCCTGGGCCGCGTGGCGATGGACGACATCCGCGACCCGTTCACCAACGATGTCCTGGTCACGGCCAACGAGGAGATCGACGAAGATCGCGTCGCGCGCATCGAGGACGCCGGCATCGAGCGCGTCCAGATCCGCTCGGCGCTGACGTGTACGACGAAGCGCGGCTTGTGTGCGCGCTGTTACGGGCGCGACTTGGCCCGCGGCCGCATGGTCCACATCGGCGAGGCGGTCGGCATCATCGCCGCGCAGTCCATCGGCGAGCCGGGCACGCAATTGACCATGCGCACCTTCCACATCGGCGGCACCGCCAGCCGGCGTGCCGAGCAGACCGCGCTCACGGTTCGCAACGCCGGCGTGCTGCGCTACGTCGACCTGAAGACGGTCGTGGACCGCGAGGGCGATCTCGTGGTGATGAACCGCAACGGCGAGGTCGCCGTGGTCGAAGTGCTGGAGCCCGGCCGCGAGCGGGAGCGCGAACGCTACCCGGTAGTCTATGGCGCCAAGCTCAAGAAGAAGGACGGCGCCAGGGTCAAGCCGGACGACCTGATCGCCGAGTGGGACCCATATACCGTGCCGATCCTGACCGAGGTGGGCGGCGAGATCAAATTCGGCGACATCGACGACACGACCATGCAGGAGAAGGTGGACGAGCGCACCGGCCTGTCCACGCGCGTCATCATCGAGTTCCGCGACCCGGACAAACGCCCGCGCGTGTCCATCAAGGACGACGATACCGGTAAGACGGCCAAGCTGCCCAGCGGGCTGGAGGCGCGGTATCCGCTGCCGGTCGGCTCGAACCTGAACGTCGGTGCCGGACAGCGCGTCGAGCCCGGCGACGTGCTGGCGAAGATTCCGCGCGAAACCGCCAAGAGCAAGGACATCACCGGCGGCCTGCCGCGCGTGGTCGAAATTTTCGAGGCGCGCAAGCCGAAAGAGCACGCGGTGCTGAGCGAGATCGAAGGTGTGGTCTCGTTCGGCAAGGACACGAAGGGGAAACGCAAGGTCGTCATCACGCCCGACGTCGGCGACGCGCGCGAGTATCTGATCCCGCGCGGCAAGCACATCAGCGTGCGCGAGGGCGACTACGTCCGGCCCGGCGAGCCGCTGATGGACGGGTCGTCCAACCCGCACGACACGCTGGGCGTACTCGGCGAGGACGCGCTCACCAAGTCGCTCGTCGATTCGATCCAGGAGGTGTATCGGCTGCAGGGCGTGCGCATTCACGACAAGCACATCGAAGTGATCGTGCGCCAGATGATGCGCCGCGTGCTGGTCACCGACGTCGGCGACTCGAACTTCCTGGTCGGCGAACAGGTCGAGAAATGGCGCTTCCAGGAAGAGGTCGAGCGGGTCCTGGCCGACGAGGGGGCGCCGCCCGCGGCCCAGCCGCTCCTGATGGGCATTACGAAAGCCAGCCTTTCGACCGACAGCTTCATTTCCGCGGCGTCGTTCCAGGAGACGACCAAGGTGCTGACCGAGGCGGCCATCAACGGCAAGGTCGACAGCCTGCTCGGGCTCAAGGAGAACGTCATCATGGGGCGGCTCATTCCGGCCGGGACCGGGACGCCGAGTTATACGGATTTGACGGCCGGCGCCCCGGAAACCCTGCCCGAAGAGACCGAGGAAACGCTGGCGCTCTCACAGGTGCTCGAAGCCTGATCCGCGTGTCGCGCCGGTCGAGGAGGATCGATGCCTACCATCCAACAGCTCGTTCGCAAGGGCCGGGAACGCCAACGCCGCAAGGTGACGGCCCCGGCGCTGCAATCCTGCCCGCAACGCCGCGGGGTGTGCACGCGGGTGTACACTACCACCCCGAAGAAACCCAACTCCGCGCTCCGGAAGGTCGCCCGCGTCCGGCTGACCAACGGAATCGAAGTCACGGCCTACATCCCGGGCATCGGCCACAACCTGCAGGAACACTCGGTCGTGTTGATCCGCGGCGGCCGGGTCAAGGATCTGCCCGGCGTCCGGTATCACATCATCCGCGGCACGCTGGACTCCATCGGCGTGCAGGAGCGCCGGCAGCGGCGCTCCAAGTACGGCGCCAAGAAACCGAAATAAGCCGGACGGGCCGAATCGAGAGAGGAACGTTCATGCCACGTAAAGGACCCGCGACGCGCCGGGAGATCATTCCCGACCCCAAATACCACGACGCGAGTGTGTCGAAGTTCGTCAACATGATGATGCTGGACGGAGAGAAGGGGAAGGTCGAGAAGATTCTGTACGGCGCCATGACGCTGATCCAGCAGCGGACCGGAGAAGACGCCCTGGACGTGTTCAAACGCGCGCTGGAAAACGTCCGGCCGGTCGTCGAAGTGCGTTCGCGGCGCGTGGGCGGCGCCACGTATCAGGTGCCGGTCGAGGTCCGGCAGGTCCGGCGGAATTCGCTGGCCATGCGCTGGCTGGTCCAGTCTTCCCGCCAACGTTCCGAAAAGAGCATGGAAGAAAAGCTCGCGGGCGAGTTGTTCGAGGCGTCGCAAAACCGTGGCGGAGCCGTGAAGAAACGCGAGGATACCCACCGCATGGCCGAGGCCAATAAGGCGTTCGCCCACTACCGCTGGTAGGCAGGCGGTGCGTGCAGGCGTATTCCGGGGAGGCAGTTGACTCTTTTGAAATAGCCTTTAGAATCCCGCCTTCCGAATTCGGCTGACGCCGAACGTTCGACATCGGTACCGGGAACGAGCCTCGACGACGGGGCGGTTGCGAAGACCCGCCCCGTTCGTGCGGGGCAGTATTGCACAGAGACACACGAGAGGGAGCGAGGAGATGGCGAAGGAGCGGTTCGAGCGGACGAAGCCGCACATGAACGTGGGGACGATCGGGCACATCGACCACGGGAAGACGACGTTGACGGCGGCGATCACGAAAGTGTTGGCGGAGCAGGCGATGGCGGAGGCGGTGGCGTTCGAGGAGATCGACAAGGCACCGGAGGAGAAGGAGCGGGGGATCACGATCAACACGGCGCACGTGGAATACGAGACGGCCAAGCGGCACTACGCGCACGTGGACTGTCCGGGGCACGCGGACTACATCAAGAACATGATTACCGGGGCGGCGCAGATGGATGGGGCGATTCTGGTGGTGGCGGCCAGCGACGGGCCGATGCCGCAGACGCGGGAGCACATCCTGTTGGCGCGGCAGGTGGGAGTACCGGCGATCGTGGTGTTCATGAACAAGGTGGACATGGTGGATGACGAGGAGTTGCTGGACTTGGTGGAATTGGAGATGCGGGAGTTGTTGACGAAGTACGAATTTCCGGGGGAGGAGACGCCGATCGTGCGGGGGAGCGCGTTGCGGGCGTTGGAAGGGGAGGCCGACGGGAAGGGGCAGGTATTGGAGTTGATGGGGGCGGTGGACGAGTTCATTCCGGAGCCGGTACGGGACGTGGACCAGGAATTTCTGATGTCGGTGGAGGACGTATTCACGATTTCTGGGCGGGGGACGGTAGCGACGGGGCGAGTGGAGCGGGGGCGGGTGAAAGTGGGGGAGGAAGTGGAGATCGTGGGGATCAAGGAGACGCAGAAGACGACGGTGACGGGAGTAGAGATGTTTCGGAAGGTATTGGACGAAGGGGTAGCGGGGGACAACGTGGGGTGTTTATTGCGGGGGGTGAAGCGGGAAGAGATTGAGCGGGGGCAGGTCTTGGCGAAGCCGGGGAGCATCACGCCGCACACGCGATACGAGGCGGAGGTGTACGTGTTGAAGAAGGAAGAGGGGGGTCGGCACACGCCGTTCTTCAACGGGTATCGGCCGCAGTTCTACTTTCGGACGACGGACGTGACGGGGTCGGTGGGGTTGAGGGAGGGGACGGAGATGGTGATGCCGGGGGACAACACGCAGATGGAGGTGGCGTTATTGACGCCGATAGCGATGGACGAGGGGCTGCGGTTTGCGATTCGGGAGGGCGGGCGGACGGTCGGCGCCGGGGTCGTCACGAAGATTCTCGAATAGCCGTTACATTGGAAAGCAATCGGAGAATATGCGGAATCGTGGAGCAGCTCGATGGCCGGCGTGATGAACGAAAAGATCCGCATTCGCCTCAAGGCGTATGACCACCGGGTCCTCGATCAGTCGGTCAAGGAGATCGTGGAGACCGTGCGCCGAACCGGCGGACGTGTGGCCGGTCCCATTCCGCTCCCGACGCGTATCGAGCGATTCACGGTGAACCGCTCGCCGCACGTCGACAAGAAATCGCGCGAACAGTTCGAAATTCGCACCCACAAACGCCTCCTCGACATTCTCGACCCCACGCAGCAGACGATCGACGCACTCGGCAAGCTGGAACTGGCGGCCGGCGTCGACGTCGAGATCAAGCTGGAGTAGGAACGGGCCGGCCAATGCAAGGGTTGATCGGAAGAAAACTCGGCATGACGCAGGTCTTCGCCGACGACGGCGCACTCGTGCCGGTGACCGTCATCCAGACCGGCCCCTGCACGGTCGTGCAGAAAAAGACGCCGCAGACCGACGGGTACACCGCGCTGCAACTGGGCTTCGGGCAACGAAAGGTCGGCCACCCCAAGCGCCCGCGCATTTCCAAACCCGTCCTCGGCCACATGCAGAAGTCGGGCAAAGGTCCGTTCGCCGTTCTCCGAGAGTTTCGAGTCCAAGACGTCGGGGACGTCGAGGTCGGCAGCGAAATCACCGTGGATCAGGTCTTTCAATCCGGCGACACGGTCAACGTCGTCGGCAAGACCAAGGGCCGCGGCTATACCGGGGTGATGAAACGCCACGGCATGGGCGGCTTTCCCAAGAGTCACGGCACGCACGAGTACTTTCGACACGGCGGCTCGATCGGGAACAGTGCGTATCCGGGGAAAATCTACAAGGGCAAACGCATGGCCGGGCAGTACGGCAACGACCGGATGAAGGCGCTGCATCTGCAGGTGGTGGACGTCCGGTCGGACGAGCATCTGCTGTTCGTCCACGGGTCGGTGCCCGGCGCGCGCGGCCAGATCGTCCTGGTCGAAAAAGCGGCGTAGGCGCACACGATGGAAGAGACCCACACGCCGCAACCCGCGTCCATCGACGTGATCTCGTCCGACCGGGAGAAGGTCGGCGAGATTCAGATGCCCGCCGGCATTGCCGCGCAGCCGCCGCGCGAACATCTCTTGCACGAGGCGGTGCGGGCGCAGTTGGCGAGTAGGCGGTCGGGAACCGCGGCGACGAAAACCCGTAGCCACGTGCGGGGCGGCGGACGCAAGCCCTGGCGCCAGAAAGGCACGGGCCGCGCCCGCGCCGGCAGCACGCGCTCCCCGATCTGGGTCGGCGGCGCGACCGTCTTCGGTCCGCAGCCCCGCTCGTACGCCTACCGCCTGCCCCGCTCGGCCCGAAAGACCGCGCTGCGGGCCGCGCTGGCGCACAAACTCCGCGAGCAGGCGCTCGTCGTCATCGACGACATCCGTTTCGATCATCCCAAGACCAAACAGATGGTGGATCTGCTGACCAAGCTGGAACTGGGAGACAGCGTCCTGCTGCTGCTCGGCGAGGCGGACGTCAACGTACAGAAGTCGGCGCGGAACCTGCCGGGCGTCAAGGTGCTGGTGAGTGCCGGCCTCAACGTCTATGACCTGCTCCGCTACCGGAAAGTGCTGGCGACGCGGGACGCGGTCCGGCAGATCACCGAACGGCTGGGAGCCTGAGCATGGACGCCTATTCCGTTCTGATGGCGCCCGTCGTCACCGAGAAATCGACCCTGGCGAGCGAGGCCGGCAACCAAGTCGTCTTTCGCGTGCATCCGCAGGCCAACAAGGTGCGCATCAAGAACGCGGTCGAAGCGCTCTTCAGCGTCAAGGTCGAACAGGTGCGGACCCTGCGCTACCTCGGAAAGCGTCGCCGCGTGGGCCGCTCGCAGGGCAAGAAGGCCGCATGGAAGAAAGCCTACGTCACGCTGCGGGAAGGCGACCGCATCGACTTTTTCGAGGGAGCCTAGAGCATGGCGGTTCGACAGTACAAACCGACGTCGACCGGCCGGCGCTTCCAGAGCGTTGCGCGTTTCGACGAGTTGTCGCACACCACGGCCGGCCCCGAGTCGCGCCTGCTCGTACCGCTGCACAAGCACGGCGGTCGGAACAACCGCGGCCGCCTCACCGTCCGGCACCGGGGCGGCGGACACAAGCGGCGCTATCGGCTGATCGACTTCCGCCGCAACAAGGACGGCATCCCGGCGCGCGTGGCCGCCATAGAATACGACCCGAACCGGTCGGCGCGGATTGCCCTGCTGCACTACGTCGATGGAGAAAAACGGTACATCCTCGCCCCCGTCGGCTTGGCCGTGGGCGACGCCGTGATGTCGGGAGACAGCGCGGAGATCCGACCGGGCAACTGTCTGCCGCTGCGCCGGATCCCGGTCGGGACGATCATCCACAACGTCGAACTCAAGATCGGCAAGGGCGCGCAGATCGTCCGCAGCGCCGGCACGTCCGCGCAACTCATGGCGAAGGAAGGCACCAACGCGACGGTCAAGCTTCCCTCGGGCGAGATGCGCATGGTGCATCAGAACTGCAAGGCGACCATCGGCCAGGTCGGCAACCTGGACCATGAAAACGTCTCGTACGGCAAGGCCGGCCGGAAGCGCTGGCTCGGGCGCCGGCCGCGCGTGCGGGGCATTGCCATGAATCCCGTTGATCACCCGCTCGGCGGCGGCGAGGGGCGCAGCAAGGGGAACCACCCGATGAGTCCGTGGGGCGTGTTGGCGAAGGGATACAAGACCCGCCGGAATGCGTCCTCGGACAAATACATCGTGCAGCGAAGAAAGAAATGACATGCCCCGCTCGGTGAAAAAGGGTCCGTTCATCGACGACCATCTCCGCAAAAAGGTTGACGCGGCCTTGGAGCAGGGCGACAAGAAAGTCATCAAGACTTGGTCGCGCCGCTCGACGATCATCCCGGAAATGATCGGTCTGACGTTCGCGGTCCACAACGGCAGAAAGTTCATCCCGGTGTACGTCACCGAAAACATGGTCGGCCACAAGCTCGGAGAATTTTCTCCCACGCGGACGTTCTACGGCCACGCCGGAGACAAAAAGGGCGAGGTCAAGCGCCGGTAGGGGAAGCGGGACATGGAGGTTCGCTCGATTACCCGGCAGGTGCGCATGGCCCCACGCAAGGCGCGGCTCGTCGCCGACCTGATCCGTGGCAAACAGGTCGAAGACGCACTCAGCCTGCTCCGTTTTTCGCAGAAGAAGGCCGCGCGCGTCTTCGCGAAGACCTTGCAGGCGGCGATTGCCAACGCTACCGACCTCCAGAACGTGGACCCGGACGTGTTGTACGTCAAGCAAGCGATCGTGGACGGCGGTGCGACCTTCCGCCGGTTCCGGCCCCGCGCGCACGGGCGGGCCACGCCGATTCGGAAACGGACCAGCCACTTCACCGTCGTCGTCGACGAAAGATAAAAGAGAGAAGAAAGCACCCCCGATGGGCCAGAAAGTACATCCGAAGGGATTCCGGGTCGGCGTGCTCGAAAGCTGGGAGTCGCGCTGGTTTGCGGAAAAGGGCTACGCCAGCCTGCTGCACGACGACCTGCGGATCCGCGAATTCATCAAGAAACGGCTCTACCACGCCGGCATATCCAAAATCGAAATCGAACGCGCGGCGAACAAGGCCAAGATCAACATCTATACGGCCCGGCCCGGTATCGTGATCGGCAAAAAAGGGGTCGAGATCGAAAAGCTCAAGAACGACTTGGCACGGCAAACCGACCGCGAGGTTTATCTGAACATTCACGAAGTCCGCCGCCCCGACCTCGACGGCCAACTCGTGTCGGAGAACGTCGCGCTGCAACTCGAACGGCGCGTGGCCTTCCGCCGCGCCATGAAGGAGAGCGTCGCGCGCGCGATCCGCATGGGGGCGCAGGGGGTCAAGGTCCGCTGCTCGGGCCGGCTCGGCGGGGCCGAGATCGCGCGCACGGAATGGTATCGCGAAGGGCGCGTCCCGCTGCATACGCTGCGCGCCGACATCAGCTACGGGCTGGCCGAGGCGCGCACGACCTACGGCATCATCGGGGTGAAGGCGTGGATATTCCGCGGAGAAGTGCTGACCAAGGAAGAAGAGGATCTCAGGTCCAACGTCAACGCCTGAGGAACGCACGCCATGCTCTCGCCACGCAAGACGAAATTCCGCAAGCAGCAACGGGGCCGCGTGTACGGCAGCGCCCAGCGCGGGAGCGCGCTGTCGTTCGGCGACTACGGCTTGCAGACGCTGGACCGCGGCTGGATCACCGCGCGGCAGATCGAGGCGGCCCGGGTCGCGCTGACCCGCCATGTCCGCCGCGGCGGCCGGATATGGATCCGCATCTTCCCGGACAAGCCGGTCACTAAAAAGCCGACCGAGACGCGCATGGGAAAGGGGAAAGCCTCGCCCGAGTTCTGGGTCGCGCCCGTCAAGCCCGGGCGGATGCTGTTCGAGATCGAAGGCGTCCCGCGCGACACCGCGCGCGAAGCGTTACGCTTGGCGGCGCACAAACTGCCGGTCAACACCCACATCCGCGAGCGGCAAGGAGTGGCGCATGCGGGCGAGTGAAATCCGGGACATGACGGACGAGGAGAGACGCGAAAAAGCCCGCGAACTCAGTGAAGAACTGTTTCGCCTGCGGCTGCGGAGAGGCACCGGCCAACTCGAAGATCCGATGCAGATCCGAAAAATCAGACGCGACATCGCGCGGGTGAAGACGGTGCAGCACGAGCGCACCCGCGCCGCGCATACGGAACGGAGTTAAGCGTGGCCGGAAATCGCAAGGTCAGACAAGGGGTCGTCGTCAGCGACAAGATGGATAAGACGGTCACCGTCCAGGTCGAACGGCTCGTCCGACACCCCATGTACAAGAAATACGTCCGCCAGCGCAAGAAATATGCGGCGCACGACCCGGACAACGCGGCCCGGACCGGCGACGTGGTGACCATCGTAGAGACGCGCCCGCTGAGCCGCACCAAACGCTGGCGGGTGCGCTCCGTCGCCAAGGCGGCGACCGCGGACTGACCTTCGAACGGACGAGACGATGATCCAGGTCGAATCGGTCCTCGACGTGGCCGACAATTCGGGCGCCCGCCGGGTGCGCTGCATCCGCGTGCTGGGTGGTACACGCCGGCGTTACGCGTCGGTGGGTGACGAAATCGTGGTCGCGGTGCGCGAAGCGATTCCGAACGCGAAAGTGAAGAAAGGGGACGTCGCCCGCGCCGTCGTCGTGCGGACCGCCAAGGAACTCGGCCGGCCGGACGGCTCGTACATCCGGTTCGATACCAATTCCGCGGTGTTGCTGGACAACCAGCGGGAACCGCTGGGCACCCGCATCTTCGGCCCGGTGGCCCGCGAGTTGCGCGCCAAACGGTTCATGAAGATCATCTCGCTGGCCCCCGAAGTCTTATAGAATATCGGAGAGACGGACGATGGCGGCCCGCATCAGAAAGAACGATTCGGTCATGATCATGGCCGGAAAGGAACGCGGCAAAATCGGCAAGGTGATCCGCGTCATCCCGTCCGAAGACCGCGCCGTCGTCGAGCGGTTGAACATGGTCAAGCGCCACCGCAAGCCGCGCGGGCCACAGGATACCGGCGGCATCGTAGAAAAAGAGGCGCCGATTCACCTCTCCAACCTGATGTTGATCGACCCGCAGGACGGCCGCCCGACCCGAGTCGGCTTCACCGTCGTCGATGGACGCAAGCTGCGGGTGAGCCGCCGGACCGGCAACGTGCTGGACTAACGCAACCGAAACGCACCCGAGTGGACGAACGGCATGGCGCGCATCAAGGACCTGTACTTCTCGAAAGTACTCCCTTCGCTCAAACAGGAGCTGGGGTACGCGAACCCCATGCAGGTGCCGCGGCTGGCGAAGATCGTCGCCAACATGGGGCTGGGCGAGGGCGCTACGAATGCCAAGTTGCTCGAGAGCAGCGTCGAAGAACTCGGACTCATCACCGGCCAGAAGCCGGTGGTGACGCGCGCCCACAAATCCATCGCGAATTTCAAGCTCCGCGAAGGCATGACGATCGGCTGTGCGGTCACCCTGCGCGGGGAGCGGATGTACGAGTTCTTCGACCGTTTGGTGAACGTGGCGCTGCCGCGCGTGCGGGACTTTCGCGGCATCTCCGACCGGTCGTTCGACGGCAGAGGCAATTATTCGCTGGGGATCCGCGAGCACGTCATCTTCCCCGAAATCAACCTGGACAAGGTGGACCGGATCAAGGGGTTCACCGTCTCGATGGTCACTTCGGCACAAACCGACCGGGAGGGGCGCGCGTTGCTCCGCGCCCTGGGCATGCCGTTTCGGAGTTAGCAGTCATGGCACGAACATCTTTGCGAGTGAAGGCGCAGCGAAAGCCGAAATTCCGCGTGCGCGAATACAACCGCTGTCCGTTGTGCGGCCGGGCACGCGGGTTCTACCGACGGTTCGGCATGTGCCGGATCTGCCTGCGGACCTACGCCCTGCGCGGCCAGATTCCCGGCATGACCAAAGCGAGTTGGTAAGCGAGCGGCCCATGCAAACCGATCCCATCGCCGACATGCTGACCCGCATCCGCAACGCGTTGCACGCGCGGAAGGAGACGGTCTCGGTGCCCCGTTCGCGCCTCAAGGAAGCCGTCGTCAAAATCCTCGTCGACGAGGGGTTCCTGCAAGACTACCGCGTCGTCGAAGACGACGGATTTCCCCGACTCGACATCCTGCTCAAGTACGATCCGACGGGCCGTCCCGCGGTGCGCGGGCTGATGCGCGTCAGCAAACCGAGTCTGCGCACGTACGTGCGGGCGGACGCCGTCCCCAGTGTCCGCAACGGCTTGGGCGTGAACGTCCTGTCCACCTCGCGCGGGGTGCTCGCCGACCGCGACGCGCGCAAGCTGCACGTGGGCGGGGAAGTGCTGTGCAGCGCGTGGTAAGAGAGAAAGCGAGCGGTGACGCATGTCAGGCATGGGGCACAAGCCCGTTCCGGTTCCCGACGACGTAACCGTCGCGCAGGCCGCCGGCCGACTCGACGTTAAAGGCGCGAAGGGGAGTCTGCAGGTGCCGCTGGACGCGGCCGTCACGATCGACGTCGGCGCGGACGGGGTGACGGTACAGCGCCCGGACGACACACGCCGTTCCAAAGCCATGCAGGGCCTGGTGCGCGCGCTCGTGGCCAACGCGGTCCAGGGTGTTTCGTCCGGGTTCTCCAAGGTGCTGGAGATCAACGGGGTGGGCTACCGCGCCGAGGGGGCGGGGAACGTCGTGCGGCTCAGCCTGGGCTTCTCGCATCCGATCTTCTACCAACTTCCCGACGGCGTCACGGCGAAGGTCGAGCGGCAGACCCAGGTCACGATCGAAGGGATCGACAAACAACTGGTCGGAGAAGTCGCGGCGTCGATTCGCCGGCTGCGGCCGCCCGAGCCGTACAAGGGCAAAGGGGTGCGCTACGCCGGCGAACAGGTGCGCCGAAAGGCCGGCAAGACCGCGGCCGGTGCAGGCGCAGGCTAAAGACGCGAGAGCAGCAGAGGAACGCAGACGCTATGGCAGGCACGAACGCCCGACACCGGAGCCGCGGGCTGCGGCGCACCCGGGTGCGCCGCAAGGTCGCCGGGACCGATGCGCGCCCGCGGCTGAGCGTGTATCGCAGCAACAAACACGTGTACGCCCAGGTCGTATCCGACGAGAGCGGCCGGTCGTTGGCCGCGGTGTCGACCTTGTCGGCCGCGCTCAAGGACCGTCTCGGACCCGGGACGGCGACGGTGGCCGCGGCGCAGCAGGTCGGACGCCTGATCGCCGAACAGTGCCGGGCGCAGGATATTTCGACGGTCGTGTTCGACCGGAACGGATTCCTTTTTCACGGTCGGGTCCGGGCGGTGGCCGAGGCCGCGCGTGAAGCCGGCCTGAAATTCTGAGATCAAGGAGCAGACTCGTGGCAGCCGACGATGGCGCGATCAATCCCGACTCGCTCGACATCCAAGAGAAAGTCGTCCACATCAACCGGGTCAGCAAGGTCGTCAAGGGCGGACGCCGGTTCAGTTTCAGCGCCGTGGTCGTGGCCGGTGACGGCGCCGGCCATGTCGGCTACGGCCTGGGGAAGGCGCACGAAGTGCCCGAAGCCATTCGCAAGGGTGTCGAACACGCCAAGAAGTCGTTGATCCGCGTGCCGCTGGTCGAAGACACGCTGCCCTACGCGGTCGTCGGGCGGCACGGCGCGGGCAAGGTTCTGCTCAAACCCGCGGCGCCCGGTACCGGCCTGATCGCCGGTGCCGGAGTACGTATCGTCATGGAACTGGCCGGGGTGCGCAACGCACTCACGAAATGTCTGGGCTCGACGAACCCGCACAATTCCGTCAAGGCGACGCTCGCCGCGTTGGAGAGCCTGGACAGTCCGGACCAGGTGTCCGCGCGGCGGGGCAAGGACCTCGCCGAGATGAAGGGCTAGGGAATGGCTGACGGAACGCCGAAAGTCCTGGCCGTCACCTTGAAGCGGAGCGGTATCGGCTGCACGCGGCGCCAGCGCGAAACCCTGCGCGGCCTCGGCCTGACCCGCCGCGGCAAGACCGTGCGCCGTACCGACTCGCCGTCGCTGCAAGGCATGCTGCTGCGCGTGGCGCATCTGATCGAGGTAGGCGAACATGGATCTTAGTCATCTGAAGCCGGCCCCCGGGTCGCGGAAGAAGCGCAAGCGCGTCGGGCGGGGACCGGGTTCCGGGCTCGGCAAGACGTCGGGCCGCGGGCACAAGGGCGCCGGCGCGCGGTCGGGCGGCAGCGTCCCGCCCGGGTACGAGGGCGGACAGATGCCGCTGTCCCGCCGACTCCCCAAACGGGGCTTCCACAATCCCTTTCGGAAGGAATACGCCATCGTCAACCTCAGCAGCCTCGAACGCTTCGACGCCGGCGCGACCGTGGACGCCGACGCCTTACGGGAACGCGGGCTCGTGCGGGGCCGGAAGCAGAAGGTGAAAATCCTGGCCAAGGGCGACCTCGGCAAGGCGCTGACCGTGCGCGCCGACGCGTTCAGCGCGAAAGCGCGGGAGATCATCGTGGCGCGCGGCGGGACGGCCGAGACCGGATAGCTATGTTCGAAGGTCTCCAGAACGCGACCAAAGTCGCGGACCTGCGCCGGCGGCTGCTGTTCACGTTCGCCATGCTGGGCGTGTACCGGCTCGGCGTCGCCATTCCCACGCCCGGCATCGACGGCGAGGCGCTGAACGCCTTCTTCGAGCAGGCCGCCAGCACCGTCTTCGGCTTGGTCAATCTCTTCTCGGGCGGTGCGCTGGAGCGCTTTTCGATTCTCGCGCTGGGCATCATGCCGTACATCAGCGCGTCGATCATCTTCCAATTGCTGACCGTCGTGGTGCCGACCCTGGAGCGCCTGTCCAAAGAAGGAGAGCAGGGCCGGCGGAAGATCACGCAGTACACCCGCTACAGCACGGTCGGACTGGCCCTGCTGCAAGGCATGTTCATCAGCATCGGCCTCGAACAGATCCAGGCGCCGGGCGGCAGTTCGGTCGTGTTCGAGCCCGGCTGGGGCTTCCGCCTGATGACCATGCTCACGTTGGCGGCCGGCACCGCGTTCATCATGTGGCTGGGCGAGCAGATCACCGAGCGCGGGGTCGGCAACGGCATCTCGCTGATCATCTTCGCGGGCATCGTGGCCAGCATCCCGTCCGCGGTCACGGCCACGACCGAATTCGTCCGTGAAGGCGAGTTGAGCATCCTGCTGCTGCTGGCCCTGTTGGCCGGCATGGTCGCGATCGTGGCCGCGGTGATCTTCATGGAGCGCGGCCAGCGCCGGATTCCGGTCCAATACGCGAAACGGGTCGTGGGCCGGCGCGTGTACGGCGGGCAGACGTCGCACCTGCCGCTGAAGGTCAACACCGCCGGCGTGATCCCGCCGATCTTCGCGTCGTCGGTCCTGATCTTTCCCGCGACGCTGGCCGGGTTCGCCGACCACCCGTGGGCGCAGACCGCGGCCAACCTGCTGACGCCCGGCAGCTCGGTCTATAATCTCAGCTACGTCGCGATGATCATCTTCTTCTGCTATTTCTACACCGCGGTCGTCTTCAATCCGACCGACGTCGCCGACAACATGAAGAAGAACGGCGGGTTCATTCCGGGCATCCGCCCCGGCCAGCGCACCGCCGACTACATCGACCGCGTCCTGAGCCGCATCACCCTCACCGGCGCGATCTACGTGTCGGTCATCTGCGTGCTGCCCAACCTGCTCGTCGGTTCGTTCAACGTGCCGTTCTTCTTCGGCGGCACCGCGCTGCTGATCGTCGTCGGCGTGGCCCTGGATACCGTCGCCCAGATCGAAACCCAACTCATCATGCGGAACTACGAAGGTTTCATGAAACGCGGCCGCATTCGCGGCAGACGCGGGTAACCGAGACCGCCCACAGACCGCGCGACACCAGCCCTGCGCCGATGATCTTTCTGAAGACGAAAGCGGAAATCGAAACCATGCGGACCGCGAATCGTATCGTGGCGGAGATTCTGGCGGAACTCCGACAGCGGGTCCGGCCCGGCGTCACCACCGCGGAACTCGACCGGCTGGCCGGCGAAATGATCCTGCACCACGAGGCCGAGACCGCCTTCAAGGGCTATACGATCCGCAACGGCTCGGTGCCGTTTCCGGCGCACGTCTGCATTTCCTTGAACCATGAGATCGTCCACGGCATCCCGTCCCCCCAGCGCGTCATCAAGGATGGGGATGTCGTCAGCCTAGACTTCGGGGTAGTGTACGGCGGATTCTACGGCGACGCCGCGGTGTCTTTCGGCGTGGGAGAGATAGACGACAGCGTCCGGCGGCTGCTCGAGACCACGGCCGCGTCGCTGCAAGCCGGTATCGATCAGGCATGCGTCGGCAACCGCCTCGGCGACGTTTCGGCCGCGGTCCAATCCCACGTCGAACGCGCAGGCTATTCGGTGGTGCGGGAATTCGTCGGCCACGGCGTGGGCCGCAAGCTGCACGAGGATCCCCCGGTGCCCAATTACGGCGTCCCCAATCGGGGCGTCCGGCTGCGCGAGGGGATGGTCCTCGCCATCGAGCCGATGGTGAACATGGGCAGCGCGGGGGTCGAAATGCTGGACGACGGCTGGACCGCGGTGACGAAGGACGGCAGCCTGTCGGCGCACTTCGAGCACTCGGTTGCGGTCACGGCCGACGGGCCGGTCGTCCTCAGCCGACGCTAGGCGCGGTTCCGGGAGTGGGGGAGCCATGAAAGTTCGCGCATCCGTCAAACCGATCTGCCGCAAGTGCAAGGTCATCAAACGCCACGGTATCGTGCGCGTCATTTGCGAGAACCCGCGCCACAAACAGCGCCAGGGCTAGGCCGGAATCCGACACGCGGAGAGTGACATGGCACGCATCGCAGGCATCGAGTTGCCCCGGAACAAGAGCATCGGCGTCGGCCTGACGTACATCTACGGCATCGGGCGCGTGACCGCGGCGAAGATTCTGGACGAGGCCGGCGTCGATCCGGCGACCAACGCCGATACCTTGGGGGACGACGAAATCGCCACGATCCGCAGCGTGATCGACCGCGGCTACCGCGTCGAGGGCGACCTGCGGCGGACGGTCGCCACCTACATCAAGCACTACATCGACATCGGCGCCTACCGCGGCCTGCGCCACCGCCGGAACCTGCCGGTACGCGGCCAGCGGACGAAGAACAACTCCCGGACGCGCAAGGGACCGAGGCGGACGGTGGCCGGAAAGAAATCCGCGCCCACGCCGAGATAACCCGGAAGCGAGGCACACGGCATGGCGAAAGCGGCGGAACGCACGACGGCGCGCAAGCGCAAAATTCGGAAGAACGTTCCCGAAGGCGTCGTGAACATCCATTCGACGTTCAACAACACGATCGTGACGATTGCCGACCCGCAGGGCAACGCGGTGGCCTGGGCGAGCGCCGGGAGCGTGGGGTTCAAGGGCTCGCGCAAGGGCACGCCGTTCGCTGCCCAGATGGCGGCCGAGAGCGCGGCGCGCAAAGCCGCGGACGCGGGCATGCGCGCGGTGCGCGTACACGTCAAGGGACCGGGCGCCGGCCGGGAGTCGGCGCTGCGGGCGTTGCAGTCGGCCGGGTTCGCGGTCAGCATCATCCGCGACGTCACGCCGATTCCCCACAACGGCTGCCGCCCGCCCAAGCGCCGCCGGGTGTGAGGCGGACGACCGACGAGAATCGAAGCAGGAGGCTCGCGTGGCTCGATACATAGGTCCGGTCTGCCGGTTATGCCGCCGGGAGGGGCTGAAGCTCTTTCTCAAGGGCGAGCGCTGTTACACGGACAAGTGCGCCATCGAGCGGCGCGCCTACCCGCCCGGCCAGCACGGCCAGGGGCGGGGCCGGAAACCGAGCGAATACAGCGCGCAGTTGCGTGAGAAGCAGAAGTTGAAACGCATGTACGGCGCGTTGGAGGGGTCGTTCCGCCGGCTGTTCTCCCGCGCCGAGCGGCACCGGGGCATCACCGGCGAAAACCTGTTGATCCTCCTGGAGAGCCGACTCGACAACATGATCTACCGGATGGGATTCGCGACGTCGCGCGCCGAGGCGCGCCAGTTGGTCCGCCACGGCCATTTTTCCGTCAACGGCCGGCGGGTGAACGTGCCGTCCTACACGGTCGAGGCCGGCGACGAGGTGCAGGTGCGCGAGGCGAGCCGCAAGATCGCGCGCATCCGGGAGTCGGTCGAACTCGCCCAACGCCGCGGCGTCCCCGAGTGGCTGGAGGTCCAGACGGACACGTTCACCGGCAAGGTGCGCGCCTTGCCCACGCGCCAGGAGATTACGCAGCCTATCAACGAACAACTGATCGTCGAGTTGTACTCGAAGGTCTAAGCTATGGGGACGCTTCGAACATTGCTGGCCAGTCTGACGTTCTTCGAGGCGGCATCGTTGCTGGCCTACTATCTTCAACTCACCTTGATCGGCGGCGGGTTGTTGATGATGCATCGGGCTGGCCGACGACGCGACCGGCAACTCGACATCATGCAGGCACAAAGCGAGGCTACGCTCTGGGCTCTGGTCGAACAAACCCGGGCATTGGAAGAGTCAATCCGGTCGCTGGTTGAGCAGAACCGAGAACAGAGTCGCGCGCTGGGAAATCAGAACGAAGCTCTGGAAGAACTGTTACGGCGAACAGGATGAGGTGGGCGCAGTCCCCACGGGCAGCGGGCCGGTCCAGAAGGTCCGACCGTAAAGCAGATATAGAAATAGCTATAGGACGGTTGGGTAAAAAAAGATCCTCCGAAAAACAGGTCGACTGAGAGGTACAACGTGCAAGAGAGCGAGCTCATCAAACCCGCGGCGCTCGACGTCGAGGAAAAGACCCTGACTCCAACCTACGGGCGGTTCGAGGGCGAGCCGTTCGAACGCGGGTTCGCCACGACGCTCGGCAACGCCCTGCGGCGCATTCTGCTGTCGTCGCTGTCCGGCGCCGCGATCACCAAGGTGCGCATCCAGGACGTGGTGCACGAGTTCTCGACCCTGCCGGGCGTGACCGAGGACGTGACCGACCTGTTGCTCAACCTGAAGGAAATCCGGTTCCGGCTGCGCGAGGGCGAATCGGAGACCGCCAGGCTGACGCTCAAGGGCGCCCGAAACGTCACCGCCGGCGACCTGTCGGTCGGTTCGCAGGTCGAGATCCTGACCCCGGACGTCCACGTCGCCAAACTGGGCAAGGGCGCCACTCTGGACCTGGAAGCCGAAATCGGTCGGGGCCGCGGCTACGTCACCGCGGAACACCACAAGTCCGAGGACGACCCCGTCGGCACCATCCCGCTCGACGCCGTCTTCTCGCCCGTGCGCAAGGTCAACGTCACGGTCGGCAACGCCCGGGTCGGCCAACGGACCGACTACGAGCGGCTGACGCTCGAAGTGTGGACCGACGGCAGCATCGATCCGCGAGACGCGGTCGCCGCGGCGGCGCACATCGCCCAGGACCAGCTCGCGATCTTCTCCGGATCGGTCGAATTCGGCGAAGGGCCGGAGGACCGAGCGGGCCAGGACGACCGGCCCGCGACGAACGAACACCTCTTCCGGCCCATCGAGGAGTTGGCGCTGTCGGTCCGCTCGGCCAACTGCCTGCAAAGCGCGGATCTGCGCTACGTGGGCGAACTGGTCGTCAAGACCGAGCCCGAGCTGCTCAAGACCAAGAACTTCGGGCGCAAGTCGCTCACCGAGATCAAGGACATCCTGCACGAAATGGGGCTCGAACTCGGCATGCACCTGGACGCCTTTCCCTCCCGCGAAGAGCTCGACCGCATGCGCGTGTCGCGCACGCCCGCGGCGTAGGCGGTCCGCAACGACGGGGACACGAAGCCGATGCGACACCTGAAGGCCGGACGGAAACTCAAGCGGAGCGCGGCGCACCGCAAGGCGCTGATGCGCAATCTGGTGACCGCGCTGCTAGTGCACGAGCAGATCCGCACGACCGACGCCAAGGCCAAGGAGTTGCGGCGCTGGGGCGACCGCATGGTGACGCTGGGCAAGAAGGACTCGGTCCACGCGCGGCGTCTGGCCTACGCCACCCTCGGCAGCCGGAAACTGGTCCAGCGCCTGTTCGACGAGGTCGCCCCCCGGTTCGCGGGCCGCAACGGCGGCTATACCCGCGTCCTCAAACTCGGGCCGCGACGCGGCGACGCGGCGCCGGTGTCCATCGTCGAGTGGACCGAACGCCCGGACGCGCCGGCCGCGGAATCGGATCAGGCGGACGGTGCCTAGGCCGGCGGCGACTCCGGGGCAGAAGCGGACACGGCGGGGAAACACGGGGAGGGGAGCAGCGCTCCCCTTTTTTTCGCCTATCGATAACCTTCTTTCACTTCAGGCGGGCGTGAAAAGCGCCACAAAGGATCGCGATGGCTCTCGGACCGTACGCCTTTCGGGTCACGTTGCTCCAAACGTGTGCGGTCGTCGCAAGCCTGCTGGTCGGATTCCTGTTCGTCTTCGGGTTGGGCGTGTACCTCGGCAAGGAAATCCAGAGCCACAAGACGGCTCGGCACAGCCGCGCGGTCCGGTTCCCGGTCACCGAGACTCCGCCCGGCAACGACGCCTACCGGACCGCGCTGCCCGCGGTTCGACCTCCTCGTACAGACAACCCCGCATCTCGGGCCGTTCCCGTGCGGAAGCCGGTTGCCGAGTAAGCCCGCGGTGCTCCCCATGACCGTCAAGGATGCGATTGCGCGCCTAGTGACCGGCGCGGACCTGACCGAAGACGCCATGCACGCGGTCGTCACCGAACTCATGGACGGACAGGCCACGCCGGCGCAGATCGGCGCGTTGCTGACCGCGCTGCACGTCAAGGGCGAAAGCGTGGCGGAGATCTGCGGTGCGGCGCGCGCCATGCGGGACAAGGTGACCCGGGTTCAGCCCGGCCGGCCGGTCGTGGACACGTGCGGCACGGGCGGCGACGGCTGCCGGACCTTCAACATCTCGACCTGCGCGGCGTTCGTGGTGGCCGCGGCCGGCCTGTGCGTGGCGAAACACGGAAACCGGGCCATGTCCGGGGCGGTCGGCGGCGCGGACGTGTTGGAAACGCTGGGCGCCCGCATCGAACTCTCGGCCCGCCACGTGGAGCATTGCATGCGGGAGGTGGGGTTCGGCTTTCTGCTCGCCCCGGCTTTTCACCGGGCCATGCAGCACGCGGTCGGCCCGCGGCGGGAGATCGGCATCCGCACCATCTTCAACATCCTGGGGCCGCTCACCAACCCGGCCGGCGCCGCGCACCAACTCATCGGCGTGTTCGACCGGCGCTGGGTCGAACCGTTGGCCGCGGCGCTCGGCCGCTTGGGCTGCCGACACGCCCTGGTCGTGCACGGCGCGGACGGGCTCGACGAAGTGTCCCTGAGCGGTCCCACGCACGCCGCGGAGTGGAGACAGGAGGGGGTGCGCACGTTCACGATCCAGCCGGCGGACTTCGGCTTCGCCTGCCGTCCGCTGTCCGAACTCCAGGTGTCGAGCGCCCGAGAATCCGCGGACGTCATCCGCACGGTGCTGGCCGGGGCCGCGGGACCGCCGCGCGACGTGGTCCTGCTCAACGCCGGCGCGGCCTTGTATGTGGGCGATGCCGCGGCGTCGCTCGAAGCGGGCGTGGCGCTGGCCCGCACGACGATCGACAGCGGCGCGGCGCGGGAAACGCTGGAACGCTATCTGCCGCTGTCACGGATGGAAGACGTATGATTCTCGACGACATCGTCGCGTACAAGCGGGACGAACTTACCGTCCAGAAACGGAAGGTATCTCTCGCCCGGCTGAAAGACTGGGAACTGTATCGCGCCGACCCGCCCGATTTTCTCGACGCGCTGCAGGCGCGGGCCGGGCGCACGATCATCGCCGAGGTCAAGAAAGCCTCGCCGTCGAAGGGCGTCATCCGCGCCGACTTCGACCCGCTCGCCATCGCCCGCGCGTATCATGCCGCGGGCGCCGCGGCCGTGTCGGTACTGACCGAGAAGAAGTTCTTTCAGGGCAGTCTGGAGTATCTGCGCCGCATCCGCACCACCGTTCCCGTCCCGCTGCTCCGCAAGGATTTTCTGTTCGACGAGTACCAAGTCCACGAGGCCCGGGCCTTCGGCGCCAGTGCCATTCTGCTGATCGTCGCGGTCCTCGACGACTCCCGACTCGCCGACTTGGCGCAGCTTGCGGCCACGCTCGGGATGGATTGCCTGATCGAAGTGCACGACGAGGGGGAGCGCGACCGGGCGTTGGCCGCCGGCGCCATGCTGCTGGGCATCAACAACCGCGACCTGCGCACCTTCCACACCACGATCGAGACCACCGAGCGGCTGGTCCGGGGCATCCCCGACGACGTGTTCGTCGTGTCGGAAAGCGGGCTGTCGAGCGCGGCGCAGTTGGCGCGGCTGGAGGCGCAGGGCGTCGGGGCGTTTCTGATCGGCGAGACGTGCATGGCGGCCGCGGACCCGGGCGCGGCGCTGCGGGCGCTGTTGGCCCCGTCCGGCTGAGCGCGACATGGCCGTGCAGGTCAAAATCTGCGGGATCACGACCGTGGCCGACGCGCGGCTCGCCGTGGCCGCCGGCGCCGACCTGATCGGACTGAACTTCTATCCGCACAGCCCCCGCTACGTCGCGCGCGTCACCGCGGAAGCCATCCGCCACGTGCTGCCCGCGCCCGTGCGCTGCGTCGGCGTGTTCGTCAACGCCCCGCGCGCGCAGATTGCCGACCTCGCCGCGGGGCTGCCGCTCGACCTGATCCAGTTCCACGGCGACGAGCCGCCCGCGGCCCTGTCCGGCTGGCCTCTCCCCACGATTCGCGCACTGCGGGTCGGCCCGCGGACGCTGCTACCCGACCTGTTCGCGTCCACGCCCGCGGACTACGTGCTGCTTGACGCGCAGAAGTCGGGCCGATACGGGGGGACCGGCACGACGTTCGCCTGGCAGCGAGCCGCGGCCCTCCCCCGACCCTCCCTGGAGCGCACGATTCTGGCCGGCGGACTGACGCCCGACAACGTCGCGGATGCGGTGCGAACCGTCCGGCCCTGGGCGGTGGACGTGGCCAGCGGGGTCGAATCGACACCCGGACGCAAAGACCCCGGCAAACTCGACCGGTTCATCCGCCATGCAAAAGCTGCCTGACCGGCACGGGCATTTCGGCGTGTACGGCGGCCGCTATGTGGCCGAGACCCTCATGCCGGCGTTGCTGGAACTCGAAGACGTCTATCGGCGCTGCCGGAAAGACCCGGAGTTCACCCGCCGACTCCGCGCCCTGCAGCGGGAGTACGTCGGCCGCCCGACGCCGCTGACGTTCGCCGCCCGGCTGACCGAGCGGCTGGGCGGCGCGCAGGTCTATCTCAAGCGCGAAGACCTGTGTCACACCGGCGCGCACAAGATCAACAACACCATCGGCCAGGCCCTGCTGGCGCAGCGGATGGGCAAGACGCGGCTCATCGCCGAAACCGGCGCCGGCCAGCACGGCGTGGCGACGGCCACGGTCGCCGCGCTGCTCGGCTTCTCGTGCGAGGTCTTCATGGGCCGGGAAGACACCGTGCGCCAAGCGCCCAACGTCTTCCGCATGCGGCTGCTGGGCGCGTCGCTGCGCGAGGTCACGACCGGCAGCCAGACCCTCAAGGACGCCATGAACGAGGCCCTGCGCGACTGGATCACGCACGTCGCGCACACGTTCTACGTCATCGGCACCGTGGCCGGCCCGCACCCGTACCCCATGCTCGTGCGCGATTTCCAGTCGGTGATCGGTCGCGAGGTCAAAACCCAGATTCGCCGTCACGCCGGCCGCCCACCCGACTGTCTGATCGCCTGCGTCGGCGGCGGCAGCAACGCCCTGGGCCTGTTCGCGCCCTTTCTGCCCGACGCCGGGGTGCGCATGGTGGCCGTCGAAGCCGGCGGGCTCGGCGCCGGCCGCAACGCCGCGTCCATCGCCGACGGCGAGGCCGGCGTGCTGCACGGCAGCAAGACCTACATCCTCCAGGACGCGGCCGGCCAGATCGCGGACACGCACTCGTTGGCCCCGGGTCTCGATTATCCCGGCGTCGGCCCCGAACTCAGCTATTGGAGCGACCGCGGGCGCATCGAGGCGGTCACCGTTCAGGACGACCAGGCGGTCGACGGCATGCAACTGCTGGCGGAGACGGAAGGCATCATCCCCGCGCTGGAGAGCGCCCACGCGATCACCCATGCCTCGCGCCTGGTTCCGCAACTGCCGGCCGACGCCATCGTCGTCATCAACGTGTCGGGCCGGGGTGACAAGGATTTGCAGAGCGTGGCCCGCTTGCTCGGAGACGATCCGGCATGACGCGGATCGCGGACACGTTTGCCGCGCTGCGCGCCCGCGGCGAGGTCGGCCTGGTTCCGTTCCTCACCGCGGGCGATCCCGATCTCGAGACCAGCGCGGCGCTCGTCCGCGAGATGGTGCGGCAGGGTGCCGACGTGATCGAGTTGGGGGTGCCGTTCTCCGACCCGATGGCCGACGGGCCGACCTTGCAACGCGCGGCCGAACGCGCGCTGCGGGCCGGGACGTCGCTCGCCCGCGTCATGGACCTGGTCCGCAGTCTGCGGCATACGCTCGACGTACCGATTCTGTTGTTCGGCTACTACAATCCGATCTGGCGCTACGGCACGGCGCGGTTCGCCGCAGATGCACGGGAGGCGGGCGTGGACGGCGTCCTGTGCGTGGACCTGCCGCCCGAAGAAGCCGACGAACTCAAGCGCGAGACCGACCGCCACGACCTGGACATGATCTTTCTGCTCGCGCCGACCAGTTCGCCCGACCGCGAACGCGCGGTCCTGCGCCGGGCGCGCGGCTTCCTCTATTACGTGTCGGTCACCGGCGTGACCGGCGCACGCGACCGGCTGCCCGCGGACCTGGACGCGCGGGTACGCCGGGTGCGGGCGGCGTCGCCCGTACCGGTCGGCGTCGGCTTCGGCATCGCCTCGCCCGAGGCGGCGCAGCGGGTCGCCGGCGTGGCCGACGCCGCGGTCGTGGGCAGCGCGATTGCCCAGATCGTCGAACGGTCGGCGGGCCAGCCGGATCTGGTGGCGCGCGTGGGGGCGTTCGTCGGGCAACTCAAGACCGCGCTGCGCGACGTGCCGCGTGCGTAGGGTTCGGGCACGGGAGGACGCATGGCGGACGCGCGGGACCGGGGCGACGCGGCGGGCACGATCTGGCTGAAGTGCACGGGGTGCCAGAAAATTCTGTTCCGCAAGGAAGCCGAACGCCTCCTGCTGGTCTGCCCGAAATGCGGCACCCACCTCCGGCTGACCGCGGAGCAGCGGATTCGCATCATCGTCGACGGCGGCTCCTTCGTCGAGCACGACGCCGCCCTGCGCTCCGGCGACCCGCTCGTCTTCACCGACCGCAAACCCTACGGACAGCGCCTCGTCGCGGCACAGGCGCGGGCGGGCCGCGCCGAGGCCGTGGTGTGCGGGGTCGCGACGCTCGACGGGCGTCCGGTCGCGTTGGGGTGTTTCGATTTCGCGTTCCTGGGCGGCAGCATGGGCACGGTCGTGGGCGAGAAACTGGCCCGCATCGTCGAACACGCGGTCGCGGAACGCCTGCCGGTCCTCTTCTTTTCGGCCTCGGGCGGCGCCCGGATGCAGGAAGGGGTGCTGTCCCTGATGCAGATGGCCAAGGTCAACATGGCGCTGGGCCGGTTGCGCGCGGCCGGTTTGCCGTACGTGTCGGTGCTGACCGATCCGACCACCGGCGGCGTCGCGGCCTCGCTCGCCATGGTGGGCGACGTCAACATCGCCGAGCCGGGCGCACTGATCGGCTTCGCCGGCCGGCGCGTCATCGAGCAGACCATCGGCGAACGGCTCCCCGACGGGTTCCAGCGCGCCGAGTTCCTGCTGGAACACGGCATGGTGGACCTGGTGGTGGAGCGCAAGGATCTGCGGGCCACGCTCGGCCAGGTGCTCGGATTGTTGTGCGACGCGCGACCCGCGGCACAGTCCCCGGCGTCCGCGGCTCCCGGAGCAGCCGGCAGCGGAGCGCCCGGGCCGTGAACGACCGGATGTCTTCCCGGTACGCCGACACGCTGGCGTGGCTGTACGGGCTGGAAGTCGAGCGGATGGACCTCAAGCTCGACCGCACGGCCGCGGCGCTGCGCGCAATCGGCGCCCCCCAACGGCGGTTTCCCAGCCTCCACATCGCGGGCACGAACGGGAAGGGCTCCACCGCGGCGTTTCTGCATGCCATGCTCGGGGCCGCGGGATACCGGGTCGGCCTGTTCACCTCCCCGCATCTGATCGACTTCTGCGAACGCATCCGCATCGGCGCGCGGTGTATCTCGCCGCAGGAAGTCGTCGATCGGGTGACCGCCATCCGAGAACGCATCGAGCCGGCGGGCATTCGCCTCACGCCGTTCGAGATGATGACCGTGCTGGCCTTCGACGCGTTCGCCCGGGCCGAGGTGGGCGTGGCGGTCGTGGAGGTCGGGCTGGGCGGCCGGCTCGACGCGACCAACGTGCTGACCCCGCTGGTGTCCGTCATCACCGGCATCGGCCTCGACCATCAGCAATATCTGGGCACGAGCCTGACCGACATCGCGCGGGAAAAGGGCGGCATCGTCAAGCCGCGCGTCCCGGTCGTGCTCGGCCCGCTGGACCCGGACAGCGACGCGGTGCTGACGGGGATCGCCCGATCTCTGGACAGTCCGACGGTGCGCTACGGCCACGACTTCGGGCTCGCAGACCGGGACCCGACCGGGGACCCAGCGGCGTATGAATACCGCGGCCCGGCGTTCGGGAAGCTGACGCTGCGCCCCGCCCTCGCCGGCAGCTTTCAGGCCCGCAACGCCGCGGTCGCGGTCGCCTGCCTGGAAACCGTCCGCGAGACGTTGCCGGTCGGCCCGGCCCAGGTGTGCGCCGGCGCGCAGGCCGTGGACTGGCCGGGCCGGCTGCACGTCGTGTCCACGCACCCGCTGGTCGTCCTGGACGGGGCGCACAACGCGCAGGCGATAGACACGCTGCTGTCCGAACTCGTGCGGCTGGCCGCGGGCCGGCGGCTGCGCTTCCTGTTCGGGGCGATGCACGACAAAGACTGGCGGCCTATGCTGGCGGCGGTGGAACGCGCCGCGGCCGAGGTCGTCCTCACGGCCGTCTCGCAACCGCGTGCCGCGGATCCCGATACGTTGTACGCGACGCTGTCCGGTGCTGTTCCGGCGCGCGTCGTGCGCGGGGCGCCTGCCGCCTTTCGCGACGTGGTGCGCCGCACCGCGGGGGACGACGCCGTGGTCGTGTGCGGTTCGCTGTTTCTGGTCGGCGAGGTGCTGGCTGCGCTTTCCGACAGAGCCGTTGCCGGCACGGCGTTTCCTGCCGTCCCGGCCGGGGCGTGAACGGGCCCATGTTGTCTCGTCCGTCTCTTCTGTTGGCCGCGCTCGTGGCGTGGCCGCTGTGGGCCGCGGCCGGCTGGGCCCAGGACGACCGGGTCCGGGTGGATGCCGACGCGCTCGGCTACGAGGAGGACGGCGACGTGGTCTCGGCGCGCGGCAACGTGGTCGTCACCAAGGGCGACGCGCGGCTCACCGCGGACACGGTGCGCGTCCGCCGGTCGCGCAACGCCCTCGACGCGCGCGGCAACGTCGTGCTGACCGACCCGCAGGGCGACGTCCGTGCCGACCGACTGCGCCTGGAATTGGCGGACGAGACCGGCACCATCCAGAACGGGACGATCCGCCTGCCGCGGCGCCAGTACACGATCGCCGGCCGCACCCTGCAAAAGCTGTACGGCCAGAGCTACCGCGTCACGGACGGCGCCGTCACCACGTGCGAGTGCGACCGCATGGAAGACGCCGACTGGAGTATCGCCGCTGACACGCTGGACGTCACCCTCGGCGGCACCGGCACGCTGCGCCACGGCGTCCTGCGCGTGCGGGACGTGCCGCTCTTCTACGTGCCGTACGGGTCGATGGCGGTGCGCACCGAGCGCCACAGCGGCCTGCTGGCGCCCCGCTACGGCTTTTCCAACAAGCGCGGCTTCCAGTGGGAGCAGCCGTTGTACTGGGCGATCAGCAAGAGTCAGGACCTGACGGTCACGACGGACGTCGAAACCTCGGAACGGGCCGGGCTGTTGGGCGAGTATCGCTACGCGCCCAGCCGGCGCACGGAGGGGCAGTTCTGGGTGTCGTACTTCAACGAACAGTTGCGGGAACGGGTCTCCTCGCCGGCGCCGGTCCACCGCTGGAGCGTGGTCGGCAGCCACCGGCAGCGGCTCGCCCACGACGTCCGACTCTACGGCGACCTGTTCCTGGTCAGCGACGACTTCTTTCTGCGCGAGATGAACGTGGCGTTCCACCCGACCTTGGAACGCGGCGACCGCCGCTCCAAGCGCTTCACCGATTCGCGGGTCGGCGGGGTCAAGACCTGGGACCGGGCCCAACTGCGGGCCGAGGCGCTCTACTATCAGGATTTGCGCAACAACCGGCGCCAGCGCCCGCTGGGCCAGGACCAGGACGCGTTCGAGTTCGTGCCGCGCGTCCGGTTCCTGGGCCAACGCCGGCTCTGGGACGACCGTCTCGACGTCGGGCTCGACGTCGCCGGCGGGCATTTCTTTCGGAGCCGCGGCTACCACGGCCAACGGTTCGACATCGCGCCGTGGATTGCCCTGCCGTTCTCCCTGGGCGGCTACGGGTACGGTGCGCTCAAGGCGACCGGCCGCGAAACGGTCTATCGGATGAGCGCCCGGTCACGGGGGAAACCCCACCCGTCCGGGGCCGCGCCGCTCGACCGGCTGCAAACGCGGGAAATCGTCCGGGTCGAAGCCGAACTGGGCACGCGCCTGTCGCGGGTGTTCGACGTGGGCTGGGGCCGGCTGCGCAAGCTCCAGCACGTGATCGACCCGCACGTGTCGTTCGCGTACGTCCCGCAGGTCGGGCAGGACGACCTGCCGCTGTACGACACCCTGGACCGGATCAACCGGCGCAGCCTGTTCGTGTACGGCATGACGAACCGGCTGCTGGGCAAATTCGCCCCGCTAGGCGAAGGTGAGTCGTACATCCGCGAGTTGATGCAGGTCTCGGTCCTCCAGGCGTACGACGCGAGCCGCCGGCTGCGGGAGGACGCCGCGGAACCCTTCGGCCTGAGCGAGACCGAGCAGCATTTCTCGGACGTGGACATCCGCGCCCGCGTGTTGCCGCTCCCGTTCTTTTCGCTCGGCGCGGACAGCACGGTCGACGTCGACCGGGGCGACATCATTGCGGCCCGGCTCGACGCCGCGCTGCGCGACCCGCGCCCGCTGCCCCCGACGAGCCCGCTGCTGGCGTCGCTGCAACGCCGCACCAGCCTCGGCATTTCGTACCGCACGATCACCGACCGGCTCATCAAGGAGGTCGACGCGCGCGCCGTCCTGCGCCTGCACGACTCCCTGACGCTGGCCTATTTCACCGAGTACGATCTCAACAGCCGCTCCTTCATCAACTCGCGCTACTTCTTCCGCCTCTTCTCGCCGCAGAAATGCTGGGCGCTGGACTTCGGCATAGTGGATCGATCCGACCCGGACGAGACGGAGTTCAGCCTGTCCGTCTCCCTGGTGGGATTCGCATCCGCGGGGAAGACGGCCTTCTGACGCCAGTGCGGTGAGGGTGGGGCCGGAATCTGCGGGCCTTGAGCGTGTCGAAAGGGCGAGCCATGTCGAAGGGAAGTGGGGCGGAAGGTCCCTGAGCTTGTCGAAGGGCCGGGGTGACGGTGTCCTCGGGGTTCGTCTCGATATTTCGACAAACTCAACGAACTTGAAGGAGGTGGGGCGAAAGGCCCCTGAGCTTGCCTTGAGCGTGTCGAAAGGGCGAGCCACGTCGAAGGGGGTGGGGCGGAAGGTCCCTGAGCTTGTCGAAGGGCCGGGGTGACGGTGTCCTCGGAGTCCGTTTCGATGTTACGATCCTTCGACAAGCTCAAGACACCGCAAGCTCAACACATCGCAGGCGCAACGAACTTAGGAACAGAGGAGGAGGGTCTCCGCTGGATTCCGGCTTTCGCCGGAATGACGAAGGAAAGCCTTCCCGCCCAAGGAAATCTCAACCTTATGCACTACGCGCTGACTTCGTCGAAAACATGCACCACAGGCTCACCAACCAGGCTCAACGAACTTGGGGGGTGGAATGTTGAGCGTGTGGAAGGCTGTCTAAACATCGAAGGGCGCGGTCTATAAAAACAGCCATTCTCCAAGGTTCGTTTCGCCCCCCTAAGTTCGTTGAGCTTGTCGAAACGAACCCCGATGTTACCTCGGCCTGCACACCCACTCCCGGCCCCCCGACTCCGCCATGCCCCAATCCGACCCCACCCGGAAGATACTCTCGCCCGAAGCGCTGGCCGCGCGGCTGGACGGACTCCGGCGCGAGGGGAAGACCGTCGTCTTCACCAACGGCTGCTTCGACCTGCTGCACGTCGGCCACGTCCACACGTTGACGCAGGCCAAGGCGTGCGGCGACGTGCTGGTCGTCGCGGTCAACAGCGACGCCTCGGTCCGGCGCCTGAAAGGGGCGTCCCGGCCGATCGTGGACCAGCACGGCCGCATGACCCTGCTCGCCGCGCTGGAGGCCGTCGACTACGTCACCGTGTTCGACGACGACACGCCGCTGGCGCTCATCCGCCGCCTGCGGCCGCACGTCCTCGTCAAGGGCGGCGACTGGCAGCCGGACGCGGTCGTCGGCAAGGCGGTCGTCGAACGATACGGCGGCCGGGTCGTCACCGTCGCCTACCGGGAGGGGTTCTCGACCACCCGGCTCATCGAGCGCATCCTCGCCGCAGACAAACCGGCCTGATCCCCCTCCGATCCCCTCTCCCTCCGGGAGAGGTCAGGGCGAGGGAATTTCTCGAACCGAGATATTTCCCGAACCGGGGTCCGTATTTTCCGAGGGGAATGACATGCAAGATGATCCTTCGCCCGTTTTGATGTTTCGACAAGCTCAACACAGCGCAAGCTCAACGGGCTGGTCCCTGAGCTCGGTTGGTGAGCCTGTCGAACCATATCGAAGGGTTTTCAACGAAGGGACACGAGCCACGAGTCAGGGAAAGTTCTAGGGCCGTCTCGTCTGCAATTCCCTTACGAAACGGCCGGGGAGGAGGGGCGTGGATTTTCCGACGCGATGTTCGTCGAGGGGGAGCGCCCCCGCCCGCATCCTCGCCGCGGCGTCTCCCTGTTTACACCGGAACGCCGGAAGAGTCGGCGGCGGACGGAAGGGCGGTCGGGATCAGTCGTCACGTTCCAGCAGTCGGCGCAGTGCGTCGGTATGGGCCTTCAGCGTCTCGGTGTGGGCGTTCAGCGTCTTTGTCTGGGCGTTCAGGCTGTCGGCTATCGCCTGCCGCTCCTTGTTCGCAGTCGACATCATCCTGATCCCCCAGGCAATCAGCGCGATCTGGCCTACTCCCAAGAGCAGGTTGCCGGCTTGCAACGTCAGCGTCCACATCTCGAACCGGGTCAAGGTATCGATCGTCACGGTTGCGACTTCGTTCATCGTGTCTTCTCCAACGACTTGGGAAAGGATAGCCGAACGATACCCGAAGCCCTCGCCATCTTCCAGCCTTTCCGCGGGAAGGCTGGGCGTCCTTCATATCCCCGGACGGAATAAGGAACGACCCGCATGACGCAAGAGTCCGAGCAAGGGAAAGCCGCCCGCTACTTGGCGCACGTCCGTCGGGACGGCGAAACGTCGATTCCGCACGACCTGCGCGAACATTTGCTCGGCGTCGGGCACCGCGCCGAGGAATATGCGCGCGCGTTCTGCAGCGCAGATTGGGCAAAAGTGGCGGGGATATGGCACGACCTGGGGAAATACAGCACGGAGTTTCAAAAGCGCATCAAAGCGCTGTCCGGCTACGGCTATGACGCAGAGACCGCACATCTCGAAGGCCGGGTTGGCCGCGTCGATCACTCCACGGCCGGCGCACAGTACGCAATACAACGATTCGGACTGCATGGGAGGATATTGGCCTATCTCATTGCCGGTCATCATGCGGGCCTGCCGGATTGGCACACGAGCGACACGCGGGGCGCGGCAACTGGCAGCCGGACGAAATCGTCGGCAAAGCGGTCATCGAACGGGACGGCGGGCGGGTCGTCACCGTCGTCAACCGGAAGGGATGCTCGACCACCCGGCTCGTCGAGCGCATCGTCGCCGCGGAGAAACGGGCCTGATCCCCCTCCGATTCCCTCTCCCTCCGGGAGAGGGTTAGGGTGAGGGGATTTCTCGAACTGAGAGACCTCCCCCGGTGTCTCAGCCCCGCAATACGGAGTGAGGCCCGCCACGGCCGCCGGCTTTCTACAGCGTCCGCCGCCGAATCAATAGAAAAGACCGATCCGAATGGACCGGCCTTTGTCTTGGCGAACTGGGATGGCCCGTTGCCGCAGCGCCGGGCCGGTTTCATCTCTCGGGATGAACCCTTATACAGGTTCCCCCGCAGTCTCCAAGTCGCGCGCGCATTAGACGACACCACAAATCCTATGTCAACCGGGTCTTTCCATGCCCCGCTCGGGTCGTTACCATCCCCGACTGAAACCAGAGCGGGACACTTACGAAATGAAACCACTTGCACGGATTCCCGGTCCATCCTTAGATTATGAAGACAGGGAACAATGGGCTGCTGTAGATGAAGCTATTGGGCGAAGACGGCGTTCGACGCGCAGGGCCAATCTCGGAACGTTCACCGGCTACCGTATCGGCCTCGACATCGGTAACGGCAACATCGGCTGGTGCATCCTTTTCGAGGAGGGCTGGCGTCTGCACTTTTTGACCGCGGAAGACCTGATTCAACACAATCGATCGCTGCCCGAGACTGCCACCCGCACACAGCTTCCCGACCTCGCCTGCTTCGTCCCGACAGGGACGCACAAATTCGACGCGCGAAAAACGGATCAACACGGACAAAAATCGTTCTCCAAGGTCCGCGCAGAAGCGAGAGCGGCTCGTCGCATGCTGGACGCTCGGCAATTTCGACGCCTGCATGTCGATAAGGCGTTACGAGAAGCCGGCTTGCTCCCTCCTGCAGGCGAGGAACCCGGAGGCCACAACAAGATCAAAGCGGACGTGCTTCGGGTCAAATTACTCGACCCATCATTCGACACCCATCCTCACGACTTGGGCCGCGCATTGAAGAACGCACTGAAACGCCGTGGTTATTTGAAACCAATCGGGAGGAGGGGAGCCGACGAAGGGTCGGGTTTCGCCAAACGAACTGAAGAAGCCTACCGTGAGGCGCTCGAGAAGTACGGGTGTCGAACCATCGGAGAATTTCTGGAACGTTGCGCCCGCGACGCCGAACACGATGGGGTTCCCCGCTTCCGCAAACGCCATCGTTCTCTCGCGTGGCAAAAAAACAACAGGAGAAAGAAACCGAAGGAAGGCGAGCAGGCGCCAAGCTACGAGACGTTCAAGTTCCTCACGCCGACCTTTTCTCTGATTCGCGAGGAGTGTCGGCTGTTGAAAGACGGGTCGGGAATCGAGATCGACGACGAAGCCTGGGCGGCCATAGAGGAAGCCGCGGAATTCCGCCGCTCGCTCAAAGCGAAAAGACCCGGCCGGTGCCAACATTTTCCCGAAGAATTCCGATGTGTCGCCGCCCTGCCGAGCTTCCAGCGCTATCGCATCCTGGAAAACGTCAGTAATCTCCGAAGTCGGAATGCGACCAAGCTGGATCAGGCCGACTTCGACAAAGTGCGGAACCTTCTCGAAACGCAGGAGAAGGTCACTCTTGCCGAGTTGAAACGAAAACTCGACCTGAAGCTCAAGCTCGATCGGGGCGACGCCGCGGGGTCACGCCAACTCGTTGGCGCGAAGACCGACATCGCTTTGGGCAACGCTTTCGGCGAGGCATGGCGCAGCCTGCCTATCGAGCAACGTGACGCATGGACGATGCGTTTTCTCCGTCGGCCCTGGCCGCAAACCGGGAACGGGGAATCCCCGTCGTGGAGCAGAGACGACGAAGAAGCCTTGGAACGCGAGGCGAAAGCAACGTTCGGGGAAGACGCGCTGGAAAAAGTGGATGGCAGTGACGTTGCCAAAAACCTGGAGGATCGGTTCTCGTCGATATCCGTCAAGGCCGCGCGTCTGCTGGGTGACTGTTACGAGCAACGCCTGGGGTACGATGAACGGCACACCCGGCTTCTTCAGGCCGGCGCGCCTCGGCCGGAACTCGTGCTCTACGAGCGGCTTCCCTATTACGGCGAAGTGATGCCGGATGAGACCGTGCCGGCAGAAGGGTTTGCGCCCAAGGAACGGACGGTGGCCGAGGAATTACAGCACGGTCGCGCTGCCAATCCCGACGTCCACGTCGTCATGAATCGACTCCGGGTCGTCGTCAATGCGATCATCGAGATGATGGGGGGCATCCTCCCAACGCGGTGCAGCATTGAAATGGCTCGTTCTACCTTTTCGGAGACACAAGCCGCCGCCCACAGTAAGACGGCCCGCGACCGTCACAAGCTACGACTAATGATCGAAAGCGAAATCGAGAAAGTGCATGGTTCGAACATGCCGACCGGACCGACGCTTGACCGTCTCGTGGACCGTTGGAAGGCTGCGATTCGTCAAGGCTGGCGGGACTACGATGGGGGTCCAATTCAGCCAAGCGCGTTGGTGGACGGCACGGAATACCAGCTCGACCACGTGGAGCCGGCCGCATTCGGCGACTTCCGGGAGGACAACATCTTCGTGTCGCGCTTCAACCGACAGAAGGGTCGACGTCTGCCGTGGGAATGCTTCGGCGATGATCCGGAGTTCCGACCCGCTCTGGTCGCGTTCGCAACCTTCGGTCTGGACAAACAGATTGAAATGGCCGAACGGGTACTCGAACGGCGGGGAATGCGTCAGACGGAACGGGAGCGACGGGAAGCCGCCTTGGAACGAGCGAGACGAAATCGAGACCGGCTCACCGCCTTCGATAACCCGCATCCCGACGTCCTTCAGGCACTCCGAAGATCGCCCGTCGTTTCGGGTGCAGACTTGGGAGAGGGATCGCAAACGACAGGAGGGAGCGTACAGCCCTTCCGACCGGGGAGCCAAGCATCGCTGTTTCGCCGTTTTCACCCCGACTGGTCCCCACGTGAGAATGGCCCCGCGGCACGCGACACCGCGAACATCGGCTGGTCCACCAAGCTCGCACGGCGGTATCTGCGCCACATAGGCGCCCGGACCGAGCCGATAAAGGCGTGGGCGGTTCACGCACTTCGCTGCATGTTCGGTATCAACAAACCCCGCGAGGATCTCCGCAATCATGCGGTCGATGCGTTTCTCGTCGCCCATTTCGACCGCCACATCCTCAAACCGGCTTTCGATCGATTACGGCACCAGCATGCCTACGAAGAACTATACGAATCCCATGCCTTGCGGGCCGCGTTGAGCGGAATCAACAACGACGACGCGTTGTTCGAGGACTTTCAGCGGAATCTCGACAGGCTCGAACGCGTGTTACCGACAATCTATACGGCCCATCGTGCCGATAACCGTTGGAACCCCGGCGACAAGGTGGGTGGGGGGTTCGGAACGTTCGGAGGGGAAAACATCTATGCGTTCCGTCCGACGTTCCAGGAGACAGAAGAATTGACAGGGTTATTCCGCCAGGGAGGGTTGGTTCCAAGCGATAGTCCCGTTCTCGACAAGAAGGCAATTCTTACCCTTTACAATGAACTTCCGAGGGATACTCGGGATGGGAAACGTCTCGCAGAAAAGATTGCGAGTAAAATCGAATTGCGTTACTCTGACCGGGATAACGACAAAGTCTCAAAACTGAAACTCAAAACGGCTCAACATATCTCCCGCCAACTGGGAGCGTTCATTGACGCGGAAAGTAAATTCGCCATAATAGGAGCGGATCAAGCAGACCAAAGACAGGTGTTTTCAACACTCGATTTCTCCCGGAAGAATGCACAGGAACGCGCAGACATATTTTCAATAGAACGTCCGATCTATCGTCGAGGGGATACGATAGTACAAGAGAGAAGCGCACTCCTGGTGACCGGGATGCAGCAAGACAGGAGGCTGATTGCTTACCCGGTGAACGAGGCTGAAAGAAAACAGGATCGGAAGAGGTTCATTACAATCTCAGGGCATATTGCCAAACTTACAAGTGATGTCCTCGGTCGACGACTTCATCAATTCGGAAAGGGTGCTGGAGGTCTCCAGTCGGTGCCATATCCGCTTCGAAGCGAATAGCCTCGTCGTCGAGAAACGAGATGAAGACGACCGGACGACGCTCCCCTCCGGCGACGTACTGGCAGTCGTGCTGGAAAGCGAGAGAGCGACGGTCACGACGGCAGCCCTCGCCGCCTGCGGCGAAGGCGGTATTCCGCTCATCTTTTGCAGAAACCATCTTCCGGTTTCTCTGTCTCTCCCTATAAACGCCGGTTGGAATCTCGGACAGATCCACCGTCTCCAAGCCCATGCCTTACGCGGGCAGGCCGCGGCTCGTCGGCTCTGGCGGCGCACCGTGCGGGCGAAGATACTGACTCAGGCCGCACTGCTCGAACAGACAGGCGCTCGCGGCTCCCGACGTGTCCGCCGTCTGGCGAACGATGTAGGACTGGAGAAACAAGAAACGGTCGAAGCTCAGGCGGCAGCGATCTATTGGCGAGGCTTGTTCAGCGACTTCAAGCGTTCGGACCAGGAAGATCCGCGCAACGGTCTCTTGAATTGGGGATATGCGGTGCTTCTGGCGACCGTCGGACGCGGGCTCGTAGCCCTCGGCTGCGACCCGTCGTTGGGCTTCGGTCATGCGTCTCGTACGAACGCATGGGCGCTCGCTTCCGACCTGATGGAGCCTTTTCGCCCCACTGTGGATGCGTCCGTGGCGTCTGGCGCGCACGATGAGGACGACATCGACACGAAGGCCGTGAAGGCGGCGATATTGGAGCCCTTCTCCAACGACGGACCGGTCAAGCGGATGGTTATGGATGTGGTGCGGGGTTATCGGCATTTTCTCGAAGACGGTCGTGAGACACGAGTCGAATATCCGGACCGCCCGCTCCTCTCCTGAAGTATCGGGAAGGCCGCGTTACGTGTGGCTACTTGTCTTGTACGATCTTCCCGTGGTGAAGCCGGAAGACCGTAAAGCATACGCCCGCTTTCACAACGACATCCGCAAGCGTGGCTACGAAATGATGCAATTCTCGGTCTATCGGAAATTTGTCGGCACGCCTGACCGGAGCGAACGGGAACTCGCCAAACTCGTCGATTTGTGCCCGGAAAAGGGCCACATTTCTATTTTGCAAGTCACCGAAAAACAGATGGGACGGGTAACGACAATCTGGAACGGAGGACGGCGCAAAGAATCTCCTCGCCCCGTTCAACTCGTTCTCATATAGGGAAATATCACGGCGACGCCTTCGGACCAAAAACTTCAAGCCGGACAGGAGGTTACGTCCGGCTTGAGTTTAGCGACTTGGAGACTGCGGGGGCAACCCAACCCTGACCCGTGATCGCCCCCGCGCCACCCCGAGTTTAGCGACTTGGAGACTGCGGGGGCAACCCAACCAGCGTCCAGCACGTGCGGCAGCAGGTCGAGAGTTTAGCGACTTGGAGACTGCGGGGGCAACCCAACGAGAAGCTGCACGTCTTCGTGATCCCGAACGAGTTTAGCGACTTGGAGACTGCGGGGGCAACCCAACCTGCATCACGGTCGGGCGTCCGCGGTCGGTGGAGTTCAGCGAATCTACTAAGGTACGGAATTGTTGAAGATGAATGCACTGATGACGGTGTTGGTATCGAATACCACGTAGGTCATTTTGAACTTCTCAGGTTGATTCACCGCGGTGGTCCGAACCCTCACCCCCGGATCAAGTCCGGGGCAGGCTCTAGCCTTCTCCCAGGGGGAGAGGGGATAGAAAATAAGCCTCTCTATATCTTGGGAGAGGGTCCGCCCTTCCAACAGGCTCGGGATTCCCCCAAGTTTGTCGAGCTTGTCGAAACATCGCAACGAACCCCCGGCGACTCCTCCCCTCGGAGGACACGCCTACGCGCGGGCCGTGTTGCCCGCACTGGCCGTGCGTGGTATCCAAGGCCGCCCTGGAGGAGGACTGCCGTGGCTCAACGATGCGAACTGTGTGACAAAGGCCCCAGCGTCGGCAACAACGTCAGCCACGCCAACAACAAGACCAAACGGCGTTGGCTGCCCAACCTGCAACGGGTGCGCGCCCGCGTCGATGGTTCGGTCAAACGCCTGCGCGTCTGCACGCGCTGCATCCGTTCCGGGAAGGTCGTGAAGGCCGCCTAGCTTCTCCCCACCGCGCCGTTGTCCATGACGGCGAACCTACACCCGCGACACTTTCACCACGCCGCGCACCCGCTCCAGGTTGCGGATCACGCGGCGGAGGTCCGCGGCGCTCGGGACGAGGATCTCGAACACGTTGAGGGCGCGCCGGTCCGACAGGGTGCGGACGTTGGCGCCGGCGATGTTCAGCCCGACCGTGCTGATCGCCTTGCTCATGTTCGTCAGCAGCCCGGGCCGGTCTTCCGACAGGACTTCGACCTTGACCGGCCGGGCATAGTCCGTGCCGGGGTCCCAGTTCACCGCCACGTGGCGCTGCGGGTCGCTCTCCAACAGCCGCTGGCACGCGACGGTGTGCACGGTGACGCCGCGCCCGCGGGTAATCACGCCCACGATGCGCTCCCCGGGCAGCGGGTTGCAGCAGCGCGCGAAGCGGATCAGGACGTTGCCGATGCCGCCGACGCGCACCCCGCCCGGGGTTTCGGCCGGGCCGTCCGCGTTCAGCTTGTCCAGAGTGGCGGCGTCCGCGGCTTCGGGCGCCGGCTCGCCCGCGGACGGCAGCAGCGGGGCCAGCACTTGGCGCACCGTCACCTGGCCGTAGCCGACCGCGGCGAACAGGGTCTCTTCGTCGCCGAAGCCGAGGGCCTGCAGGACGGGGTCGAGGCGGCGGTGTTTGCGCAATTCCTTGAGCGACGTGGCGTGGCGGTCCAGTTCGCGGTCCAGCAACTCCTGGCCCAGGGCCACGCTGCGCTCGCGCTGCTCCTGCTTGAGCCAGTGGCGGATGCGCGCCTTGGCCTTGGGCGTCTTGACGATCTTGAGCCAGTCCTTGCTGGGCGATTGGTGGGCGGTGGTGACGATCTCGACCACGTCGCCGTTCTGGATCTGATAGCGCAGCGGGACTTGGCGGCCGTTCACCCGCGCGCCCGTGCAGCGGTTGCCGACCTCGGAATGGACGCGGTAGGCGAAATCGACGACCGACGCCCCGCGCGGAAAATTGTTCAGGTCGCCCTGCGGCGTGAACGCATACACTTCTTCGGTGAACAGGTCTTCCTTGATGGTGTGCAGGAACTCCTGCGGGTCCTGCACGTGCTGCTGCAACTCGACGAGTTGGCGCAGCCAGGCGAACTGCTGCGCGTCTTCCGGTCCGCGGCCGTCCTTGTACGTCCAGTGCGCGGCGATGCCTTCCTCGGCCACGCGGTGCATGTCGTGGGTGCGGATCTGCACTTCCATGCGCTCCGCGTACGGGCCGATCACCGTGGTGTGCAGCGACTGGTACATGTTGGCCTTGGGCAGGGCGATGAAGTCCTTGAAGCGGCCGGGGACCGGGCGCCAGTGGCTGTGGACGATGCCGAGCGCCTGATAGCACTCGCGCACCGACGCGACCACGATGCGGAAGCCGATCAGGTCGTAGATCTGGTTGAAGACCAGGTTCTGCGACTGCATCTTCTGGTAGATCGAATAGAAGTGTTTGGGCCGGCCGGAGACCTGGACGGGGATGTGCGCCTCGGCCAGCCGCGCTTCCAGGATGCCGCTCACCTCGGCGATGTAGTGCTTCCGCTCGCTCTTCTTCTTGGCGACGTTGCGCTTCAGTTGCGCATAGACTTTCGGATACAGATAGCGCAGGGCGTGGTCTTCGAGTTCGCTCTTGATCCAGTAGATGCCCAGGCGGTGGGCCAGCGGGGCGTAGATTTCGAGCGTCTCCGCGGCGATCTCGCGCTGTTTGTCCTCGCTCATGTGTGCCAGGGTGCGCATGTTGTGGGCGCGGTCGGCCAGCTTGACCAGGATGACGCGGATGTCGCGCGCCATGGCGAAGATCATCTTGCGGAAATTCTCGGCCTGCCGCTCTTCGCGGGTCGTGAAATGGATCTTGCCGATCTTGGTCACCCCATCGACCAGCGCCGCCACCTCGGCCCCGAAGTGCTGCTCGATCTGGTCGAGCGTGGTCAGCGTGTCCTCGACCGTGTCGTGCAGCAGGCTGGTCACCACGCTCGGCACGTCGAGCTTCATGTCGGTGATGATCCCGGCCACGCCGACCGGATGTACGAAGTAGGGTTCGCCGGAGCGGCGCTTCTGGCCCTCGTGGACGCGCTCGGAGAACGCGTACGCGTCGCTGATCAGGCCGACGTTCGCCTCGGGGTGGTAGGCGCGGACCTTGCTGATGATCGAACGCACGTCGGACGGGGTCGGCATGGCGCGATGCTCAGGCACGCTCGGCGGCCGGGACGGACGCGGACGTCGGGAGCGCGATGCGCAGCCGGGACACGCGGCTGCGCTCCGCGGCCAGGATGGCGTGCAGCGTGGCCACGCCCGACTCCAGCCGGTCGTTGACGATGCAGTAATCGTAGCCGCTCACGTAGGCCGCCTCGTCGTGCGCGCGCCGTAGCCGCCGGTCGAGCGTCGCGCCCCCTTCGCTCCCGCGGCTGCGCAGGCGGTGTTCCAGTGCGCGCCACGACGGCGGCAGGATGAAGACGCGCACCGCGTCCGGGTACGCGGTCTTGATCTGCTCGGCGCCCTGCACGTCGATTTCCAGCAACAGATCCTGCCCGCGCGCGAACGTGGCTTCGATGCCGGCGCGCGCCGTCCCGTAGTAGGCGTCGTGCACGCGCGCCCATTCGGCGAACGCGTGCCGGTCGCACAGCGCGCGGAACGCGGCTTCGCTCACGAAGTGGTAGTCGCGCCCGTCCACCTCGCCGGCGCGCCGCGCGCGGGTGGTGTGCGACACCGACCAGACCAAGTTGTGGGCGCCGGCGAGCAGGGCGCGCGCCAGCGTGGTTTTGCCCGCGCCCGAAGGCGCCGACAGGATCAGGAGAATCCCGGTCTGTGTACAGGCAATCCGTTGATCGTCGTCGTCCGACATAAACTATTCGATATTCTGCCCTTGTTCGCGGATTTTTTCCACCTCCTGTTTCATTCGGACCACGAGTTGGCGGGTCGGGGCGTCGTCCGCCTTGGCGCCGATGGTATTCACCTCGCGCTGCATTTCCTGCAGCAGAAAGTCCAGGCGTTTGCCGACCGCCTCGTCCAGCCCGAGGAATCCGGCGCACGTCTCCAGATGACTCTCCAGCCGCACGAGTTCTTCGGTGACGTCGTTCTTGTGCAGCAGGCCGGCGACGTCCGGCAGCCGGACCGACTCGACCTCGAGTTCGGCCAGGAGCGCCTCGGCCCGGGCGACCAACTTCTTGTGCAGTTCGGGCTGGAGGCGCTGTTGGCGGCGGGTGACCTCGCGGCGCAGCCGTTGCAGGGTGCGGATGCGCTGCCGCAGGTCGCGCGCCAGAAAGCGCCCCTCCCGCCGGCGTTCCCGGTCCACGCCGGCCAGCGCCGCCTGGAGCGCGGCGGTGCACGCGCGCACTTCGGCCGCGGAGGCGTGCGCCGCTTCGGTCACCTGGAACAGGTCGGCGCGCGACAGGAAGAATTGCAGGTCGGGGCCGTGGTCGAGGCCGAGTTCGCGGCGGAGCCGCGCCGCGGCCTTGGCGTAGGCGCGCGCGAGCGGCAGGTTGGGCACGACGCGGACGGAGCGGGCGGCCCGCCCGGTAAGGGACAGGAACGCCTCGACGCGGCCCCGTTCGACGCGAGCCGCGATCAGCGCGCGGAACTCCGCTTCCGCGGCCATGAACCCGCGCGGCAGGTGCAGCTTCGTTTCGAGGAACCGGTGGTTCACGGCGCGGACGTCCACGGTTGCCCGTCCGCCCGGAAAGGCGCGGCTGGCGGTACCGAACCCGGTCATGCTCTTCATGGGGATTCACCTCACCGCGGCGCGCAACTCGGTCGGGCCGACCGTGGCGGTGCCGACCTTGCCGACCGCCACGCCGGCCGCGTGATTGGCCAGCCTGGTGGCCATCTCTGGCGTGGCGCCGGCGCCCAGCGCGAGTGCGCAGACCGCCACGACGGTATCGCCGGCGCCGGTCACGTCGAACACCTCGCGCGCCGCGGCCGGAAAGTGCGCCGCGCCGCGGCCGGGCCGAAAGAGGCTCAGGCCGGCCTCGCCGCGCGAAATCAGGACGGCCTCGCTCTGCCAGCGTTCGAGCAGCCGCCGGCCGGCCCGTTCCAGGCCGGCCGTGCCGTCCAACTCGACCCCGCTGGCCTGTTCGGCCTCGTCGGCATTCGGTTTCACCAGACTCGCCCCGCGGTAGTGGGCGAAATTCCGGCGTTTCGGGTCGATGACGTACACGAACTTCAGCTTCGCACGCAGTTCGGCGAGCCGTGCGAGCAGTGCGGCGTCGACGGCGCCCTTGCCGTAATCGGAGACGACGCACACGTCGAAGTCGGGCAGGCCGCGCGCGGCCCATGCGCGCAGCCGCGCGCCGATGCGCGGGCCGGGTGCCGCGGGTGGGTCCCGATCGACGCGGACCACCTGTTGGCTGTGGGCGACGATGCGCGTCTTGGTGATCGTGGCGTACGCGCTGCTCGTGATGACGCCCTCGACCTCGATGCCGCCGCGGTGCAACTCCGCGCGCAGCCGACGGCCCGCGGCGTCGCGGCCCACCACGCCGCACACCGTCGGCTGGCCACCCAGGGCTCGGACGTTGGCCGCTACGTTGGCCGCGCCTCCCGGATGCAGACTTTCGCGGTCGGCCCGCACGACCGGCACCGGCGCCTCGGGCGACAGGCGGCTCACGCGGCCCCACACGTAGCGGTCGAGCATCAGGTCGCCGACGACCAGCACGCGCACGCGCGGAAAACGCGCCAGGACCGCGTCGATCTTCTTCGCCGGGTTGCCGCGGCGGGAAGCGGGGAGGCTCACGGCCGTCCTTCTTCCGGGCAATCCCCGGACGTGATCCGAGGGAGGGGGGGAATGTTCGGCTCTGGTTGGTATTGCGCCGGAAGGAGGAAGGTTTCCGCTGGATTCCGGCTTTCGCCGGAATGACGAAGGGGGCGGCGGAATGACGAAGGGGGCGGCGGAATGACGAAGGGGGCGGCGGAATGACGAAGGGACGACGGAACGACGAAGGGACGACGGAACGACGAAGGGGTGCCGGAGTGACGAAGGAAAGACCTTCCGTCCAAGGAAATCTCGAACCGATGCACTCCCATGATCCCTCTCAGCGGGCTGTGTCGAGCAACTCGAAGTAGAGCGCCTCGTTCGCCCGGGCGCTGGCGGTGACGTCGTAGTGGGCGCGCACGCGGGCTTGGCCGCATTTCCCCAGACCTGTCGCCCACTCCGGGTCGTGCAGACAACGTGCCAGCGCGTCCGCCAGCGCCGTCGGGTCTCGGCTGGGGACGAGCAGCCCGGTTTCGCCATCGGTAATCAGATCCGGGATGCCGCCGGCGCGGCTGGCCACGACGGGCAGCCCCGCGGCCAGCGCCTCGATCACCGCCACGCCCAACCCCTCCCGGACGGGAACGTGGACGAACACGTCCGCGGCGGACAGGTAGGCCGGCAGGTCGGAACGGAACCCGGCGAAGTGGAACACGCGCTCCAGACCGAGCGTGGCCACGTGCGCCTCCAACGCCGGCCGTAACGGCCCGTCGCCGCACGACAGATAGTGCGGCTCGCCCGCCCGGCTTCCTTCTGCGGAAGCCCGAAGACTGGCCCGGAGTCGGACGGCCGCATCGATCAGCGTGTCGGGCGATTTGCGCGAGACCAGGGCGCCCGCGGTCACGATCAGCCGGTCGGCCTCGCCCAGTCCGTGACGGTTGCGCACCGCGGCGCGTTGGGCGTCACAACGACCGAACCGGGCGGTGTCCACGCCGCTGGGAATGCACCGGAGCGCGGCATCGGGAACGTCAGCGGCGCGAAGCGCATCCGCGACGCCGGAAGAAATGGCGACGACCGCGTCGACGTGTGTCCGGTACAGCCAGCGGGTCCGCCAACCGCGCGTCAGCGGATTGTCCATGCGGCGGGTCACGACCCGTTGTACCGCCAGATCGGACAGCCACGGACTCAGCGCGTGGGCGCGCGCCGTATGGAAATGCACGACGTCGTAACGCCCGCGGCGAACGAGCTCCCGCAACCGCCAGCCGGCTGCGGCATCGAGATGGTTGCGGACCGTCAAGCCGCAGACGGGCAGACCGGCGCGGCGCAGGCGGGCGGCGAGGCATCCGTTGGGCGGCGTCGCCACGTGCGACACGTGGCCGGCGCCGGCCAGATAGCGGGTCAGCCCGAAGACCTGGGCCTCGCCGCCGCCCCAGTCGCGTTCCGGGTCGACGTGCAGGATGCGCAGGCGGGGCGTCATGCGCTCGACTCGGCCGCGGCAACCTGCTCGCGCAGCTTGGCGTATTTGAGGAAGACGTACACCCCCGCGGTCACCGAGACGAACAATCCCGGCACCCCGTACCAGACGCAGCCTTGCACCAGGGAGAAACGCAGGAATCTCCAGGCCGGCCGCAACACGAGGTCGGCAAGACGCCGGCGCTGTCGGTCGTTCGCCATTTCCCGCCCCGCGTCTTCCGACAGTCGGTTGACCGCCCGCAGGTGGGCGCGCACGTCCTCGTAGGTGAAATGCAGCAGGTCCCCGTGCAACCGTCCGGCCGTGCCGTCCAGCAGGACTTTCTCGTGCGGATTTCTCCCGCCCCACTGCACGCGGTGTTTCCGAAACAGCCGCAACCGCGTGCTCGGATACCAGCCGCGGCGCCACCAGCGCCCCAGGTAATGGACCAGCCGCGGGATGTAGTAGCCGTTCACCGCGGGATCGTTCGTTCGCAGGATCGTCTGAATTTCGTCGCGTAACCTCGGCGAGACCGATTCGTCCGCGTCCACGTTCAGCACCCATTCATGGCTCGCCTGGGACAGCGCGAACCGCTTCTGCTCAACGAAGCCCGGCCACGGGCGCTGGATGATCCGGTCGGTGAACTCGCGGCAGATCTCCACGGTCCGATCGGTGGAGTACGCATCGACCACGACGATCTCGTCGCACCATGCGACGCTCTCCAGACAACGCCGGATCTTCTGCTCCTCGTCGTGACAGACGACGATGCACGACAGCGGCTGCGGTCCGACGCTCGGCGGAGCGTCGGACCGGGATCGCGTGCGTCCCGCCCGTTTCGAATGCTGCGCCGGACTACCCGGGGAAGCGGCCCCATCCTCGGACGATGCCGCGGTGCCCGGCGGACGTGGCGGCGGTTCGGCGTCGGGGCGCGGCGGTTCGTGTCTGGCGCGCCGTCTGGCGTATTCGCGGTCCTTGCGGGCGCGCAACCGCGACAGGCGCCGGAGGATGGCACGTCGCTTTCGGGCGGAAGGCCGGCCACCGAGATATTCGTAGAGAAAGGCCAACCGCTCGGTTCGGCGCACGGCGCGGCCGGCGGTCCGGTCGAGTTGGACGAGGTTCCTGAAGCGCCGCCGGCGGCTCACGACGAAGGGGCGCCGGATACGGTCCAGATCGACCAGGCAGAACCGCCAGTGCTGCGGGTCGGCTTCGGCGACGAGAAGATTCGCGTCGCGCAGGTCGCCGGTGTACAGGCCGGTCGCGTGAAAGCAGCGCACGTACGTCGCCAACGCGCGGATGAAGCGCCGCCGCTGGGCGACCGACCAGTGCGGCGCCCGCTTGCGCCAGTAGGCGTCGAGCCGCGGATAGGGCAGTTCCGCGCTGACGTACACGCATTCCCACACCAACCCCGCGGCGCGGCGTTCCAGGACGGCCAACGGGCGCGGTGCCGGAAAGCCGAGCAACCGCAGGCGGTGCGCGCCTTTCCAGGCGCGGCGTGCCGGAGAGCCGTGCAGGAGCGCGTCGGCGCGTCGGCGCCAGGTGTGCAACCGTTGCCACTTGACCACGACCGACATCTCGTCGTCCGCCATGAGCCGCACGGTCGAGGCGGCGTCCTGTTTGAACACGCGGCGCAGGTGCCACAGCCGGTGATGTGCGGTCGTCAGGTCCACGGCCCGTTCCAGGCCGATCTCGGAGTGGACGACGGTGGGGGGGATGGGGCTGTACATGCGGGGGGCTTTCGCTTCGGCTTACATATAACCCAGGTCCTCGAGCCGCTTTTCGATCTCGGCTTTTTCCGCCGCGGACATGACCGACTCGGCCGCGGCGTGGCCGTTCCGGAGGCGTTCGATCCGCTGACGGAGCGTCTGCGCCACGTCGGGCCGCTGCGCAGCGCGGTTACACCGTTCGCCCGGGTCGTGCGCCAAGTCGTACAGTTCGGCGGGAATGTCCGGGTTCTCGGGCGCGTACACGTATTTCCAGTCCGGCGTGCGCCAGCCCACGCGCCGGTCCCGCGGGTCGGACCGCACGCGGAGAAAGGCTTCGAGATAGGCTTCCAGTCCGAGCGGCCGGCCGTCCGCCAACGCCGGTGCGAGACTGGTGCCGTGGATCCCATCCGGCACGCTTGCGCCGACCAGGTCGAGCACGGTCGGGAGCGCGTCGATTTGGCGGACGAGTTGCGTCCGCCGGCTGCCGGCCGGCAGTCGTGGCGTTCCGGCCCCTCGGTCGTGCAGGGCGAAGACCAGCGGCACCCGCACGAGTTCTTCGGACACGTCCATTTCGTGGCCCTCGCGCTTGGCGGTCTTGCGGCCCGACAGGTCGCGCACGAGGCGATACCAGCGATAGCCCAGGTCCGTGGGGACGAAGTGCTCGCCGTGGTCGCCGTGGACGACGATCAGCGTGTCGTCCGGCACCGCGGCGAGCAGCCGGTCGAGCTCGGCGTCCAGGCACGACAGCGCCCGTTCGTAGCGGTTGCGCCCGTACGCCCGGCTGCGGAAGGCGGGCAGCACGTGCCGGTCGTGGTGCAGTTCCCACAGGTGCAGAAAACCGAACCACGCGCCGTGGCGATTCCGCACGTCCCGCCGAAAGTCGGCGCCCCACGCGGTGGACAGATACGCCGCGCCCTCGCGGAAACGATACCGGTCGAACCCGCGGTCCAGACCGGTTTCGGGAAACAGCGGCCCGCTGACCTCGGCCCACGTTTCGTACCCGTGCGCGCGCAACGCGTCGGCGAGGCAGGCGACCTCGGGGTTGAGTTTGAGTCCGAAGATCGACCGGATGCCGTGCACGAACGAATAGGTGCCGGTCAACAGGCTGGCGACGCACGGCGTGGTCGAGGACGCCGAGGCGATCGCCTGCGTGCAGGCCACGCCCGAACGGACCAGACGGTCCAGCGTCGGCGTGCGGGCGCGGCGGCCTTCGCCCAGCACGGCGTCGGCGCGCAGGCAGTCGATCAGCAGGAACAGGACGTTCGGGGGCGCCATGCTCAGCCTGTGTCACCCGGCGTGCGTCTCGGCCGGCCGGTCGAGAATCCGGCGCGCCACGTCGAGCACCTGTGCCGGGGTGATGCGCTGCATGCAGGCGCGTCCGATCGGACAGGTGCGCACGTAGCACGGGCTGCACGCCGCGGGCCCCCGGATGACGAAGTCCTCCGAGCCCCAGGGGGCGGAACGGGTGGGGCTGGTCGCTCCCCACAAGGAGACGACCGGCGTGCCGACCGCGGCCGCAACGTGCATGGGGCCGGAGTCGGGGCCGATGCCGAGGCGGGCGCGCGAAAAGATGCCGATCAGGTCGCGCAACCCGGTTTTTCCGCTCACGTCCGTCGCCTGTCCGTCTCCCAGGATGTCGTGCACCCGTCGGGCGAACGCGGTCTCGCCGCGGCCGCCGACCAGCACCGTGCCCAGAGCATACTCCCGCCGCAGGGTTTGCGCCACTTCCGCGGTGGCCTCGGGAAACCAGAAACGGCTGGGCCAGCGCGAACCCACGAAGAACGCGGCGAACGGGCGGGGGGTGTCTGCCAACAACGCGTCGACGTAGTGCTGTTCATCGGCGTCCAGCCGCAGGTCGAAGCGGACCCCGTCGTCGGGCAGACCCAGCGCGTCCGCAAAGCCGAGATAATGCCGGAGTTTGCGCGACAGGTCGGGGACGGGCGCGATCGCGTGGGTATTGCAGAGAAAGTTGCCCTCCTTGCTGTTCCGGCGGTGGAACCCGATACGCACCGGGGCGCGCGACCAGAGGCTGGCGAGGCCGCTCTTGGCGTGCCGCTGCAAGTCGAGCACCACGTCGAACCGGCCGCGGCGGACAGTCTGCAGGAACGGCCAGAACCGGCGCGGCCCCGCGGCTCGGTCGTAGAAGATGAGTTCGTCGAGGGCCGGATGCTCGTGGAGCAGCGGCGCGGCCGCGGGTTCGACCGCCCAGGCGATATGCGCCCGCGGGTAGCCGCGGCGCACCCGCGTCAGCAGCGGCAGCGCCCGGGTGACGTCCCCGATGGCCCCGAACAGCAGGAACAGGATCCGCTCCGGCGGGTCGGCCGACAACGGTCGTTTTCCGGTTCGGTCGTCTCTCCGTTCCATGCGCGTCGGTCGTTCCGCCCGCTCCCGGTCGTGCCGTGTGTCTCTCCGTCACCCGGACTTTCGTAAGAACGTATCAGTTTGAAACTTCCTGGTCAGTCAATCGGTCTCCCACGTCCTGGAAGGAGAGGTGCCGGACTCCGGAAAGAAATCAGAATGAAATTACAGACCGATTCATATTCCCTCGTGTTGTGTAGGGGCAGGCCCCTGTGCCTGCCCGTCCTCACTCGGCAATGGTCTGACGGTAAAGACATTCTAACCTTCCCCTTCTCCCTAGCCCTCTCCCACCAGGGGAGAGGGGATAGAACGGAAAGGGAAATGATACGAGGCGATTCTGGAGCTTTCCCCGGCTTCCATGCGATCCTCCCCGGCTAATAACCCTTCGACAAGCTCAGGGATCTTCCCATCCCTAAGTTCGTTGAGCTTGCGATGTGTTGAGCTTGTCGAAACATCGAAACGAACCCCGATGTCACCTCTGCCTTCGCACCCCGGCCCTCAGCCCTTTTCCCAATCCTCCCGGCTGCCGGCGACGACACGAAACAGCGGATGCGGCCGCGGACGTTCGACGCTGTACAGTTGCCGGTAGCGCTCCGGGTCACGGGTGACGAGCTTCGCCAGCAGATGTTTCCATTCGTAATCGAGCTGCCCGCGGGTCACGTGCAGGTGGCCGGCATAACGGGCGCGGCTGATCTTGGCCGCGTCGAAGCGATACCCGCGGACACGCGACTCTGCGTGAAGGCCGCGCAGATAGGTAGCGATGGCGCCGACCGGTGCCGGACACCGGCGGAATCTCAGTAATTGGGGATGGGCGCGGTAGCCGGTGGTACGGCCTCGCAGGACGGCCTGCGCCAGCAGCCCTTCGCGCCACGCGGCGACCAGGCCGCGCGTATCGAGATACTTCGGATGCAGGCTCCACAGGCGCATGGCGTCGCATCGGTGAGGCTCAGAGCCGAAAGAACTCGTCGCGTTCCGCAAGCGGAAAGAATCGGCCGTCGGGGTCGAGCTTGGACAGCGAACGGCGTAGCCGGCACAGGTTCCTCCGGCGGCGGGTGTCCGGCAAACCAGCAGCAAACATCCGCGCCCGGTCGAAGTCGAGAATCAGCACCGCGGGCCGCCCGTCTTCGACACGCACGAGCACGTTCGCGAGATTCAGGTCGGCGTGCTGGACCCCGCGGGCGTGCATGAGCCGGACCGTCTCGGCCACGTGCGCCGCAACCGCGCGGCGTTCCGCTGCCGCGGGGCCCGTTTGCAGCCAGTGCCACCAGTCCACGAAACCCGCGGCTTCCCGGGTGACGAGCGTCCCGCGGTAGCTTCCCCAACCGGCCCACGTCACCCCGGCGCCGAGCACCTCGACCGTGGGAATGCCGCGGCGGCGCGCCTCGACGAGGGTGCGTAATTCGGCGAACGGCCGCGGTGGGCGGTCCCAATACAGGTCGCGGGTCAGGTGACGCACGAGGCCGCCGCGGCGGTACGTCCGTACGATAACGGCGCCGTTTCCCTCGAACGGAACGCGCCACAGCGTGCCGCGCCCGCCGCGGAGCGGTTCGCCCTTGCCGCTTGCGGCGCACTCGATCACGGCCCGCAGTTCCGCCTCGCAGTCGGCCTTCAGCCACCAGACGCGCCGGCCTTCGCGGCGTTGGCGGAAACCGGACGGCGGACTCAGTTCGAATTTCACGTCGTTGCTCGGTTTGTAGGGGCAGGCCCCTGTGCCTGCCCGCCCCCGCCCAGGGCAACCACAGGGGGTTGCCCCTACAGGCAGATACCGAAGGAGTCCGAAGAAGAATCTGGAATACCGGTAGGCGAAGGCATATCACCTCGCGTCCGACTTCGGCGTCGCCTGCGGCTCGGCTCCATTACCGGCGGCTTCCTCCGACTCGACCGCCAACCCCTGCTGTCTCTCCCACAGCTTGGCGTACGCGACGAACACGGTGTAGGCGTCGAACACCGCGTCGGTCAAACCGTCCACCCCGCGGCGCCAGCCGCCTCGCCCCGCATACGTGCCGATGAAGGCGCGCAACGGGGGGCCGAGGAAATGCCACGTCCTGGCCGTGCGGCCCTGGGCGGCCCACGTCTTGGCCGTCTCCGACGTGACGGCGTTGAGTTCGGCGAAGCGTTCTCCGAGGGACATCGGGGAGTGGCGAGTGGTCAGGGGCTGGTGATGAGTGGATCGAGCGGGGCGTCGGGTCTCGCCGCGGGACGGAGGCTCGATGGCGCCGTGGCGTTCAGGAGGCGGTCGATACCGGCGAGGACGTTGCGCGCGGTCACCTGCTTTATGCAGTCTTCGGTGCCGCGCGGGCAGCGCGAACCGCCGTGCCGGCCGCACGGGCGGCAGAAAAGCCCCGCGCGTTCCACGACGACCGCGGCGTCGGTGTACGGGCCGTAGCCCAGCGCGGGCGTCGTGGCGCAGAAGATCGCGACGACCGGCACGCGCCGTGCCACGGCGAGGTGCATGGGCGCGCTGTCGTTACAGACGACGAGGCGCGCCCGGTCGATCAGCGCCATGAACGTTTGCAGGTCGGCGCGTCCGGTCAGGTTGACCACGCCCGCGGTCTGCGCCCGGTCTGCGATGTCCCGCGCCACGCCGACGTCGTCCCCGCTGCCGCACAAGACCACGCGCCCGTAGTCATGGGCCAGAGTACGCACCACCTCGGCGTAGCCGGCTGGGGACCAGCGTTTCGTATGCCAGACCGATCCGGGGCATACGACGAACACGGGCTCGGACGCACGCACCTGCGCCTGGTCGAGCAAGCGTTGCGCTTCCGTGCCGGCGGCCGCGGCATACGCCACGTGCGGGGTGCGCTCGCAGTCTTCGGGCTCGCGTCCGAACGCGCGCATCAGACAAAGCACGCGCTCGACCTCGTGGCGGTCCGCGTCGCGCGGCACCGTCCGATGGTAGAAACAGCGCCCCGGGCTGCCACGGAACCCGACCCGCCGCGGGATGCCGGCCAGCGCCAGCAGCAGGCCGGTGCGGAACGATTTGTGCGGGGCGACCGCGAGGGTGAACGCCTCCGTGTGCAGCAGGCGTGCGGTGCGCAGCAGGCCCCGGAGGCCGCGTCCGGCGCCGCGTTTGTCGTCCACCAGGACGCGGTCGACCGCGGGGTGGTCCCGGACGAGCGGCTGCGCCTGCGGAGTCGTCAGTACGCTCAGCGACGCGGGTTGCAGGGTGCGGCGCAGGGCGTGCAGCAGCGGCGTGGTCAGCACGACGTCGCCCAGAAACCCGGTCTGGGCGACCAGGAGGCGTTCCGACCGCGGGGCGGCCGTCATGCGGCCCGGACCTTTCGGAAGCGCGCCACCAGATTGTCTTCCATGAGCAGCCGCGGATGACACAGCCAGCGCAGCAGTGTTCGGTTTTCGCGTCGCTGGCGCGCGTCCTTCTCGCGCAGGCGCAGCGTGTACCACGTGTACGCCAGCACGGGCAGACCCAGCACCGCGTACAGGAACCGCGAATACGGCTTGACCTTGGCGTGGCCGAGGCGCTCCAACGCCAAACCGTTCCGTTGGCAGAGGTAATACAGATGGTCGAGCGGGGTGTGGAACGGAATGAAGCGCCGCTTGGTCTTGTGGTAGCCGCTCAGCAGGAAGTGGAGCCGCGAGTTGAGGCGCATGACGTTCGGCGTGGTCAGCACGAGCACGCCGCCGGGTTTGACGATGCGCGCCAACTCGCCGAGCGCGGCCTGATGGTCGGACACGTGTTCGATCACCTCGACGCACAGCACCACGTCGAAACTCGCGTCCGCATACGGTAGCCGGCCACGCAGGTCCACGCCGGCATCGATCGTGATGGGCGTCCCGTCCGGGGCGTGCGGAACGGCGGCGGCGCCCGAATCCTCCGCCGCCTCGAAGTTGGTGCCCCGCAAGGCGAAGCCGCGGCCGTGCAGGGACCGCAGCACGTCGCCCTCCTTGCAACTCACGTCGAGCAGGTTGGCGCCGTGCGCCGGCACGTCGTCCACCATCTCGGCCACGGCGCGGATGAGAAACGGGGCGGCCATGTCGGAGCCTATGCCGGCGCGGGCGGCAAGCGGTCTTCGATCAGCCGGAGCAGCCGGTCGGCTTCGGCTACCGCCATGTCGATACGCAGCGCCACGAGAGTCTGCAGGGCGAACGGAAAGCGGTCGAGTTTCACGAGGTCTTTTTCGGTGGTCACGACCAGATCGTAGGTCCGGCCGGCCGCGGCAATCGTGTGCCAGTCCTGCCGTGTATAAACGTGGTGGTCGGGAAATTCCATCACTTCGGCCACGTCGGCCCCGGAGTCCTCGATCAGGCGATAGAAGAGCGCCGGGTCGGCGACGCCGCTCACCGCCAGCACCCGCTTGCCCGTGAGGAACGCGAGCGGCCGTTCGTCCCATCCCTCCGGCGTGACGGCAATCAGCCCGACCGGGGCCGGGTCCGCGAAAAAGCAGGGCTTGCCGAAGGCGTAGCGCGCCGCGGCGTCCCGGGCGGCTTCCGGGTTTCCCGCTTTGGTGAGGATCACGACGTCGGCGCGCCGTACGGCGGTGCGCGGTTCGCGGAACGGCCCGGCCGGGAGCAACGATGCGCTGCTCGATCCGGGAGCGGTGTTGACGAGCACGATGTCGAGGTCCCGTGTCAAGCGACGATGCTGAAAGCCGTCGTCCAACAGCACCACGGCGACGTCGTGCGCCTGTATGGCTCGTTGCGCCGCGGCTACGCGGTCGCGCCCGACGACGACCGCTCCCGAGAAACGCCGCGCCAACAGCACCGCCTCGTCGCCCACCTCATCGGGGCCGGCTTCGACTCGGCCGCCGGCGCCGACCAGGGTGACGCCGCGTGCGCGTCCGGCATGGCCGCGCGACACGATCGCGACCCGACGTCCGTGCGCCTGCAACGCGCGCGCCAGCCACAGAACGAACGGTGTCTTGCCCGTGCCGCCCACGGTCAGGTTGCCGACGCTGACGACCGCGGCCGCGACCCGCGTGCAGGGCAGGATGTCGGCGGCGTACAACCGATTCCGCACGCCGACCGCGGCCCGGAATCCGACCGAGAGCGGCAGGCAGATCAGCCAAGCCAGACGGCCTCCCGCGCCGTGCCGATTCCACACCTTGCGCGCGAGGTCGTGGGGGAACGGCATACGCTTACTCCACGGGGCAGTAGCGGAGCGCGACGTCCATCGTGCGGGCGACCGCGCCGCGCTCCCGGTGCATGGCTGCACGGGCGCGGGCGCCGGTTGCGCGCCGGAGGCGGGCGTCGGCCAACAGCGGGGCCGCGGCGCGGCACAGGCTGTCCGCGTCGTGTACTTCGATGCCACCGCCGGCCTGCACGAGCGTTTCCACCGCGGACGCGAAGTTGTGCGTGTGCGGGCCGAAGCAGACCGGCGCGCCGGCCAGCGCCGGCTCGATCACGCTGTGCCCGCCGGGGCCGCGGACCAGGCTGCCGCCGACGAAGACCAGCGCGGCCGCGGCGTGGAACGCGGCGAGTTCGCCCAAGGTATCCAGCAGAACGACCTGCGTGTCGGCCGGCGTGATGTCGGGGAGCGCGCTGCGTTTGACGTAGCGGCAGCCTGCGTCCTCGAGCAAAGTTTCGACCGCGGCAAAGCGCTGCGGGTGGCGCGGGGCGAGCAGAAGCAGCGTCGTCGGCACCCGGTTCCGCAGCCGTTCCACTGCGTGCAGCAGGATCTCTTCCTCCGGGGCATGGGTGCTCGCCCCGACCAGCAGCGGGCGGCCACCGAGGCCGTGGGCGTCCAGCAGCGCCGCGCCACCTCCTTCTTCGTGCGCGCCGTCAACCTTGAAATTCCCGGTGACGTGCACGCGCCCGCGGTCCGCGCCGGCGGCGATCAGCCGTTCCGCATCCGCATCCGTCTGCATGCAGAACGCGGTCACGGTGCGCGTCACCGACCGGAACAGCGGTACGAGTCGCGCGGCGCGGCGTCGCGCGCGCGTCGAGAAACGGCCGCTCACCAGCAGGGTCGGCACGCCGCGGCGTGTCAGACTCGCCAGTACGTTCGGCCACAGCTCGGTTTCCGTGAAGAAGAACACCGCGGGCCGCAGGCGCCGCACGACCAGGCCGCTGAGCAGCGGATGGTCCAGCGGCAAGAGGAACACGCCGTCGACGTCGGAGCACTGCCGGGCCGCGGCCTCGCGCGCCGTGGCAGTCTGAACCGACACCAGCAGCGGCCGGTCGGGAAAGTGTGTCTTGAGCGCGTGCAGAAACGGACGGGCGGCCAGGAGTTCGCCGACCGACGCCGCGTGCAGCCAGAGCGGCTGTGCCTGCCGGGCGCAGCGGATGACCGCGGCCGGCAGGCGTCCCAGCCGCTCGTCCAGGCCGACGCGCCAGCGCGGATGCAGCCCGACGACGAGCAACGCGAGGGGGCCGGCGACGAGCAGCGCCAGCGTCAGCACGAGATTGTAGAGGAACAGACTCATGCGTCGGCCACGCAGGGGGTCGCGGTGGTTTCTCGCTTTACTGCGGGTTGGAAGCCGGCGTTCCCAGGCAGGCGTCCGCGCGCGCGGTCGTTTCCCGCAGGCGGGCTTCCAGCAGGGCGCGTTTCCGCTCCATCTCCTGCGGCGTAGCGTCCTTGGGCACGAAGATCGGCGGGCCGGCCACGTACACCACGCGGCTGAACGGGAAGGGGAGCATCAGCTTGTCCCAACTCCCCAACCGGCGGTGCCACGCGGCGCTGTACGCCGTTGGGAAGACGGGCGCGCCGGTCCGGCGTGCGAGTTGCAACGCGCCGGACTTGGCCCGTTCCCTCGGCCCGCGTGGCCCGTCGGGCACCACGATCAGATCGGCGCCGCGGCGGTACGCCGCGACCATGCCCTTGAGGCCCCCGACCCAGCCGCGCGACGACGACCCGCGTACCGCGGTGACGCCGAACCGGCGCAGGACGCGCGTCACGATCTCGCCGTCGCGGTGCCGGCTGTTCATGATGCAGGCCCCGCGGCCGCGGTACGCGAACCGCATCAACACGATCCGGCTGTGCCAGAACGTCAGGATGACCCGTTCCCCGCGGCGCCAGTGGGCGAACAACTCGTCCGTCCCCACGAAGCGCGGGCGGATGCTGGCCCGCAAACCCCACAGCGCGGCCGCGGCCAGCCCGGCCCACAGCCGGATTTTCAGTTCTTCGCGCCAGGGGAAGCGGAGCGCCGCGGGAGCGGCCGGCCGCGCCGGCGAGACGTCGGACTCCGGCATGACGCTCAGGCCGCGGTGCGCGGTGCGCTGCGGAACTGGAGTTCGTAGAGGCGGCGGTAGTGCGTGCTGTGCCGGACGAGCTCGTCGTGCGGCCCTTCTTCCAGAATGCGCCCGCGGTCCAGCACGACGATCCGGTCGGCCTGCCGGATGGTGGACAGGCGGTGGGCGATGACCAGCACGGTGCGCCCGGCCATCAGTTGGTCGATGGCGTCCTGCACGAGGCGTTCCGACTCGTTGTCGAGCGACGAGGTCGCCTCGTCCAGAATCAGCACGGGCGCGTCCTTCAGCAGCGCGCGGGCGATCGCCAGCCGCTGGCGTTGGCCGCCGGACAGCATCTCCCCGAACTCGCCGATCTGCGTGTCGTAGCCCTGCGGCAGCGCGGCGATGAATTCGTGGGCGTGCGCGGCCCGCGCCGCAGCCGCGACCTCCGCGTCGGGCCGGTCGGGCACGCCGTACGCGATGTTGTTGCGCACCGTATCGTTGAACAGGAACGTGGTCTGCGTCACGACCGCGATCTGTGCGCGCAGCGAGGCGAGGCGCAGGGCGCGCACGTCGTGGCCGTCCACCGTCAGGCGGCCTTCGCTGACGTCGTAGAAGCGCGGGATGAGATCGGCCAGCGTGCTCTTGCCGCCGCCGCTCGGGCCGACCAGCGCGACCACCTCGCCGGCGCGGACGTGCAGGTGCACGTGCCGCAGCACCCACTCCTCTTGATAGCGGAACGAGACGTCGTGGAACCGGATCTCCCGCCGAAAACCGGGCAGCGCGTGCGCGCCGGGCCGCTCGGCGACCTCGCTGCGCTCGTCCAGCACCTCGAACAGGCGTTCCGCGCCGGCCAGCCCGTTCTGCACCGCGGCGTTCGTCCGCGTCAGGTGCTTGAAGGGCTGGTAGATCAGCAGCATCGCGGTCAGAAACGCGACGAACTCGCCCTGCGTCCGCTCGCCCTCGATGACGCTCACGCCGCCGTACCAGACCACCCCGGCGATACCGCACGCAGCCAGCAGTTCGACCATGGACGGCACGAACGCCTTGAGCCGGCCGGCGCGGATGGCGTGTCGGTACAGCCGGCGGTTCTCCGCGGCGAACCGTCCGCGCTCGTAGTCCTCCATGCCGAACGCCTTGACCACGCGCGTCCCCTGGATCGTCTCCTGCAACAGCGCGGACAAATAGCCGAGCGCCCCCTGGCTGCGGCGGCTCAGGCGCCGCACCTTCTGGTAGATCCGCAGCAGCGGCAGGATGGTCGCGGGAAACGCGATGAAGGCGATGCTCGCCAGCACCCAGTCCTTCCAGAACGCCACGCCGATCAGGACGATCAGCGTGGTCGCGTCGCGCATCATCGACGCGGTCGCCTGGGTCAGGGCTTGGCGCACGAGGAGGGTATCGCTCGTGACGCGCGAGATGAGCGTGCCGGTCGGGTGGCGTCCGAAGAAGGACAGGGACAAGGATTGCAGGTGGGCGTTCAGCGTGTTGCGCAGGTCTTCGACGATGTGCTGGCCGACGTACTCCATCAGATAGAGGTGGCCGAAATTGCACAGGCTACGCAGGCCGAAGGTGACCAGAATCCAGACCGGCAGGCTGTATAGCGCGGCGCGGTCGTGCGCGGCGAAGATGTCGTCGAACACGTGTTCGACGAGAAACGGCAGCACGCCGTTGGTCGCACTGAACAGCACCATGCACACGACCGCGGGCAGAAACGCGCGATACGCGTAGGGCCGGAGATACGTCAGCAACCGGCGGTAGGTCTGCATGGGGATCGGGAATGACGACCGGGGAAGATCGGTCAGGTATTCATCGGAGCTAGATACAAGACGATCCTGAAGCGTTCCTATCCCTAAGTTCGTTGAGCCTGTCGAAACGAACCCCGATGTCACCTCGACCTTCGCACCTCACCCCTGGCCCCTCAACCTTTCGACACGCTCAAGGCATCGCAAACTCAGGGTCCAGCCCGTCGTTCTCGGTCCCCGAGCTCGTCGAAGAGTCGAAACGGGCGCCGGATCGTCTCGAAGAAAATGGGAATCATATACAAGACGATCCCGAAGACCGTTTTTCCTCGTCATACCCCCGTTCAAGCCGGGGGCAGGCTCTGCGGAAGCAGGTCTCCGTCCCCTGGATTCCCGCTTTCGCGGGAATGACGACCGGGTGGGATCTTCAAGTATGTAATTTCCAAAAAAATCTCCTTGAACGAGGGCCGCCGCCCATCCCGCGGCCCTCACCCGTCGGACAGCAAGTCGAGAATCATCCGGGCCGTCCGCGCCGCGGCCCCGGGGGCGCCGAGCTTGCCGCGCACCTCGCGCAAGCCGCGTTGCGCCACGCTATATGCCCGCGCGTCGGTAAGCAACTGTCGCGCCTCCGCGGCGATCCGCGCCGGGGTTGCGTCCCCCTGGACCAGTTCCGGCACCACCTGCCGCCCGGCGATCAGGTTCGGCATGCCGATGAACGGCACGCGTACGAACAGCCGCGCCAGCGCGTACGTCAGCGGCGCCAGGCGGTACACGATCACCATCGGCCGCTCCAACAGCGCCGTCTCCAGCGTGGCCGTCCCGGACGCCACGATGGCCAGATCCGCGGCGTCCACCACGTCGTAGGTGTCGTTCGCGACGACACGGATCGGGACCGACGCGTCCGCGACCTGCGCCCGCAGCTCGGCCGCGTCCAGGGTGGGCGCCGCGGCCAGCACGAATTGGTACGCGTCCCCCAACTGCGCCGCGGCCTGCAGCATCGGCCCGAGCAGCGCGCGGACTTCCTGGGTCCGGCTGCCGGGCAGCAGGGCGACCGTCCGGCGGTCCGCGGCGAGTCCGTAGCGGCGCCGGGTCTCGTCCCGCGGCCGGCCGGGCCGCACGCGGTCCACCAGCGGATGGCCGACGAACTCGGCCGCGCAGCCGTGCGCCGCATAGAAGTCCGGCTCGAACGGAAACACCGCGGCGAGCCGGTCCACCCGCCGGGCGATGGTATGCACGCGCCGCCGCCGCCACGCCCAGACCTGCGGACTGACGAAATAGAAGACCGGCACGCGCGCCCGTTTGGCGACCTTGGTGAGCCGCAGGTTGAACTCCGGGAAGTCGATCAGCACGACCAGGTCCGGCGGGTCGCGGCGCAGCAGGCGGGCTAGGCGCCGATAGGTCCGCACGATGGCGCCGAGCTTGTCCACGGCCTCGAACAGGGCCATGCCGGCGATCCGCTCGGTCTCGACCAGAATGCGCATACCGGCCGCGCGCAACGCCGGGCCGCCGACGCCGAAGACGTCGAGCCGCGGGTCCGAGGCCGCGAGCGCGCGGACGAGGTCGGCGCCGTGCGCGTCGCCCGAGGCTTCCCCGGCCACGAGCAGGATGCGGCGCGGCGGGGCGTCGGCAGGCTGTTCCGGCATGGGCAAGCGGAGAGGGCGGGGTTACGCCGCTTCCAGGCAGGCGACGATGCGTTCGGCCTCTTCCAGGGCTTGCAGGCCGTCGCTGCCGCTGACGAGCGGCGCGCTCCGGTCGCGCACCGCGCGCACGAACGCCCGAATCTCTTCTTCCAGAGCGTCCTCGCCGCCGACGTCCCGCTCTTCGACGGTAATCCGGGGTAACGCCGCGCCGTCCGCGGCCGGCTCGCGGCGGCAGATCCGAATCTTCTGCGCGCCGTAGTCCACCACCAGATAGGTGTCGGGCTGAAAGACGCGCATCTTCCGTTCGCGCTTGAGTGCGACCCGGCTGGCGGTGACGTTCGCCACGCAGCCGGACGCGAAACGCAGGCGGACGTTGGCGATGTCCGGCTCGTCGGTCAGCACCGGCACGCCGAACGCCTCGCGCGAGACGACCGGGCTGCGGACCAGGCTCAGAATGACGTCCAGGTCGTGGATCATCAGGTCGCGGACCACGTCGACGTCGGTCCCGCGTTCGATGAACGGGGCGACCCGCTGGCACTCGATGAAGCGCGGCGCGGTCAGGATGCCGGCGAGCGAGCGCAGCGCGGGATTGAAGCGCTCCAGGTGGCCGACCTGCAGGATGCAGCCGTGCGCGCCGGCCACTTCGACCAGCCGCCGGCCCGCGGCGCCGGTCGCCGCCAGCGGCTTCTCGACCAGCACGTCGATCCCGCGGCGGAGAAAATCCTCGGCGACCGTCCGGTGCCACTGCGTGGGCACGGCGACGCTGACGCAGTCCACGCCGTCGAAGAGGGCGCGATGATCGGTCTGCGCGTCGGTCCCGCATTCCTGCGCGACTTCGCGGGCGCGCGCCGCGTCCGTATCCGCGACGCCGACGAGGCGCACGCCGTCCAGCCCTGCGTATTTCCGGGCGTGGAAGCGGCCCAGGTAGCCGACGCCGACCACCCCGACCCGCAGTGGGGCAGCATCCGCGGGGGGAGATTGCTCGGACATGATCGATGCTACGCACGCGGGTTCGCGCCGCGGGCGGAGTCGGGACGGAGGCTAGGCAGGCCCGCGGCCGGTCCGTTCGTCGGGTTGTCGGGGAGCCGCGCGCGGTCGTGCCGGCGGCGCGGTTCCCTCCCCCTGCAGATCGGGCGAACGGGCCGCCGCCTCCGCGGCGGCCGCGGGTTTCATCAGGTCGAAGTAGATCTGCGGAAAGGCGTTCGGCTTGTCGGTGGGGACCGGCTCCCAGTCGCCCCGCCGCACGTAGGTCGCGCCATCGACGAACTGCCACGCGCCGGCCTGCCATTCGTACGTCGCACGGCAGGGGACCAGCCGCGCCACCATGTTCTTGATCGGTGCGGCTTCCGCCTCCTCCTTGGTGTCGAAGAAGTCACTCTGGGTGACTTTGCACATGAAGGTCACCACGCCGAGCGTTCGTTGCGGGTCGCGCGTATCCACGATGTAGGTCATGTGTTCCAAGCCGAGTGTGAGTTTGGCCCATTGCTGGAACACGTCGTCGAGAAAGACGGGGTCGGTCTCCTCGATGACGGTCTGGACGTCGGCCACGAAGTCTTCGAGCGATTGTTTCAACGCGTCGTCCGCGCATACGCGGGTGGCGGACAGGACGAGGGAAAAGATCGGCAAGAGACGGCAGAGGCTGGCGATCCAGGTCGGTTTCATCGGCGGTTCCCGTCGTTCGCGTCTCTGGGTGCGGGTATCACTAAACGGACGGGCGGGCAACGTGAAACGCCGCTTGGGCAGCGCCTCGGTTCGAAATCGTCGCCGCGCGATTCTTCTCCCCTCTCCCCTGGCTGGCGAGGGCCTGCCCGGACGCGGTCCGGGGGAGAGGGTGCTCCCGGCGCGCGCTTGACTTCGCCCGCGTCCTGTGACACAAGGCGGCCTTCCGAACCAGATTGCGCGGGAATCCCATGCACGCCATGACGCCCGAACCGGCCCCGACCGCCCTCCGAGAAAAGCCGAACGTCATGCTCACATCAGTCCAGCCCCCCCCCCGCGGAATCTAGCCGCCCTTCATATAGCCCTCATCTCTGGGGGCGCCTGCGTCCGTACGGCGGGAGGAACGGGCCGACCCGATTCCATCTGCCCGTGCGTGCATGGCCGCGGCCATGCACGCAAAGGCCGAATGCGTGGGGACGCCGCCCCATGCTGCGGCAACACTCGGGCACGGCTCGGGTGCGCCCTGGACCGGTGACTTCACATTAAGGAGAGGAAGCGCATGGTCATCATCTACAGAGGATGGGGAAAGCTCGTGCCGGTCATCGTCATCGCCACGGCCTTCATCTCGTACGAGATAGGATCCTCGCTCGGAGACGAACCCGCAAACCTCTGGTGCGTCGGTCTCGGTCTGGTCCTCTCTGCGGCCACCCTCTTCGTGCTCGGGAGGAAGTTGAACGGCGTGCCGGACAGAACTCTCGTGGACCCGGAGACGGGCGAAGAAGTCGTTGAGGAACGAGAGGGCATCCATACGTTCTTTTTCATTCCAATGCAGCATTGGGCGTGGCCGGTGTTGGGGGGCGGTCTCTTATTCCTGTGGGAAAGTTTGTCATAGCGGCGTCCGTCGCCGGAGGCAGGGGAGCCGGAAGGGGCCGGCAACACGGAATACCAACAGCGAACCGTTGGGCGGTCGTGCCCATCCGAAGGAGGACACCATGCAGCAGTATCGTATTACCGTCGCCGGGACCTTGGCCGCCGCCTGTTTGGCGCTTGGGGGAAGCAGTTCCGCCTTCGCAGAAGAGGAACGGTACGACACCCGGTGGGCCACGGGCCCCACGCGCAACGCCGCCTGCAGCAACGTCGAGCGCGCGCTGCTGGACAGCGTATATTACCACAAGATTACCAAAAAAGACGGCTGCAAATGCACCGCCGAGCGGACCACGCGCGGGGTGTTCGTCGATGAGGAATGGACCTGCGAGATCAAGTTTCACTACCGCGTAGGGCCCTCGAAAGCCGAACTGGAAGAACGGCGTCGGTTCGATGAGAGAATGAAAGAAATCGGCCGCGAGACGAGGCGGCTTGAGCAAAAGGCGTACGACACGCTCTATGGAACCGATCGCTAGGGCAGATGGAACGGCTTCGGCGTGAGGCACCTGAACTCCTCTACCGATAGGGAGGGCGGCATGAAGACCCGACAACGAAGACGGAAGGCGGACTGTGCGACGCGTGGCGTCATGCTGCTGGCCGCGGGACTGCTCCTGCTGGTCGCGGACTACGCGGTGGCCGAGCGCATCGACATGGCACGCGTCGGCCACACCAAGGCCGAGGCGTGCGAGGGGGTGCGGCGGGACGCGCACGTGATGATGGGCGGGCCGCGGCAGGGCGGGCGGCTGCCGAGCTACTGCGGGGACTGCGTGCGGGAGGTGGTCATGGAGCAGGGCAAACCCGTGGAGCGGTGGGTGTGCCGCGTGACGGTGGAGATCTTCAATTGAGGACGGGGGAGACGGTTCCATGCCGAATCGGGCGGTGGACGGTGCGCCGGCGCTGGTCTCGGCGACCCCGTGCAAGGACGGTCAAAGAAGAAGATAACCTCGAATAGGAGGAACCATGCGTCTCGACAGACCGGCAACCGAGAACGCCCAGCAGCACGCAACCAAGTTGACGAAACGGCATCTGGTGAAGCTACTCTGGGTTTTGATCGTTCCCTTTTTATCCCCCTCGGCGCTCGCTGCGGAACCATCGTTGGCAGAGACCATTCAATACATAGAGGCAAAAATAAGCACCGTCAGTGGTTATCAAAAATATTTCAGATTGAATGGGGGAATTGTCACTTATATTCATACTTATGATCATAACGGTTCCGCCGTAACATACACGTTTCAATCAGGCGCTTTGTCAACTACGGTGGACGTGAAGAGTGACGCAGTTACGGTATCTTGCACTCGCGGGATGTGTGTATCATGTAGGAATGTTTACCGAGATTTGGGTGGTGAAATTGATGACACGACAACGAGAACTATAGGGGAAATAGATATTCCTGTAAATCACAAAGATATTGAAAGGGTACAAAAAGCCCTGATTCACGCCATCAAACTTTCCGGGGGGAAGGACGAGTTGTTTTAGGGAGCGGGGCAATCAAGGGTGAAAACGCCGAGTCATGGAGAGGAAGCAGTCATGGGGATTTGGAACAAGGTCGGTGCCCGGCTGATTTTCGTGCTCAAGCTACTCCTCTACCCTATTCACTTCTTGTTGCGTGTTCTGGCGCGGAGCCTGCTCATCGTCCTGACTACGGGATTCGTTCCTCTTCTCCTGTTTGTGGTTGCTTATATCTGGGTCTGTGCGTGGAAGTGGTTGCAAAGTGGGGATTGGGAAACTGTCGTCGGGGTTGCAGAAACCATCAGTCTGATCACGTTGCTGAGCGGGATGGGGTTATTGGCCAACTTTCTGAAACAGAAATGGGAGACCATCAAGAAATCCTTGCGGGACATCTTCGGCATAGCCAGATCGGTGATCGTGGATGGAGAATGGATTCCAGGATTGGACGTCGGAGAAAGCCTGACGCGCACCCGGGACGAAAATCTCTCCCTCATCCGGCCGTCTGTCAAAGACATGTCCGTTGCTTCGTGGCAGTTCTTAAAGGCATCCTCTCTACTCTTGACCGTGAGTATGTTCGCCTATCTTCCAATAAAAGATTTCAAGGATTGGCAAGAAAGAATCGAAGGAAAGGTCGAGCAACCGTCCCCCATCATCGTCACGGACTCTGCCGAAAACGTCCAATACTTCTTCGAGAAGGACAAGACGTTCGTGTTGGCGCACGTCGAAGACGCCGACCTCGAGAGCCGGGAAGGTATCTGTCTCGACGACGGACAGCAACGATGGTTGGCTGAATTCAAGAAGGCCATCGAGCACTGCGCCGATTCGGGACCGCGACCGGAGTTGGAGATTCGCGCGTTCTCCAGCACGGCGCCCATGGCGCTCGGCGGCCGAGTCACTCCCCGCGGGTCCGCGTTGGTGAACTGCGAGGTCGCCAACCAACGCGCCGAGGCGGTCGTCGAGTTCCTGCTCGGAAGACCAAGAGAGCGCTGGGCCTGCGGGAGCGACGGGGGGATCGAAGTCGGCAGTTTCGAGAACGGCGGCGGGCAGTTGTGTCGACGGTTGGACAGCGCCGGCAAGGACGAAGAATTCACCTACGGTGCAACAGATGGATTGAAATTCGATCTCTCGTACAAACCGTGGAAAACCCATGAAGCGATGACGGCCGAGAAGCCGGCGGACAACGGCGTCCTGCACGGCCCGCGGCGATACGATGCGGAATTCCTGAACCGCGCCGTGTACGTCACCCTGAAGAACGACGTCTGCAAGAAGACGGAAAATTGACGGTGGGTGCCGGGTGACGGTGGAGATCTTCGAAGAGGAAGGAGCCGGAGATGATGCAGAGGTGGGCTGCCAGAGTTTTGCTCCCGCTGGCCGTGGGGTGGGTATCGTCCGCGGCGGTGCCGGGGGCCGGGCATGCACAGGAGATGGAGGCCGGTACGGTTTTCCGGGACTGCGAAGCGTGTCCGGAGATGGTGGTGGTGCCGGCGGGGAGCTTCATGATGGGGTCGCCGGAGGGGCCGGCTGAGATGCCGATCCATCGGGTGACGATCGGAGAGCCGTTCGCGGTGGGGAAATACGAGGTGACGTTCGCGGAGTGGGACGCGTGCGTGGCGGACGGGGGGTGTTACGGACATCGGCCCGATGACAAGGGCTGGGGGCGGGGGAAGCGACCGGTGATGAACGTGCATTGGCATGACGTACAGACGTATGTCATGTGGCTGAGTGAGAAGACGGAGGAGCCGTACCGGCTGCTGAGCGAGGCGGAGTGGGAGTACGTGGCGCGGGCGGGGAGCGGGACGCGGAAGTACAGTTGGGGGAACGAGGTGGGGCGGAACCGGGCGAATTGCGACGGGTGCGGGAGTCGGTGGGACGACAAGCAGACGGCGCCGGTGGGGTCGTTCGCGGCGAATGGGTTCGGGCTGCACGACGTGCACGGGAACGTGTGGGAGTGGGTGCAGGACTGTTTGAACGCGACGTATGCGGGGGCACCGACCGATGGCAGCGCGTGGGAGCAAGGAGACTGTAACACCCGCCTTTTGCGCGGCGGCTCCTGGAGCCTCGACCCGGGGGCCCTCCGGTCCGCGCTCCGCGACGGGTACTCCACCGGAGGCCGGGACAGCAACGTCGGATTCCGTGTTGCCCGGAGATTAACCCCCTGAATCTTTACTTCCTTACGTTCCGGGGGGTTCCAAGGGGGGCTTGCCCCCCTTGGTCCGGCATGGCCACGGTGGGCCGAAGGGGAGAGGGGCGGAAACTCGTCCCAGGATGAGACGGCGACCGGGCGTCGAACGTCCCAAGCGGACCATGCCCGCAGCACCGGACGCCTGAAGAGTGCCTGCCGGCGATCATGCCGGGCGTGCGGCTTTCATATCAGACGGGCGCAGACTTTGGGGGCTACATACTTGACGATCCTGAGACGCATTTTTGCCCCTCGTCAGGCGTAGGGGCGTAAAATCTTACACCCCTACACACCGTCATTGAACGAAAAGAATAAGCAAGGATCGTTAAGTATATAATCCCCCAGACTTTCGTACGGCGCTGATTCACGCCAAGGCGCACCTACCCTGACGGACGGGTTTCCCTCGTAGGGGCGACGCATGCGTCGCCCCTCCCGTCGTCCGATTCGCCTCTCCGCGGCTCACCGACCAAGTTCAAGCAGCCTTGCCTTGCATCGTAGGGGCGACCGGCCGGTCGCCCCTACGGCATCCGTTGCGGAGCAGGAAAGGGACACGTTTCCCCTGGATTCCCGTTTTCACGGGAATGACGAGGGGGAGACGGGGGAATGGCGAAAGAGAGATGAGGGAGTGACGGTGGAGTGGCGAGGGAGTGACAAGGGAATAACGAAGGAACGGCCATCTTCACCAAGGGAATTTCGAACCGATGCACTCCCGGAGAGGGGATGAGGGACCGAATCGCAGTATTGGATCATCTCGGGAGTCTCGAACTGAGGCATCATCTCCTTTGAGGTATTCCGTCGAATCGGATGTTCACCCTCGTGCAAGCCGCGCCGAGGACCCCCCACCGGCGCGCCGGTGGGCTGACGCCCTTGGCTCGCCGACTCCCCCTCAAGGGGGGAGTGATAGGACCTGAAGACCAGCATTGAATTTCGAATTATATATTCCGCTCGCTCTTGATTCGCCTTTTGTTCGCTGGCATACACCGGACAGGACAGGGTGGAGGCACACATGACGCTGACCAAGCGGCAGAAGGAAATCCGCGATTATCTGGCAGCCTACGTGGAGGCGCAGGGCTATGCGCCGACGATCGAGGAAATCGGCCGGCACTTCGGCTTGTCGTCGCCGGCGACGGTGCACAAGCATCTGCGCAACCTGGAAGACAAGGGCGTCATTACCCGCGGCTGCAACCTGAGCCGCGCCATCGAGCTGGCGCCGCCCGAAGATACCGCCGAGGCCGTCGAGTTGCCGCTGCTGGGGCAGGTCGCCGCGGGCGTGCCGATCGAGGCGGTCGAGACCCGGGATCGTCTGGCCGTGCCGGTGGACTTCGTGCGCCGGCCGCACGATACGTTCGCGCTGCGGGTCCGAGGCGAATCCATGATCGGCGAGGGCATTCTGGATGGGGATTACGTCGTCGTCGAGTCGCGGCCGACCGCGGACGACGGCGAAACCGTGGTCGCCCTGATCGGCGGCGACGCGACGGTCAAGAAATTCCACCGGGAGGCCAGCGGGCGAATCCGCCTGCAGCCCGCCAACCCCGACATGGAACCCCTGCGCGTCCCCGCGGACCAGGTCGAGGTGCGCGGCGTGGTGGTCGCGGTGTTGCGCCGCTACCGCTGACGGGCCTGGCCGTGTCCTTCTCCCTCTACGTCCACATTCCCTACTGCCTCAGCAAGTGCCCGTACTGCGATTTCAACGCGTACGCGCCGAAGACACGGCCCGAGGCGCGCTACGTCGATGCGCTGTGCGAAGAATTCACGCACGCGATACGCTCCGCGGACTGGCGGGGGGAGCCCCTCCGGACCATCTATTTCGGCGGCGGCACGCCGTCGCTGTTCCAACCCGCGTCGCTGGCGCGGTTCCTGGACCGGGTGTTCGCGGAATGCGGGCGGGCGTCGGTCGCGGACGTCTCGCTCGAAGCCGACCCGGCCTCGCTCACCCCGGCGAGACTGCGCGGCTACCGGGACGTCGGCATCGATCGCTTGAGTCTCGGCGTGCAATCGTTCGAGCCTGCGCTGCTCGACCGGCTGGGGCGCCTGCACGATCGAGAGACGGCGTTGCGCGCGATACTGGACGCCCGTGCGGCCGGGTTCGCCGATCTGAACGTGGACCTCATCTTCGGCGTGCCGGGACAGACGCTCGCCATGCTGGACCGCGACCTTGCCCGGCTTTTCGCCTGCCGGCCGGAACACATCGCACTGTACGGCCTGACGTACGAAGAAAACACGCCGTTCTTCGCCATGCGCGCGCAGGGCCGCCTCCGGCCCGTGGACGAGGAGACCGAGGCCGCCATGTACGCGCGCGTGCTGGAGGCGTGCGCGGCCCACGGCTACGAGCACTACGAGATTTCCAATTTCGCGCAGCCGGGGCGGGCGTCCCGACACAATCTGCGCTACTGGCGGGGGGAGGGTTATCTGGGCGTCGGCGCGGGCGCGCATTCTTTTCTGCCGGGGAAGAACGGCTCGGACTCTCCCGAGCCGGGTTCCCCGGAAACGGAGGCGCGCAGCGGGAGGTGGGGGTGCCGCTGGAGCAACGTGCGGAGTCCGCGCGCGTATATGGACGCGGCGCTTGACCGGGGGAGCGCGGTCGAATCCGTGGAGGAACTGACCGAGGACCAGGCGTGCGGGGAGTTCGTCTTCCTCAATCTGCGCCAGTCCGCGGGCATGCCGCTGGAGGCGTTCGCGGCGCGATTCGGCCGGCCCTTCTTCGCGCGGTTTCCGCACGCCACGCAACTCGTGGCCGACGGGTTGTTGGAGTGCGCAGCGGACCGCGTCGCGTTGAGCCGCCGCGGGCTGTTCGTGGCCGACAGCGTGTTCGCGACGTTCTGTTAGCCGCCGGCGGCCGGCGAGCCGAAATAGTCGTGCAGGAGTTGCATGTACGGGCCGCACGCCCGCCGCGCCTTGAAATAGTCGCGCGCCGCTTCCAAGGACATGCTCCGGTGCGCGTGGAGGTAGGCGATGGCGACGGTCGGCGCGCGGTTGCAGCCGGCGTTGCAGTGCAGAAAGACGCGCCGGCCCCGCTCCAGGCCGGCGTGCAGCATGTTCAGCGCTTGGGGCAGTCCCTCGGCCAGGCTGTCGCAGTCGTAGTCGGCTACCGGCGTGCGCAGAAACTCCACGCCCTGCTCCGCATACGCGGTCCGCAAGGCGGCTTCGTCGAGACCCTTGAGACGCAGGTCGTCGGCGTCCTGCAGGCTCAAAACCGCTGAAATTCCGAAGACTTGGACGAGCCAGCGAATATCTTCGCAGCGCGGGTACTCGCCGACGAACAGGTTCGGGAGAATGCCGCTCACCTCGGGCCGCCGCCCGCGAATATCGGCTGGGGACGGGGCGAACGGATGGTGGAAGTCGTCCACGCCCGGAGGGTAGAGAAAGGCCCCGCCGGCGTCAATGCAACGGCCCCCTGAGAAGGGCGGAAGGGGGGTTCTCCGAACGGAGAAAAGGGACCCGCCAGCGTTGACGCGACGCCACCCGTGCAGGCTTGCTATTCCGAACGCGTTTCGGATAGGAATGCCGCACGCCGCACGAGGACGTGCGGTATCCGCCCTCGAACCGACCGGACAAGGAGGAACCCCCGATGAGCGCCGAGAAACTGGTCACCGACTTCTGCAACGCCTGGTCCACGCGCAATCCCGACACCATTCTGAGCTATCTCAGCGAGGACTGCTTCTATCACAACATCCCGATGGAGCCGCTGGTCGGCCACGCCGCCATTCGGAAATTCGTCGAGCCGTTCCTGAAGGACGCCCAGAGCGCGGAGTTCGAGATCAAGCATACGACCTCCGCGGGCAACGTCGTCATGAACGAGCGTGTGGACACCTTCGTCATGGGGCCCAAGACGATTTCGCTGCCCGTCGCCGGCATTTTCGAGGTCACGAACGGCAAGATCACCGCGTGGCGCGACTATTTCGACCTGGAATCGTTCAACAAACAGATGGCCTAGCGACCCCGCGGGCAACGCTTCCCGCGGTCGGGTAATCGGAACATGCGTCACGGTGCACAGGCACGGTGTAGAAAGGCGGGCTATGGAAAAATTGGTACCCGGGCTTGAAGGGGTGCCCATCATGGAGTCGGAAATCGGCTTCATCGACGGTCAGGAAGGGATCCTGGAGTACCGCGGCATCTCGATCGAGGATCTGGCCGAGAAGAGCACCTACGAGGAGGTCGCCTACCTGCTGCTGTTCGGCCGGCTGCCGACGCAGGACGACATCAAGCAGTTCGACCACGACCTGCGCACGCACCGCCGGGTCAAATACCGCATTCTCGACATGCTGAAGTGCATGCCAGAGAACGGCCACCCCATGGACATGCTGCAATCCGCGGTCGCGGCAATGGGCATGTTCTACCCGGCGCGCGACATCCGCGACCAAGACCAGCGCTACTGGTCCACGGTCCGCCTGATCGCCAAGATGCCGACCATCGTGGCGGCGTTCGAGCGCATGCGGCACGGCGACGAGCCGGTCCGGCCGCGCGACGACCTGTCGCACGCCGCGAATTTTCTCTGGATGCTGAACGAGGAGGAGCCGGACCCGCTCGACGCGCGCATCATGGACGTCTGCCTGATCCTGCACGCCGAGCACACCATGAACGCGTCGACGTTCAGCGGCCTCGTCGTCGGCTCTACCGAGGCCGACCCCTACACGATGGTCTCGTCGGCGATCGGCGCGCTGACCGGGCCGCTGCACGGCGGCGCGAACGAGCAGGCGCTCAAGATGTTCCGGGAGATCGGGACGGTGGACAACGCCAAGCCGTTCATCGAAGCGCGCCTGGCGGCCAAACAGAAGATCATGGGGATGGGGCACCGGGTCTATAAGGTCAAGGACCCGCGCGCGAACGCCTTGCAGGGCTTGGCCATGCAGCTCTTCAAGGCCAAAGGCGAGCACCCGCTGTACAAGGTCGCCCAGGAGGTCGAGAAGATCATCGGCGAGCGCGTCGGGGCCAAGGGCATCGCCTCGAACGTCGATTTCTATTCGGGCGTCGTATACGACAAGCTCGGCGTGCCGATCGACCAGTTCACGCCCATCTTCGCGATTGCGCGCGTGGCTGGCTGGTTGGCGCACTGGCACGAGCAACTCGAGAACAACCGCATCTTCCGACCGACCCAGGTCTATACCGGTGCCCACGCCGCGCCGTACGTGCCGTCCGAGCAGCGTTGACCCGGCGGCGCACTCGGTCCATGAACGTCGAAAGCGGAGGGTCACCCCTCCGCTTTTTTTCTTGTCGAGGTCTCGGCTTCCCGACAATGCGACCGGTCGCACGCGCTACCGGGCCGCAGCGTCGCCGTACTGCTGCACGAGGACTTGGGGAAGGGCGGTGGAGGCGCCCGCGTGCTCGATGGTCATGCTGACGACGTTGCCGTCGGCATCCAGGTCGAGATAGACGTTCTCGTTGACTTCCCTCGTCTCCTGCACGGGCTGCTCCGAGAACTCCAGGAGCGCGGTATCCGTATCCTTGAAATACGTCACGTTCATGGTTGATGACTCCTGTCGAAGAAGGCGTCAGTCTTTCGGCCGTACCGTCGGGTTGACGCAGTTGAGGAGTGGCGCGCCGCGGCGCAGGCGGTTGACGTTCTCGGCCACGTGCTTGGCGATGCCTTGCAGGCTGACGTCCGTCGCGCCGCCGACGTGGGGCGTCGCCAGTACGTTGTAGCGGAAAATTTCGTCGTCGGGGTCGAACGGCTCCTGCCAGAAGACGTCCAGCCCGGCCCCGGCAATGTGGCCCGTTTTCAGTGCGTCCAGTAGCGCGGCGTAATCCACGACCGGGCCGCGCGCCACGTTGACGACGAAGGCGGAGGGCTTCAGGCAGGCGAATTCCGCGGGTCCGAGCAGCCCGCGGGTGTCGTCATTGAGAGGCGGCGCGGCCACCACGAAATCGGCCGCGCGCAGCACGTCGTGCAACGCGTCCTGCGCGACGTGGCGCGCCACGATCCCGCGGTCGTCCGGCTTGCCGAAGCCCGGGCCGCGGCGCGATACGGCCAATACCGTCATTTCGAATCCGGCCAGCCGTTCGGCCAGCGCCCGACCGATCCCGCCGTAGCCGACGATGGCGACGGTCCTGCCTTTCAACGCCAACCCCATGGGCGAGCCGAGCACCCGGTTTCGGATGCTGTGTTGGGTCTGCGGATAGTTGCGGGCTAGGCCGAGCATGAACAGCAGCGCGATCTCGGCGACGGATTCGGCGTTGCCGGTCCCCGCGGTGGGGACGTTGGCGACCGGCACGCCCGCCTCGGTCGCCGCGGGGATGTCGACCGAGTCCAGCCCGGCGCCGTACTGTTGCACGAGTTTGAGGCGCGGGGAGCGGAGGGCGTCCGCGCCGACCGGCGAGACGGTCGGGATCAGTACGTCCGCTTCCATCGCGGTTGCGGCGACCGCGTCGGGCGCGCAGTCCAGGACCTCGTCCTCCGGCAACTCCTGCTGGAGTATTTTGCACACGTAGCGCAGTCCTTGCCGGCAAAAGAAAATCCGCATATCCGTTTCCCTTGATCGTCCACCCGGCCCGGGCCGATAATGGGCCGCTCGCTCGGACGCCGTGAGGGCCGTCCGCAGCACAGGCCGCGGCCATTCATAACAAAAGACAGGGGAATGACATACAAGAGGATCCGGGGGACCGTTTCGACAAGCTCAACGGGCTGGTCCCTGAGCTTGTCGAAGGGTTCTCAACCAGGAGTGTACAGTCTGTAAGTTGAGAAGAGTTCCAGGATCCTCCTGTATGTCATTCCCAAAGACCGTGTCGGAAAAGAAGGGAGCCCGCATGGACTACAGCCGGTACGAATGTCTGAGCGTGGAACGTGACGCCAAGGTGCTGACCGTTGCGCTGAACCGACCGCAGGCGCTGAATGCGATCAACGCCCGACTGCACACCGAGTTGTCGCAGGTCTTCGCCGACATCGCGCAGGACGCGGAGACCGAGGCGGTGCTCCTGACCGGCAGGGGGCGCGCCTTTTGCGCGGGCGGGGACATCAAGTGGTTTCAGGACATGACCCCGGCGCAGTTGGACGCCCTGTTCGCCGAGGCGCGCAAGATCATCATCGACATGCTCGAAGTCGAACAGCCCATCATCGCCGCGGTGAACGGCCCGGCCACGGGATTGGGCGCCACGTTGGCGCTGTTCTCGGACGTCATCTATGCCGCGGACAACGCCCGGATCGGCGACCCGCACGTGCGCGTCGGCGTCGTGGCCGGCGACGGCGGGGCCATCATCTGGCCGTGGCTGGTCGGCGCGGCGCGGGCCAAGGAGTTCCTGATGACCGGCGATCTGGTCTCCGCCGGCGAGGCGGAGCGGATCGGCTTGGTGAATCACGTCGTGCCCGCCGGCGAGTTGCTCGATACCGCCCATGCCTTCGCGCAGCGTTTGGCGAACGGGCCGCGGCTGGCCGTCCGCGGCACCAAGGTGTCGGTCAACAAGATTCTGCGCGACACCGTCAACCTCGTGCTCGACACCTCGCTCGCCATCGAAAAACAGTGTTTCCACACGCAGGATCACCGGGAGGCGATTCAATCGTTCGTGGAGAAACGCGAACCGAAATTCACCGGCCGATAGCGCGGCGGCATTCCGGCGGGTCGGCATCGGTCTCGACCGGGAGAGAAAACAACGGAGGACGAATGGCTGAGCACGACGGCGGGATAGCAGACTTTCTCGACTTCTCGGGTAAAACCGCGCTGGTCACCGGCGTACTGGACGAACACTCGATCGCCTGGCCGATCGCCAAATATCTGCACGCCGGCGGCGCCAACGTCGTGCTATCGATCCAACGCCGGGCCATCCGCCGCTTGATGGGCAACATTCTGGAGCAACTCGACGACCCGCCCGTAGTCGAATGCGACGTGAGCAAGGACGACGCCATTGCCGGCATGGTCGAACGGATCGGCCACGCGCACGGCCACATCGACTATCTCGTCCACTCGATTGCCTATGCCCCGCCGGCGTCGTTCGAGCGGCGCTTCGTGGACACCTCGCGGGAGGACTTTTCGTTGGCGCTCGACGTCAGCGCGTATTCGCTGATCGCGTTGTCGCGCGGGTTGTTGCCGCTCATGCAGGACCGCGGCGGCTGCATTCTGGGGCTGACTTATCTGGCGGCCGAGAAGGTCATTCCGGGCTATCAACTCATGAGCGTCGCCAAGGCGGCCTTGGAGAACATCATCCGCAACTTGGCGTTCGACTTGGCGCCGCACCGCATCCGCGTCAACGGGCTGTCGCCCGGTCCGGTTTCGACGCGCGCCGCGACCAGCATTCCGGGCTTTTCGCTCATGCACGCGCACTTTCGGGAATACTCGCCGCTGCGGTCGGAAATCGTGAACGACGACGTGGGCAAGACCGCGCTGTTTCTGTGCAGTCCGCTGGCGGAGAAGATCACGGGCGAGATCGTGCACATCGACGGCGGCTACAACATCATGGGGATGACCATCGAACCGCCCGCGGACCGGCAGTAAGCAATTCTTTCCCTCCCCCCTTGAGGGGGAGGGCCAGGGTGGGGAGCTCCCTTCACGTGCCGCCGCTCCCCACAAAAGGAGGAAAAGCATGGAGACCGCCAACGCTTCGGACGTCGGCATGGACGCCGCCCGCATCGACCGTTTCTACTCGACCGTCGAGCGCAAGATCGAAGAGGGCTGGCTGTTCGGCGGCGCGTTCCTGATGGCGCGCAAGGGGCGCATCGTGGCGGCCCGCGCCGTCGGGCAGAGCGAGCCCGCGACGAACCGCGCCGCGCGGACGGACGACATTTTCTGCCTGTTCTCGACCTCCAAACCGGTCACCGCCACGCTGCTGCTCATGCAGGTGGACCGGGGCGCCGTCCAACTGTTCGACAAGGTGGCGGACTACATTCCCGAGTTCGCCGCGGCCGGCAAACGCGCGGTCACCGTGGCGGAGGTCCTGACGCACACCTCAGGGTTCCCGACGCTGCCACCCGACTGGCCGATGTCGAATTGGGGGGATTGGGACGCGACCATCGCGCGCATCTGCGCCCAGCCGCTGGAGTTCGAGCCGGGTACCGCGGTGCATTACCACGCACTGACCGGCTCGTGGATTCTGGGTGAGATCGCCCGCCGCGCCGACGGCGGAACGCGCAGCTTCACGCAGATGTGCACCGAGGACATCTACGGCCCGTTGGGCATGACGGACTCGCACATGGGCGTGCGGCCCGACATGCAGGAGCGCCGCGTCCCCCTTCAGGCGCTGGACGAGGGCGGCGTCCCGTTCCCCATGTCGTTTCTGGAAGCCTTCAACGCACCGGATGTGCAGGCCGCGGCCATTCCGGGCGCGGGCTCGTACTCGACGATCTTCGACTTGGCGCGTTTCTACCAGATGTGGCTGAACCGCGGTGCTCTCGACGGCGTCCGGCTGCTCAGCCCGGCCCTGGTCGAACTGGCCACAACAATCCACACCGGCGACATGGAAGACCGGCTGATCGAGCCCATGCGCGTAGCCAAACAGTGGCCGCATGCCCCGGCCAACCGCGGCCTGGGCTTCTGGGTGCGCGGGCGCGGGATCTTCCCGACCTATTTCGGCACGCTCGCCTCCTCGGGCACGTATGGGCATGCGGGCGCGAGCAGCATCATGGCCTGGGCCGACCCGGCCCGCGACCTGCTCTTCGTCGGCCTGACCAGCGGCCTCATCGAAGAGCCGCGCAGCATCGAGCGCTGGGCGTTGTTCTCCGACCTGGCCCAGTCCTGCGTCGTGGCCTGAACCGTGCTTGGCGTGTGAAGCCCGGGTCTCGGCGCGGCCAAAACATGAGCATTCAGCTCGGGGAACAGCCCATTGATCTTCGTCGGTGAGCGTGTGGTCCCCGAGCTGGTCGAGATGTCGCGACGGGCGCAGGGTCCTCTCGTATGGAATTCCTATTTTATCGGAGTACAGGGCTTGATTCGAAACTCCCAGCGGATGTGGGTCTCCGCGTGTAGGGGCAACCCCGCCGCATAGAAACCGTACCCCAGCAGTAACGGTGTGGGGCTCCGTGTGTAGGGGCAACCCCCTGTGGTTGCCCTGATGCAGGGCAGGCACGGGGGCCTGCCCCTACGGAGAGAACCAGCGACGGCATGGAATCAAGACCAAGATGCTCCCGACAGGCTCAGGCGCCGCAAGCTTGGCGACCTTTCCATCCCCAAGTTCGTTGAGCCTGTCGAAACGAACCCCGATGTCACCGCGGCCTTCGGCACCCCCGGCCCTTCGACTCTTCGACAAGCTCAGAGCATCGTACACTCGAGGTTCAGCCCGTTGAGCTAGGTTCCTGAGCTGGTCGAGATGTCGCAACGGGCGCAGGGGCCTCTCGTATGGAATTCCTGTTTTGTTGGAGTGTGGGGTTTGATTCGAAACTCCCAGCGGATGTGGGGCTCCGCGTGTAGGGGCAACCCCCTGTGGTTGCCCTGATGCAGGGCAGGCACGGGGGCCTGCCCCTACGGAGAGAACCAGCGACGGCGGGAAATCAAGACCAAGATGCTCCCGACAGGCTCAGGCGCCGCAAGCTCAACGACCTTTCCATCCCCAAGTTCGTTGAGCCTGTCGAAACGAACCCTGATGTCACCGCGACCTTCGCACCCTCGGCCCTTCGACTCTTCGACAAGCTCAGAGCATCCTACACTCAAGGTTCAGCCCGTTGAGCTAGGTCCCTGAGCTTGTCGAGGTGTCGCAACGGGCGCAGGGGCCTCTCGTATGGAATTCCTGTTTTGTTGGAGTGTGGGGCTTGATTCGAAACTCCCAGCGGATGCGGGGCTCCGCGTGTAGGGGCAACCCCCTGTGGTTGCCCTGATGCAGGGCAGGCACGGGGGCCTGCCCCTACGGAGAGAACCAGCGACGGCGGGAAATCAAGACCAAGATGCTCCCGACAGGCTCAGGCGCCGCAAGCTCAGCGACCTTTCCATCCCCAAGTTCGTTGAGCCTGTCGAAACGAACCCCGATGTCACCGTGACCTCCGCACCCCCGGCCCTTCGACTCTTCGACAAGCTCAGAGCATCGTACACTCAAGGTTCAGCCCGTTGAGCTAGGTCCCTGAGCTTGCGGTGCCTTGAGTTTATCGAAAGGTCGAAGGGTCGTTCCGTGTCGAAAGAGTCCCAGGATCACCTTGTTCGTAATGCTATCGGGAAAGAGGAACGGGTATGCAGAGGTCGTCATTCCTGCGCAAACGAGAATCCAGGATATGGATACCTTTTGTCAGGATCCGCTGCCAACGACTTGGGAGAGACGGCTGACCCCTTCTCTCTCAAGTATGCGGATCAATCCCCGCACGATTCGTCGCGCCAGGAACGGCCCTTCGTACACCAAGCCGGTGTAAAGCTGGATCAGGGAGGCGCCGGCGCGGATCCGTTCGTAGGCGTCTTCCGCTGAGAAGATGCCGCCCACGCCGACAATCGGTAGTGCCCCTTCGCTCGCGCGATAGACCAGCCGCACGACCTCGGTGGCGCGTGCCGCGAGCGGACGGCCGCTCAGCCCACCAACTTCGTATTCAGCCGAGCCGAGCCCCGGGCGCTCGACCGTGGTGTTGGTCGCAATCAACCCGCCTACGCCGACGTCGCGTGCCAACCGCACGATTTCGACAATCTGTTCGTCGGTCGAGTCGGGTGCGATTTTGACCAGCAGCGGGGTCGGCGTCGTGTTCGCCGCGTGCGCCAACCCGCGAATCCGAGTCAGAAGGGCGTCGAGGAGGCGGGCCAAGCGATCGGGCTCTTGCAGCGTACGCAATTCGGGTGTGTTGGGCGAACTGACGTTGACCACCAGATAGTCGGCGAATGGGAAGACCGCGGCGCAGCTTCGGCAGTAGTCGTCGGCCGCGGCCTCGATCGGGGTCGTGCGCGATTTGCCCAGGTTGAAGCCGAGCGGGACTGGGCGCGGGGTCGAAAGAAGCGGGGCGAGGCGGGCGGCCGCGGCCTCGGCACCGGTGTTGTTGAAGCCGAGGCGGTTGATGAGTGCGCCCTGTCGAGGGAGGCGGAAGATGCGTGGCCGCGGGTTGCCCGGCTGGGGGTGAGCGGTGAGTGTGCCCAATTCAGCGAAGCCGAACCCCAGGCGCGACCAGACCAGCGGCAGTTCGGCGTTCTTGTCGTAGCCCGCGGCCAGCCCGACCGGGTTGGGGAATCGTATGCCCCAGATGTTCTGGTCGAGTAGGGGATGCGTGAGCGCGGGCGCGGGGTGCCGTTGTCCGGCCTGGATGAGTTTGAGGGCGGTAATGGACAGATGGTGCGCGGTTTCGGGATCGAGGGTGAAGGCGAGCCGGCGCAGCAGGGGATAGAACATCGGAACGTGCACGGCTCACGCGTCGTCGGCCGTGGCCAGACTTTCGCGTTTGAGCAGTTCGAGGGTTTCGGCCGCGGCGGCCTGCTGGGCCTGCTTTTTCGTGCGGCCGTGCCCGCTGCCGTAGTCCGTGCCGGCAATCGAAACGCGGCTCACGAAGCGTTGGTCGTGGTTGGGGCCGTGCGCTTCGACGACTTGGTAGTCGGGCGTGGCCTTGAAGATTTTCTGGGTGATTTCCTGCAAGCGCGTCTTGCTGTCGAACGTGTCGATGCGCGCCGTCTCTTGCAGGTCCGCGGCGAAGTGTGCGGCCACCAGCCGGGTCACGGGCGCGAATCCGCCATCGAGATAGACCGCGCCCAGCACGGCTTCGTACGCCGCGGCCAGAATGGACGATTTGGCGCGCCCGCCGCTGTGTTCCTCCCCCGGACCGATGCGCAGCCGGTCGCCCAGACCCAGCCCGCGCGCCTTGACCGTCAGCACTTGGGCGTTGACGAGCGACGCGCGCATTTTGGACAATTCGCCTTCCCGGTAGGCGGGAAACCGGCGGTAGAGCAGGTCGCTCATCACCAGCCCCAACACGGCGTCGCCCAGGAACTCCAGCTTTTCGTTGTGATCTTCGCCCTCCCCGAGCCGGGCCGAGCGGTGGGTCAGGGCCAACTGCAACAGCGCGGGGTCGCGGAACGTGTAGCCGAGCACGGTCTGAAAGTCGCGGGCGGCGTCCGCGTCCGGGTCGGTCCCGTTCGGCCGGCTCGTTGCCTGCGTTTCGGGCATGGACGTCATCCGTCGGGGCCGGCGGTGAGGATTGCGCCGTCCAGCCGGCCGCCGTCGGCCTTGGTGATGCGCACCGGCACCTCGCGGTTCACGTCCCCGTCGCCGCCCGGCGCATACACGCGCAGGTAGTTGCGGCTGTAGCCTTTGAGCAGGCCGCTGGTTTTGTCGCGGGTGTGCTCGAACAGGACGGGCAGGCAGGCGTGTACGAAACCGCGGGCGAACTCGGCCTGTTTGCGTTTGCCCAGCCGCCGCACTTGCGCGGCGCGTTGCTGAATGACCGCTGGCGGCAGCTTGTCGGGAAATTTTGCCGCGGTCGTGCCGGCGCGGACCGAATAGGGAAACACGTGAAAATAGGTGAACGGACTGTCTTCGAGAAACTCCAGGCCGCGGGCGAACTCGGCCTCGCCCTCGCCCGGAAACCCGACGATCAGATCGGTCCCCAACGCGGCGTCGGGCAGCCGGCTGCGCGCTGCGGCCAGCACGTCGCGCGCCAGGGCCGTGTCGTAGCGCCGGCGCATGCGCTTGAGGATGGAGTCCTCCCCCCACTGCAACGGGACGTGCAGATGCGGACACAGCGTTTCCGACTCGGCCAGGAGGTGCAGCAGCCGCGGGCCGATTTCGTGCGGGTCGAGCGAACTGAGGCGGACGCGCGGGACGGGGCGGCGCTCCTCGATGGCTTCGAGGAGCCACGTCAGATCGATGCGCGGGTCGAGGTCGTGACCGTACCCGCCCAGATGAATGCCGGTCAGCACGACCTCCTGAAAGCCGCGCGCGGCCAGCCGGTCCAGTTGATCCAGGACGACGCGCGGCGCCACGCTGCGGCTCGTCCCGCGCGAGCGGGGCACGATGCAGAACGTACAGAACAGGTCGCAGCCTTCCTGAATTTTCAGAAACGCGCGGGTCTGGCCGGCGAAGTCCAGTGCGCCGAACGTGTCGATGCCCGGCCGCGTTTCAGCCTCGGTCTTGCGCAGGTCGCTGACGAACACGGTCGGGTGTGCGGGCGGTTCCACATGTGTCTCCGCCGAGCCGTCACCCGAGACGAGGCGGACGATGTCGTCGAGACGGTTGAGGCCGACGACGTAATCCACTTCGGCCAGCCGGGACACGGCCCGCGGATCGACCTGCGCGTAGCAGCCCGTCATGACCACCCGCGCCGCGGGGTTGCGGCGTTTGGCGCGCCGGCAGAGTTGGCGGCTCTCCGCGTCGGCCTGATGGGTCACCGTACAACTGTTCACGACGTACACGTCGGCCGCCTCGTCGAACGGCACGCACTGATGGCCCGCGGCCGACAGGCGTTCCTGAATGGCCGCGGCGTCGTACTGATTCACCTTGCAACCCAGGCTGGTCAGCGCGACCCGGCGCGAGGCGAGCGGCGACGCAGGAACGCTCGACAGTGACGACGGGTTGGAAGACATGGGGAACGCCTACTCCGCGTGCGGCGCCGTTTCGGATAACGGCCCCTCGATCCATCCCCCGCCCAACACGCGCGCGCCGTCGTAGAAGACGACGGCTTGGCCGGGCGTGACCGCCGGCTGTGCCTCGTCGAACCGGACCTCCGCGCGCCGGCCGCCCACGCTGACGACGGTCGCCGGCAGCGGACGCGAGCGGTAGCGGATTTTGGCGGCCACGCGGACGGTGGCCGGCGCCTTGCCCGACACCCAGGAGACGTCCGTGGCGTGCAGACCCGGTACGCGCAGCGCCGCCTTGGGACCGACGGTCACGCGCCCCGAGTCCGCGTCGATGCCGGTCACGTAGTGCGGTTCGTCCAGGCCGCCGACGCCCAGGCCGCGACGCTGGCCGACGGTGAAGCGGTGAATGCCGGCGTGTGTGCCGAGCCGCCGCCCGTCCTGCGTCACGATTTCCCCCGGCGTGACCTGATCGGACCGCAACCGGGCGTCGAGGAAGCGCGCGTAATTCCCGTCCGGCACGAAGCAGATGTCCTGGCTCTCCGGTTTTTCCGCGACGCGCAGGCCGAGGGCGCGAGCCTTGGCGCGCACCTGCTGCTTGGTCAGAGCGCCGACCGGAAACAGGGTGCGCCGGAGTTCGGCTTGGCCGAGCGTGAACAGGAAGTACGACTGGTCCTTGTCCGCGTCCGTGCCGCGCAGCAACCGGGCGGTGCCGTCGGGCGCGCGGTCGATGCGGGCGTAGTGGCCGGTCGCCACGTACGCGGCGTCGAGTTCGCGGGCGCGCTGCCACAACAGGTCGAACTTGAGGTCGCGGTTGCACAGCAGGCAGGGGTTGGGCGTCCGGCCGCGGCGATACTCCGACGCGAACACGTCGATCACCCGGGTCCGAAAGGACTCCTTCAGATTGAGGACGTAATAGGGCACGTCGAGTTGCTCGGCCACGCGCCGGGCGTCCTGAAAATCGTCGATCGAACAACACCCGCCGGCATGGCCGTCCGCGGCGCCGGCCAGCAGCATGGAGATCGCGATCACCTCGTAGCCCGCCTCGACCAGCAGCGCGGTCGCCACGGCGCTATCGACGCCGCCGCTCAGCGCGGCCAGCACGCGCGTCGGGGTCCGCGGATCAGTTGGTGTCGGCATTGCCTCTCTCCAAAATCGGCGTGCGCGGGACGAACGGAAACCGTGCTCATGCCACACGCGCGGCCCGACGCACGCGCGCGACCACCCCGGGCAACACGTCGATGACCGTGTCGATGTCGTCCGCGGTGGTGTCGCGCCCGGCGCTGAACCGGATGGCGCTCTTCGCCTGCGCCTCGTCGTATCCCAGGGCCGTCAACACGTGCGACGGTTCGAGCGAGCCGGCGGCACACGCCGAACCGGTCGAGACCGCAATCCCGGCCAGATCGAGGCCCATCGCCAGCCCCTCGCCCGCGGCCCCGGCAAAGCCGACGCTCAGGGTGTTCGGCAGACAGGCGCGCGCCGGGGTGTAGCGGACCGCGTCGGGCACCGCGGTGCGAATGCCGTCCCACAGCTTCGCCGTCAGGCGGATCAGCCGCGCCGACTGCGTTTCGACGTCGCGCGCGCCCAACTCCGCGGCCAGCCCGAAGCCGACCGCGGCCGCCAGGTTCTCCGTCCCCGCACGTTTTTCCCGCTCCTGCGGACCGCCGCGCAGCATGGGCCGCAACGCGGTGCCCGTGCGCACGTACAGCGCACCGATCCCCTTCGGCCCGGAGATCTTGTGCGCGGATAGCGACAGCGCATCCACCCCCAGCCGGTCGACGTGCACGGGAATCTTGCCCGCGGCCTGGACCGCGTCCACGTGGAACGGGATGCCCCGCCCGCGGATGAGCGCGCTCGACTCGGCGATGGGTTGGAGCGTGCCGATTTCGTGATTGGCGAGGCCGATGCTCACCAGCGCGGTGTCCGGCGTGAGCGCCGCGGCGACGTCGCCCGGGCACACGCGCCCCTGCCGATCGACCGGGAGTTCGATCAGGTCCAATCCGTCCGTCCGGTCTCGAAGCGCCCGCAGAGTTTCGCGGACCGACGCGTGCTCGATGCCGGTGGTGACGACGCGGGCCGGGCCGTTGCCGTGCGCGGCCAGCAATCCCAGAAGGGCGAGATTGTTGCTTTCGGTGCCGCCGCCGGTGAACAGGATTTCCGCGGGCGTGGCGCCGATCGACGCGGCGACCTGCTCGCGTGCGTCTTCCAGGGCGCGTTTGGCCCGCCGGCCGGCCCAATGCACGCTCGACGGGTTGCCGAAGTTCTCCGCCAGGCACGCCGTCATGGCGCGGACGACCTCCGGCCTGACGGGCGTGGTCGCGTTATGGTCGAGATAGACGCGGCGCATGTCGGCACGGAGTCATTCCCAGGCCAGCCGGACGTCGCGGATCGTGTCGAGCGCGGCGTGATGGGTGAGGTCGGCGCACAGCGGCGTCACTGAAATATAGTCGTCGTGGATCGCCACGCAGTCCGAGCCCTCGATCGGGTCGAAGCCCAGGTCGTCGCCCCCGATCCAATAATATTTCTTCCCGCGCGGATCGGTTCGCACTTCGATACGGTCGGCGTAATGCCGTTTGCCCTGCAGCGTATAGCGATAGCCGCGAATCCGGTCGCGCGGCAGATTGGGGACGTTCACGTTGAGTAGGCTGTCGGACGGAAAGCGCGGGCCGACGATGGCTTCGGCCAGCAGCGCGGAAAACTCGGCCGCGGCCTCGAAGCGGTACGGCGGGCTGAAGGTCACCAGCGACACCGCGATCGCCGGAATACCGAGCAGCGCGCCTTCCAGGGCCGCGGCCACGGTGCCCGAATACGTCACGTCGTCGCCCAGGTTGGGGCCCTTGTTGATGCCCGAGACGATCACGTCCGGGCGCAGGTTCAGAAATCCCTTGACGGCCAGATGCACGCAGTCGGTCGGCGTGCCGTTGACCGCGAACCGCCGCGGACCCACCTCGTCGATGCGCAGCGGGCGGTGCAGCGTCAGCGAGTGGCTGACCGCGCTCTGCTCCTGATCGGGGGCAACGGTATAGACGTCGCCGAGGGGCGCCAACGCCGCTTCGAGACGGCGAATCCCCTCCGACTGGATCCCGTCGTCGTTCGACACCAGAATAATCATGACTGCGGGCGCCCGCTCGGGCGGGCGAAGGCGGATATGAGGGGCGCGGGCGACATTCTGCCAGCCGACCGGGGAAAAGAAAAGCGGCCCGACCGAAGAACGCTCCGACCGGGCCGTTTATCGCGGATGAATACCAAGTGGAATGGTCGGGGTGAGCCGATTTGAACGGCCGACCACTCGCACCCCAAGCGAGTGCGCTACCAGACTGCGCCACACCCCGACGGGCTTCCTCATATCGCCCGGCGCCCGAGACGGTCAAGGGCGGCGCCGGCGAGACCGGGCCGTTTTAGTAGGATGCGTCTCGGTCGGTCGGCGAAGTTCAGCGTTTCAGAAACCCTTCGACAGGCTCAGGGACCGCAGGCTCGAGGCGCCGAAGCTCGGGAACCTTCCATCCATAAGTTCGTTGAGCTTGTCGAAACGAACCCCGACGTCACCGCGGCCTTTGCACGCCACCCCCGGCCCTTCGACCTTTCGACGCAAACCGAAGCCCTCCCGCCGGACGACGCCCCATACGGAAACGTGCTATGAGAGGCAACATGCAGACGCATACCGGCGGATGTCACTGCGGCAGATTGCGGTTCGAGGTGTCGGGCAAGATCGACCGCGTGCTGGACTGCAACTGTTCGATCTGTGCCAAGAAAGGCTTCCTGCACTGGATCGTGGCGCCGGAGCGGTTCCGCTTGCTGTCGGCGCCGGGCGACGCCGCGCTCTATCAATTCAACACCCGCACGGCCAAGCACTACTTTTGTCCGGTGTGTGGCATCTCCGCGTACTACGTCCCGCGGTCGCATCCCGACATGATCGACGTCAACGTGCGCTGCCTGGACGGGGTGGACCCGAGCGGCCTGCCGATCGAGCCCTTCGACGGCCGGAACTGGGAACGGTCCCGTGCGGCGTTGACGGACGCGGGCCACCCGGCGTCCGGTCAATCCGCGAGGTGAGTGAGATCGAGCGTGATGAAGCGGTAGCCGAGCGCTTTGCCGTGCCGGATCAGGGGCTCGCGTATCTCGTCTTCGAGCAGCCGCGCGCAGTCCTCGGCCGGCGCCACGATCCGAACCGTGTCGTCATCGGCCTCGACGGGATAGGCAGGTAAACCGAGCCCGTGAAAGACCGCGGCCCAGGCCGCGGACGGGTCGCCGGGCTCGACAGCGGGCGGGCGCTCCGGCTTCATGCCGGGCAGTGTACGCCAAAAACGCATCGGACAGAATCACGGGGGAAGGGCGGAAAGCATGGCGGAGTGTGGCGTCATCTTCGATCTGGACGGCGTGTTGATCGACTCCGAAGGCTTGTATTACCGCGCCTACAGCACGGTGCTGGAACCGTACGGCGTCACGGTGACGCCGCGCGAATACGAAGAGTATTGGATCGCGCGGGGCATCGGCCCGGAGTACGTCGTCGAAAAACACCAACTCCCGGTCGAACCGGACGAGTTGCGCCGCCGCCGTTCGCCGATTCTCCTCGACCTGCTGAAGACCGACTCGCAACTCATGCCGCACGTCGAAGCCTGTCTCGACCGGCTGGCGGACGACTTTCCGCTGAGCGTGGCAACGAACAGCTTCCGCGAGCACCTGGACTTCCTGCTGGACCGGTTCGGGATCGGCCGGTTCTTCACCCATACCGTGGCACGCGAAGACTATGCGCGCTCCAAGCCGGCGCCCGACGCCTTCTTGGCCGCGGCGGAGAAGATGGACTTCCCGCCGGCCCGCTGCGTAGCCGTGGAAGACACGTTCCGCGGCGTCACCGCGGCCACGCGGGCCGGAATCGCCTGCCTCGCGGTGCCGAACGACTACACCCGCCACAACGACTTCAGCCGAGCTGCGCGCGTCCTGACGTCGCTCGCCGCCCTCACCCCGCAACTCATCCGCGAGATCGTCGCCGCGGGCAAATAACGATGCCTGTCTCCCTTCGCAATTTTCGGGAATTCCAGACAAGCGCATCCTTCGCCCGTTTCGACAGGCTCAACGGGCTGGTCCCCGAGCTTGCCGAAGGATCGAAGGGGTCGAAACGAACCCCAAGGGGGTCCCGCTGCCCCCACCCCCGGCCTTTCGACAGGCTCAAGGACCTCCCCCTCAAGTTCGTTGAGCCTGTCGAAACGAACCCCGAGGTCACCTCGGTCTTCGCCTCCCATCCCCGGCCCTTTGACTATCAGGATCCTCTTGTATGTAATCCCCAATAGAAAAGGAAAGGACGTACTCGACGACCTCATCCGATCGTCATCCCCGCGCAAGCGGGAATCCAGGGGGTGGAACCTGCTTGCGCAGAGCCTGCCCCCGGCTTGAACGGGGGTCTGACGAGGAAAAGCCGCCTTTGCAATCCCCGCCGCGTGCTCTATGTTGGCCGCGCTCGACGCACACGCAGACCGGCGCCACGCCGCCGGACAACAGGGGGAGCACGCGGCATGACGGCGCAGGGCACGGCCCGATTTTCGGATCACTACGTGGCGGCCAACGGCCTCCGATTCCATTACCTCGACTGGGGCCATCCCGAAAAACCGCCGCTGGTGCTGCTGCACGGCGTCGGCCAGACGTGCCACACGTGGGACCTGTTCGCCGCGGCCATGTCCGCACACTTCCACGTCATGGCCTTCGACCAGCGCGGCCACGGCGACACCGACTGGGCGCCGGACAAGGACTACTCGCGGGTACGCATGGTCGAAGACGCCGCGGCGTTCACCGGCGCCTTGGGCCTCGACCGCTTCTTTCTGATCGGCATGTCGATGGGTGGTGCCAATTCGCTGGCATTCACGGCGCAGCATCCAGACAAGGTGACCGCGCTGGTCGTCGTCGACGTCGGGCCGCGCGTCGAACCCGAGGGGGTCAAGCACATCCGCGACTTCATGCAGAACTTCCGCGAGTTCCACTCGTTGGACCAAGCCGCGGAGGTCATCCACAAATTCAATCCGCGGCGCCCGCTGGAGGTCATCCGCAAATTCACGGTCGTCTATAATCTCAAGCAACTGCCGACCGGCAAATGGACGTGGAAGTACGACACGTATTTCAGCGAAGCGCACCGCAGCATGGACGTGAAGAAGATGCACGACGAGTTGGCCGCGGCCGTGCGTGACATCCGCTGCCCGACGCTGGTCGTGAAAGGCGGCGAAAGCGACGTGTTCTCCATGGACGGCGCGCGCGGCCTGCAAGAGATGATCCCCGGCGCGGAGTTCGCGGTCGTGGCCGGCGCCGGACATTCGGTCATGGGCGACAACCCGCAGGGCTTCGAGGCCGCGGTGCGCGGCTTCTACGAGAAGCGGGGCTATCTGCCGGCCGGCTGAACGTCCCTTCGCCCTGCACCGAGCACGCGCATGGAACTCGGCCTGCGAGACAAGGTCGTCATCGTCGGCGGCGCCAGCAAAGGCATCGGCCGGGCGACCGCGCTGGCGTTCGCGCAGGAGGGGGCCAAGGTTGCGATGTGCGCACGCGACGCGGACCGACTCGAGGCCGCGGCGCGCGACGTTCGGGACCGGACCGGGGCCGAGGTGCTGGCCGTTGCCGGCGACTTGGCACAGGCGTCCGCCGCGGAGCGGCTGGTGGACGACACCGCGGCCCGCTTCGGCACGGTGCACGTGCTGGTCGCCAACACCGGCGGCCCGCGGCTGGGCGGATTCGGTGACATGGACGACGACGCCTGGCAGGCCGCATTCGCGCTCAACTTCCTCAGCACCGTCCGGCTCATCCGAAAAGTCCTGCCGTACATGGAAGCGCAGCACTGGGGCCGGATTCTCAGCGTGATGTCCATATCCGTCAAAGAGCCGATCGACGGACTGATCCTGTCCAACGGCGTACGGCCCGCGGTGGTGGGCATGGCGAAGACGCTGTCGCGCCACGTCGGCAAGCACAACGTTACGGTCAACACGGTGTTGCCGGGCCGGATTCTGACCGACCGCCTGAAAGGGGCGCTCGCCGCGCGGGCCGACAAGGCGGGCATCTCCCTGGAACAGGCGTTGCGCGACAGCGCCGCGGACGTGCCGCTGGGCCGCATCGGAAACCCGGCCGACATGGCGCACGCCATCGTCTTTCTGGCGTCCGAGGCCGCGGGCTACGTCACCGGCACGAGCCTGCAAGTTGACGGCGGGGCCGTGCGCGGCCTGCTCTAGGACGCTGCTGCCCGCATGGACGCCGTTCTCGACGCGGCGCTGCACGCGGCGCGGGCCGCGGGAGACATCGCGCTCCGCTATTTCAACGCCGAGTCCCGAGACGCGCTCGGCGTCGAGACCAAAGCCGACGGCTCGCCCGTCACCAAGGCCGACCGCGAATGCGAGACGCGCATCATCGAAATGCTGGATGCCGCGTTTCCCGACTACGGCTATCTGGGCGAAGAACTGGGCGCACAGCCGGGCCGCGGCGCGGCGCGCTGGATCATCGACCCGATCGACGGCACCAAGAACTTCGTGCGCGGGCTGCCGTTCTTCGCCACGCTGATCGCCCTGGAAGAAGGCGAGGAGATCACCGCCGGCGTGATGTTCGCGCCGGCGCTGGACGACGCGGTATATGCGCGCAAAGGGCGGGGCGCGTTCGCCAACGGCCAGCGCGTCCACGTGTCGCAGGTCGGTCGCCTGCAGGACGCATTTCTCCTCCACGGCGGCCTGAACGACCTGAAGACGCGACCGTGCTGGCAACCGTTTCTGCGGCTGGTGGACGCGACCGCCCGGCAGCGCGGCTTCGGCGACGCGCTGGGCCACAGTCTGGTCGCCAAGGGACTGGCCGAGGTCGCCTTGGAACCGGAGATCAAACCGTGGGACGTGGCCCCGGCCAAGATCATCATGGCGGAGGCGGGGGGGCGGTTCTCCGACTTCCACGGCCGGCCGTCCATCTACAGCGGCGACGCGGTCCTCTCGAACGGTCTCCTACACGACGACGTCATTCGGATCCTCCGGTCGTGAACCGAACTTCGCGTCGAGGGGAACCTCGCCACGGTCTCTGAATCGGTTCCGTGGACCTCGAGCTTGTGGAAAGATCGAAGGGTGGCGAAACGGACGAAGGATCATCCTGCTGGGAGAGAGACCTTGCAGCAGTCACGGCGACAGCAAACTCGGCAAACGCAAACTGCGATTGCCCAAGCCATCCGCCAGACCACCGCCGCCTTTCATCGGGCAAGCATGGAAAGGCGCCCCCTATCGACGCCCCTTTCCCTGGCGAACGTCGCCAACACCGTACTACGCTATCTGCCGCAGGGTGCCTCCATACTGGATTACGGCAGCGGCGTCGGCCATAAACCGGCGGTCTTGCAATGCCTAGGCTTCAACTGTTGTGCTGTCGACAACATGCAAACCGCCCTGCCTGACGACAGCGATCGCGTCGTGGCCTTCGCCAGTTCGTTCGGGGTCGACTACCGCCGGTTGGAGAGAGACAACGAGCTGCCGCTGCCCTTCGCTCAAGAATCCTTCGATATGACGATGCTGCACCACGTCATCGAACACCTGCACGATTCGCCGCGGAAATTGCTGAACCACCTCCTGGAGTTGACCAAACCCGGCGGGTACTTGTACGTCACGGCGCCCAATGCCGCCAACATTCGCAAACGGATCCATTTGCTGCTGGGCAAGACCAATCACCCGCCCTTTCAAGACTTCTACCGGCGGCCGGGGCGTTGGACGGGGCATGTGCGGGAGTACGTTCGTGGCGACCTCACGCTGCTCGCCAAGTACCTGAATCTCGAAACACTGGAATTGAAGGGCATCGACGACATGATGGCGGTGCGATTTGCCGGGGCGCGTCTGAAGAAACGCGCTTGGCTGCTGGCCAGTGCCGCTTTCCCCGACTGGAAGGACACGTGGCAGCTGGTGGCCCGGAAACCTCATGGCTGGGTGCCGGATCGTCGTCGCATCCGGGCGAACGATCAACCCGGGAACCACGCATGACTATACACCGCTCCGCTCAAACCTTCTCCCCTCCATCCAAGGGAGAGGGGAGGGAAACCCCTGCGGAGACGATTGCAAAGGGAATTACATACTTGAATATCCTACCTGATCGTCATTCCCGCGAAAGCGGGAATCCAGAGGATGGATACCTGCTTGCGCAGGGCCTGCCCCCGGCTTGAACGGGGGTATGACGAGGAAAAACCGTCTTCGGGATCGTCTCGTATATAATTCCCATTGCAAACCGAGACACTACCCGACCGATCCGTTCCCCGCGTCAGGAGGCATCACGCATGGACGCTCCCGTCGAAATCATCGAGTTCTCCGACTATCTGTGACCGTGGTGCTTTCCGGCCGCGGAGCGGCTGCGCACCATCAAACGCCGATTCGGCGACCGGGTGTCCATCGCGTGGCGCCCGTTCGCCCTGCGCCCGCAGTACGACCCCACGCCGTTCCGCTTTCGGGGCAGCTACGTCGAAAATGCGTGGCGCAACGCGTCGGCCCTGGCCGAGCCGGACGGGCTGACGTACCGGATGTGGCCGGACGACGCCGAATATCCGCGCTGGAGTCTGCCCGGCCTGGAAGCCGGTGCCGCGGCGCAGAAACAAGCCGCGGAATTGGGCGAGGACGTCTTCCTGCGCTTTCACACCGGCCTGTACCGGGCATTCTTCATCGACAACCGGAGTCCGTTGGAGAAAGACACGGCGCTGGCGGTCGCCCGGCAGGTGGGTCTGGATACCGATACCTTCTTACGCGACCTCGAAGACGAGGCGTTCCGGGCGTCGGTACGCGCCCAATGCCAGAACGCCGTGGATGCGTTCTTCGTCAGCGCGGTCCCGACCGTGTTGATCGGCGTCTCCTCGTCGGGGGAACCCGCCCCGGGTGCGGCGCGGCACATCGGCCTCGTGCCGGCAGAAGACTACGTGCGCGACCTGGAGAAAATCCTCGACACGCGCGCCGCCGCCCCTGCCTAGACCGGAGGAGCCGATGTCGGAACCGCCCCACGCCACGGACGAACGCACCTTCACGCTGCGCTTCTCGCTGAGCGCCGAGATCGCGCCCGCGGCCTGGGACGACGAAGACTTCGAGGGCGACGAGTGGCTCGGCGAGTGGGAGGCCGCCGTCAAGCCCGGCCTGATTCGCGAGGTCTTCGCGTATCTGCGGAAGTTCGAGGGCTGGACGTGTCGCGTCCGCAACCGCGGGGTGTCGGCAACGGACGAAATCGAGATCGTGATGACGAAGACGGTCGGGTGAAGCGTCCCCGGTCGCGTTCAGCGACTCGCTTGGCGTTCTCTCAATACCTCCCGGAGACTTTCAACGGCCGCGTTCAAGGCTTGCGACTGCTCGTCCAGTTTACGGTTCGTCTGCTCCAGTTTGGCGTCTGCCTGATTCAGCTTCCGGTCATTCTGTTCCAGTTTGGCGTCGACCTGATCCAGTTTCCGGTCATTCTGTTCCAGTCTGGCGTCGATCTGGTCCAGCTTCCGGTTCGTCTGCTCCAACTTGGCGTTGGCCTGGTCCAGTTTCCGGTCGTTCTGTTCCAGTTTGGCGTCGATCTGATCCAGCTTCCGGTTCGTCTGTTCCAGCTTGACATCGCCCTGGTCCAGCCGCCGATCGACTTGATCCAACCGACGATCCACCAAGTCGAGCTGCCGGTTCCGGGCGTCACCGCCCTTGACCATCAGTCGAATGCCGTACCCGATCAGCCCGATCTGCGCCACGCCCAATACCGTCTGCACGATGAGGGCTCTTGTTTGCAGCGCCAGTCCTTGGGCCTGATTCGCCAAGCTCTGCATCTCGAACGGCGTTATTTCCATCGCGTGTTCTCCATCGGAAGGAGCCGTCCCGTTCGCCCGTGACGAGCAGCGGGGGAACGGGGCGCCTCTGCTTCAGACCTGGGTCGAGCCCAGCAAGTTGCCGCCCAGCGACGGGTGGCCGACGCTCTTGTCGCCGAACACGTTGATGAGCGACGTCTTGCCGGAGGACAACGCGCGTTCCAGCGCCGGCAGAATGTCGTCCGGCTGCTCGACGTGCTCGGTATAGACGCCCATCGGCTCGAACACCTTGTCGTAGCGGATGTCCTTGACCATATCGAACGGGTCGGTCCGGCCCTTCAGAATCGGCATGGACTCGAACGTCGGCCCCCACGAACTGTTGTTCCACAGCAGGGTGACGATCGGGATGTCGTACTTGGCCGCGGTCTCCATGTCCCAGCCGCCGATCCCCAAACCGCCGTCGCCGCTGACCACGACGACCTGTTTGCCCGGCCGGCCGAGTTGCACGCCGATGCCCATGCCCACGCCGTGGCCGACCGGCGCCAGCGGGCCGGCGTCCACGATCTGCCCCATGCGGTGCGCGGTGAACCACTGGCTCGTGTAGCCGCTCAGCGTGAAGCTGTCGATGATGAGCGTGGCGTCCGCATCGATCACCGACGTCAGGTCCTTGGCGAGCCGGTCGGGATGAATCGGGTCGGCGGCGTGATGCTTGGCCTCGCGGTCCGCGATCAGTTGGTGGTAATTGTCGCGCACCTCGCCCATCTTGGCCAGCCACGGGCTTTCACGCTTGCCGCTGAAGTCGAGCCGCATTTCCTTGATTTTGTCGATCATCTGGCGCAGCACGAGCTTCGGGTCGCCGACGATGCCGACCTCCGCGGGCACGTGCCAGCCGACGCGCTGCGGCGTCGCATCGACCTGAATGTAGGTCGCCTTGTCGCTCCAGGTCGGGGCTTGGCCGAACTTTTCGCCGCTCCAGAACTTGAAGCCGATCGCCAGCACCACGTCGGCCTCACCGGTGAACGGCTTCTTCCAGGCGCCGCGCACCGCCAGCGGATGGTCTTCGTCCACCGCGCCCTGTCCGGCGCGGCGGCAGTACACCGGCGTGCTGGTCAGTTCGGCGAACTCCTCGAGTTCCCGTTCGGCGCCCGACCAGAAGATGCCGTCGCCGCCGGCGATGATCGGTTTCTGGGCCTGCAGGATCAGTTCCACGGCGCGTTCGATCTGCGTGGGATCGCCCTGGAAGCGCAGTTCGTCCGGGCCGTACACGCGCGCGCCCTTGCGCTGCTTGGCCTCGTCGTCCGCGTGGTACAGGATGTTGGTCGGAATCTCCAACAGCGACACGCCCTGCGGCGCGGAGGTCGCTTCGCGGAACGCCTGGCGCAGGTCGATCTCGATCGTCGTCCAGTCGAGCACGCGCTTGGCGAACTTGGAGAACGAGCTCACTACGTCGGAGCCGTACGCCTCCTGGAACGAGCCGATGAAGTCTTCGGTCGTCGGGTGCTGGCCGGCCAAGCACACCACCGCGCTGTTGGTCAGGCCGGCGCCGCACAGGCCGGTGACCGCGTTGGTGAGGCCGCAGCCGGCGGTCACGCAGCACAGCCCCGGCTTGCCGGTCACCCGCGCATAGCCGTCCGCGGCATAGGCCGTGGCCTGTTCGTGGCGCATGTGGATGAGCTTGACGCCGTTGTCGCGCAGGTTGGCGAGGATGGGAAACGTATGTCCGCCGTTGACCGCGAACATGTATTCCACGTTCTGTTCCTTGAGAATGCGTCCGATCAGGGTGCCGCCATCGACCGTTGCCATGTGTCTTCCTCCTTCGTTCTGCGTGTCGGTATCGGGATTTACGGACGGACTCGCCCGCTGCGAAGCGGGGCGCATCTTCCCACATTTGCCGCCGGGAAAGAAGGGTCGGGGGCGGCGAAGGAGTGGCTTTCGAAAGGCTCACCCACCAAGCTCAGGACACCGTAGGGCTCGGAGACCCCCACGGGCGCGCGGTCCCCGCTTCCTACAACGTGGGGCGACGTTTCAGGATGGCGGCGAACTCGGCATTGACCTCGCCGAAGTCGCGGAGGGTGTCGCGCGTGGCGTCCATCTGCAGCCGGATGTCTCTGAGGCTTTCGGCATCGCGCTCGGCCAAGTGGACCGAGGCTTTTCGATCTCTGACGACCAGGGTCAGCAGGGCCGCGATGATGACGCCGAAGAACCCCATGACCCCGATGAAGATCCACAACAGATCGCTTATCCGGGTACTTAGCTGCTCGAAGCGACTGTCCATGTCCGCCTGAAATGCGTCCAGGCGAGTTTCCAGGCTGTCCAAACGAGCCTCGATTCGCGTCAAACGTTCGACGATCTCCCGGTCGGATATGGTGGGCGCGGCCTCCACTGCCCACAGTGAGTCGGGAAGGGCGGCGAAAATCGCCACCGCCCATGCGACGAAACGGATCTTCATGGCGCAATACAACGTCACGAATATCCGAAAGTCAATGCGAAGAGGGTGCCTTTCAGGTTGAAATTTTCGGGCCGATCGACTGCCGCGGTCCGAATCCGCTCTCACCCCGACCCCAAACCCGGCTTCCTACAACGTGGGGCGACGTTTCAGGATGGCGGCGAAATCTGGATTGATCTCGCCGAAGTCGCGGAGCATTTCGTGCGTGGCGTCCATCCGCTGCCGGATATCCTTGAGACTTTCGGCATCGCGCTCGGCCAAGTGGACCGGGGCTTTTCGGTCTCTGACGACCAGGGTCAGAAGGGCCGCGATGATGACGCCGAAGAACCCCATGACCCCGATGAAGATCCAGAGAAAGTCGCTCAGCCGCGTATGGATCTGTTGGCTCTGGCGAGCGATGTCGGCACGGAGGGAGTTCAGTCCTTCGTCCAGGCGTGTTTCGAGGGTTCCTATGCGAGTTTCCAGACCATCCAGGCGAGTATCTATGCCGTCCAGACGAGTCTCGATCCGCGCCAGGCGTTCGACGATCTCCCGGTCGGAGATGGTGGGCGCGGCCTCGACCGCCCAGAGCGAACCGGGAAGAGCGGCGAAAATCGCCACTGCCCATGCGACGAGACGAACCCTCATGGCGCAATACAACGTCACGAATATCCGAAAGTCAAGCTGAAAAGGCCCTCTCGTTGAGAGGTTCGGATTGCGTCCTCCCCTCTATCCTTCATACGCCATCCGACGGTTATCCGTATCTCAGCTTTCCAGGTCGGCGGAACTTATCGAACTGGCTTCTTCGAACCCGAATCTGTGAACCATCATGCGCTCTGCCAGGCGGAGGCGCTGGCGTACGACCACCGCAGCCTGATTTTCTGGCATTCCTGCCGCCACCAGCTTTTCGACGTCGGCGTGCACTTCCTCCCGCAGCTTGTCGATGTCGGCCCGGGTGGTCGGGGGCCGGCTGACCAACCGGGCCTTCAAACGCACGCACGCCTCGGCCTGACGCTCCGGCATGCCTACGGCCACTAACTCCCGAATATCCGCATGGGTATCGATGACCATTGCCCTGCTCTCTGCCATAGTCTCAGGCCCTCCTGTTTTTCCGATTCCCTTTGTTCGGGCAGGACGTCCGGCGGCTCGGATCACTACTGAGACAGGAGCCTGACCGCGGCGAGCATGATACCGGCCAAGCTGACGACCGCGGCTATGTAGCTGCCTGCAACCCATTTGATGGTGTCCGATTTCGCCTTTTCGATATCGGCTTGGGTCCCCAGACGGATTTTATCGATGTCGGCCTTGGTTTCTTGGCGGAGGGTTTCGATAGCGGCGGTCGTCTCCAGACGGACTTTATCGACGTCGGCATGAAGGGCGGCGATGTCGGCCTTGGTTTCTTGGCGGAGGGTTTCGATGCCGGCGGTCGTCTCCAACCGCAATTTCTCGATGTCGGCGTGAAGGGCGGTGATGTCGGCCTTGGTTTCTTGGCGGAGGGTTTCGATGCCGGCGGTCGTCTCCAACCGCAATTTCTCGACGTCGGCGCGAAGGGTGGCGATGTCGGCCTTGGTTTCCTGGCGGAGGGTTTCGATGCCGGCGGTCGTCTCCAGTCGCAATTTCTCGATGTCGGCGTGAAGGGCGGCAATGTCAGCCTTGGTTTCTTGGCGAAGGGTTTCGATGCCAGCCCTGGTTTCTTGCTGAAAGGTGTTGAGGTGGACTTTCGTCTCTTGTTGGGATTTTTCGATATGAGCCTTGGTCTCCAGACGGAATTTATCGAGGCTGGCGTGAATGACGGCTATGTCGGCTTTGGTAGCCGAATTTATGGCGATCGCTCGAGTGTATTGGCGGACCAATATCTCGGCCTGGGTCTCCGGCACTCCCACGGTCACCAGTTCTCGGACGTTGCTGTGGGTATCCAGGAACAGATCCGTAGTCTCTTCCATGAGCGCGACTCTACCGCTTTTCGTCCACTGTGGGAATGCGCAACCGACCGGCAGCATGGAAACGGAAACGGGCGGCCTCTGGCGAGACCGCCCGTCGGGGCAGATCGGGTTGGGGGAGAGGCGAAAGATCTTTCGCCCCTCCGAGGGAGGATTACAGCAGGTAGTACTGCAACCGGAACCACACCGTGTCGCGGTCCGCGTAGTAGTTGAGTAGCGACCCGACGTCGTTGGTGCTGCCCGGATAGATGGCCGCCCCCACGAACAGGTCCAGGTTGCGGATCAGCCAGTCGTGCCAGTACGTCTGCGCCAGGATGACCGGCTGCTTGTCGTTCACCGAATAGCCCACCGCGAACAGCGGCTCCAGCTTCCCGCGGAAATAGAAGCCGGACGTGCCGAAGGTGTACAACTGCTCCCAGCGCTGCATCCGGTCGCGTGGCGCGTTGGTCACCACGTTGATGCCCGACGGCCGGTTGTTGTTCTGGTACGTCGTCAGCGCCTGGAAGGTGTAGAACGTGGCCTGATCGCCGATGCCGCCCGGCAACCGCTTCGTCCACGCCATGCCCGGCAGACTGCCCAGCGACTGGATCAGGTCGAAGCCGATCATGCTGCGCCAGACGGACGTGCCCGTCTTGATCCGGGCGCCGTTGATCTTCGGACCCGGACACACGTTGACGCCCGGGGCACAGGGGTTGCCTTCCGCGTCGTGGTGCGGCCCGGTAATCAGATCGTTCACCGCTTCCTCGCGGGTCATCCCGTTGTCCGCGGCATATTGATCCACCGCCTGCGCGGTCGTCATGCCGTCGCCATCCGGGTCACGCATCCCGAACTCGCCGTCCAGCGAAGCCAGGTAATTCTTGCGCGCGGCGTCCAACTTGGCGTCGAAGTGCACCTGATCGCGTCCGCCGTAGTTCGCGCCGCCGAAGTTGCGCGGCTCGTTGGTGGACCAGCTCTGCTCGACCCGGAACACCGCGCCGGTGTAGTCGAAGTCGTTGTAGGTCAGCGTGAACCCGAACACGTTCGTCCACGGGTAGAAGTGGCCGACCTCGAAACACGCCGTCGAGGTCCGGTCGTTCTCGGTGTTGCCGTCCTGGCTGTAGCCGTACATGTCCACGCCGCTGAAGAACGTGGCCCGGTTCTCTTTGAAGCAACGGTCCAGCGAACGCCGGAACGCGTTGATGTGCTCGGCGTCGCCAGCGGCCCATTTTTCCGAATCAAAGATGAAGGTTCCGCCAGGCGCGCCTGCCATGGTACCACTGAAGCTGCCCATTCGTCGTCCGTATGAGTCCAACCGGCCGAGGCCGTCGTCGTGGTCGCGTCCGAAGAAGGAGGGCAGGTCGAACAGCGCGGCGCCTTCGACAGCCGGTTTCCCATCACGTCCCCGAAGTCCACGTCCAGGTTCATCTCCCGAAACCCGTTCTCCGGGAACGTGAACGATTTGTGCTGGTTCTTGATGTGGTGCGGATACGTGTCGTCGTATTTGTCGCGCACCATAAACACGGGGTCGAACCGCCCGCGGTACATGAAGGAGAAGTCGGCGCGCCGCACGCCCGGAATCTTGATGTTCTTGCCGAACAGGCCCCGGTCCACCTCCACCAAGTCCTGATACTCGTACTCGACGCGCAACTCGTTGCGCCACTGCACCCACTCGAAGTTGTCGGTCGGGTCGTTGCGGAACTGGAACGTGTGCTGCATTTCGTACACGACCTGGATTTCCGAGTTGCCCACGCGGATCGTCGCGTCCGCCGGCCCGGCGTGCCACGCGACTCCCGCGGCCACGACCAGCCCGGTCAGGAGTGCTTTCCAGCCAGCCTGCTGCGTGCGTTGCTTCCCTTGACGTCCGTCCATCGCAATCCCTCCTGTCACGAATCTTTTCCCCCCGGCCCGATCCGCCGGCGGATGGTGTGCTGCCCTGACTCCCCTCCGTGGTAATGCGGCTTACCGACGACAAAGGCCGGCAGGGGTGGGCGGCGACTTTGCGCAGGAGGGTGGTGCGGTGGGGGGGCGTGGCTATAACGACGGTGAATACATAGATTTATAATTTCCTTTTCCTCTGCCTCCTTCCATTCCCACTCTTTACTGGGAGAAGGTCAGGGAGAGGGTCCCCCGAGGAACTCGAAAATCTCACATCGACATACCACCTCAAACATTATCAGCTGCGCGGCGGTGATCGCCCTACAGAAACGCGCTGACGGCGAGGAATGCGGGGGGAATACGGCCACGCTGGCGTTCACTATGATGGTGGAGACAGCGGGGCGTTTGATGCCTAGGGGGGGGGATATGCTACTTGTAGATAGGCAGCAGGTGAGGATCACGTGGACGGCGGTCGACATTGGGGTAGCACTGGTGGGTGGACTAGATCCGTGTCTAACCGGTACCGGCAGCACAAGGCCGGCGTTGGTGCACTATGCTGGCAGTCAGTGGGAACCCACGGCGGGATCGCGGGATGATGCGCCGGAAGGGCAGGTATGTGCGGCGGGGGTGAGAGCGTTCTCGCCGTTTGCGGTGGGGGGCGCGGACATGGTGCCGCGCTTCGCATAGTCGTCAGGACGTAAACGTATTAGGTGCACGAGGCGATTGAGTCGGCGGTGCTGCCGGCGGCGACCGGTAGGACGGCGGGGTAAGCGGCAGACCCACGCTGCTGGATGCCCTGTCGGCGGACTCGACGGGCTCCGGCGGCAGGATCAGCGGTACGCCGGCCGCACTGCACCCGGTCGCCACGTACACGCTGACGGCGATGGACAGGGACGTCGCCCGGGCGACGCTGATGTTTATCCCTACGATCGAGCGGGCGCGGGTGATGAACGCGGCCGCGCACAGGCGAGATGGCGGGGCGGGGGTCTTCCCAGAGACGGTTTTACGGCCGGTGGCGAGGCCGATGACGCTGATATGGGCGGTGGACGACCGGCAGGTGGAATCAGTGGAGACGTTCACGGTGACGATAACGTTGCCGGCCGGGGCGTTTGCGGAGCTGGCTGCGTTCCCGGTCGGGCTGGCCGGCCCGACTCAATCCCCCCTCCTCCCCTTCGACGTTAGAGACTAGGACGACGTTAGGGGGAGGGCTCTCGTCGGCATGGGATCCCGGCTGATGCTCCTCCATTCGGGAGCATCCGCTCTGCCCGGCTTGGCGGGCTATGGGGAGGGATGGGACCAACGGGGCTTCTACCGGGTGCATGTGGCGCCGCTGGAAGCCGCGGCGTGCACATTATATGTGCCGGTGGGATTCCGGCACGCGTCGGGCGCGGAGGTTGATGTTGTTGAGCGCATTCGAGATTCCGCCGCGTCGCTTGATCCCAGAAATTGGAATCGAGGAGCCGCCCACGCCGTTGCCGTCGGTGTCCACCGTGCTGGAGGCTGAAGAGGCGTGGATGTTGTGAAGCCGAGGCACAGCGAACGGCTTCGACAGGAAACCCAAGGACGACTTCTTGATGGGCGGCGACGTGTTTACCGGTTACCTGGGGTTGGACTACCGGGTACAGCCGAACGTGCTGGTGGGGTTGGCGGTCCCGCACAGCCAAGGGCGACGTCGACATCACGCTGACAAGTGTGTTGCCGTATGCGCGCAGGAGCCCACGGCCGGGGTTGGGGGTTGTTCGGCGCAGGCTTGCTGACGACCTACGGCGGGGTGTCGATGGCAGGACCGCAGAGCCACGGCTACCGGTTAGGCGGACGGATCAAATTGGGCGAGTGGATCAACCTGAGCGTGGAGGGCGAACGCACCATGCAGGGCGGCGGTGCGGAACACCAAGTCGCCCTCTACGGCCACCTGGGCTGGTAAGCCCCTCCTCTGATCCGACCCTTCTCCGTAGGGGCGAAAAATCTTTCGCCCCTCCTCCTGGTGACATTGATTTCGTCCGAGACCCCCTCTCAACTCCCCCATCTCTCCCTTCGACAGGCTCAGGGTCCGGGGGGAGGGGACAGAAGGAGACACGCGGATAGGGTTCGGCCTCGAGCTGTGCTGGTGAGGACCGGCCCCGCCCGCGATGGGAGGGGCGAAAGATTTTTCGCCCCTACGCACAACGTTATCCTACTCCTCAGACGGGGGCTCCTCCTTCGGAGGGCGACGCATGCGTCGCCCCTACCAGCCCTCATGGCTTCACCCCTCGGCACGAGAACACTTCTCCTTGAGTGGGGAATAGCCTTAGCTCGGTCGCCCAGACCGGCGGCCTCTGGTCTAGGTTCCCGTCTGTACGGGAGTGGTGGGGCAGGCGCGTTCCGAGCGGGGGCGTGTCGAATCGTGACACTTCCTCGGCGGGGCTCTGGTTGCCGCTTTCTCCGGCCTTTGGCATTATGAAGCGCGCACCGGTCGTGGCCGGGGCGACTCCGACCGAACCCGAGTGGAATGTGTCCGCCAAAGCCGCCCTCTCCGCCGTTCCGCCCCCACCGCCCCAGGACCTCGTCGCCGCGGAACTGGCGCAGGTGGAGCACCGGCTGGCCGGCCTCCTCCAATCGCGTGAAGCCTTGTTGCACGACATCGGGACGTATCTGGTCGGCGCCGGCGGCAAACGCGTGCGGCCGGCCGTGGTGCTGATGGTCTTTCGTGCCTGCGGCGGGCGCAACGTGGACGACATCGTCGACGTGGCGACCGCGCTGGAACTGATCCACTCCGCCTCCCTGCTGCACGACGACATCATTGACGAGGCCGAGACGCGCCGCGGCCGCGCCTCGGCCCTGCGCCGTTTCGGACTCGCCGATACGCTGGTGGCCGGCGATTTTCTGTTCGGGCGCGCGTTCGGCCTGTGCGGGCGGTTCGAGGAGCAGGTGATTACCTGGGCAACCGACGCGTGCATCAGCCTGACCGAGGGCGAGGTGCTGCAAGGCCGGCTGCGGCACGATCCCGGGGTGACGCGCGACGATTATCTGGAGATCATCTCCCGCAAGACCGCGTCGCTGTTCGCGCAAGGCGCGCGCATGGGGGCGCACCTGGCCGGCGCGCGCCGCGAGGTGGTCGAGCGCGTGGCCGAGGCCGGCTTCTGCATCGGCATGGCCTTCCAGATCGTCGACGACGTGCTGGACGTGGCCGGCGACGGCAACCGCACCGGCAAGCCGACGGGCGCCGACCTGCGGGACGGGAACCCCTCCCTGCCGCTCGTGCTGGCCTTGGCGCACAGCCCCGAGGTGAAGCGCGTCTTCGAGAAGCAGGCGCCGAGTCAGCAGGAGATCGACGGCAGCCTGGAACGCATCCGGGGCTCCGGGGTGCTCGACGAGGCCGTGCGCATGGCCCACACCTACGGGCAACGCGCGCTCGAATCGCTCGACGTGCTGCCGGCCTCGGCGTACTACGATGGCCTCGCTTTTTTCGTGTCTCAACTTGTCAAGCGGACGGCCTAGGCATACGTTCGCCCCGTGATGAGCGCGGATTCGCCGGACGCCGTCGTGGCGCAAGTCTCCCATTCGTTGCAGGCGTATCTGACGGAGCTGCGGGACGGCGGAGTCGAAGGGCTGCCCGCGGCGCCGGTCGAAACGCGAGCCGCGGACCCTGCCCCGCTCCCCGCAAACGCGCCCGCCTCCATCCCGCCCGTCGAGCCGCACAACGCCGCCGCTCCCGCGGACCCGCTCGCCGACGTCGGCAGCCTGGACGAGTTGCGCACCGTCCTGGGGCCGTGCCGGCGCTGCACGCTGTGCGAACACCGGAAGACGATCGTGTTCGGCGTGGGCAATCCCAACCCGGAGGTCGTGTTCGTGGGCGAAGGGCCGGGCTATGACGAAGACATGCAGGGCGAGCCGTTCGTCGGCCGCGCCGGCCGACTGTTGAACGACATCATCACCAAGGGCATGCACCTGCGGCGCGAGGACGTCTATATCGCCAACGTGGTGAAGTGCCGGCCGCCGGACAACCGGGACCCGGAGCCCGACGAGATCGCGGCCTGCGCGCCGTTTCTCCAGAAGCAGCTCGCCCTGCTGCGGCCCAAGGTCATCGTCGCGCTCGGCCGCTTCGCCGCCCAGACGTTGCTCGACGACCCAACGCCGATCGGCCGCCTGCGCGGACAGTGGCGCACCTACCGCGGGGTGAAGCTCATGCCGACGCTGCATCCGGCCTATCTGTTGCGCAACCCGCAGGCCAAGCGCGCGGTGTGGGAAGACATCAAGAGCGTGCTCAAGGAAATAGGACGGCGCTGACGTGCAACGCGCTCGCACTCGACGTGCTCCCCGAACGCGCTCGGCTCGCTGCCGTCTCCGCCGCGGGCTCGTGGCGCCGCTGGCCGTCGCCGGCCTGCTACTCGGCGCCGGATCGTTGCTCGGCCTCCACGCGCAGCCCCCGGGCGGCTACGTCAGCCGGATCGTGATCGACGCCTCCATCAATCCCGCGGTGGGCGACTTCATCCGCGAGAACGTCCGCGCCGCGGCCGACGCCGGGGCGCTGGCGCTCATCGTCCAACTCGACACCCCGGGCGGACTGCTCAGTTCGACCAAGAGCATCGTCAAGGACATCCTCGGCGCCCCGTTGCCCGTCCTGCTCTACGTATCGCCGAGCGGGGCCGGCGCCGGGTCGGCCGGCGTCTTCATCACCCTGGCCGGGCACGTCGCGGCCATGGCGCCCGGCACCACCATCGGCGCGGCGCACCCGGTCGCCAGCGGCGGGCAGAACATCGAAGGCGACATGCGCGACAAGATCGAGAACTACGCGGCGTCGTTCATCGAATCCATCGCCCAGCGCCGCGGGCGCAACGTCGAGTGGGCGGAACAGGCGGTGCGCGAAAGCGTGTCGATCACCGAGGTCGAAGCGCTGGAGAAGCACGTGGTCGATCTCGTGGCCGCGGACGTGCACGACCTGCTCGCCCAGGCGCACGGCCGCGAGGTGGAGGTCGGCACGCAGACGGTGACCCTCGATTTCTCCGCGGCCCGGCTCGACGAGGGGCGCTTCCGCGTCGTGGCCGCGGACATGCGGCTCAAGCACAAGGTGCTCAACATCCTGGCCGACCCGAACATCGCCTACCTGCTGATGATGGCCGGCATGTTGGGGCTGTATCTCGAATTCTCCAACCCCGGCCTGCTGCTGCCCGGGCTGGCGGGCGGCATCTGCCTGATCCTGGCGCTGACCGCGTTCCAGGTGCTGCCGATCAATTACACGGGGCTGGTCCTGATCGGGCTGGGCATGGCGCTGCTCGTGGCCGAAATGTTCCTGCCCAGCTTCGGTATCCTGGGCGTCAGCGGGATCGCCGCGTTCGTGTTGGGCTCGCTGTTCCTGTTCGACACGCCCGACGCCGAGTTGACGGTGGACCGGAGCATCATCCTGGCCGCGTCGCTGGCGGTCAGCCTGTTCATGTTCGTGGTCGGCATGCTGGCGGCGCGCGCGTGGTGGCGGCCCGCGGCGTCCGGCCCCGAAGCGCTGCGCGGCGAGCTCGGCGAGGTGCGCTCGCCGCTCGCCCCGCGCGGCACGGTCTGGGTCCACGGCGAGTACTGGACCGCGGAGAGCGACGAAGCCATCGAGGCGGGCCAGAAGGTCCGCGTCGTCGAAGTCAACCACATGGTGCTGCGCGTGCGCCGGGCCGCGGGCTGAGCCCGCGCGGCCACGCCGGAGGAGGACGTATGTTCGGATTCGGTGCCCCCGTCACGTTCCTGGTCATCCTGCTGATTCTCCTGGCGAGCGGGATCAAGATCCTGCCCGAATACGAGCGCGGGGTGATCTTCCGGCTCGGCCGGCTGGTCAAGCACCGCGGGCCGGGACTCATCTACGTGATCCCGCTCATCGAGCGGATGGTCCGCCTGGACATGCGGACGATCACGCTCGACGTGCCGCCGCAGGACGTCATCACCAAGGACAACGTCTCGATCAAGGTCAACGCGGTGCTGTACTTCCGCGTGCTGAACCCCAACTCGGCGACCATCGAGATCGAGAATTATCTGTTCGCGACCTCGCAACTGGCGCAGACCACGCTGCGCAGCGTGTGCGGCCAAGCCGAACTGGACGAACTGTTGTCCGAGCGGGAGAAGATCAACTCCCACCTGCAAGAGATCGTCGACACGCAGACCGACCCGTGGGGCATCAAGGTGTCGCTGGTCGAGGTGAAACACATCGACCTGCCGCAGGAGATGCAGCGCGCGCTGGCCAAACAGGCCGAGGCCGAGCGCGAACGGCGCGCCAAGGTCATCAACGCCGAGGGCGAGTTCCAGGCGGCGCAGCGGCTGGCGGACGCATCGGGCATCATCGAACGGCACCCGGTCGCGCTCCAGTTGCGCTACCTGCAAACGCTGTCCGAGGTCGCCACGGAGAACAATTCCACCACCTTGTTCCCGGTGCCGATCGATCTGTTGCAGCCGTTCCTGCGCAGTGCCGGCGGCCCGACTCCGGGACCGGCCGGCGGTTCGCTTCCCGACACCGCGGATCCCCCGGCGGCGGACGCGCCCGAACGTTCGACCGTCTGATCGCCCTCCCGACCCGACGGACGGGGCGCCGCGGCACGGCCGGCGCCCCGTCCGCGGGGTCCGCTGCGCGGCGGGCGCCCGAACGTCCGGCTGCCGTCCCCGTCATGGATCTCGCCGACTTCGACTACGATCTGCCACCGGCGTCGATCGCCCAGGAACCGGCGGCGCGGCGCGATGCTGCGCGCCTGCTGCGGCTCGGACGGGAGGACGGGGCGATCGCGCACCACCGCTTCGCCGACCTGCGGACCCTGCTGCCCGACGACTGCGTGCTCGTGCTGAACGATACGCGGGTCGTTCCGGCGCGGCTGCGCGGGCGCAAATCGACCGGCGGCAAGGTCGAACTGCTGCTCGTGCGGCGCCTCTCCGACGCGGCGCAGACGTGGCGGGTGATCTGCAGGGGTGCCGGGAACCAACGGGCCGGCGACCGCGTCACGCTGGCCGGGGACCTGCGGGCGGAATGGGTGGCTGCGCCCGCGGACGGCGCAGGCGTCGTGCGGTTCTTTTCCGATACGGGGTCGGACGCGGACGGCGCCCGGCTGTTGGAACGCTATGGCGAGGCGCCGCTGCCCCCCTACATCAAGCGCCCGCCCGGCCCCGGTGCCGCGGACCGCGCGCGGTATCAGACCGTGTACGCCCGCGCCCCCGGTGCGGTCGCCGCGCCGACCGCGGGGCTGCACTTCACCCCGGAATTGCTGGCCGCGCTGGAGCGGGACGGCGTCACGCTGTGCTTCGTGACCCTGCACGTCGGTCCGGGCACCTTCCAGCCCGTGCGCACGGACCGGGTCGAGGCGCACCGCATGGCCGCGGAAGCCTACGACGTCGGCCCGACCGCGGCGCAGACCGTCAACGCGGCCAAAGCCCGCGGCCGCAAGGTGATCGCCGTCGGCACGACGACGACGCGCACGCTCGAAGCGGCGGCGCGCCATGACGGCCGGGTGCGGCCGGGTGCGGACGAGACCGATCTGTTCATCTACCCCGGCTTCCGCTTCCGCGTCGTGGACGGGCTGCTGACCAATTTCCATCTGCCGCGTTCGACGCTGCTGCTGCTCGTGTCGGCGCTGGCCGGCCGCGAACCCGTGCTGCACGCCTACGCCGAAGCGGTGCGCCGCGGCTACCGGTTCTACAGCTACGGGGACGCCATGCTGATCGTGTAGGCGCCGCGGGCGCGGCGGTTTCTTTCTCGTCTTACAACGAAAGGCGCGGCGCCGCTCGGAGTTGCGGGGGGGTGGAAAAACACATACAACGGCCCGGCGCCACACAGGCAGCGTCCCACGTTCTCCCCCTATTCCTCGTCCATGTTCCAGTTCACGACGCGACACGCCGACCCCGGCAGCGGCGCCCGCCTCGGCACGTTGCGCACCGCGCACGGCGACGTGGCGACCCCCGCGTTCATGCCGGTCGCCACGCAGGGGACGGTCAAGTCCATGACTCCGCAGGACGTGCGCGCGAGCGGCGCCGAGATGCTGCTCGCCAATGCCTATCATCTGTCTCTGCGTCCGGGCGCCGAGGTGGTCGAACGGGCCGGCGGGTTGCACGCCTTCATGGGCTGGGACGGCGCGATCCTGACCGACAGCGGCGGCTACCAGGTGTTCAGCCTGCACTCGTTGTGCAAGGTCTCCGAAGACGGCGTCGAGTTCCGCTCGCATCTCGACGGCTCGCGGCGCCGGCTCACGCCCGAAAGCGTCGTCCACACCCAGGAGGCGCTCGGCGTGGACGTGGCGATGGTGCTGGACGAGTGCGCGCCGGCCTCGGTCGACGCCGCGGAAGCCCGCCGCGCCGCGGAATTGACGCTGCGCTGGGCGCGGCGGTCGCTGGCCGCGCAACGGCGGCCCGAGCAAGCCTTGTTCGCCATCGTGCAGGGCGGGGTGTACCCGGACCTGCGCGAGGAGAACGCCTGCGCGCTGGCCGCACTCGATTTCCCCGGCTACGCGGTCGGCGGCCTGAGCGTGGGCGAGGACCCGCGGCTGACGCGCGAGGTGGCCGCGCACACCGTCCGATTTCTGCCCGACGCGGCCCCGCGCTATTTCATGGGCGTCGGCACCCCGGAACAACTCGTGCGCTACGTGGCGTTGGGCTTCGACCTGTTCGACTGCGTGATCCCGACGCGTAACGCGCGCAACGGCACGCTGTTCTGCCGCGCGGGCAAGATCAACATCCGCCGGGCACAATACGCCGCGGACCCGCGCCCGGTCGAGGACGACTGCCCGTGCTACGCCTGCCGCCGGTTTTCCCGGGCGTATCTCCGTCACTTGGCCGTGGCCGGCGAACTGCTCTCCGCGCGCCTCAACACGCTGCACAACCTGTATTTCTACCAGCGCCTGATGCGTGACATGCGTGACGCGCTGGCCGCGGGCCGGTTCGCGGCGTTCGCGCGCGCCTTTCTCGAATCGTCCGACTCCGACAACGCACCGGACGCCCGTCCGCCCCGAGAGGAACCCGCATGACCAGTCTCGCCTTCGCGCAAACCGCTGCCGAGCCGGCCGGTCCCGGCCCGCTGGTGCAGTTTCTGCCGCTCGTCCTCATCTTCGTCGTCTTCTACTTCCTGTTGATCCGGCCCCAGCAGCAGAAGGCCAAGGCCCACCGCCAACTCCTGGCCGACCTCAAACGCAACGACGAGGTCGTGACCGCCGGCGGACTCCACGGGCGCATTCTGGAGTTGGGCGACACCGTCGTGACTCTGGAACTCGCCCAGAACGTCCGCGTCCGCGTCGAGCGCTCCAAGATCGAAACCACGGCCGCCGCCGGGACCGGGAAGAAGGCCGGTGCGGCGTCCAAGTCCGGCAAGGACAAATAGGGCCGCATCGAGGACGAAGCATGCCGCGCAGCCTGCGTTACCGCCTGCTGCTGATCGCGGGGCTCGCGGTCTGGGGCAGCCTGTATCTCGTGCCGTCGTTCCGGTCCGCACTGCCCGGCTGGTGGCCGCCGTTCCTGCCCTCGCACCAGATCCGGCTGGGGCTGGACCTGCGCGGCGGGACCTATCTGTTGCTGAGCGTGGACCTGGAGAAGGCCGTGGAGAACAGTGTGGACCGCTACGCCCAAGAGGTGCGCCAAGCCCTGGCCGAAGAAGGCGTAGCCAACGTGCGGATCCGGCGCGAGGGCCGCGCCTTGCGCATCACGGTCGAAGCGGAGACCGACCGCGCGACCACGCGCGAGGTGCTCGACGCCCGCTTCCCCATTCTGGAACCGCGCACCGCGGTCGGCACCAGCCCGGACATCGTGGTCGATCTCGACCGCCGGCAGATCGACGCCCTGCACGAGTACGCCGTGGACCAGTCGCTGGAGACCATCCGCAACCGGGTGGACCAGTTCGGTGTGGCCGAGCCGACCATTCAGCGGCAGGGCACCCGGAACATCCTGGTCCAGTTGCCCGGCATCCAGGACCCGGAACGCGCCAAGGAACTGATCGGCAAGACCGCGCTCCTGGAGTTCAAGCTGGTCGCCGAGGAAGAGGCCGGCTCCGTCGAAACCGAGACCCTGACCGGCCAGGACCGCGACCCGCTGTCCGGGGAGATCACCCGCACCGAATACACCCTGGAGCGCGAGGCGCTGCTGACCGGCGACGGGGTGGCGGACGCGCGCGTGCGGCCCAGCGTGGACATCGAAGGGCCGTACGTCGAGTTGATCCTGAGCGACCGCGGGGCCGACGTCTTCGAAGAAGTCACCGGGGCCAACGTCGGGCGGCGGCTGGCGATCATCCTGGACAACACCGTGTACTCGGCGCCGGTCATCCGCGACCGGATCGGCGGCGGGCGCGCGTCCATCACGGGCGGCTTCGACATCAGCGAGGCGCGCGACTTGGCCATCGTGCTGCGCGCCGGCGCCCTGCCCGCGCCGGTGACGATCGCCGAGGAACGCACGGTCGGCCCGTCGCTGGGACGCGACTCCATCGCGCAGGGCACGCGGTCGTTCATCGTCGGCGGGGTCGTGGTGCTGCTGTTCATGGTCGCCTACTACAATCTGGCCGGCGTGCTGGCCGACGTGGCCCTGGGGCTGAACGTCCTGCTGCTGCTGGCCGCGCTGGCCATGTTCGACGCCACGCTGACGCTGCCGGGCATCGCCGGCATCGTGTTGACGGTCGGCATGGCCGTGGACGCCAACGTGCTGATCAACGAGCGCATGCGCGAGGAAGTCCGCCTCGGCAAGGGCGCCCGGGCCGCGGTCGAGTCGGGCTACGAACGCGCCCTGCCGGCCATCTTCGACTCGAACATCACGACGTTCCTGTCGGGCCTGATCCTGTTCCAGTTCGGCTCGGGTCCGATCAAGGGGTTCGCCGTCACGCTGTGCATCGGCATCGTCAGCACGGTGTTCACCACCGTGTTCTGCACGCGCGCGGTGTACGACTATTGTCTGGTCCGCCGGCGGCTGACCCGCCTGAGCATCTGAGCCGGGCGCGCCGCCGAGGGAAACGGACATGGAACTGATTCGCGCCGACACCCGCATCGACTTCCTGCACTACGCCAAGGCCGCGGCCGTGGTGTCGGCCTGCGTGATCCTGCTCGGCGCGGCCACGCTGTGGTATCGCGGCGGGCTGAACTACGGCGTGGATTTCGCGGGCGGCACGATCGTGCACGTCAAATTCGCCGTGGCGACCGACGCGGCCGGCATCCGCGCGGTCGTGTCCGAGACCGGCATTTCCGACGTCACCGTCCAGGACTTCGGCCAGAACGGGGACGAATTCCTGATCCGCATCCCCAAGTCCGAGACCGGCGCCGAGAATTATTCCAACCGCATCCGCGAGCGGCTGCAGATCGGGTTCGGGCCGGAGGCGTTCGACGTCCGGCGCGTGGAGAGCGTCGGCCCGCGGGTCGGGCGCGACCTGCGCCGCAAGGGCATTCTGGCCGTGGTGTTCGCCACGCTCATGATGGGCGGCTACATCGCCTTCCGGTTCGAGCCGCGCTTCGGCCTCGGCGCGGGCGTGGCGCTCATCCACGACGTGCTGGTGACGACGACCGCGCTGGTGATCGCCGACGTCGAGTTCGACTTGACGGTGGTGGCCGCGCTGCTGACCGTCATCGGCTATTCGGTCAACGACACGGTGATCGTGTGCGACCGCGTGCGCGAGAACATGCGCAAGCTGCGCCGCGAACCCCTGCGCACGATCATCAACCGCAGCATCAACGAGACCCTCAGCCGCACCGTGATTACGACCGGCACCGTGCTGATGGTCATCCTGGCGCTGTTCTTTCTGGGCGGCTCGGTGATCCACGCGTTCGCCCTGGTGTTGCTGGTCGGCATGACGGTCGGCACGTATTCGTCGATCTACGTGGCGAGCCCGGTCGTCCTGTTGTGGGAGAAGCAGCGCACCCGGCGGTGATCCCCCGCGGTCTGCCCATCGGACCCCGTCCGAGTCCCGATCCGGCCAGTCCCGGCCTCCGGCAAACGGCACTAACCCTGCGGAATTACACGGACATTGACGACGTTCGGACGGTGTGAAAAGCTCCGCCCGCCAATCGCGGCGCGGTGGAGAGACGTTACGGGCGCTGGAAGAACGGGGAGATGAGCGTGCTGGCAGACAACGACGGGCGTGACGCCGCGCACGCGCACGAGAGCAAGATCTACTCCGAGTTCTCCCACCTGTACGACAGCATTTTCGCGCGCTTCTTCACCGACCGGATCACCTCGGTCGTCCGGGACCTGGACATCCGGCCGGGCGCGCAGGTGCTGGAGGTCGGCGTCGGAACCGGCCTGTCCATGCCGGCGTACCCGGCGCACTGTACCGTGACCGGCATTGATCTGGCACCCGACATGCTGGAGCGCGCCCACCAACGCGCGGTCGAAAACGACTGGCGGCACTTCCGCCTGCTGGCCATGGACGCGATGGCCCTCGACTTTCCGGACGATGCGTTCGATTACGTGAACGCGTTCCACGTCATCAGCGTGGTCCCCGACCCGGTGCGCATGATGCGCGAGATCCACCGCGTCTGCAAACCGCATGGCAAGATCACGATCATCAACCATTTCCGATCGACCAAGCCGCTCATCGGCCCGCTCGTCGGCGCGCTCGACCCGATCACCCGCCGCCTGGGCTGGAGCGCCTCGCTAGGGCTCGCCCAGGCGTTCGCCGGCGTGCCCGTGCGCATCGACCGGCGCTTCAAGACGCATCCGTTGTCGCTGTTCACCGTCGTGCTGGCCGAAAATCTGACGGCCGGCGCGCTCACGGCGGACTGAGCGCGGAGACCCGATTCTCCCTGCACGAAAGTTCCCGGCCGGTCAGCGCGGGGTCGCCGGCTGTGGTGCGGTCTTCGGAGAAGCGGACGCCGTCGGATTCGTGGCCGGGGGACCCTCTCCCCAGCCCGCTCCCAGAGGGAGAGGGGATAGGAGGGGAGTGGGGAGGAAGTCCGTCGGGGATTTCGGATTGCGACGTTACCGGCCGAGGGCTTCGAGGAGCAGGTGCGGGAAATCGACCGTCATGCCGTCCACGCCGGCGTCGATCGCGGCCCGCATCGTCTGCGCGTCCTTGATCCCCCACGCGCGCACTTCCAGCCCCGCGGCCTTCCAGTCCGCCACGAGGCCGCGGGACAGGAACGGGGCCGGCGGACAGATCTGGTCCAACCCCGCGTCCAGGACGCGCCGCGTCGTTTCCGGTTCGGCGTCGATGGTGAGCGACCCGACCTTGGCGGCGGGCGCGTGGCGTTTCAGATTCTCCACGATCGAAAAGAAGAAGGACGAGAAGGTCACGTCCGCCAGCAGGCCCGACTCCCGCACCATCTCCAGGACGCGGAGTTCGACGCCGGCCTGCTTGACTTCGAGCACGAAACGGGTGCGCGTGGCGTACCGCTCCAGCGTCTCGGACAGGAGCGGTACGCGGGCGCCGGCGAACTCGGCCCCGAACCACGCCCCGGCGTCCAATTCCCGCACGACCGCCCACGGCGTGTCGAACACTTTGCCGGTCCCGTTCGTCGTGCGGCTCAGGTCGGCGTCGTGGAGCAGCACGAGCCGGCCGTCGCGCGTGGCGTGCACGTCGGTTTCGATGGCATCGACGCCGATGGCGAGCGCCCGGTCGAAGCTCGCCCAGGTGTTTTCCGGGGCGAGCGCCGCGGCCCCACGATGACCGATCACCTGCATCCGTTCGCCCGAAACTCCACCGAACGTGCGTCGCGCGCGGACCGCCGCGTCAATTCAACTCGCTGCTGGAATAGCCCAGGATGCGGCGGGCGATGATGAGCAGATTGATCTGTTGGGTGCCTTCGTAGATGTCGCTGATCTTGGCGTCGCGCATCCATTTCTCCAATAGGTTCTTGCGCGAGTAGCCCAGCGGGCCGAGCAGTTCGACCGCCTTCTGGGTGACCTGCGTCACCATGCGGCCGGCCTTGGCCTTGGCCATGGACGCTTCGAGGCTGTTGTGCAGCCCCTGGTCCAGCATCCACGCCGCCCGCCACGTGAGCAGCCGCGCGGCCTGCAGGCCGGCTTCGAGGTCCATGAAGTCACGTTCCAGCGTGGTCAGTCCGGTCGTCGGCGTGGTGTAGCGGATGGTGACGCCTTCCCGCTCGAACGTCTCGCGCAGAAAATCCACCGCGGCGCGCGCCACCCCGATCGCGCTGGCGGCGACCAGCGGGCGCGTCGCGTCGAACGTCGCCATGACGCCCCGAAACCCCTGCGTGGACTGCTTGACCTCGGGGCTGCCCAGAATGTTGTCGTGCGGAATCCGGCAGTCGTCGAACACGAGCATGGCGGTATCCGAGGCGCGGATGCCCATCTTGTCCTCAACCTTGGCGACGGTCATGCCCGGCGTATGGTGATCCACCACGAAGGCTTTGATACCCGCGCGGCCGGCGGCCGGGTCGACCGTGGCCCAGACCACGACGAAGCCGTCCGACTTCTCCGCGGCCATCAGCCCGCTGGTGCAGAAGATCTTGGTGCCGTTCAGCACCCACTCGTCGCCATCGCGGACCGCGCGGGTCGTGATCGCGGCCGAGTCCGAGCCGCAGCCCGGCTCGGTAATCGCCATGGCGCCCCACTTCGGCGCGCCCTCCCGGAAGCGCGAGAGAAAGCGTTTCTTCTGTTCCGGCGTGCCGGCCGCGGCGACCGCGGCCCCGCCCAAGCCGGGATGGGGAATGCTGAGGTACAGGCCCACGTCGCCCCACGACAGTTCTTCGACCAGCACCGCAGTGCGTACGGTGCGTTCCGGCGCAGGTTGCCCGGTGCGCTGCGGGCCCGGCTCGGGCGCGGCTTGCCCGGCGCCGGCCAGGTTCTTGGCCGCGCCCCACATCATGTGCAGCCACTCGGTCGGCTTTTCGTGCTCGCGCTCGTCGTATTCGCGCGAGATCGGCCGCATGGTGCCGCTGGCGACCGCGTGCATGAGTTCGCGTTGCTTGCGCGTTCCTTCGGACAAGGCGAAATCGATCATGGGTCGGCCTCGCTCGGTCGGGGCACCGCGGGTCGGCGCCGGGTTCGTCAGACGGTCGCGATCCCCTCGAAGGCGGCGAAACCGCGGGCGTTGCGCAACCAGCGCTCCACCGGATGGTCGCGGACATAGCCGTGTCCGCCGAGCGTCTGGACCGCGTCGTCGGTCACGCCGAGCACCATGTCGGCGGCGTAGTTCTTCGCCAGACACGCCTCGCGGGTCGCATCGGCGCCTCGGTCGATCTTCCAGGCCGCTTCCCAGACGAGCAGACGGGTCGCGTCGATCTCCATCGCCATCTCGGCCAGCATGAAGGCAATCGCCTGCTTCCGGGCAATGGCGACGCCGAAGGCTTTGCGTTCCTTGGCGTAGTCGCGCGCGTATTCGTAGGCCGCGCGGGCCACGCCGACCGCCAGCGCGCCCAACGCCACGCGGCAGCGGTTCGAGCCGGTCTGCACGTCTCCGGGCAACCGTGCCGCGGCGGGAACGCGGCATTCTTCGAGGCGGACTTCATAGGTCGCCAGCGCCTTGAGGCCCATGTTCTTTTCGCGCTCGACGACGGTGAGTCCCGGCGTTCCCTGCGGCACCAGGAAGGCGGCCGCGGCGTCGCCGGTGCGCGCATGGACGAGCAGGTGGGCGGCATCGGGCGCCAGCGGCACGAAGCATTTGTGTCCGTCGAGCACGAACGCCCCGCCGCGTGGCTCCGCGGCCGCGTGCAAGGCGTTGGGATCGAACCCGAAGCGCGGCTCCACCAGCGCCGCGGTGCCCGCGGTGAATCGCGCGCCGGCGTAAGTGCGGAGAACCTGGGTCTTCTGTTCGTCGCTGCCCAGCGTCAGCACGGGCACGGTCACGAGTTGGGGGGCCAGCACGTGCAGGGCGACCGACAGGTCGCCCCAGGCGAGGGCTTCGGCGATCAGCGTGCCGGTGACGGCCGATGGGTCGGCGGTCGCGGCGCCGCCGTACGCTTCGGGAATCGTGCTCTGGACCAAGCCGAGTCGCCACGCCTGCTCAATCAACGCATCGGGAATTGCGCCCGACTCGTCCGCGTCGTGGGCCGCGGGCCGGACGTGATCCCGGGCAAAATCGGAGACCGTCTCCTGGATGAGTCGTTGTTCCTCGGTCGGGGTGAAACCAAGCATGGGATTCCCGTTTCTGGAGCCGGGACGGTCGGCCCTTCCGCGCGGCAATCTACCACACTTGGCGCCGCGGGGAACCGCAGGCCGGCGGCTGAGAGCGGTTGGGGAGAGGGGTTCCGACCTCAGCGTAACGCCGGAGGATGTGCAGGGTGGTCGGGGGGTTCTCCGTCCTGCCGATGTGGGATGTATGGCGGAAAAACGGCAACGCACCAGCCTCGCAACCCCAAACGGACGGCTCCCCGCCGCGTTCCGGCTTGACGCGAATCGCCGCAACGTGGAAAGGTCCGCGGCAGACGGAACCCGAGCAAAGGAGGGCGGCGCATGGGACTGCCGAACGGCGTGCATCATCTGGCGGTCTGCACCAAGAACATGAAGGAGCAGATCGAGTTCTTCACTCAAGTCGTCGGGATGGAACTCGTCGCGCTGTACTGGATGCACGGCGTGAAGAACACCTACCACGGCTTTCTCAAGCTGGGCGACAGTTCGTCGATCGCCTTCGTGCAGGGACCCGAAAGCGGCGAGATTCAGCCGATCATGGGCGTTTCGCACGCGAGTTGGACGGCCGCGCCGGTCGCGCCCGGCGCCATGCAACATCTGGCGTTCAACGTGGATACCGAAGACGACCTGCTGGCCATGCGCGACCGACTCCGCACGCATGGCCACTGGGTCTGGGGGCCGCTCGACCACGGGCTGTGCAAGTCGATCTACTTCGCGGGACCCGAAGGGCTGATGCTGGAGTTCGCGACGTCCGAGGGGAAGCCGATCGACGCGCGGGCCTGGATCGACCCCGAGGTGGTCCGGCTCAACGGCATCGACGAGGAGGAGTTGGCGCGCTACAAGAACCCGCCGCGGTTCGCGTCGCAGGGCGGCGCGGTCCGGAACCCCGACGTCGATATGGACGATCCGCCGATGCGGTTCCCGCCCGGCCAGGAGCACATCTACCGCATGACGGACGAGGAAGTGACGGCCAAGCTGAGCGAGAACACCCCGCCGGTGCCGGTCGATCCCTGAGTGATTCTCCCCGCCTCGGCTCGTGCAGAACCGCGCACGACGCGGCCGTGCGGGCGTTCACCGCGTGGCCGCGGGACGGAACCTCGCTGGGTCTCCGCGGCGCTACAGGCCGAGGCTCATGCCGCCGTCCGCGATCAGCATCTGGCCGGTGACGTACGACGACAGCGGCGAGGCGAGGAACAGCGCGATACCGCCCATTTCCTTCGGCGTGCCCCATCGCTTCATGGGAATCGCGTCGAGCGAGTCCCGATACCGCCGGGGGTGTCCCCAGGTCACTTTGGTGATCTTGGTGGCGATCAGCCCGGGCGCGATGCCGTTCACCCGAATCCCGTCTCCGGCCCACGCCTCGGCCAAGGTTTTGGTCAGGGTGACCAGCGCGCCCTTGCTGGCACTGTAGGCCGGGTTCCCCATCGTCGCGAAGAAACTCGCGCCCGACCCGAGGATGACGACCGACCCGTTGGTGGCGGCCAGCATGCCGTGGAACTTGGTGCAGATGCTCATGACGCTCATCAAGTTGACGTCGAGCACCTTGCGGAAGGTCGGCATTTCGAACTCGGCACGTTTGTATTCGACGATCCCCTGCGAGGCGACCAGGACGTCCAGGGAGTCGAACCGCGGGGACATCTCGGCGACGCTTCGGTCACTCGACACGTCCCACTGGAAGTAGTCCAATCCGTCGAGTGCGGAGCCTTCCTCGCCTTCGTAGTCGGCCGCGGTCGGGCGCGTCCCGGACACGAACACGCGCGCGCCGTGCTCACGGAAGCGCCGCGCAATCCCGTTCCCGATCCCGCTCGACCCGCCGACGACCAGCACGGTCTTGCCGTGAAAATCCAGATGCTCCATCGCGTTCCTCACTCTGTGTGACTTTCCGACGTCGGGGCCGCGTCTCTCCGCAAGCACCGTACCGTATCGGGCGGGGGCCGTCGGAGAAAGGGCGGGGAGTGTCTCGACAGGAAATTTTGCTCTCGACACGAGCGTAGGGGCAGGCCCCTGTGCCTGCCCATCCCCACCCAGGGCAACCACAGGGGGTTGCCCCTACACGAAGCGCAAGGGCGTGCAACTCAATCGGAGACACGACCGCGCGGCGGCTTGCATCCGCGGGCGGGGACAGGCATGTAACGGGCAACGCACGCGCCCGCATCCGCGGTTCGGGCGCACCACCACAAGGAGGGTTCGCCATGCCACTACCGCAAGACATCCGCCCGATTAACAGCGAGATCATGGACGCGGTCACCCAGTCGTCCGAGCAGGACTGGATTCCCAACCCGGACGACCCCGAACGCGCCTTCATGAAGGTGTTGTGGACCGGCCAGGAGAGCGGGCGCTGGCTGGTGATGTTCCGCTGGCTCAAGGGCTACGTCGCGCCGCCCCACAAGCACCTGAGCGCCGCGCACACCTTCATTCTGTCCGGCAAACTCAAAGTGCGCGGCGGCGTCTTCCAGGCCGGCGACTACGTGCACGAAGCCAACGGCATGGTCCACGGCGCCACGACTGCGGTGGAGGACACCGAATACCTGTTCCTGTGCGACGGCCCGGTCATCTTCTTCGGCGAAGACGAATTCACCGGCTACCTGGGCTGGGAGGAAATCCGGCGGATGCAGCAGGGTCACGAGGCCAAGAAAAAGGCGGCGGCGCGCAAGCGTACGGCGTCCAAGAAGCGCGCGACCGCGCGGAAGCGGTCGCCGAAACGCAAGGCCGCCTAGCCGCGGCGTTCGTTTCTCCGCTCCATCCCGGCGGCCACCCCGCCCGTTCCACGCCTCGGCCATTGTGGGGCGTGGCACGGGCGCCGCGGCCCGACTCCTCGCCGCGCTCTTTTCTGCATTGCCGCCAGCCTGCCATGCCGGAATCCGACACCGCTCCCGCGGCACCGGCCGCCACAGTCATCCTGCTGAGAGACGCGCGGAACGGGTCGCCGGGCGTCGAGGCGCTCCTGCTGCAACGCCATACGAAAACCGCCTTTCACGGCGGGGCATGGGTCTTTCCCGGCGGCCACATCGATCCCGAGGATCACGCCCCCAGCGCGCCGGACGACATGCTGGCCGCGGCCCGTACCGCCGCGGTCCGCGAAACCGCGGAAGAAGCCGGCTTGCATATCGATCCGGACGCTCTGGTCTATTTTTCGCACTGGACCACGCCGCTGGTCCGTCCGCGCCGGTTTTCCACGTGGTTCTTCGTTGCCCCCGCTGGCGATGGGGGCGTGCGTGTGGACGGACGGGAAATCAGTGCTCACCGCTGGTTGCGACCCGCGGCTGCGCTGGATGCCCGCCACGCCGGCGAGATCGAATTGCCCCCGCCGACCTACGTGTCGCTGACCACGCTGGCGGCGTTCGACAGCGTGGCCGCGGCACTCGCGTTCGTACGCGGACGCGACCCCGACGTCTTCTTTCCCAAGCTCGAAAAAGTGGAGGGCGGCTATTGTTCGTTGTACCAAGGCGACGCTGGTTACGAGACGGCGAGCGTGCACGTTCCGGGCGCACGTCACCGGCTCTGGATGCTGCGCGACGGCTGGCGTTACGAACGGGAAGGAGTCGCACGCGCCGGGCGGCAGGGAGAGGGACATGTCTGAAACCAGGGTGGAGATTCACCTGGGGGACAACTTGGAGGTCCTCAAGACGTTCCCGAACGAAGGCTTCGACTTGATCTACATCGATCCGCCGTTCAACACGGGGAAACGCCAGGAACGCGCGACGTTGAAGACGGTTCGGGACCCGCACGGAGACCGGATCGGATACCAGGGACGCCGCTACCGCACGACGCGGGTAGGGACGGCATCTTACGACGACGCTTTGGAGCAGTATCACGAATTTCTGTGGCCGAGACTCCAGGAAGCGTATCGGGTGTTGAAGAAGACCGGCTCCTTCTTCTTCCATATCGACTATCGGGAGGTCCATTACTGCAAGATCTTGTTGGATCGTATTTTCGGGAGAGCCTCGTTCATCAACGAGATTATCTGGGCCTACGATTACGGGGCGCGATCGAAAAAACGGTGGTCCACGAAACACGACAACATTCTCTGGTATGCCAAGACGCCGGACGACTACACGTATCGGTACGAAGAAATCGAACGCATCCCATACATGGCGCCGGCACTGGTCGGGCAAGAGAAGGCGAAGCGGGGAAAGACGCCCACGGACACGTGGTGGAATACCATCGTGCCGACGAACGGCAAGGAGAAAACGGGGTATCCGACCCAGAAGCCGGTCGCCATTCTCAACCGGATCGTCCGCGTACATTCATATCCGGGCGCATCGGTATTGGATTTCTTCGCGAGCAGCGGCACGACGGGCGAGGCCGCGTCCAAGAACGGGCGGAACGTCGTGCTGGTGGACAACAATGCGGAGGCGATACGGATCATGCAGGAACGACTAACGTTCGCAAAGCCGATCCTTTACGAAAAAGGAAGTCGAGTCCTCGATTCGTGTGACCGTCGAGACGTATTCGACATGGAATGAGGTAAATCTCGAATGTCGAAAATAGCGGATGCGGAAGCCTGTCTTCTTGCGAGGTATTCGGAGACATTGAAGCAGGAATATGCAGGACGGATAACAGAATGGAAGGAGAGTCCCTTCGAGTGGATTCGACGGATACCCTCGAGGCGAAAGGGGGCCATCGGAGAAAGGCTCGTGGCGGGATATTTGGCGTGCAAAGGATTCGACGTCGAGCGGAGCCCGGACTCCGAAGCGGATCGCTTGATAAACGGGGTCAGGGCGGAAATAAAAATGAGTACCTTGTGGGAGAACGGCATCTACAAGTTCCAACAGTTCAGGGATCAGCATTATCGCTTTGCAGTCTGCCTCGGCCTCAGTCCGTTCGACGTCCATTGTTGGGTTCTCTCCAAGGAAACGATCCTGCGTCAGTGAGAGAGTGGTGGCATCGAGTCACAACATGGTGGAGCCGGGGGAACCGACACCGCATGGTTGACGGTGAACCCGAAAGAAGAGAGCCCGGAATGGCTGAACGATTGTGGGGGAAGCCTCGGGCAGGCTGTGGAACTCATCGCCGGGATCACGGGAAAAGCGCCACTCCGATAATCGGGATTCTCGTACAGACACGCTACGGGGAATGACATACAAGGTGATCCCTCGCCCGTTTCGACGAGCTCAACGGGCTGGTCCCTGAGCTTGTCGAAGGGTTTTCAACCGAAGGACACGAGACGCAAGTCCGGGAAAGTTCCAGGGTCATCTTGTTCGTCATTCCCCTTATTCGGGAAACGTCCGGTCGAGAACACACTACCAAGCAGGGAGGAGACGGATATGCGCATCGGGATGATGATCGGCGAGGGCGCGGGCGAGTCGCCCGACATGGACGAGGTGATTCGACGGGCGCAACGCGCCGAGGAGGTCGGGCTCGCCACGGGTTGGCTGGCGCAGATCTTCACGCACGACGCGATCAACCTGCTGGCCCTGGTCGGGCGCGAGACTACGCGCATCGAACTCGGCACCGCGGTCGTGCCGACGTATCCGCGCCACCCGGCCGTCATGGCGCAGGCCGCGCTGACCACGCAGGCCGCGTGCCACGGGCGGTTCACGCTCGGCATCGGACTGTCGCACAAGATGGTCATCGAGGACATGTACCATCTGTCGTACACCCGCCACATGGCGCACATGCGCGACTATCTGCGCGTCCTGAAGCCGATGCTGCGCGGCGAGCCGGTCGAGTTCCGCGGCGAGGAATACGGCGCGAACCTGGAAGTCGCAGTCGCCGGCGCCGACCCGGTGCCGCTCGTGCTCGCGGCGCTCGGTCCGAAGATGCTCGACCTGTGCGGCCGCGAGGCGACCGGCACCGTGACCTGGATGGCCGGCTCCACCGCGCTCAAGGAGCACGTCGTGCCGCGGATCACCGCCGCGGCCAGGGACGCGGGGGCGCCCGCGCCGCGCGTGATCGCCGGAGTGCCGATGGCGGTCACCGCGGACCGGAACAAAGCCCTGGAAGTGGCGGCCCGGGCGTTCGCCATTTACGGGCAACTGCCCGCGTACCGGCAGATGCTGAACCGGGGCGGCGCCAAAGACCCGGTCGACATGATCCTGGTCGGCGCGCCGGACGAACTTCGGGGCGAGGTCGAACGGCTGGAGGATATCGGGGTGACCGACCTGTGCGCCTTCGTGTTCCACGCCAACGAGACCGCGTTCGAGCGCACCGTCGATTTTCTGGGGACGCTCGCCTGATCCCCGCTTCCCCTTCGGAGAGCGGGCGCCGAATCCAACGATGCGCGCCGGACTCGTCGCCCGCGGCGCCGTCGGTCTCGCTCTACTGGCGGTTGCGTACAGCGCGGCGTTCGCCGTTCTGTCTCACCGCCACGGACGGGCCGCACAGGCCGCGGCGGTAGAGGCGGCCACGTTCTTCGCCCTGGTCGGCGCCGCGAATCAGGGCTCGGTCGAGACCGGCATGCGCCGGTTCCATAGGGTACGATCGTGGCCGGTCCCCGCGGCGCCCGGCTTTTTCGATTTTCTCTGGCGCGGCTGGCGGATCGAGACGCCCAACGCGGCCGTGTTGGAGGAGTGGGCGTCGCGCTTCTTCACCGCCTGTCCGACCGACCTCTGCCACGACCTGTCGTTGCGCGGCGTCACCCTGCGCGGCGTCCGTCTCGGCGCGGCGCGTCTGGCCGGCGCCGACCTGCGCGACGCCGATCTGCACGGAGCGGATTTGCGTGGGGCCGACCTGTCGCAGGCCGACCTGCGCGAGGCCGACCTCGGCGCGGCCCGGCTGGAAGAGGCCCGCTTCACGTATGCCACCCTGACCGGCGCGCAGCTTGCCGGCGCCGACCTGAGTGGGGCCGACCTGTCCTACGCCGAGCTGGCCGGCGTATCGCTCGTGGGCGTGAATCTACGCTGGGCCAGTTTGAACGGGACGGACCTCAGCGACGCGAACTTGGCCGAGGCCGATTTGTACGGCGCCGACCTGCGCGATGCGAAGCTGACCGGCATCAAGCTGCCCGGGGCGCAGTTGGTCGGGGTCGATCTGATCGGTGCCGGACTCGAAGACGCCGACCTGACCGGGGCCAACCTGGAAGAGGCCGATTTGATCGAGGCGCGTCTGCGCGGTGCGCAGCTTGCCGGCGCCAATCTGACCGAGGCGAACCTGCACGAGGCGGACTTGTTCCAAGCCAACCTCGCCAACGCCGACCTGACCGCCGCCGATCTGTTCCGGGCCAATCTGGTGGGGGCCGATTTCACGGGCGCCGACCTGCGCCGCGCCGAGTTGAAGCAGGCGGACTGTAGCGGCGCCAGCCTCGCCGGCGCGGACCTGTCCGGCGCCGTTCTGGCGGGCGCCGACCTGTCCGGCGCCACGATCGACGAGCGCACGAAACTGGACGCCAAATGGCGCTTGGTGTGGGACATCCTGAACGATCGTGGCAGCGTCACGAGTCTGGCGGGCGCCGACCTGCGCGAGGCCGGGCTGGCCGGCGCCAACCTGGAAGACGCGGACTTGCGCGGGGCCGACCTGACGGGCGCCAACCTGCGCTATGCCGTCCTGCGCGGCGCCGAGATGTCCGGCAGCACGTTACAGCGCACGGACCTGTCCGAGGCGGACTTGGCGGGAGCGAACTTGGCCGGCGTGGACCTGTCGCAAACGCGCGGCCTGACCCGCCGACAACTCGCCGCAGCGCAGTCGTATGCAGACGCGCGATTACCACGGGATGTGGACGAGAATGCGGGCACGCCGGTTCCGGCCAATGACGAATGGGACCGGCATCCTTGACGGTCCTCCCCGGTCGTCATTCCCGCGGAAGCGGGAATCCAGGACATGGATCCCTGCTTGCGCAGAGCCTACCCCCGGCTTGAACGGGGGTATGACGAGGAAAATCCTAACATTCAAATGATTCGCGGACCACTTCATCACCCCTCGCTCGTTTCGACAAGCTCAACGGGCTGGTTCTTGAGCCTGTCGAAACGGGCGAAGGACAGCTTGTACGGAATTCTCCCAAAAATCCCCTCCCCCCTTGAGGGGGAGGGTTAGAGCCTGCCCCGGACTTGATCCGGGGGAGGGGGGTCCCCTTTGGGGGTCACTTCCTCAATCAACCGCCGTAGCGGATCAAGCGAACTCGGTGAGAAAACCGAGCAGGGCGTCGGTGACCGCTGCGGGGCGCTCCATCTGGACCCAATGGCCGGCGCCGTCGACGTACACCTTGCCGCGCAGGTCGGGCACGAAGTGGTCCATCAGATCCACCCAGCCCCCGCCCCCGAACGACAACACCGGGTCCTTCTTGCCGGCGAGGAACAACGCCGGCCGTTCGATCTTGGCCGTCTCCAACTGCGGGGTGAGGGCCAGGTTGCGGTCAATGTTCCGATACCAGTTGAGCGGCCCGCGGAACCCGCTACGCTCGAACTGGGCGACGTAGTAGTCGAGGTCGGCTTCGCTCAGCCACGCCGGCAGCGTGGCCGGGTCGGGCAGGCCGTCCAGGAATTTCGCCGTGGCCGGCTTCTGCACCAGCCACGCGTTGGCCGGCGCGTCGCCCGAGGCCACGTAATACGTGAGGCGCAGCGTGGTCCGCACGTCGGCCTCGAACTCGGCTTCGGCCACGCCGGGTGTCTGGAAATAGACGATGTACCAGAAGTTGTCGCCGAACGCTTCCTGCCGCGTCAGCGTGCCGGCCTGGCCGCGCACGTACGGAACGCTCAACCCGGCCACGGCCTTGATCCGCTCGGCGTGCAGCAGCGCGGTGTGCCACGCGACCGGCGCGCCCCAGTCGTGTCCGACGACCAGGAACCGCTCGTGTCCGAGCGCGTCGGCGATGCCGACCACGTCCGCGCTGAGGTCCACGATGTTGTACGCCTCGATCGAGGCGGGCCGGTCGCTGCCTCCGTAGCCGCGCTGGTCCGGCACCGCGACCTGAAAGCCGGCGTGTACGAGCGGGTCGATCTGGTGGCGCCAGAGATACCAGCACTGCGGAAAGCCGTGCAGCAGAATGACGAGCGGCCCGCGCCCCTCCACGACCGTGCGCAGGCGGACGCCGTTGGTCTCGATCATCTCGAAATGGCGGTCGTGCATGGCGGGTCTCCGGGAAGCGGTGCGCCTATTTGGCGTCGGCCTGCCCCTGCGCGGCGTCGGCGACCGACATGCGGTAGCCGGTCTCCTGTTCGTAACGGTCGATTTCCTTGGCCACGGCGTTCATCGCCCCGCCGATCAGGTCGTCGTAGTCCTTGCGGCACCATTCCCGGGACGTGACCGCGCGGTCCGCGGAATGTTGGAAATGCGGAAAGACCTCTTTGGCGAGCAGTTCGTACGACGCCAGCCGCGCCCGGCGGTCGGCCCAGTCGTTGGCCATCAGCATGTAACAGCCGAAGCCGCCCGACTGTTTGGTCAGCCGTTCGATCTGGGCGGCCGCGTCGTCGGGCGTGCCGATCACCGCAGTGCCGGACTCGATCAGTGCCTGCGGCCACTTGCGCGGGTCGTCCTCGGTCGGGGCGAGAGGCAGGGCGACGACGTTCTTGAAGTAGTCGATCCAGTCGTAGATGCCGTACTGGACTTCCTCCAACGCCTGTTCGCGCGTCGGCGCCACGTGCATCGGGCCGACCAGCCGCCACGCGGAACGATCGACCGTACGGCCGTATTCCTGCGCCTTGTCGTTCCAGACTTTCCAATGGTCGCCCAGCACGGCGAAGCCGCCCATGCTCGTGGCGCCCAGCGACAGCAGGCCGGTGCCGTAGCGCCCTGCGGTGCGCGGGCCGGCGGGCGAGACCGTGGCCGCGACCGCGATCTCGAAGTGGGGGAAGCTGTACGGTCGGAGTTGCAGCCGGGCGTCCTCGAGCGTGAACCAGTCGGTCTCCATGCTGAACGGCTCGTCCGAGGTCAGCAAGCGCACGATAGCGCCGAGCGACTCTTCCATGCGCGCACGCTGGCTGTCGAACGGGATGCCGAGCATGTGCGCGTCGGACGGCAACGCGCCCGGGCCGACGCCGAACATGACCCGCCCGCGCGTCATGTGGTCGAGCTGCACGATGCGGTCGGCCAGGATCAGCGGATGGTGGTACGGCAGGGAACTGACGCCGGTACCCAGCCGGATGTGTCGGGTGCGCTGGGCCGCGGCCGCAATGAACACTTCGGGCGAGGCGATGATCTCCAGGCCGGCGGAATGGTGTTCGCCGATCCAGGCTTCGTCGTAGCCCAGCCGGTCCAGGTGTTCGATGAGTTCCAGGTCGCGTTCCAGGGCCAACGTCGGGTTCTGTCCCGAGGGGTGGAACGGGGCCATGAAGATGCCGAAACGGAGTGGGGGTTGCATGAGAGTTCCTCCAGTCTGGGGGTCGGGTGGCGTTCGCTCTAGTTCAGATGCAGGGCTTGGTAGGCCGCTTTTTCGAATCGGTCGTACATGGGAATGACTTTGGCGTCGAAGAACGGCAGCATCTGCGTCAGGATGACGCCGGCCACGCGCTTGGTCGGGTCTATCCAGTAATAGGTATTCAGCAGCCCGGCCCACGCCAAGCTGCCGGCCGCGCGTCCGCCGGGATACGCCGCGGTGTTGATCAGAAAGCCCAGGCCGTGCTTGTGCACGATGCCGGGGGCGAACTGGACGTCGTTGGAGACCGGCGGCGCCACGCTGGACATCCGGCCGACCTCCAGGGCGCCGATGTGGTTCTCTCCCATCAGCGCGACGGTGTCGGGTTCGAGAATCCGCGCGCCGTTGAGGCGGCCGCGGCCGAGTAGCATCCGCTGAAATTGCAGGTAGTCCGCGGCCGTGGAGTGGAGGCCGTGGCCGCCGCTGTCGTATTCGGCGTCGTCACGCACCAGTTCGACCGAGGACGGCGTCAGCGTGCCGTCCTCGCCGCGCTGGTGGACGCCCGCGACGCGCGCATCCTGTTCCGGCGTACGGTGGAAGCGGGTGTCGGTCATGCCGAGCGGCGCGAATACGTTGGCTTCCAGATAGGCCGCCAGGGTCTGGCCGCTCAGCGCTTCGACGAGCAGACCCACCCAATCGGTGTTCACGCCGTATTCCCAGCGCGTGCCTGGGTCGCACACCAGCGGCATACGCAGCCCGGCCTTCTTGCCGCCGAGCACGCCTTCCCGGCCCGTGGTTTCCTGGTAGCGCTTGAGGTCGGCGTTCCACATCTCGTAGGTGAAGCCGGCCGTATGGGTCAGCAGTCGGCGGGGAGTGACGGGGTGTTTCGCGGGGCGTAGCCGCGGCTGGCCGGCGTCGTCGAAACCGTCGAGCACTTCGACGCTGCCGAGTTCGGGCAGGATTTCGCCGGCGGGCTGGTCCAACCCGAACTTCCCCCGCTCGTACAACTGCATGAGCGCGACGGAGGCGACGGCCTTGGTCATGGACGCGATCCGAAAGACCGTGTCCGCGGTCATCGCCGGTTCGGCGTCGAGCGTGCGTTTGCCGAACGCGCCTTCGTACACCACGCCCGCATCGTCGGCGACCGCGGCGACCACGCCCGGCACGTCGCCGGACTCCACGGCTTGTTGCAACACGGCGTCAATGGCTTGCATGGCGGTGCGCCTCCCGTTCGTTGTCGCGTTTCTTCTGATGATCGCGCAGAAATTTCAGGTCGAGCTTCAGCCGCTTCCCCAGCCACAGGGCGCGGCCGTCATGATCGGCCACGTGATCCTCCGTATTCGGATGAATCAGGATGGACAGGCCGGCGTGATTCAGCATCAGCCACGCGACCACGGCGTGGAATTGCCGGGCCCGGAAGGCGATCTGGTACATGGATTGCGGATGCGGCCCGACGGGCTCATCGCGCCAACGGCCCAGCGTGACCGTGAACCGGTCGGCGATGGCCTCGCGGATGTACGCCGCGGCGGGACGTGTCGCCCCATCGTAATAGACGTGGGCGTGGTAGCCCTTGATCGTGCGGGTGTCGTATTCCATCCGGGACTTTGCTCACAAGCGTTCCCGCGGGGTCAGACTGGGTGTTGCGCCAGAAACTCCCGCAACACCGGAACGAACGACTCGCGCGCGGAGGAGACGAACCCGTGTCCGGCGTCGTCGAAGATGCGCAGCGTGGCGTTGGGAATCTCGCGGGCGAGAATCTCCGAGTTGGCCGCGGGAATGAGGACGTCGTCACGCCCGGTGACGACCAGCGTGGGCGCCTGAATCGCCTTGAGCCGTTTGTACACCCGCAACGTCATCGTCGCGTCCAGATGGCGGTTGTAGGCGAAACGCGGAGTGGGGTGTTCCAGGATGCGGCGCAACGTGTCTTCCAGTTCGTCCCGGTGGGCGGCGATGTACTCCTGGCTGTACGACAGTTTCCAGCCGTCGCGGATGGCCTCGGCCGGCGTCTGGCCGGGTCGGGCCTTGAGCGCCTGCATGGATTCGGGCGGCGCCGGCACCGCATGACGGCCGCCCGGCGTGGTGCAGCCGAGCGTCAGGCTGGTGACGCGGTCGCCGTATTCGATGCCGATTTCCTGGGCGATCATGCCGCCCATCGAGATACCGAAGACGTGCGCGCGGGGAATTTCCAGCGCATCGAGCAGGCCGACGGCGTCACTGGCGAACGACGCAATCGAATAGGGCCCGTCCGGTTTGTCGGATTGGCCGGTGCCGCGGTTGTCGTACGTGACGAGTTCGTAGTCCGCCGCCATCTGCCGCAGAAATTCGCGGTCCCACGCCGCGGCCGGCCCGCCGAGTCCCATAATCAGCAACAGCGGCTGACCGCGGCCTTGGCGCGTGTAGTGGAGATCGATGCCGTTGACGTGGGCGTGTGGCATGGGCGTCCGCCTTTCCGCGGGTGTCTTATCCAGTTCCGCCCGGAATCGCAAACCGCGCGCCCGCCCGGCTTGCCGCCGTGACGTCGGTTGCGATACGTTTTCCCCAATGCAAACGGACGAGATCACGGTTGGCGGCTCAGCGGACGTGCAGCGGGCCGTGAAACGGCTGTCGCGGGTATCCACCGCGCGCGGCGTGTCCCACCTGGGCGAAATCTGGCTGGTCGTCGGACTGGCCGTTTGGTCGAGTGCATGGGCGATTCCCCACGCCGCGGCGGGCTTGTCCGCGGGCTGGGCGACGTTCGTCTCTGCCGTCGGCTACCTCCTCGCCATTGCAGTCGTCGCGTCCCGGCAGCACGCCCTGATGGTCATCGGGCACGAGGCGATCCATAAACGCCTGTCGCCGAACTCCCGGATCAACGACGGCTTGGGTCGCTACGTCACCACGTTCCCGGTGTTCATCTCGCTGTCCAAGTGGGCGTTCATCCACCTGCGACATCACCGGCATACGCACACCGCGGACGACCCGGATCGGGCCATTTACGCGCGCTATCCGCTCGCTGCGAAGAAGTTTCGGCGGCTCCTGTTGCGCGACGTGTGCGGGTTGGACGTGATCTCGACGCTCAAGTATTTCGCAGACGTGCCGTTCGTGACCGGGCAATTCAACCGGCGGTTCCTGGGCGAGGAGGGAGCGGCACGGTATGCGCAGGGGACCGACATGCGCCGCTTCATGCTGTTCTGGGCCGCGGTGCTGGCAGTGGGATTCAGCGGAGCCGGCTGGACCTTCGGCGTGCTGTTCCTCCTGTATTGGCTGGTGCCGTATTGCACGCTGATGCAGGTCTTCTTCCGCATCCGGGGCGCCATCGAACACGGCAACGTTCCCGACCCCGACAACGCCTACCAACGGACGCGGACGTATTTCATGCCCGCGGCGCTGCGCTTCTTCTTCGCCCCCAAACAGGTGGGCTATCACCTGGAGCATCACCTCTACCCGTCGATTCCGTTCTACAGCCTGCCGCGCATCCACGACGTGCTGAAACGGACGGTCTATCCACGCGAAGCCGGCTACGTCGAGCCGTTCCGCATCAGCCTGCAAAAACTGGTGCGCGGGTAGGATGCCCTTCGGCCTTTCGATCCTTCGACAAGCTCAGGGAGCAGCCCATTTAGCTTGTCGAAAGGTCGAAGGGTGTTGCAGCGGGCGCGGGATGCTCTTGGATGTCATTCCCCAAAAAACGGGCCGCCGAACGGCGGCCCGCAATGACGGACGCTCTTTCCCGACTCCGCGAACCTACAGCCCGTAGGCCCGGGTCGCGTTGTCGCCCAGCACGTTCTGGCGGTCGGGCGGCGGCAACTCCTTGATGCCGTTCTGCAAGGTGTTGAGCGCGTCCGGGAACCCGTCGAAGTGCGGAAAGTCGGTGGACCAAAAGAACTTGTCCGAACTCCAGCGCGCCGCGGCCGGCGGGATCATGCTCTCATCCGGGTCGCAGCCGACCCACACTTGGCGCCGAAAGTAGTCGCTCGGCCGCAGCGTGCAGGCCGTCATGAAGCCGCTGTGTTCCCACTTGCTGTCCATCCGCTCGATGAAGTGCGGGACCCAGCCGGCGCCCACTTCGAGCACGAGCAGCTTGAGATGCGGAAAGCGGTCCAGCGTGCCGCCCTCGAACATGCTGACGAACGACGCCTGGATGTCGAAGCCCAGCGTCACCGACAAAAAGTAGAACGGGGAGCCGTGAAACGTGGGATGGTCGTACCACTTGCTGCCGTGGAAGTTCGGGCGGGCCACCACGTGCAGACCGACCGGCATGTCCAGGTCCTGCGCCGCGGCCCAGAACGGGTCGTAGGACGTGTCGCCGTACGCCTTGCCGTTGGTGGGAAAAGGCGTGAGCATGACGCTCTTGAGGCCCAGCTTGGCGACGCGTTGCAACTCCGCAACGGCCTTCTCCGGGTCGATCAGCGAGATGTGGGCCGCGCCGTACAGGCGGTCGGGAGCGTGGCTGCAGAAGTCCGCGATCCAGTCGTTGTACACGCGGTTGTAGGCCAGGGAGAGGTCCGGGTCGGCGACTTCCTCCTCCCACAGCAGGCCGATCGTGGGATACAGGACCGCGGCGTCGATGCCGTCCGCGTCGAGCTGTTCGACGCGCGCGTGCGGATCGTAGGCGCCCTTGGGGCCGTCCATGTAGCGGAACTCCTTGGAGAACGCGACTTCGCCCGGCTTGCCGAACGCAGAGGCGATCCCCATGCCGCGAATCACGGGCGAAATCTGCCCGTCGATCTCCAGGCACTCCCAGCCTTCCTCGTCGTCGCATAGACCCAGAGCCCGGTCTTTGTACTTCGCCTCCAGGTTCTCTTTCCACAGATTGGGCGGCTCCAGAACGTGGCCGTCGGCGTCGATGATTCTCCCGAGTTGCATGGCGCGTCCCTCCTTTAGGTTGCCAGCGTTTGCGCGGGGTAGAATTTCTTTTGCGCATAGCGCAAAGGCAGCGGAAGTACAAACCGCCCGCGCGGGGTTCGGGCCGTCCCGCGGCCGACTGCTTCGAGCACATGGGCTTGTCGCATTTTTCAGGTGCGGGTAGGGTGGCACGCCTGCATGACCGCCTTATCGGACATCATCCAAGGCGCGTGCTCACCGTATCTCTGGGGGCGGCTCGGCTGGCAGGATATCCGCCAGCGATATCGCCGCTCGAGACTCGGCCCGTTCTGGCTCACGATCAGTATGGGCGTGCTGGTCGGTGCGCTGGGCGTGCTCTATGCGACCTTGTTCAAGGTCGAGATTGCGCAGTATCTGCCCTTCGTTGCGGCCGGGTTCGTCGTGTGGGGGTTGATCTCCGGCTTGATCACCGACGGCTGTACGGCCTTCATCGAAGCCGAGGGCATCATCAAACAGGTGAGGCTGCCCCTGTCCATTCACGTGTACCGGGTCGTCTGGCGCAACTGCATCATCTTCGCCCATAACGTCGTCATCTTCGTCATCGTCGCCGTCCTGTTTTCGGTCCGTCCGGGGTGGGCCGGACTGCTCTCGATTCCGGGTTTGGTGCTGCTCTGTATGAACGGCGTGTGGATGGGGCTGTTGCTCGGTCTCTTGTCCGCCCGCTTCCGCGACGTGCCGCAGGTGGTCGCCAGCACCGTGCAGGTCGCCTTTTTTCTCACGCCGGTCATATGGAAACCCGAGCTCCTGCCGGACCGGGCGCTCGTGTTGGACATGAACCCGTTCTTCTATCTGTTGGAGGTGGTGCGCGCGCCGTTACTCGGGCAGGTGCCGGCGCCGACCACCTGGCTGGCGGCCCTCGGCATCACGATGATGGGCTGGCTCGTCATGTTGGTCTTCTACACCGGCCGTCGCGGACGCCTCGCCTATTGGGTATGAGCACCCTCGCCAACATCCGACTCGAAGGGGTCACGGTGGACTTTCCCATCTACAGCGCGCGGACGCGTTCGCTGAAGACCAGCCTGTTGCACAAGGGGACGGGCGGGCGCATCGGGAATAATGCCGAAAGCGTGCTCTGTGTCCGCGCGCTCGAAGACGTGAGCCTGACGATCGAGCACGGCGACCGAGTCGGCTTGGTCGGCCACAACGGTTCGGGCAAGACGACCCTGCTGCGCGTGCTGGCGGGCGTCTATGAGCCGCCACAGGGGCGGGTCTGGCGACAGGGGCGCGTGACGTCGTTGATCGATGTCGGCTTGGGCATCGACCATGAAACGACCGGCTACGAAAACATCATGACGCGCGGATTGCTGCTCGGACTGACGCCGAAGGAGATCCAGGAGCGCACGGAGGAGATTGCGGCGTTCTCCGAGCTTGGGGAATACCTGGCGCTGCCCGTCCGGACCTATTCGACGGGGATGTTGATGCGGCTCACGTTCGCGGTATGTACCTGCATCAAACCCGAGATCCTGCTCATGGACGAGTGGCTCAGCGTCGGAGACGCCGCCTTCGTCGAGAAAGCCGAGCGCCGGCTCGAAGCGTTCATCGACCGGGCCGGGATCCTGGTGCTCGCCTCGCACGACCTCGAACTCTTGGGGCGTGTGTGCACGAAGGGCATTCTGCTCGACGCCGGGCGGGTCCGGTCCAGCGGGCCGATCGAGGATGTGGCGGGGGAGTACGGTCGAGTCGTCGGAGTCTGAACGATGGACCAGAAAAAAAGGGTCGCCGTTCTGGTTGCCGGCATGCATCGAAGCGGGACGTCGGCCGTCACCCGTATCTTGAGCCTCGCCGGGTGCGATCTGCCGAAGAATCTGATGACGGGGGATGTTGCGAACGAATTCAACGAGAGAGGGTTTTGGGAGCCGCAGTCGATTGCGGACCTGAACGACAAGGTCTTGGCATCGGCCGGGTCGGCTTGGGACGATTGGCGGGTGTTCGATTCCGGTTGGTATGCTTCCCCCGTCGCCGAAGAGTTTCGCGAACGTGCCCGCGCCGTGCTCCGTGAAGAATTCGGCGGCAGTCGGCTGTTCGTGCTGAAGGACCCCCGGATCTGTCGTCTGCTGAAGTTCTGGATCGAAGCGATTGAAGGAGTCGGCGCCACCCCCTGCATCGTCTCGCCGATCCGCAACCCCCTCGACGTTGCCGACTCCCTGAAAGCGCGCGACGGAATCGACCCGTCCATCGGACACCTGCTGTGGCTGCGGCACGTTCTGGATGCCGAGCGCGCCTCGCGCCATCTCAGGCGGGCCTATGTCCGATACGATATGCTGCTCTCGGAGGCCCATACGGTCGTCGACGTGCTCGGCGACGTGCTCGGCGTTTCATGGCCGAGACGCCTCTCCATCGACGCCCAGGTGGAGATCGACGAATTCCTCTCTTCCGACCTGCGTCACCATCGGACCGACGATGCCAAACTGCAGGCGAATCCGAGGCTCTCGCGCTGGATTCTGTCGAGCTTCGAGATTTTCGACCGGTGGAGTCGCGCGGAGATAGGCGCGGCGGATACGACGAAACTGGATCGGATCAGAACGTCTTTCGATGAAGCGAGTCCGGCCTTCAGTCGTGCCCTCGCCGTGACTCAAAGGGCGGTGGCGGAGCGGGACGGAGAGATTGCGCGGCTGGGCCAAACGGTAGCGGAACGGGACGGAGAGATTGCGCGGCTGGGCCAAACGGTAGCGGAACGGGACGGGGAGATTGCGCGGCTGAGCCAAGCGGTCACAGAGCGGGACGAAGCGGTGACGGAGCGGGACGGGGAGATTGCGCGGCTGAGCCAAGCGGTCACAGAGCGGGACGAAGCGGTGACGGAGCGGGACGGGGAGATTGCGCGGCTGAGCCAAGCGGTAGCGGAACGGGACCGCCAGATCGAAGCCTTGTTTAATTCCAGAAGCTGGCGGGTGACCGCTCCGTTACGGTTCCCGATGCGGCTCTTGCTCAGAGCCTCCCGCTCGCGTCCGAGCCGTAAACTCGTCAAATCCATGTTTTCGATTCTCTATCGCCATCCTTCTCTCGTTCCGATCACCAGAAGAGTCGTGAAGGTCTTTCCTTCACGGGTCGTTACCAAGCTCCAGCGCACCTATGACAACTGGAAGATGTTGTCGTCTCCTTCCACCGCTTCCTTCGACGAACGCAATCGGTCGGTCGTGGATCGGGGGGGAGAGGTCGAGGGGCTTGGAACGTCGATAGATTTGGATTTGCTGCAGCCGTACGCGATGAACGGGCAATTGACGAAGGGGTGGTACGGCGGGCGGGAGTTGCAGCCGGAAGAGACCTTGTTGGCACGGACCCGCCCGCCACGGAGAATTGGGGATCTCGGAGAGAACGCGTACTCGATCGGGACCCGCTCCATAGCAGCTCGATATCTGCCGGATGAGAACGGGAGCGATGGGGAGTTGCCGTCTCTGCGCTACGTCCCGGCCGATGAGTTTCGCACATATCTGGGGGAACGCCGTCCTCCAAGCACCGTTGCAGAGATGACCGATTGTGGGGGTTTTTCGATCATTACCCCGTTTCATCGACATCTCCGATTATTCGAGAAAGCAGCGGCCTCGGTGGACCGACTCGCCCATGGGGAAGAAGCGGTCGGGTCACCGGTCGAATGGGTGATCGTCAACGACGACTCCACCGTCTCCGACGAAGATCTCACGCAACGCATCCCGGCGCGCCTGCGGGCCGCCGTCCGGCAGATACGACCGGACGGCCCCGGCGGTATCGTGGACGCGCTGAACAGCGGGATCCGGCAGAGTCGGTATCGGTGGCTCCTTTTTCTCGACTGCGACGATGAAATCGAACCGAACGCGCTCGTGGTGCTGAACCATTACCGGACGCGGTTTCCGCGCTGCCGCTATATATCGTCTTCGATGACCGACATCGATGATCTGGGCAACGTGTTGCGGTTTCGGGGGAACGAACACCCCATTGATCGGTTGTTCGACGTCGGAATGTTGGCCGGTCATCTGAAGGCGGTCCGTCGTGACCTGTTCGAGGAAATCGGCGCGTTCGATCCGCGCTTCGAGTTGTGTCAGGACTATGAATTCGCCTTGCGCACGGCCATGCGGGAACCGATTTTGAAGATACCCGAGCCGCTCTACCGTTACCGTTGGCATCCGAACACACAATCGGTTTCCCGCGCCCGAAGGCAGAACGTCATCCGCCAGCGTATCCAATGCGAATACATGCGCCGGTTTCTCGAGAGACAGGAAGAGCCGGGGGCGGTCGCCGCAAACACGGATGCACGCTTGACGATTCGAACCGCACCGCCGCGCGGTGCCGTCATCGTCCGCACGCAGAACGAACGCGCCGATCTGTTACTCGAAGCGGTCGCATCCGTTCGTTCCCAGGCGCCGGATCTGACGTCGATCGTCGTCGTGCATGGTGACGAACGCGACGTGCAAGCCGTCAAGACCCAACTCCCGACCGACGGAGGAACGGTCTTTCTGCATGCCGATGATCAACTGAAACCCGGGCGGCGACTCGGCTATCCCGCCAATGTCGCGCTCGACTACGTGACCGACCGAGCGGATCGGTTCGATTATCTGACCTTCCTGGACGATGATGACATCCTCTACCCGTGTTTCGCCGCGCAGATGGGAGCGGCGCTGACGGGGAGCGGGGCCGACTTGGTGTATGCCCTGGCGAACAGACGCGACCTGCGGCGACCCGCGGAGCCGGGGCCTTCGCCGTTGCCGGGGAGTTGCCTGGTGGCGGAAAATTTCATTCCCTGCAACAGCTATGCCCTGTCTTTGCCGTTTCTCCGTCAAGTCGGGTTCCGGTTCGACGAGCACCTTCTGTATCTGGACGACTGGGATTTCCTGCTCTCTTTATGGGGTGCCGGTGCACGCTTTCATTTTCTCGCCGAGACCGTCTCCGAGTTTCGCATGACGAACGACGGTAACACCATCGAGAAAAAGTATCCTGAACTGTATCATGCCGCCGTCGTCCGGGTTCAGGAAAAAGCCTGGAACATTGCGGTTGCCGAAGAAGGCGGGCTGACGCGATTCCGGTGCGACATGCTGAACTTTCCATGGTCCGAGGTTCAGACGAGAGAATTCAACCGCCGCGTTGCCGATGCCGCGTACGGGATCTGGTCGAAGGCGGCGCAGCATCGAAACGAGCGCAACGAAATGAACGGCGTGTCACGATGACGCCTCCTTCGCCGCTCGCGCTCTCGGTCGTGTTGCCGGTTTTCCTGCGTCATGCCGACAGTTCTTCGGTTCGTCTTCTGCGCCGGGCGCTGGAATCCGTGCTCGACCAGACGTATCCGGACGCGTTCGAGATACTCGTCGTCGATGACGGCAGTCCGGTGCCGGTACGGGATACCATGCGAGGCGTCGGGATGCCGGAGTCGCCCGCGGTCCGTTGGCTGAGGACCGATCGGAACAACGGCTTGGTCCATGCCCTGAACGTTGGAATCAGAGAAGCGCGGTACGCGTTGATCGCGCGACTCGATGCCGACGATAGATGGTTGCCCGGGAAAATTGCCGCGCAAATGTCCCGCTTCACAGAAGATCCGGATTTGTCACTGGTGGCGACCGGTATGACACTTGTCGACGCGGGGGGACGGGAACGGGAACAGCACCTGCGTCGCGACGGTTGGGAGAACATCCTGCAACTCGCCGCGGAACGCGGATGGTGTCCGTTTCCACACGGCAGTGTGGTCGCCTTGACGTCCGTCTATCGCCTTCTCGGAGGCTACAGCTACGAACCGGCCTACAGACATTGCGAGGATTATCACCTTTGGTCGAACTGGATTCGGTTTTTCAAACCCGCAATGGTGGAGTCGATTCTCTACGAGTATCGTCAGACCCGAGGCAGTATTTCAGACGTCCACCGTCCGCAGCAATCGTCTGCAACGCAACGGATTCATCGGCGATTGGCTACCGTCGTGGACCGGAAAACGCATCCTGAAAATATCCGAACACTGGCCGACATCTTCGAGATGAATCTTCTGCAATGTGGCGTGGCTTGCTACCGGATGTGGAAATTCAAGCCCACGGTACGCATGCCTGAAGCCGCGGTTGACGTGCTCCGATGTATTCTGCCGGATCGGGATATCTCCATCGGCGACGCTGGCCAGGGGCCAATCTGGCGAATCGAAGACATCATCAATGACCCCCCCGGCTTCGGAGGGAAGCCTAGTGCAAGCGACGATGTCGTCGTGTGTTTCCGAGGCTGACCGAATGCGGACGCGCCCTCGGCGAGCAGGACTCCGACCCTTTAGCTCTGTCGAAGGGGGCGTTCTTGCCTCCCTTGGTCTTTCTCCTTGTGGGAAGAATGGGCGCGCGATTGTGGGAGAGAACGGCTAATCGGCCGATCCTAAATTGTCTTTAATGAGGAGATAAGGCCAATGAATCTTTGTTGGAAACGTCTGCGTATGAATCTGCTCATACTGGGCGGAATGCTGATACTCTTCTCGACTTGTTATCTTTCTGTACTTATCCATGACTATGGATTCATGGATGATTATGCTGAAATAGCCCCAGAGAATCACGATCGTCTGGTGAGGAAAAAGATTCTGAGAGAAGGACGTCCGCTCCAGGCTCTGCTGGCGAGATTCACAATTTGGACGGTAACTGATTTGGGGGATCTGCGCTATGTCCGCCTCGGAGGTATCGTCGGTATCTCTATCGTTGCATTCGCTATGTTTCGGGTGCTCGTTCGTGTCGGGTGGAAGCCGTTTCAATCCTTTTGTGTCGCCATTATCATGTGTACCAGTCTTCCGTTTCAAGTCTTCGCGGCTTGGGCAACGGTATCTGTTTTTCCAATCGCAGGTTTGTTGTCGGGCTGTGCACTCCTGATAGCAGAGCAGACGTTTTCGAGATCCCCCCCCCCCCCCGGTGAAGTGGTTACGTGCAAGTATGGCGGTCTTGTTCTTAGTTGGGGCGCTTGCGATTTATCAACCAGCCGCCATGATCTTCTGGGTTTTCGCAGCGGTATTCTTGTTTCGGCCGGGGCTGTCTCTCAATGATACCATCGCTCGTTTCTTGTATTATGGTCTGGTCGGGCTGGTAGGAATGGGCCTGGGGTTCGTTCTCTACAAACTGCCGTCGATTTTCTACTCGGAAACAACCCGTACCGATTTAGCCCAGAATTTTCTGGAAAAGGCCGTATTCTTGTATGAACTGACGCCCAGAATTTTGAATTTCGCTCTCCTTGCCCCTCGTCGTTCGTTCTATTCACAGCACGACGAATCCATCCTGTACACGCGTATGTTCGATGATACGATCATCGTATGGCTTTCCCTTTTGTTTATCATATCGGGACTCGGGGTGTTTTTTTCAGGGACACGAACCGAACGACTTCTCAAATACGTCATGGCTCTCGTGTGTTTCCTCTTCTGTTGTCTTCCGTTTCTGGCCGTGGAAGAATCCAGAGGAGGGTATCGAATGATGGCCGCCCCTACCTCCCTCGTTGTTCTTTATCTGTTCTTCGCCGTTCAAGGATGGACGCGTCTGGCCCGAGTTCCTGCCGCTCTCACGAACGCCGTGCTCGGGATTTTTGCGGGCGGTGGCATTATGTTGGCCGCATATCACGTCCATAACTGGCTGGTGGTGCCCCACGTCAAGGAACTGGAAATGATGAGCCATCCATTGATGTCTGACAACATCTACTCTGCGGAACGTATCGTTGTCATTCGGCCTGAATATTTCTGGTCTGAGACTTTCGCGCCGTTTATCTGGGAGGAATTCGGAACCCCAACCTCCTACGCCAGTTCCGGAATGATTCCTCATCGCTTTCGAGCTGTTTCGATGATCCACGCGATTGTGCGTCAAATGGGTCGAGATTCTGAATCTTTGCCGGAGATCTCCGTCCTGCCTACAGTGAGAATCCATCGCACGTTCCCCGGGGACCTTGTCGTAGATATGACAAATTTTAGAACTCGGTTTTCTCTCTGGCGATATATTCGTTCAGAAATTTCTTGGACACCCATTATCTCCGGCCCTTTCGATGTGTATCTGGACAAAAATTACTTATATTACACTAGGTCTCCATGCACGCTGGAAGACACGGCGGATCGTTTCTTTCTCCACGTTAGTCCAATTGAAGGAGATGACTTACCAAAGTGGAGAAAGCAGCATGGATTCGATAACCTCGATTTCGATTGGCACGGTGTGACCTATAATGAAAGATGCTTCGCCGCGGTTCGGCTTCCGGATTATTCCATCGTGTCTATCAAGACCGGTCAATTCACTGTAACCGACATGAAATCTCTTTGGGAAGGAACATTCTCCATGAGAATGCCTCATGGACCGATCCGATGAAGCCGTCGGAATTTGAGGATGACGGCGGTTTCGAGAGAAGCAGTAGAGACAGCGAATCTTAGAGAGACAAAGCAATTGGAAGTGCACAATACCCCGGTGCGCTGGAAGGGCCGTTATTCGACAAGCATTGCAGGGGTATCGACCGCCGATTTTCCTTCCACGTTCGACCTGGGGTCCCCTCCGCACTCATATTTTCGCTTCTGTTGCCCATCCCAACAGCTTCTTTCATTCGAAGAATTTGTGGAAATATGGGGCTTCGGCAAGTCACAACTTTATGGGCTCAGGAGTCGTGCCACTCCGGTGTGTTGCCTGTCACCAAACGGCGGTTTTCATCGGACGGCCGCCGGTCAGGGCCATCGTTCGGAGATTGTCTATCGCGGGTATTTATATTGCCGCCCGTTCAGCCCCGCTCAATGAAATCTATCAGGCTTTGGACGTTGCAGATGACCCGTTCACCGCTTTCGATGAAATCATCGAATTGACAGACGAGGAACCGCCGATCTGCACGGACGAGGTCGGAGGTTGCGTCGAGCTGTTTCATATCGTCGAGACTCGGGCGCGCCGTGAGTTTGATTTCCATTACCCATAACTCTCCATCCGTCTGGACGAGCAAATCGATTTCCTGCTGACCGCTGGTACGTAGATAATACGCATCGAACGGGCAGTCGGTATAGTGTAGCGCCGCCAGGACCTGTTCAATGACGAATCCCTCCCAACTCGCCCCAACCCAGGGCTGGTTCAATAACGTATCCAGGTCTCGCACGTTCAACAGAGCATGGAGAAGGCCGGTATCGCGCCAATAGAGCTTCGGGCGTTTGATGACCCGTTTGCGAATATTCGCGTGATACGGAGGCAGCCGGCGGACCAGAAACGCCCCTTCCAGATAGTCCACGTAGGTATTCACCGTGTGGTAGGAAAGTCCGAGACTTTTTCCTATTTGACTGGCGTTCCACTCCTGTCCATGTGCGGCTGCGAGCATGCGCAGGAGACGGTCCGTCAACTGCGGCCGGGCCGGCAGGCCCCAGTTGGGCAGGTCCCGCTGGACCAGGAGGCTCAGGTAGTCCCGTTGCCAAAGCGGAAACCCTCTCCCGTTCAAAACACCGCCATCGGGATAGCCGCCGAAGATCCAGAGCCGTTCTCGTTGAGTGCTCTTTCTCAGCTCGGACCGAAGCAGCGGCGTCATTTCTACGATGGAGAGCCTTCCGGCCAAAGACTCGGAAACGCTTGTCATCAAAGCCGGGGATACCGATCCCAGCAGCAGGAACCGACCGTTGCTCCTCCGGTTGCTGTCGATTGCCCCGCGTAGCCGTGGAAAGATATCGGGCCATGTCTGCGCTTCGTCCAGGACGATGAGGGTGGATCCTCTGACAATCGTTTCCCATTCCAGGTCGACGCGCAGGCGGTCGGGCTCCTGTTCGAGGTCGAAATATCGCCCGTCGAGGGATCGCGCTAATGTGGTTTTGCCGCATTGACGTGGCCCGACCAGCGCAACGGCAGGATAGGCGTTCAGGCGGGCGCGGAGAGTGTCGGTGATGTTTCGAGGGACCATTGTTACAGGTTAGAAGAGAATTTCTAATTTGCAATACCGAATGCGACCGCGACACTATTTTCCTAGAAGATGGTTTTCCCGCCGTTCCGGAGAATAACACCCGCTTTCCCGGACGCCATTGGGCAAAAGGTGGTCAAGGAGAATTCATGGGCTCACGTGGCCTTTGCAACGGAGGTAGTCTTCCAGGGAAGACTGCCATGTTGGCATCTCGCCGAAAGAGATAGAGGATCGGGTGTTATCCAGGACGCTGTAGCGTGGGCGCATTGCGCGCGTAGGGTCTGCTTGCGTGCTACAAGGGGCTACGTCAGCGTCGATCCTGGCGAGGTGAATGATGGACCGGGCGAAGTCGAACCAGCTTGCCGCCCCGGTATTGACGACATGGTACAGCCCGGGCGAACATCCATCGTGGACCATCTTCATAACGACCCGTGCAACGTCGGCCGTGGCCGTCGGGGACATGATTTGATCATCAACCACACGCAGCGTTCTTGTCTCCCGTCCCATTCGAATGATCGTCTCGACAAAATTTCCGCCCTTGCCGCTGGACCCGGCCACCCCGAAGAGGGATGCCACACGGAGGATGACCACGTCGTCCGTGGCGAGTCGCGCCAACGTCTCGCCCATGGCCTTGGACGCGCCGTACACGTTGACCGGCGCAACAGGGTCGTCCTCGCGGAGCGGTCGGGTGCACGTCACGTCGCCGCCAAAGACATAGTCCGTGCTGATGTGGATGAGCCGGGCCCGTTTCGTTGCACAGATTCGCGCCATCGCCTGGACGGCGTGTGTATTGACGGCAAACGCATAGGTGGCGTTGTCCTCTACCTCATCCGTCTTGTGGTAGCTCGTACAATTGATGAGAACGTCGAAATCCTCGGCGGCGAGAGTCTTCTCGACCATGCCCGTGGCGGCGACGTCCAGTTGCTTCCGCGCCACAGCGATCAACTCGAACGGGCCCCCTTCCTGCTCGTGGAGGCGGCGAATGTCGGAGCCGAGTTGCCCATTCGGACCGAGAAGCAACACCTTCATATGTCCAGAATGCCTCCATACATTTCGACTTCTCGAATGATGCGGTGCCAACGCGCGAGTTCTTTATACCAGTCGAGCGTAATGGTCATGGTCGTCTTGTCGATATGGCCGGCTTCCAGCGCTTCGCAGATTTCGGCGACGCCATCCGCCGCGATTTTTTCCGTACGGTAGCCGAGCGCTTCGATCTTGGCGAACGCGACCCGATAACTGCGTTCGTCGGGGTCGCCATACCACTCGACTTCGACGTCCTTGGGGACGAGACTGGCGACGAGCTGGCCGAGTGGACCGATCTGATAGGTGTTGGCGTCCGAGCCGACGTTGAAAATCTCACCGTTGACGCGGTCCGGGTCCGCCCGAAGCACGAAGAGTTGCGCCCGGGCGGTGTCGTGGACATGCACCATGGGCCGCCACTGCGTCCCATCGCGCATGAGCGGCAGCCGACCGGTCTTCCAGGCCCCGAACGTCATGCCGTTGATGGCCAAGTCGAACCGCATCCGCGGCGAGAGGCCATAGACGGTAGCTTGGCGCAGCACGACGACACAGAAACGCTCGTCCGCAAGCGGCAGCACCCCCTGCTCGGCCATCTCGTTCGCCCGCGCGTAGGTGGTCAGCGGATTGGTCCGGCTGGTCTCGTCGGCGACGACGTTCGGTTTCTGAAACCCGTAGATGCTGCACGAGGAGGGCAAGACGTAGCGCCGCACTCCGGCAGCTTTCGCAAGGCACGCGGTGCGGATGCGGGAGTCCCGATTGATGCCGAGCGTCGCGTCCTGAAACAACTCGCCGGACGGGTCGTTGGATATGGCAACAAGATCGACGACGGCGTCGATACCCTCGAAGTGTTCGGAGGAGAGTTTTCGACTATCTTCGACGATCACGTCGAGTCGGTCACGGTCCGGCAGGAGATGACGGCCGAAAAAAAATCGGTCGACCGCTCGGACGGCGTATCCCTCACGCAACAGCAGCGGGACCAGAACGGTGCCGATGTATCCGCCCGCGCCCGTCACCAGGACCGTTTTGATTGCTGCTTGCATCTTCGACTCTGACAGTCTCTCTGAAATGGGCCGTGGGAACACTTTCGTGCCTGCCCGCAGGGTCTGCAATCCGAAAAGCTCAACGATAGGTGAAGGGAGTTACGAGTTCAGAGAGATTCGGCTGCTTTCGATCCTTTTCGGACACTGCCGCGTCACCCTCTGCGATTGGCCACGGAATACGCAACGCCGGATCGTTCCACCGTAAACCTCTATCGTAATCCGGTGCATAAAAGTCGCTCACTTTGTAGATGACCTCGGTATCCGGCTCAAACGTCATGAAGCCATGAGCAAAGCCGACGGGAACCCATATCTGGTTCCATGCAGGAGCGGACAGAATCACGCTGACATGCTTTCCGTAGGTGGGAGAACCTTTCCGAATATCCACTGCGACGTCGAAAACCGATCCTTTGACGACACGAACCAGCTTGTCCTGTGCAAACGGCGGAACCTGAAAATGCAGCCCCCGGACCACTCCCCTGGCCTCCGAGTATGAATGGTTATCCTGCACGAAGGCACACGTGATTCCGCACTCCGCCAAGGCTTGTTTATTGTACACTTCCGAGAAAAACCCCCGGCGGTCGCCGTGCTTTCTCGGAAAGAGGAGCTTGACGTCTGGAATGTCAAGTTCTTCGACCTGCATCCGCCAGTCCTTCTCGCGTGTCTTCAACCTCGCGCAGTACCTGGAAGAGATACTGGCCGTAGGTGTTCTTCCTCATGGCCGCGGCCAGTTTCTCCATCTGGTGTGCGTCGATCCATTGCTGGCGGTAGGCGATCTCTTCAGGGCAGGCGATCTTCAACCCCTGCCGGTGCTCGATAGTCTGGACGAATTGACCGGCCTCGATCAAGCTTTCGTGCGTGCCGGTATCGAGCCAGGCATAGCCCCGCCCCATACGCTGGACCGACAGCGTGCCGAGATCGAGATAACGCCGGTTGAGGTCGGTGATCTCCAACTCGCCGCGGGCAGAGGGCGTGAGGTCCCGGGCATACTCCACGGCATGGTGGTCGTAAAAATAGAGGCCGGTTACTGCGAAGTTGGATTTTGGAGAAACAGGCTTTTCTTCGAGGCTGACCGCCCGGCCGCGGACGTCGAATTCCACGATGCCGTACCGCTCGGGGTCGTGCACGTGGTAGGCGAAGATCGTTGCCCCATCCATATACGAATCGGCTGTAGCGAGAATTTCGGGAAAGGAGTGTCCATAGAAAATATTGTCGCCCAGCACCAAGGCTGCCGGCGCCTCCCCGAGAAAGTCTGCCCCGATGATGAGGGCCTGGGCGAGGCCGTCGGGCGACGGTTGCTCGGCATACCGGATATGCAACCCCCATTGGGTTCCGTCGCCGAGCAGGGCTTTGAACAAAGGTACATCATGTGGGGTCGAGATGACGAGAATGTCCCGAAGTCCGGCCAGCATCAGCGTAGTCAACGGGTAGTAGATCAGAGGTTTGTCGAACACGGGCAGGAGCTGCTTGGATACGGCTCTGGTCGCTGGATACAGTCGGGTTCCCGCGCCGCCCGCCAGAATGATGCCTTTCCGCTTCATCGTGCATTCGAATGCTGGCCACACAGATTATTGAAGATTTCTCCTGCTGGCTGAGCACGAATTCCAATATAGATGGCCGAAATACGCTCTTTGGGAGGGATGGAATCGTTATGAGGAGCTTACCCCCGCCGGGAATCGAACCCAGACCCCAGGTTCCGGAGACCTGTGTGATATCCATTTCACCACGGGGGCACGGTCGGTGAAGTATCGTATCACACGGGGAACTCCTGAACAATATCAACCAAACGTGACGCTATGGAGGTCGTTGTCACTCCGGCACCCGCCGAAATCCGGGGCCATACGAGCCCGAACTCCTGTTTTTGCCGAAATCGCCTGTAGAGACGGCGAACCGGCTGGGACTATTCCTCACGGTCGATCGAGAGCACGTCGTTTTCGTCGTACAGCCGGTTTTCGAGGTAGATCTCCGGGTAGCGGGCCTGAGTTTCCAGGGTCTCGTCCACACCGGCTTCGACATCTTCCGGTGCGGGGCTTCCCTCAAGATCGGGCGTCAGGCCGCTGTCGTAGAGTTCGGGATACCGCATCCGCATTTCCAGGCTTTCGTCCGTCGCATCCGGGTCGGCCTCAATGTCTCCGAACGTGCCCTGTTCCGAGGGAGTGTCCCCGTCGAGCAGGGACCCGGAAGAGTCCGGGCGAACGGAGAATAGGGACTGGGCGACGCCTACTTCCGTTGAGATGAAGACGAACGCCAGCCCGAGACCGAGTATGAGAAAATGGGGCAGGGACGTTCTCGTCATGTGGAAACTCTCCTTGTCGCATGGGTTTCGGATAAAGAGCGAAGTGTCGGCTGTCGCCGCGGGCCGGCGACCGTTTCTCGGAAATCCAATGAATCCGCGTGCAGGAGCGCACAACCGCTCAGACGAACATGGGTGGTTTTCCCCGCGGCGTAACCCTTGACGAGGATACGCTGGCCGGACCGTAGGACTTTCACCTCGTCAATTTGGGCTTGCGCAACTTGGCATTCGACCCCGCTGAGGAGCGATTGACCGCCCTGCAAGATGATCGCGAGTTGCCCCGCCATGTCCTGCTCGACACGGGCGACATCCCCCGTCACCTGGACGAGACGGTCGCGGTATTGCCGGTCCGCGGCAACAGGGTCGTCGAAATAGGCGGTCGACAGGCTGATCGCGGACGTACGGAACGCCGGTGAAGCGTCACGCTCTGCCGCAGTGCGATCTGACGTGCGAAAAAAGAGAATGATGGCCAGAACGACGATGGGAATCGCCAGAAACCGCATCTCTCACCCCAAGACAGCGGAAACCTAGGACGTTCCGACCGACAGGGTCAAGACCGTCGTCCGACTGTGCATCTCCGAGGGTTGGGGGAGGGTTTTGTCGGCTGGGCGTTTCCACCGCGGCCGGGACGGAAGAACGGAGGAGGTAGAGAGGGGCGGCGGGCTAATGACCTGCGGTTTCGCTCATGGCGGCCGGCTCGACCGGGGTGTACGTCCGGCCCGACGAAGTCAGGTCGGGGAGCAGCATCACGATCAGGAATACGCAGATCACCATCGGCACCAGGGCGATGACGCTCAACGTCGTCCGCTCGAAACGCAGGTGCATGAAATACAGGGCGACGAGCAGGGCTTTGACCACCGCGAGGATGACCAGCAGGCTGCCGGCGGTCAACTTGGCGGAGACGAGGGGGGGGACCATCAACTCCAGGATGGTGAGGGCGGTCAGCGCCCCCATGATGGCGAGATAGTTGGGTTCGGCGTGGTCGTTGGCCATCGAGTCTCCCTCTACAGCAGATAGACGAACGTAAAGACCAGTATCCAGACCAGGTCGACGAAGTGCCAGTAGAGCCCGACGATTTCGACCGGGCTGGCGTTGTCGCCCAGGAACCGGCCGTGCATGCCGGTGAACAGCACGCAGGTCAGATACACGACGCCGCCGAAGACGTGGCAGCCGTGAAAGCCGGTCAGGACGTAGAACGTGGTGCCGAACAGCGGGGCGCCCCACGGGTTCTCGCTCATGGTCATGCCGATGTGGGTCAGGTGCGTCCACTCGTAGGCTTGCAGCCCGAGGAAGACGGTGCCGCCGCCGATGGTCAACAGCAAGTACTTGCGGAAGTTGGGCAGGTCGCTGTGTTTGGCCGCGGAGAGTGCCTTGACCATCGTGAAACTGCTGACGATCAACAGGAACGTCATGAACGCGGTCAGGTTGATGCCGAGCGCGTCGATCGGGTTGGGCCAGTCGGGGCTGCTCGCACGGATGGCGCCGTATCCGGCTAGCAATCCGCCGAACGACATGGCGTCGCCGGCCAGAAAGACCCACATGCCCAGTTTCCCCCAACTCTCCGGCGTGACCGGCGACTCCGCCGGCTGCTTCACCGCCACGGGGGCGTGAGACTCGATAGCAGCTACGCTCACGGATGCTCCTCCTTCGAGACCGGGTCGGTCGGGATGTGCGGTGAGAGGCTCTGGTCGGGCTGGCGAGGATGCCGCGTTTTCCAGTACCGGTAGGCGATCCACCCGCCGATCGAGCCGAACACGACAAACGGCATGCTCATCAGAAAGAACGCGCTCCGCAACATGCCTTGGGTGACTTGCTCGTTCGCGCTGGGAAAGAGAGTCTGACACATTGCACAGCCTTGCGCTAGAGCCTCGCCGGCCGCCAGCACAAGGCTTACGACTGCGAGTGACCAGCCGCCGAGCCGGTTCGTCAGGGTAGGCAACGTATCCATCGCGAAGTACGCTCCGTCGGTGCGGATCAGTTCAGATACACGAGCGGAAAGAGCACCGTCCACAAGGCGCCCACGTAGTACCAATACATACTGCACGCCTCGACGCCGGCGTGGGCGTCGGGCGAGAACTTTCCGCGGCGTGCCTGGAATACGACGACCCCCAGCCACAGCACCGCGACCAGCACGTGCACGCCGTGGCAGCCGATCAGGGTATAGAAGGTTGCGCCGTACATGCCGGTCGAAAGGGTCAGCCCGTCGCGGACGAGGTGCACCCACTCGTACCCTTGGACGCACAGAAAGAGGGTGCCCAGCGCCGCGCTGACGGCGAGCCCGCGCACGAACGCCGGCTGCCGGTCGGCTTTGAGGCAACCCATCGCCCGGAACATGGTGTAACAACTCAGCAGCAGCACCCCGGTGTTCATCCAGGTTACCCCGACAGGCAGGAAGACGTGTCCGGACGGCCACGTCACGCTTCCGAAGCGGAAGACGATGTAGGCACCGATGAGGCCGGCGAAGAACATCGTCTCCGCCCCGATCAGCATCAACATCCCCATGCGCACGTTGCTGATCGGCGGGCGCGGGGCACCGGGCGGCGGGCCGCCGCCGAAACCGGGGAGGGCGACGAGGGGGTCGGGAGTCTCGCGGGCCGGGGCCGGCTCGAAGTCGGCAGGTCGGAGAGCTTCCACCCGTCCTGTCCGTACCGATCCGACTGCGTGCAGCGGCATTCGCTCTGCCTTTTCCAGCTAAGCGTGTCAACGCTCGTTGACTCCAGCCGAACCCGTTCCGGGCGTTACGCCACGATGATGAACCACACCGTGGCGAGGATGTACAGGACGATGAACACGGCCAGTCGGCGGCCGAGGGAGCGGTTTTCCGCCTTTCGTTCAGACCGTCTGACGAGTGGCATGATGTCTTTCGTACCAATCGGCTTCCCCGGTGTTCAACCGGATTGGCTCAGTGGTCTCCATGCACGGCGGATGCCGGGAACGTCGGGGGCATGGCGCGGCCGGGCAGTTTGTCCAGAGCCATGGCGGTCAACAGGATCGGCAGGTACGCCAGCGACGCGAACATCAGGGAGCGCGCCGACTCCCGCGAGCGGGTCCGTGCCACGCGCATGCCGTACCACAGGAACAGACAGCCCAGCCCGAAGGCGACGACGAAGTACCGCGTGCCGGCCATCCCGACCAGCGTCGGGAGCAGGCCGACGGCCAGCAGCGCCAGACAATGCGTGACGATCTGGCGCCCGGTACTTTTCCCGTCCGGTTCGATCACCGGCAGCAGGCGAAAGCCTGCCCGGGCATAGTCATCGCGGTACAGCCAGGCAATCGCCAGCGAGTGGGGCATTTGCCAGAGGAACATGATCGTGAACAGAATGGCCGCTTCGATGCCCAACGTCCCGTTGGCCGCGGCCCAGCCCACGACCGGCGGCAAGGCGCCCGGCACTGCGCCGGCAATGCTGCACAGCGTGGTCTTCTGCTTGAGTGGCGTGTAGGCGAAGAGATAGCTCGCACTGATCGTCGCCGTGACCAGGGCGCTCGGCGGATTGACGACCAGCAGCAGGTACGTCAAACCGGCCACGGTCAGCAGCGTCCCGAAGACCAAGGCATCCGCGGGCTGCAAGCGGCCCGCAGGCAACGGCCGTGTGCGGGTGCGCTCCATCAGCGCGTCGGCGTGACGCTCCATCAACTGGTTGAGCGCCAGCGTTCCGCCGCCGGCCAAGCCGGTTCCCAGCAACGTGTGCAGGAGCAGACCGTAGTCCACGGCCGGTCCCGACCCCAGATAGAAACCGACGGTCGTCGTCAGCAGAATCATGCTGACCAGCCGTGGTTTGGTGAGTTCGACGAACGCCGCGGTCCGCCGCCGGAGGCGGGACGTGTCGAGTCCGAGCGTCTGCGTAAGCGGCGTCATGCGCCGACCCCCGGAGCGGCGAACGATTCCGCGACCGGTTGCGGACGACCGGAGAACCGATAGGCGCGCAACGTGCAGCGCAGGCCGGTCGCCAGCAGCAGCGCGCCGAGGATGACGTGGCTGGTCGCCAGCAGGACGGCCGCGGTACTCAACGGGCCGCCCGGCGCCAGATATTTCACGATGTAGGCGGCCAGTCCGAGCCCGACCTGGAGCAGCAGCAAGCCGCGCAGCAGGCGGGCCGACCGCAGCAGGGGCGCTCCCGCGACCTGGTCGTCGGACTGCCGGACATAGTCCTGAACGGTGTCGAGCAGCAGAAAGACGGTCACGAAGACGACCATCGCCCCCGCGATATGCAGGCTGAGCCCGACGCCGGTATGGCGAAAGATCGCGCCCAGCACGAGTTGGGCGTAGATCAGCCCGACGTTCAGCAGCCCGAGCCGTCTCAACCTCGTGGAATCGGCACGGGATGCGTGACGCGGGGCAGTTCGCCACTCCGCGGTCGTGAACAAGCTGATGCCGGCCAGCAGGGCGAAGAACGCCTGGGCCAGAGAAGCATGGACGATAGCGATGCGGTATTCGACCAGAAGCACCCGCAGCCCGCCCAATACGCCCTGCACGACGACCGCGACCACCGCGGCGATCCCCAACCACGCCAGCCAGCGCCGCGACTCCGTCGCCCACAGCGTAGCGGCCAGGGCGAGCGTCAGCATTCCGACTCCGGCGCCGAGCAGCCGGTGGCTGTGTTCGTAGAAGATGCCGCCGACCATCTTGGACCACGGGTACAGAAACATGTTGTAGCCGAAGGTCGTCGGCCAGTCGGGCACGACCATCCCGACTTGCAGGCTCGTCACCAAGCCGCCCAGAAACAGCAGCAGCAGGGTGGCCGCGGCGGTGGTGACGGCCAGCCGGTGGGGCCAGACCGAAACGGGGTCTGAAGGAGTCGGGTCGGTCTGCATCGGGGCAGCCGTCCGCACGGTTTTTCGCGGCCCCGCGGGGACGGTCGGAACCGTCCGCCGCGGGGCGCGTCTAATGGGAGGCGCTGACGGCCTCGGGTCCGAGCTTCCGGTCCTGGGCGAGCCAATCTTCCGTGACCAGCGGCGAACTGTATTCGTACGGGCCGCGATAGACCGTCGGCGTGGCCGCGAAGTTGCCGTGTCCCGGCGGCGACGGCACAGTCCATTCGAGCGTGTTGGCCTCCCACGGATTCGCGTCCGCCTTCTTGCCGGCGACCAGGCTCCAGATGAAGTTGACGAAGAAGACGATCTGCGACAGCCCCAGGCAGAACGCGCTCATGGTGATGAACACGTTCCACCACTGCAGGTCGTGGAGAAACTCGTACTGCAGCGGGTTGTAGATGCGTCGCATGTGGCCGCCGACGCCCAGGAAGTGCATGGGGAAGAACGCGCAGTTGAAGAAGACGTACGTCAGGACGAAGTGCAGCTTGGCCAGGGGTTCGTTGATCATCCGCCCGAAGATTTTGGGGAACCAGTAGTAGAGTGCGGCGAACATGCCGAAGATGATGCCTGCCACCACGTAATGGAAGTGGGCGACGATGAAGTAGGTGTCGTGGATGAAGATGTCCACGGGGGTGGACGCCATGTAGATGCCGGACAGCCCGCCGATGACGAAGTTGGACACGAAGCCGAGCGCGAACAGCATCGGGCTGGTGAACCGGATGTTGCCGCCCCACAGCGTCCCCAGCCAGTTGAACGTCTTGATCGCCGAGGGGACGGCGATGACCATCGTCGTCAGCATGAACGCGGTTCCCAATACCGGATTCATTCCGCTCACGAACATGTGGTGGCCCCAGACGATCCAGGATAGGAAGGCCAGCGCGATCATGGAGAACGCCATCGCCTTGTAGCCGAAGATGGGCTTGCGGGCGAACGTTGCCAGAATGTCCGAGGTCACGCCCATGGCCGGCAGGACCAGGATGTACACCTCGGGGTGGCCGAAGAACCAGAAGAGGTGCTGCCACAGAATCGGCTCGCCCCCGCCGTCCGGCAGGAAGAAGCTGGTGCCCATCGTGCGGTCGAACAGCAGCATGCCGAGCGCCGCGGTCAGCACCGGCAGCGCCAGCAGCAGCAGGATGGCGGTGATGAACAGCGACCAGATGACGAGCGGCATGCGGAACCACGTCATGCCCGGGGCGCGCATGTTGATGACCGTCGTGATGTAGTTGATCGAACCCATCAGCGACGACACGCCGAGCACGAGCAGGCTGATGATCCACAGATTGACGCCGGCGTTGACACCGCTGAGCAACGGGTCGGCCGACAAGGTCGCGTACATGGTCCAGCCGCCCGAGGCCGCGCCGCCTTCGACGAAGAAGCTCCAGACGATCATGATGACCGCCGGCACCGCGGTCCAGAACGACAGCATGTTGAGGACGGGAAACGCCATGTCGCCGGCGCCGATCATGAGTGGGATGAGGAAATTCCCGAATCCGCCGACCATGAAGGGCATCACCACGAAGAAGATCATGATCGTGGCGTGCATGGTGAACACCGAGTTGTAGAAGGCCGGGTCCATGTGTGCCCCGCCCGTCGTGCCGAGCGATTTGGCGAAGCTGGCGCCCGGATAGGGATCGACGAACTCGCTCAGCGCATCGACCGCGCCCGCGGCGGTCTCGTCATCGGTCGGATACATGAACGGTTCGGGAATCCAACTCGTCAACGGCACCGCGGTCTCCGGCCACGCCAGTTCCCAGCGGATCATCATCGCCAGCAGGCCGCCGATGACGAGCATCAGAATGCTGGAGAAGATGAACTGCCGGCCGATCATCTTGTGGTCGGTCGAAAAGAGGTAGGTGCGGATGAACCCGAGTTCGTGGTGTTCGGCGTGGGCTGCGTGCGCCGCGGCTCCTGCTTCGCTCATTGCCTCAGTCTCCTGTCGTGCGTCGGGCCGGTGAGTCTCAAACGCCTTGCTCGGCGGCGGTTTCCGTGGCCCCGTCCGCGCCGTTCTCCGCGGGGCTCGGCCAGCGCTCGGCGTACCAGGCGGCGTAGTCTTCGGGCGTATCGACGTACAGCACACCCTTCATGCCCGAATGTCCGAAGCCGCACAGTTCGGCGCACGGCATTTCGTACGCGCCCGGCTCGTCGGCCTGGAACCACGCCTCGATCTCGCGGCCGGGCACGGTGTCCTGCTTGAAGCGGAGGTGGGGCAGGAACAGGCTGTGAATCACGTCCCTGGAGTGGAGGAAGACCCGCACCGGCTTGCCGACGGGCACGTGGATGTCGTTGTCGACTTGGTAGTCGTCGTCGGTCTCGAATTCCCCGTCCGGACCGGGGTAGAGGATTTCCCAGTTGAATTGTTTGCCGGTGATGCGGACTTCGAGATCGGTCTCCGGCACGTCGAGCTTGACCTGTTCCCACGTGGTCTTGCTGGCTAACCCCAGGCCGATGAAGACCAGGGCGGGGACGATGGTCCAGACCAGTTCGAGGCTGGAACTGCCGTGGGTATAGATCGCGCGCCGGCCGGCTTTGTAACGGTACTGAATCAGGAAGACGATCATCGCCGCGGTGACCAGAATGAAGGCGGCGGCGGTGACGTAGTAGATGAAATAGAAGAGCGAATCGATGCTCCCCCCGTACGGAGAGACGTCCTTGGGAAGCCATTGCAGCATGAGATGCGTACCCCTCGTCGCAGGAAAGAGTCGAAGAAAGAACCGCCGGAAAAGTCGCCCCTCTTATACCGGAAACCCCGCCCGTCGCAAGAGCGTCCGGCCGCGCACGATAGTTGACAACCTCCGGCCGAGTAGGTAGTTCTGCCCCCCGATGGTACACAAGACCGGGTGGGACCAATTCCTCGAAATCATCCTCAAGCCCGACAACATCCCGATCGTCGGCCTGATGTTCCTGATCTTCTATTTCACGTGGTTGGCCTTCCGCGAGGCGCGGAAGAACGACCAGTTGATCGAAGAGGGACGCGGCGACGAAATCCTGAAAGAGATGCAGAAATAGGGAATCCCGCACATGCCGTTCACCATCATCGCCGAGAACTGCACCGGCTGCAGCGCCTGCGAACAGCGTTGCCCGACCAAGGCCATCAGCGGCGACCCCAAGAAAGCCTACCTGATCGAACCCAACATGTGCGTCGATTGCGGCGCGTGCGGCGTCATCTGCCCGGACGACGCCATTCTGGACACCTTCGGCAATCTGACCAAAGTGCTGAAGCGCGTCGACCGCCCCATCGCGGTCGTCCACCAGGACAACTGCAACGGGTGCGGCGTGTGCATTGACGTGTGTCCGTTCGACTGCATCACGCCTTCGGCCGACAACGGGCCGCAATACCTGGGCCGCGTCGAAGTCGAAGAGAAGACCTGCGTAGGCTGCAAGCTCTGCGAAGAAGTGTGCGGTTGGGAAGGCATATACATCATGCCCACCAAAGAGAAGGACGCATTCCTGACGACGATCGGCGTCGAACTCGAGGAAGCCGCGCCCTGACCGCGGAACCGTCCGTCACCAGGAAAAGAAAAAGGGAGCCGTATGGCTCCCTTTTTTGTCTATGGCGCCGTCCGGTGCTCGTCTGGAGGAAAACAGCCCAGCCGATCCGCGCTAGACGATCTTGTTGAGCGGATACTCGATCACGCCGACCGCGCCGTTCTTGATGAGTTGCGGGATCAACTCGCGGACCACGTCTTCGTCGATGACGCTTTCGACCGCGAACCACGCGGATTCGTAGAGCGGCGAGACGGTCGGCGCGGTCAGGCTGGGCAGCATCTTGACGATGCGGTCGAGTTGGGGCTTGGGTACGTTCATCTTCAGGGCGACTTTGGCTTCCGCGCTGAGCGCGCCCTTCAGCAGCAGGGCGATCTGGTCGATCTTGTCGCGTTTCCGGTCGTCGCGCAGCGCGTCCTTGTTGGCGATGAGTTGCGGGTTGGAGCGGAACAGTTCGTGGATGATCTTGAGCCCGTGCGCGCGGATGGTCGAACCGGACTCGGTGACTTCCACGATGGCGTCCACCAAGCCGTCCGCGGCCTTGGCTTCGGTCGCGCCCCAGGAGAATTCCACGTCGACTCGGACGTCGCGTTCAGCGAAATAGCGCGTGGTGTACTGCACGAGCTCGGTCGCGATCTTCTTGCCGTTCAGGTCGGCCAATTCCCGAATCCCCGAATCCTGCGGGACCGCGAGCACCCAGCGGGTCGGCTGGAAGCTGGCCTTGGAGTACACCAGGTCGATGATCGGCTCGACGTCGGCGTGGTTCTCCATGATCCAGTCCTTGCCGGTAATGCCTGCGTCCAGCGTTCCCGACTCGACGTAGCGGGCCATTTCCTGTGCCCGCACCAGGGCGCAGCGCATGTTCGGGTCGTCGATGCTGGGAAAGTAGCTGCGCGAGCTGGTCGTCACCTTCCAACCTGACTTGCGGAACAATTCGATGGTGGTCGACTCCAGACTGCCTTTGGGCAGTCCGAGCCGCAGAATCTCCGTACCTGACATGTCGCACTTTCTTTTTCGGAGGAGACGGGTCGTTTCACGCTCCGATTGAGCGCAGCCCCGCCTGCGTGAGATGCGCGCCTGCCTACCACAGGGTCTGACCTGCCGCAAGCAAGTCGCCTGCAGGGCGGGGCTCGATATGCACTGTTCCGGGGAGATTCGCCGCCGCGGTCTGGACTCTCGCCCCAACCCCCCTCTCCCTCCCTTCGACCGGCTCGAGGATCGGCCCGTCGAGCGTGTCGAAACGGGCGCAGGGTCATCTTGCCGCCGCATAGGCCGAGGATGACGTCTCTGCTACGACTTCGGCGCAACGCGACCGCCAACCGAAGCCGCGAACGACAGGAGTCACGCCCATGAAACTGTCCGACATCGCCGACCGTCTGGAGTGTGCACTTCACGGAGACGGAGACATTGACGTCACCGGCTTGCAACCCGTGGACGAGGCCGGCCCGCACGATCTCACCTTCGTGAGCAACAGGAAATACTTCGCCAAACTCCCGGGTACCCGCGCGGCCGCGGTCATCCTGCCGACCGACGCGCCGCCGGTCGCCCTCCCCTCGCTGCGTACCGACAACCCCGAATTGGCCGTCGCCCACGTACTGGGTTGGTTCTCCCCCGCCCCTGTCCCGCCGGAGGGCATTCATCCGACCGCCGTCATCGCCGAGTCCGCCCGTATCGGCGCCCACGCCTCGGTCGGACCGTATGCGGTCATCGGCGACCGCGTCGAGGTCGGGGCGCACGCGCGCATCTTCGCCCACGTGGTCGTGTATCCCGACGTGCGGATCGGCGACCATTTCACGGCCCACGCCGGCGCGGTCGTCCGCGAGCGGGTGACGATCGGCCACCGCGTGGTGCTGCAGAGCGGGGTGGTCGTAGGCGGCGACGGCTTCGGCTACGTGCCGCTGCCGGACGGGTCGATCATAGCCAAGCCACAGGCCGGCACGGTCGAGTTGCAGGACGCGGTCGAGATCGGCGCGAACACGACCGTCGACCGCGCGACCGTGGGAACCACGCGCATCCGCACCGCGGCCAAGATCGACAACCTGGTCCAGATCGGCCACGGCTCGGACGTGGGCCGCGCGGCGTTCGTGTGCGCCCAGGTCGGACTGGCCGGCAGCACCACGCTCGGCGACCGCGTGCAACTCGGCGGCCAAGTCGGGGTGGCCGGACATCTGACCGTCGGCGAGAACAGCCGAGTCGTGGCCCAGAGCGGGATTCCCAACGACGTGCCGGCGAACAGCGTCATCGGCGGCTACCCCGCGGTGAACGTGCTGTCGTGGCGGCGCACCTCCGCGGCGCTGCCGAAATTGCCGGCATTGGTGCGCCGCGTGCGGAAACTGGAACAGGAATTGGCCGCACTGAAGAAAGACCTGGATCCCTGAGTGAAAGGGGAGTCGGACGCTCGAATTATCGCAACCGGCTGGAACCCCTTCGACCTTTCGACAAGCTCAAGGTCCCGTCGGCTCGGAAATCAGCTCGTCGAGCTCGTCGAAACGGTTCCCGGAGCTCCTTGTGTCAATTCCCAGAGACAGAGACTGTCCGCGTGAGGAGAAATGAGATGTCGCATCCGACGACCCGTCAGGATCGTTTGGTCACGTCGACGCCGATCCCGCCCAGCATGATCGGGACGCCCCACGGGTCCACGATGGGGAACTTGCTCACCAGCCACTGCTGCGGCCCGTCGGGATGCGGAACGGGTTCGACCATCTGTTGGCCTTGGCCGGCCGCGAGTACGCTCTGATCGTTGGCGCGCACCCGCTCGGCGTCCGTGGGGGGTAGAATGTCGTCGTCGGTCCGCCCCAGCCATGTGTGGGCGCGGTCCGGAAACAGGGTCTTCCAGCGCTCGACCAGGGCGTGGTTCGCGTACAGGTAGCGGCCGTTGAGGTCCTTGATGAACGCGATGCCGGGCAGGTGGTCGAGAAACAGGGTGAAGCGTTCCTCGCTCTGCTGCAGGGCCTCTTCGACGTGCTTGCGGTCGGTGATGTCCTGGGTCGCGCCGTCGATGTGGCCGGGCGACCCGTCGTCGCGAACCCGCGTCCGGGCGCGCGAACGCAGCCACTTGATGCTGCCGTCCTGCGTGATGATGCGGAATTCGTATTCCGTGGGCCGCTCGGGCGACAGCGACTGCAAGGTTTGCGTCACCCGGGCCAGATCGTCGGGATGGATGTATTCGCGCAAGGGGTTCGGCTTGCCGATCAGGGCCGGCGCCGTGTAGCCGGTGATGCGCGTAAACCCCTCGGTCAGCCAATCCAGAATGAACGCGCCGCCGGTGTCCACGCGGAACGAGAACGCATAGTCGAAGGCCGACTCGTTGATGATGCGCTGGCGGGCTTCGGTGTCGCGCAGCACCGCCTCGGCTTGCCGGCGTTCCGCGGCCACCGCTTCGAGTTGCGCCACCCGTTGCCGCAGGGCGGCGACTTCCGCCTCCAACTCGGCCCGCGACGGTTCCCCACGGTCGGCCATCTCGGCACGTGCTTTCGACGAGCGGCTCAGGGCGCGAAGCGGTACGATTCCAGCGGCGAGAAATCCATGCCCAACACCAGCCACGCGCCCGCGACCTTGGCGTAGGCGAAGAGGTAGCGCCCGTGCGCATAGGTCAGCTTCTCGCCCTGCGGCACCGCGGCCAGTTGATAGTGGCCCCACGCCAGACCGGTCGTGCCCACGATGCGGAACTGCGGGGTGACCGGAGACAGTTCGGCTTCCTCGTACTGGCCGAAATACGCCTGGACGGATTTCTGAAAGTCGGGTTTTCCCTGCACCGGGAATGGAGAGAAGATGCCGTACAGCACGATGTCGGGGTGGGCGGCGGCAATCGCGGCCTCCAGGTCCTCGCCGTTGAACGCTGCGATCTGTTCGTGAAAGGCCGCCTCGAGCGCGCCCAGGTCGTCGTCCGCGGCCGCGTGACGGGCCGCCGGGTCGGCACCCGCGAGCAGGATACCGAGGAATACCGGCAACAGGCCGGCCCGGATACACGATTTCCACATTCGTCATCTCCCTCCACACGGCAGGATGGGATCGGCATAGCATCTTGCCGGGCGACAAGGAAAGATCGGACCGGCTGGGGTGAGCGCGGAGGGTGTTAGTGATGAGTAGGACGGTCGGGCATCTCTGGCGACCGGCCACCGACCACAGGTTCCGTCAGCGGCCGAACAGCGCATCCAACCCTCGGCGCAGGAGTTGGTCGCCGAGGTCGGGTTTCCGGTCGGCGTCCTGCCCGGATTCGCGGGGCTTCTTCGGTTTCAGCACCTTATCGAGGACTTTTTCCCCCAGCACCCTGGTTGCCGCCCGCTGCAGCAGGCGGCCGAGGTGTGCGGCGTCCGGCGCCGGGTGCAGGTTCGGGGCCACGCCGGTCAGCGCGAACGGAATCTCGATGCGTCCGTCCCCGGCCGCGATGTAGCGCAGTTCCTCCACGATGCGGATCAGGTCCGCGGACAGATCTTCGGAGAGCGTCAGCGACGCGTCCAGATCGACCTTCTGGTCGAAATCTATAGTGCCGGCCCCCCGAGTCAGAAAATCGCGCGCGGCGATGCGCAGGCGCTCGACGTTCAGCTTCCCGTCGAGGATGCGGAAGCGCGCCGCGAATTCGTCGAACGCGGTATCCTGCGCCGTGAACACCGCGGGATAGCGGTCGCGGAGCCGTTGCGGGATGCGCAACGACAGCCCCGGAATGCCGGTCAGCCCGGACAGCACGCCTTCGGCGACGTTGACGTCGCGCACCGCGCCGTCGGCCACGTCCAGCCGACCTTCCCCGCGTAAGCCGGGACGGATCGCCTCCCAGTCCGCTCCGCTGCCTTCGATCTGCAGGTCGGCCGTCGCCGTCCCATTGATGTGCTGCGAAGTGGACGGCAGGACGGAGCGGAAGAACTCGGAAAGTTGCAGATCCGTAACCTGTGTCTGCGCGGAAAAGCGTGGCGATTCGGTATCGAAGGCGTACTGACCGCGGCCCGTCAAAGTGCCCCCGAACGCCCGCAGCTTCACGTTGGTGAGTCGCGCGACGCGGTCGGCGATCGAGGACGTCAGCGCGAAGTCGCCGAACTCCGCCTCCGCCACGGTTCCCCGTTCTACGCTCAGGCGCCCCGTATGCCGTAATCCGGTGTCCTGCTGCCAGACCCGGCCGCTGGCGTGGGCGGCCTGCAAGGTCGTGGCGCCCGCGTCGTCCTGCAGGTCGGCCAGCCGGAGCAGCGGCGCGGTGATTTCGTATTCGGCCCGGAACGGGGCGAACCGCTCGACGCGAACCGCGGCTTCAAGCGACGATTCCCCGATCTGCACGGAGCGCAGGTGCAGATCCATCGCCGGCGCGGCGTCCGAACCGAATCGACCGTCCGCGGCGACGCGCAACGGGTCCGCCTCGATCCTGAATTCCCGAACGTCCAAGGCGGCGGGCGTCCATCCGGCGCGCATGGACAGATGCAAGGGTTGGTCCGCGGCCTTGGAGACCAGGTCGCCGAACCGCAGCGTGCTCGCCGCGGCGTCCACCGTCCCCGTCAACGCCAACTCATCGAGTGTCCCCGCCGCCGTGACCGCCGCGAACACCGGCCCCTCCACGGCCAAGTCTCGGGGCACCAGTTCGCGCAGCGCGGCGTGTCCGAGCACACGCTCCCCCGCGACCGGCCCCAGCGACAGCTGCACGTCGATCGCGGTGTCTTCCGGCGGATCGGTATCCCCGACCGTTACCGGACCCAGGTTGCCGGCGAGCCGCAGGTTGGGCGTCTCCGCCCCGAAGATGGGTGCGCGCAGGTCCACGTCGGAAAACCGGAGCATCCCCATGCGGCCCGACACCCCGACTTCGAGGCTCATCGGTCCGACCGCGTCCAGCAGCGGGGCCAGCGCCGGCGGCACGGCGCGTGTCAAGCCGGGCAGGGCGCGCAGCAGGCCGGCCGGGTCGAGGTCGCGCAGTTCGAGGCTGCCGTCGAGTGGAACATGGTCCAGCGTTTCCACATCGGTCCCGAGCGGGCCGGCCCGCAGATCGACGAAGACGTTGCGGCGGTCCGAAAGCAGCGCGGCTTCGAGTTTCACGTTGACGGGCGTGTCGAAACTGACGTCGCGCGCGCGCAATTCGATCCGGCCGACGCGGAGTTCGGCGCCGTCCGCACGGTCTTGAAAACCGACCGCGCCGTCTTCGATGTCGAGCAGGGCGACCAGCAGGGGCAGGCCGGCCTGTTCCTCGGCCGGCGCCGCGCCGGTGTCGTCCGTTGCCTCCGCTGCCGGAGTCGGGGTCAGGCTCTCGAAGTTGAACCGTCCGTCCGCGTCCCGGATGATCCGAATCTCCGGTTTCTGGAGGACGAAGCGGGTGACCCGGATGTCGCGGGACAGCAGCGGCCACAGCGCGACGTCCAGCCGGGCGGCCTCGGCGCGCACGAAGTCCTCGGTCGAAAAGGCCGGGTCGTCGGCCACCCGAAACCCGCTCAGGCGGACGCCGATGCCCGGCCACAGGCTCACGCCGATTTCGGCCACCTCCACCTCGCGTCCCAGCGCGTCGGCGACCTGCGCCACGATACGGTCCTTGTTGTCGGCGATGAGCGTATCCAGATTGCTCAGCGCAAACGCGACCAGCGCGATCACGACGACCAGCACCGCGGCGACAATCGTCAACTTGCGCATAGGGAGGGTTCCGCTTCACCGCCGGCCGAGGCCGGCGGTCAGACGATTTCCAGCAGTTCGGGAATGGCGCGGATGACGCGCTCCGGCTTGTCGTCCGCGTCGGGCGGCGGCACGTGCGGCTGCGACCAGATCAACACCGCGTGCATCCCGGCCCGATTGGCACCGGCCACGTCCTGTTGCAGCGAATCTCCCACGAACCACGTCTGCTCCGGGGCACAGCCCGCCCGGCCCAGAGCCAGGGAGAAGATGGCTTGGTCCGGCTTGCACGACCGGGCGTCTTCACTGGTCAGCGCCGCGTCCACGCAGGCGTCCAGGCCGGAGAGGTGCATGAGGTGCGCAAAGTGGTCGTTGTCCGCGTTGCTGACGATGCCGACGTGCAGGCCGCGGCCGCGCAAGGCGGCCAGGGTATCGCGCACCCCGGGGCGCAGGCGAAACTCCCGCGCGCGCCGCTGCCACAGCCGCGCCCGGTAGTCGGCCAACTGTGCGGCCGTGAACCGGGTGTCGAACCGCGCCGCGGTCTCCTGCAACGCATCCTCGAACAGGTCGCGGTGGAAATAGAACGGCTGCCGCAGGTAGCGGTAGAACACGGCTTTGAGGGCTGCCCGGTAAGCTCGGTGGACGGCCCCGTCGTCCGCTTCGATCCCCGCCTGCCGGGCCAATTCGAGCAGACACGCCCGCTCACCCGGGGCGGTCGTCGCGTAATCGAACAGTGTCCCGCCGAAGTCGAACAGTACGGCTTTGGTGGTCGTCATGGTCGGGTGGCTCGCCTTTGGGAAACGGGGCGAAACTTCATTTCGGAGCGCCTCCGGTTTCGTTCTCCATGCGTGAGTGACTGTGAAACCGAGAAGCCCTTCCGTCCCCGCTCTTTGCTGAGCGCCTCCTAAAGTTCCGACCCATCGATTCCTGCGATTTTCATCAGGTGCTTCAGGAGACCGCGTTTCAGAGTTGCGCTGCCATGAACCGGAACCGAGAGAGACGCCGAGACTCCTACCTTCGTATAGACGTAGTGGCTGCCGTTGATCCGTTTCAACTGCCATCCCCGGGAGCGGAGAAGCTCGCAGAACTTTTTTCCGGTAATGGTTTTCACAGTGTAATTTCGATGACCCGGTCCGTCTCCGAGACGGAAACGTCCGGAATTTTGATCGACAGGCAGCCCTCGACGGCCTCATGAACGTTTTTCAACAGTTCTTCATAGGTCTCCCCCTGCGTTGCACATCCGGGAATGGACGGCACTTCCGCCCAATATCCGCCTTCCTCTGCCTGATGGATTACAACGGTCAGCTTCATGGACGTCCCTCCGCGTTCGTGCCTGTTCTCGGTGGATTTTCCAAAAAGAGCCCGGATGTGACAGCGCAGATGTACCAGAAATTCGGCGCGAAAGCAGGGCGCTCCCTCACGTCCGGCCGTCCCCGACGCGCAGCACCGCGGCCCCGGCAATGCGGCCGGCCTTCAGGCGGCGCAGCGCCTCGGTGGCCGCGGACAACGGAAACTCCTCGGTGCGGGTGTGCAGGGGGAGGTGCTGTGCCAAGTCGAGCAGCGCGCGACCGTCGGCGCGCGTGTTGGCCGTGACGCTGCGGACCGTGCGTTCGTAGAAGAGCGTGCGGGCGTAGTCGAGCGGCGGAATCTCCGTCATGTACACGCCGGCGAGGGCCAGCGTGCCACCCCGGTCCAACGCTTCCAGGGCGTGCGGGACCACGTCACCTGCGGGAGCGAAGACGATGGCGGCATCGAGCGGATGGGGCAGCGGGTCGGACGGGCCGCCGACCCAGGTGGCGCCTAACTGTCGGGCCACGTTGCGGTGGCGTTCTCCGCGCGTGACGACCGCCACCTGGCAGTTCCGGTGCCGGGCGATCTGCAAGACGATGTGGGCCGAGCCGCCGAAGCCGTACAGGCCCAGCCGGCCGCCGGGTCGGACGTTGCAGCGTTGCAGGGCGCGGTAGCCGATGATGCCCGCGCACAGGAACGGCGCCGTTTCGACCGCGGCGACGTCTTCCGGCAGCGCGTACACGAACGCCGCGGGGGCGACCACGTATTCGGCGTACCCGCCGTGTTCGTGATGCCGGTGAAGCGGGGCGCGAGGCACAGGTTTTCGTCCCCGCGCCCGCAGAACCGGCAGTGCCCGCACGCAGCGTACAACCACGCAACGCCTACCCGGTCGCCTTCCTTCATTTGATGGACATCCGGGCCGCACCCGACGACGCGGCCCACGATCTCGTGACCGGGAACGACCGGACTGCGTCGGGCGGGCAGGTCGCCTTCGGCCACGTGCAGGTCGGTCCGGCACACCCCGCACACTTCGACCCGGATCAACACCTGTCCGCGGCCGGGCCGGGGCGTCGGGAGTTCGATGAGCCGGAGCGGGTGACGCTCTATCGGCCCAGGCGCAACGACCGCCATGGCGCGCATGGATGTCCTCGTTGGTGGTGCCGTCGGCCGGACTCGGAGGCGCGTAACGGTATCGGACGACGAACCGAGGCGGTTCAGAACGCAGCAGGCAGGGTGAAGTCGTGCGTCCGGCCGGGGACGAGTTCGACGACGCGGCCCGCCACGTCGATACGCGCCGGCTTCGGTCCCCCAGCGTCACAGGTAATGCGCAGGCGGTCGGGCGTCGTCTCGACCGACAGCCGGTTGCCGCGGTACTGCATCCGAAACTCCACACCCGCACGCAGCGCCGGAGGCAGACAGGGCGCGAACCGGAGCGTATCGCCGTGCGGTTCCATGCCCAGATAGCAGCGCAGGACGAGGTCCAACGTCCCGGCCATCACCCCGGTGTGAATCCCCTCCGCGGTGGTGCCGCCCTGAATGTCGTTGACGTCGCTCTCCAACGCCTCGCTGAACAACCGCCAGGAACGATCGGGGTCCAGCCGCGCCAGCACCCAGGCGTGCACGACGCGGCTCAGAGTCGAGCCGTGCGAGGTGCGTCGGAAATAATAGTCCACGTTCCGGCGCACCGCGTCGTCGTCCAGGCGGTAGCCCAGGCGCCGGAATAGAGCCTGCACCTCGGCCGCGGGCAGCAGGTAGAACAGCATCAGCACGTCAGCCTGTTTGGCGACCTGATACCGGTCGGCGCTGTCGTGCTCGGCCTCCAGGATGCGGTCGAGGCGGTGGATGTCGCCGTATTTCTCGCGGTAGCCGTTCCAGTCGAATGCGCGGAGAGTCTCGAATCCCTCGAACTGGCTGACGACCTCGCCGCCGCGGTCGGCGCGGTGGGTGGGAACGTACATCTTGCGCGCGATGTCGGCCCAGCGGTCGCGCTCGGCAGGGGTGATGGCGAGGGCGGTTCGGAGTCGTCGGGCGTCTTCCGTCGGGAGCAGGGCCAGGACGTCCAGCGCCCGCAGCAGCGTCCAGACGGCCATGACGTTGGTGTAGGCGTTGTTGCGCAACCCGGGTGCGTCCGCCTCGGGATAGGCTTCGTGGTATTCGTCGGGACCCATTACCCCGTGAATCTCGTAGCGTCCCCGCTGCGGATTCAGGTGGGCCGCGCTGGACCAGAACCGCGCGACGTCCAGGAGCAATGCGGCGCCGTCCGCGGCCAGGAACTCCATGTCCAGGCTGGCTTGGTAGTACTGCCAGACGTTGTAGGCGACGGCGACGTTCACGTGCCGCTGCAGGGCGCTGTGGTCCGCGACCCAGCGCCCGGACGCCGGGTTGAGGTGGACGACCTGACTCTCTTCGCGCCCGTCGCTGCTGCTCTGCCACGGAAACATGGCGCCCGCGTAGCCGGCCCGCTGCGCCGCGGCCCGTGCCTGCGGCAACCGCCGGTAGCGGTACGCCAACAGCGACCGGGTCAACTCCGGCTGCCGGAACGTGAAGAAGGGAAAGATGAACAGTTCGTCCCAGAAGATGTGGCCGCGGTACGCCTCGCCGTGCAGGCCGCGTGCCGGAACGCTGACGTCCAGGGCGCGCGTGTGCTCGGATGCCGTCTGCAAGAGGTGGAAGGCGTGAAAACGCAACAACCGCTGGGTGCGCGGCTGCCCGCGGACGGTGACGTCGTAGCGGTCCCACACGCGGCGCCACGCCGCGGCGTGCGTTTCGAGCAGGCCGTCGAACCTCCCGGCATTTTCCAGTGTGCCGGAGAGCGTGGCCCGGAGGGCGTCCGTTCGGGCTGCCGCGGGTTCCCCGGCGGACTGCGGAGCAAGGTCGCGCGAGGTCGCCAAGGCCACGATTTTTTCCAGGGCGAGCGTCTCACCGGCTGTGACTTCGCACGACAGGTGTTGGGCGACGGAGTCGGCGTTGATGAGCGTCCGCGGGTCCGGGGGGACGACGTCGGTCCCACGGAACATCCGGGTGCGTGCCGCGAAACCGACCGTCAGGCGGGATTGCGTGGTGCGGACGAACAGCGCCATACCGTCCGGGCCGAGCGTCTCGCTCGACACGGGGTCCAGGTGCCGGTCGGCGAGTTGAGCGTAGCGCGCGACGCCCGCGTTGCGCACCCGCCCGTCGAGGGTCGCGCGAAATTCGAGCCGCCCCGACCAGTCCTCCGGCGTCAGCGCCAGCGCGATGCCGGCCACGTGTCGGTCGGCCAGACTGACCAGCCGCCGATACACGAGCCGCGTCCGCCGGCCGAGCGGGTCGCGTGTCCGCACCGTCCGGGTCAACAACCCGCGGGCGAGATCGAGTTCCCGCGTCCAATCCAGAATTTCGTACGCGCCGGGCGTGAACCAGTCCGCGCCCTCCGCCCGGAAGGTGAGCCCCAGCCAGTTCGGAAAATTCACCAAGTCGTCGTTTTCGATCCTGCGGCCGGCAATCTCGGTCGTGAGGCGGTCGTAGCCGCCCGCCAGATACGTCCCCGGATAGTGGACCCCGTCTGCCTCGACTTCTTCGGCGGCGCCGCGCGTGGCGAAAGAGCCGTTGCCCAGCGTACACAACGCTTCGCGCACGCCCTCTTGCGCGGGGAGATAGCCGTCGAACCGGACGATCCAATCGGACGGCGCGGGACCGGACGCCGTCCGTCCGGCAACCACGGGTCGGTCGGCCATGGCGGGTCAGCCGTCGTGCGGCTCGGCGAGACGGCGCAGAAACGTGTGGACCTGCCCGGGGTCGCGCAGCGCGTAGGCCGCAGCGCTCGGGCGCGAGCCGTCCGCCACGACGACCGTCACCGCCCGGCCGGCCAGTGTCGTGAACGCATCTTCGTCGGTCGCGTCGTCGCCGACGAAGACCGGCACGACGTCGGGACCGCCGAGCCCCAACGCCTCCAGCAGCCAGACCGCCGCCTTGCCTTTGTGCCAGTCGAGCCGCGGCCGGATCTCGAAAACCATCTTCCCCACCGTCTTGCGCAACGCGGGCCGGTCGGCCAGCAGCGCGTCCACGCCCGCCTCGACCGCGGCGACGTCGACGGGCGCCACGTTGCGGAAGTGGACGGCGAGCGTGAATTTCTTGCGTTCGACCAGGACGCCCGGAATATCGGCGAGGGCCGCGTTCAGATGCGTTTCGAGGTCGTCCAGGAGCGGAAGGCATTTCAGCCCTTCGGGGTGTTGCAGGGCCACCCCGCCGGGGCCGCGGATGTCGAAGCCGTGGCTGCCTGCGTAATGGCAGCCGTCCAGCCCGACCAGGCGTTGCAGGTCGGCACGGTCGCGCCCGCTGACGAGTGCCACGGAACACCGGGCGGCGAGCGCGGCCACGGTGCGGCGCACGTCGTCCGCCAGGCGGGCCAACTCCGGGTGGCTGACGATGGGCGTCAGCGTGCCGTCGTAATCCAGAAAGACGGCTGTCCGAGCATGGGCCAAGCGGTCGGTAATGGCGTCGAACCGTTCCAGTGCCGACGGGAGATTCACGACGTTACGCACGCGCGGCACTTCGGCGGTGCTACTCACGCCGACCTCGGCCAAGTCGGCGACTACGACGTCGGCACCGTTGGCGGTCAGCGCGGCGTGATTCTGTCGTCGTGCAACCCCAAGGACGAGCCCGAAGCGTCCGCGGCGGCCGGCCTCGACGCCGGAGTTGGCGTCCTCCACCACGACCGCGCGCGCCGGTGCGACGTCCAGCCGGCGCGCGGCTTCCAGATAGGTGTCGGGCGCCGGCTTGCCGGGCAGGGCGTGGGCCGCGCTTTCCACCCCGTCCACGCGCACGTCGAACAAGCGGTCGATGCCGGCCCGCTCCAGGACGACCCGGCAATTCTTGCTGGACGAGACGACCGCGATCTTCATCCCGCGGGCGCGCAGCGTGTACACGAGCGCGACGGTCGAGTCGAAGACCTGCGCCCCGGTCTCGGCCAGGCAGTCCAGAAAGGCCGCATTCTTTCGATTGCCCAGCCCGCACACGGTCTCCCGCGTCACGTCGTCGTCCGGGTTCCCCTCGGGCAGCACGATGCCGCGCGTCGCCAGAAAGCTGCGCACCCCGTCGTAGCGTTGTTTGCCGTCAACGTATTCCAGATAGTCGGCTTCGGCGTCGAACGGCACGGATTCCGTGCCGATTCTGTGCGACCGGCGGTCGAGAAATTCGTCGAACAGCCGCTTCCAGGCGATGGTGTGCAGCTTTTCGGTCTGGGTCACTACGCCGTCCAGGTCGAACAGCACCGCGTCGAAGTCGGCCGTGGAGATGACGGGCCGGGCGGTGTCCGGCTTGGGATCGGGCATGACGAGACCGGCACGGTTCGGCCCGGTGGGGTGCGCTGAGGCGGAGGACGCCGCGCGGTCAGTCCGCCGGCCGTGTGGTGGCGAGCCGCTCGATCTTGGCCCGGAGTTGGCGCACCAGGTCTTCATACGAGCTTTTTCCGATGATGCGGTAGAACTGTGTCCGAAAGTTGCGGACCATGCTCACGTTTTCGACCACGACGTCATAGACCAGCCATTGCCCGCCGACCTTGTGGAACCGGTAGTTGATCGCGAAATACTTGTTCTGGGGCGGCAGGAAGAGGCGCGTGCCGACTTCGGCGAAATCCCCGTCGATGGTCTCCTGGTCGTACAGGAATTGGACCGTGTCCAGGTATTTCCGGGCCTGCCGGTCGAACGTCTCGCCGTACGACTTCTCGACCAGGTCCATGAAGATGGCGGTGAACTCCGCCCGTTGCGCGTCGGTCCGGTCGCGCCAATATACGCCCAGGGTGCGGCGGGCGACCTCGCGCTCGTCGATCAGCGGCCGCACGATGGCCCCGACCCGCTCGATACGCGCGGCGCGCCGATCCGCCCCGCGGTACTCCGGGGACTCGAAGACCGCCACGATGCGGTCGATCGTCGTGCGGACCGTGTGCAGGGGCGAGTCGGCTGCCCCGACCGGGGCCAGGAGTCCGACCGCGGCGAAGACCGGGCCGCCGAGGAGCGCGGCGGAGAGGCGGAACCGCATGGTCCGGCGCGTCAACGGCCCGCGGCGTCGCGGAGGACCTGCTCCCGCCGCTGGAGGTAGCCGTCCTGCACGGCGCCGTACAGGTCCAGCGAAAAGCGGTCCACGCTCTCGAAGAGTTCCAGGTTGAGCGCGCGCGCGTTGACGGTCGCCCCGACGAGCCAGCCGGTCCGCGCGGCGATCTGTTCGGGCACGGTCGGCAGCAGGTAGTTGATGGGCTGCATGGCGCCGTCGACGCCCAGGCCGACCGCGTCGCGCACCGTGGACGGGCCGAAGAACGGCAGCACGAGATACGGCCCGGATCCGACGCCGTACTTCGCCAGGGTCTGTCCGAAGTCGGCGGAGCCCGCTTCGAGCCCGAACCAGCGGTCCGCCACGTCGAAGAAGCCGAGTCCGCCGGCCGTGGTGTTGATGAGGAAACGGGTCAGTTCGGTCCCCGCGCCCGCGAGTTCGAGTTGCAGCAGCTTGTTGCCCACGCGCGGGGCCACGTTGAGATTCCGAAAGAAGCGGGCGACGCCCTGCCGCGCCCCGGCTGGCACGACCGCGGCATAGCCGCCGGCGACCGGCCGCAACAGGTACTCGTCCAGCGTCAGGTTGAAACGGAACATCGCCTGATTGAACGGCTCCAGCGGGTCGGTGACCGGCGGCGGAGCCGCGGCGGTGTGTCCCGCGGCCAGCGCGGCACCCGCCGGCAGGCCGGATTGGACGAGCCCGCAGACCAAGAATCCCAAGACCAGTTTTTTCACCACCATCCTCTCCCCTTCCGTCCGCGGTCCGCGCGCCTCGACGGGATCATTCCAGGTCCAGGGACCAGAGGTCCGTACCCGGCTCCTCCGTCGTTTGCGATGCCGCCGGCTCGCTGCCCCCGGCGCCCACGTTCCCGAAAATGAATTCGCCGATCAACTCCTGAATGTCGACCGGCTCCTCGGTGTTGTCAATAGTTCCGCCCGGGGCGAGCGTAGCCGCGGCGTGGCCGGGCGTGATCTCCACGTACCGTTCGCCGATCAGCCCCTTGGTCTTGATCGCGGCCTGCGTATCGGTGTGGAGCCGGACGTTCTCGTCGATCTTGAGCGTGACACGCGCGAGGTAATCCGCCAGCCGCACGCGCTCGACGCGCCCGATCTCCACTCCGGCCAGTTCGACTACCGCGCCATCCTGCAACCCGCCCGCGGTCGTGAAGTCCGCATACAACGGATAGCGGGCCGCGCCCAGATCGACCTGTCCGAGTTGGATCGAGAAATAGCCCAGCAGGCCGACGACGCCCAGCAGCAGCGTTCCGACCAGCAGTTCCGCGTCGTACTTCATGGGGAGAGAAACGCGCGAACGACTCGACGGGCCGGAGACCCTTCGACTCGCTCGGGGGCCGGCCCGTCGAGCTCGTCGAAGCGGTTCCCGGCCGGTCGCATGGAAGATTCCCGTCTCATGGGCCGTCGGGGAGATGTCTCAGTGCACGTCTATCGGGCCGTCGAGGGCGCCGCTCAGGAATTGGCGGACGATCGGGTCGTCCGACGCCTGCAGGTCCGAGGGCGAACCCGACTCGATGATCTTACCCTGATGCAACATAGCGATGTGGGTCGCTATGGAAAAGACCTCGGGGATCTCGTGGCTGACGATCACCGCGGTGAAGCCCAACAGGCCGTGCAGATCCTGGATGAGCCGGTGGATGGCGTGCACGCGGATCGGGTCCAGGCCGGTGGTCGGCTCGTCGAACAGCAGAATCTCCGGGTCGGAGACCAGCGCGCGGGCCAGCGCGGCGCGTTTGCGCATGCCGCCCGACAATTCGGACGGAAACTTGTCGCCCCCGCCCGCCAGCCCGACCTGGAACAGCCGTTCTTCCACCTTGGCCTTGATGTCGGCCTCGCCCGTGCGGGTCTTCTCGCGCAGCGGAAAGGCCACGTTGTCGTACACCGACAGGGAGTCGAACAGGGCGCCGCCCTGGAACAGCATGCCGAACCGGTTCCGCACGCGGTTGAGCGCGCGTCGGCCCAGGCCAGTGACGTCGACGTCGTCCACCCACACGCGGCCCGCGTCCGGGCGCAGCAGGCCGATGACGTGCTTGAGCAGACAACTCTTCCCCGCCCCGCTGCCTCCGACCACCGCGAAGATGGCCTGGTCCGGGATTTCGAGGTGCACGCCGCGCAGCACCTGCTGGCTGCCGAACGATTTGTGGAGGTTCTCGATCCGAATCACGTCGGCCCCCGCTGATCCATCGATTCTCACGTTCCCTTTGCATCGGCGTGTCGTCGGGGGGCAACTCCCGACCTCTCCGATGAACGACGACGGTAAGATGGTTGCCTCCGCATCGTAGGGGCAACCCCCTGTGGTTGCCCTCTTCCCGAAACGGCCCACCGCCGGGCAGGCACCCTTCGACAGGCTCAGGGACCGCTGGGGCCTGCCCCTACGAAACACGCCCCGGCTCAGGTCCTCCCACGACGTACGGACAGACGCCCTCCGACCGTCACAACAGCACCGAGCCCAGGAAATAGTCCCAGACCAGGATCAGCACCGCGCACGTCACGACCGCCTGCGTGGTCGCCTGACTCACGCCCTCGGCCCCGCGGGCGGCATAGAATCCCTTGAAGCAACTGACCCAGGCCACGATCACGCCGAACGACAACGATTTGTACACCCCCATCCACACGTCGCCGGAATCCGCGGCGCTGCTCATCTGCGTGAAGTACGCGCCCGAACTGCCACCCAGCAACTCGACGCCCACGACGTAGCCGCCGTAGATGCCGACGGTCACGAAGATGCCGTTCAGGAGCGGGAAGGTAATCAGCGCCGCCAGAAAGATCGGCACGACCAGGTAGCGGATGGGGTTGAGGGCCATGACCTCCAGGGCGTCGATCTGTTCGGTGATGCGCATGATGCCGAGTTCCGCGGTCAGGGCGGAGCCGGCGCGCGCCGTAATCATGAGCGCGGACAGAACCGGCCCCAGTTCGCGGATCAGGCTCAGGCCGACCATCGGCCCCAGCGCCTCCTCGCCCCCGAAGCGGCGCAGCGCGATGTAGCCTTGCAGGGCGACGACCATGCCGGTGAAGGCTCCGGTGAACACGATCAGCAGCAGCGAGCGGCTGCCGATGAAATAGATGCGCCGGGCGAGTTGGCCGGCTTGCAGCGGCGGAACGAAGACGTCGATCAGGGTGACGCCCAGAAAGATGCCCATGCGGCCCGTATCGTGCAGGGAGCGCAGCGTGTGCCGTCCACACGCACGGACGAACGTGAGCACGCGGGTTCCTCTCCGGCTCGAAAGTCGGCGTTGGGGTCGGGAGGAGGGTGGTGTGCGAGGCAGGCAGTGGAATTGTGATGGGAAGGCGGGCGTGTGAGCGCAGGACTCTCTACCACACGCTCTGCATGGACTCAAGGGCGAGGGGGCCAGCCTCTGAATTGCAGCCTGAGCACTGTCTTAGTTCACGAGCGTCAGATTCTGAATTGTGACGTGCATTCCAGCCAACCGGCCTCGGTGACGACGTAATCCACCATCTCGTCTCGGCCATCGGACGGGACTTCGTCGATAATCTGGAAGCCGTACGCCACGCCAACGCGGAGAGCGCCCACCAGCACACCGCGAAACGCCCGGTCGTAATACCCTCGGCCGCGTCCCAGCCGGCGTCCCGCCCGGTCGAAGGCGACCGCCGGGGTGACGACGACATCGGTAGCGGTCACGTCGGCCAGTAGTGTTCCTCCGGGCGGAACCGGAATGCCGAAGGCGCCGGGTACGAGTGGCTGCCCCTCGATCCGCAGGACGAATTCGATCTCCCGCCGATCCGTCGTCAGCCGCGGATAATACACGCGCTTGCCCTGCCGATGGGCATGTTGCCAGATCGCTTCAGTGTCCACCTCGTTCTCGGTCGGGCAGTAGAGGACGACTTGACGCGCGGCGTGGAACGTTGCGCTCGCTCCGAACGCCCGGGAAATACGTCGGCTCTGCGTAATGACCTCCGCATCGGACAGTGCCCGACGTCGTGTGCGCAAACGGTCGCGGAGCCGTTGTTTTGCAGGGGAGATGGGCATGGCGCCCCGCGCCCGCGAAAGCCCGCCGGCTACGCTGTGCCGCGTTCCGGCAGGGTGAAGGCCGCGGCGCCGCTCGGCATGGTCTCGCCGTTCTGGTTGCGCTGCCAGACGTCGCATTCGACGCGCGGCTCACCGTCAACCCGACTCGTCCGGGTGACGACCCCGCCGCACGTCAGCAGGTCGCCCGGAAAGACGTTGGCGGCAAAGCGTAGCTTGGTCTTCCGCAAATCCCAGGGCCGATGCAGCAGGGCGGTCAGGAAGCGGTACAAAAAGGTTTCGTTGAGGGGACCTTGCTGGACCACGTCGGGCAAGCCGCGCTCGCGGGCGTACCCGCGGTCGAGGTGCAGCGGGTTGGTATCGCGCAATATGATGGCGACCGGGATGTACGCCGACCGGTCCATCGGGCCGTAGGTTGCCTGCGGCAGTTGCAGGCCGACGCGCACGTCCTCGAAAAAAAGTTGCGACCCAGCCTCCATGCCCTCGGCCTATGTGAACAGGATGTACGACTGCACGCCGCGGAAGGCGGTGTCGCCGGATTCGTCCGCCGCGGTGAAACTGACCTGAATCACGTCGAAGCGGCGTTTCCCCTGCTTTTCGTACACGTCGGCGACCTCGGCGCGCACGGTCAGCGTTTCCCCGACGTACAGCGGCCGGCGGTATTCCAGTTCCTGTTCTCCGAACATGGCCGTGCCGGTTCGATAGTCGAAGCGGAAGTCCGTTTCCCAATCGAAGGTGCGCAGCAACGCCTGCACCGCCATGAACGGGGCGAACGACGGCGGCGTCACACGGCGGGCGTATCCGGCCGCCTTCGCCGCCTCGTCGTTCGAGAACGCGGCGTGTTCCTCGCCCGCGAGCGGCAGATACATGTCCAGGTCGTCTTCTCGGATGGTATAGGAGACCGTCTTGAGGACACGGCCGATCAGGTCGGTCCGATCCGGCCCTGCGGCGGATGGATTTCCCGGCACCCGGCGGCCCTCTACCCTTCGGACCGGGCGCCGGCGTCCAGACCGCGGGACGAGCCGGACCGTGGAACCTCGGGCATCTGCACGCGCCTATTTTCCGAAGACGGTGTCGACGAGTGCGGTGTCCAGATACTCGGTGATCTGTTGTACCTTCCCGTCGGCAAGGCGGAAGACCTGCGCATAGGTGTTGTTGTAGGCCGTGCCGGATTTGGTGACGGATTCGCCGCGGGCCTGCATGACCACGTGATCCCCCTCGGCGATCAGCCGGTCCACGTGAATGGCGATCCCGCCGTCGAGCTGCGCGCCCAGCGGGGCGAGGAGTCTGTCGACAATGTCTTGTTTCCCCTCGAACACCCCGGAAAACTTGGTCGAGCCGATCAGCGTGAACCGGACGTCGTCCGCCAGATTGTCGAGATAGGCATCGACGTTTCCCTTGGACAGTTCGGCGAACATGTTGCGGATGATCTCTTTGTTTTCGGCCGCGCCCATGTCGTCCTCCCTTTTTGACGATGAATCGGACGGGACTGTAGGGCGAAGCCCGAAACGGTGTCAAGGTGAACGCCCCGCAGGTAAACCCCTTCTCCATTCCGAGAGAGGGCACCCCGGACCACAACATTGAATCAACCAAAAACTTCGAACCGGGACGTTCCCCGCGGTCCTTGCGCCCCACCCCGTTTCCCCGCAGTATGGGCCGCTGAAAAGGACACGCCAGCATGACGTCACCGGCGCGCGAGCGTTTCACCACTCTGGTCTCCGGGCCCGAAGAAGACCTGGACTTGGCCGAAGCCGCGTTGCTGATCGCCCAGGAAGAACAGCCGGACCTCGACGTCGCACATTACCTGAAACGCCTGGACCAACTCGCCGCCGCGGTCCGCGCGGCACTTCCCCCCTCGCCGACGCCCCAGGACACGCTCAAGTGTCTCAATACCCACCTGTTCTTCAGGGAGGGGCTGCGCGGCAACACCAGCGAATACTACGACCCGCGCAACAGCTTCCTCAACGACGTGTTGGACACCAAGACCGGCATCCCCATCACCCTGTCGGTGATCTACATGGAGGTCGGCCGCCGCTTGGGTCTGGCCTTGGTAGGCATCGGATTTCCGGGGCATTTTCTGGTCAGGTATTCGGGGCCGGACGGCGAGCAGATACTCGACCCGTTCCTGGGCGGCGCCAGCCTGAGCGAGACGCAGTTGGCGGCGAAACTCAGGAGCATGTACGGCGAGAACAACCCGCTGGCCGCACAGGTATCGAAACTGCTGACCCCGGCGACCAAGAAGGAAATTCTCACGCGGATGCTGGGCAACCTCAAAGGCGTCTATCTGAACAAGGGCGACTTCGAGCGGGCGTTGGGCGTCATCGACCGCATGCTGCTCATCCGGCCCGACGCCGCGACCGAGTTCCGCGACCGCGGCGCGGTGCAACAACGTCTGGGCCGGATGCAGGGCGCCGTCCACGACTTCAAGACATACCTGGAACTGGCACCGGACGCCCCGGACGCGGATCGTATCCGCACCCTCATCCAGCGGTCGGTCGCCCAGTTGAACTAAGTGACGGACGCTTCACCGATCTCGCGCGTGGCCGCGGGACTGCTGACCCGTTCGGACCGGGTGCTCATCTGCCAACGCCGCGGTGACGGGCTCCATCCCCTCAAGTGGGAGTTCCCCGGCGGCAAGGTGGAAGACGGCGAAGACGAGACCACCTGCCTGCGGCGCGAACTCCGCGAAGAACTCGGCATCCACGCCACACCGGGCGCCATCCTGTCCCGCACGACGCATACGTATCCGAACGGTCGGCGCGTTGCCGTCAGCTTCATGCACGTGCGGGCGTATCGCGGCCAGCCCGTCAACAAGGTCTTTCGGAACGTCGTCTGGGCGCCGCGGGCGCGGCTGCTCGACTACGATTTTCTGGAGGGCAACGTGGACTTCGTAACGCGCCTGGTCCGCGGCGAATGGTCACAGGTTTTCGAAGACGATCAAACACTATAGATTTCTCTCGCTACAGAAGGCTGGAACAGCCTTTCCGCCGACTGACGTTCCGCTTCTTCCAGCCGCGCGTTTGCCGCGGCGACGAACGGCTCATATTTTTCGATTCCGATGAAGTGTCTGCCGATCCTCCGGCAGACGACCGGACACGTGCCGACGCCGGCGAACGGGTCGAGCACGACGTCCCCTTCCGCCGAGCTCGCCTTTATCAGCCGTTCCATCAGTTCTTCGGGCTTCTGAATCGTGTTGAGGGCTTCCCGGCTGACGAGTTCCTTCGACCGGTACGTCAGTTGTTTGATGTCGCCCCACACGTCTCCCGGGTTCTTGCCGTTCCCGTTGAACATCGTCTTGCCGAATTTTCCGTTCACGACCGACGGGACGCGCTCGCATCGCAGCCGGTGTTCCAACTCTACGAGTTGCCCGACACGGACCGCATCGAGATCGAACGTCTTCGGCCTCCGGCCTTTGATGAAATAACAGATGACGTCGTAATTGTTCGTATAGTTGATCCGCCCTTGAGCCAAACGGCTCGGCTGGAACCAGACGATCCTGGCCCGGAGGTCGAGGTACGACCGGTAATCGATGAAATCCAGGCAGTCCGGTTTTCCGAACAGGTAGAGCGCCCCCCCGTCCTTCAGTTTCGGAGCAAACGCCCGGATTAGTTTCAGATTGAACTCCTGGATCCCGCTCACCTTGTCCCACTCGTTCGTCGTGACGCCATACGGGCCGTCGCAGACGATCAGGTCCACGCTCTCATCGTCGATCTTCGGTACAAGGTCGAATGCGTCGGCGTGGTAGATGCGGTCGAGGTCTAGCATTTGTCGCGTCCTCTTTGGGGGGAATGACAGACAAGAATATCTTAGAACTCACCCCAACTGACACACTGTGTACATCTGGTTGAAAACCCTTCGACAAGCTCAGGGACCAGCCCGTTGAGCTTGTCGAAACGGTCCCCGGATCCTCTTGTCTGTCATTCCCCATTTTTGGGCGGATTACCTACTTGACGATCCTTGCATATTCTTTCCCTTCAATGACGATGTGTAGGGGCGTGAAATTTTACGCCCCTCTGCCTGACGAGGGGCAAAAAGGCGTCTCAGGATCGTCAAGTAGGTAATCCCCCTTTTTTTCGTCAGACACGTACTCCGCGGAACGCACCGATTAGACCTTGAACCGGAAGTGGACGACGTCGCCGTCCTGCATGACGTAGTCCTTGCCTTCCAGCCGCAGCTTGCCCGCGTCTCGGCAGCCGGCCTCGCCACGATGTGCGACATAGGCGTCGTAGGCGATGACCTCGGCCCGGATGAAGCCGCGCTCGATGTCGGAGTGGATCTTGCCCGCGGCCTGTACCGCGCTCAGCCCACGCGTGATGGTCCAGGCGCGCGCTTCCATCGGCCCCGCGGTGAAGAAGCTGATCAGATTCAACATGCCGTAGGCGTAGCGGATGAACCGGTCGCGCGCCGCGTCCTCGACCCCCAGGTCGGCGAGAAACAGGCCGCGCTCGTCTTCGTCCAGTTCGGCGATTTCCATCTCCGCGCGCCCGCAGATGGGCACCGCGGTCAGGCCCTGCCCGTCGGTGTACTCCGTCACCGCGGGCGGCAGCCCGGCGTCCTGCTCCGCCTCGGCACGGTTGTACACGACCAGCAGCGGCTTCTTGCTCAGGAACGCGAATCCGGCCAGTACGGCGTCTTCTTCGGGGAGAAACGCCTCGCCGCGCAACGGGCGTTCGGCTTCGAGCGCGGCCAGACAGCGTTCCAGCAGCGCCCGTTCACGTTCCTTGCCCTTTTCCTTCCGCAGGCGTTCCAGCCGCTTTTCGATCACGGCCATGTCAGCCAGCAGCAATTCGGACTCGAACGCACGCAAATCGCGCACCGCGTCCGCGGGAACCTCGGCCAGCGGATCGTCGAACCCGCGCACGACCTGGGTCAGCGCTTCGACCTCACGCATTTGCGACAGGGTGCGGGTATCCAGCGCGGCGCGCCGTTCTTCGGACGGCGGAAAATCCAGGAACGTGATTTCGGCATATTTCTTGCGTTGCGGCTCGACGATCTCGGCCAAGGCGTCGATACGCGGGTCCGGGACCTTGACCACCGCCAGCGCGGCTTCGCGCTTGGTCTGGAAGCTGCCGACCTCCGCGGCGTGGCCCGTCAGCGCGTTGAAAATCGTCGTTTTTCCGGAACGGGAGAATCCGGCCAAGCCGACTTTCATGCCGGGCACCGTACCAGCTTCGCATCGGGAGTTCACCCGCGCCCGCCTGCGGGGAGAGTCTCGATTACAAAACTCTCCTTTGTCGAGCGTTCATGTAGGGGCAACCCCCTGTGGTTGCCCTAGGTGGGGGGAAGGATAGGCGCCCTTCGACAGGCTCGGGGACCACAGGGGCCTGCCCCTCCACACTGCGCAGCGAGTACATCTCAGGTCGAGACGTTCTCGGTTGGCCTGCTGCACGGGAGCTGCAGGTGGTGAACGGTCACGACCGGAAGTCGTGGATGGACTTGGCGGGAGTCCCGTCGCCGCGGCAGATCCGTCGCGTGACCGACTTCGTCATGGCGCCGAACGTCGGCAGCCAGCACGAGTGACGCCCCGGCCCGCCGGCCACGACGATCATCAGGTGTTCGGGTGCACGGATGGGCGGCACGCCCGCCTGACCGGCGAACGGGTCGTCCGGGCTGAAGCCCATGCCGAACATTCCCCCGGCTTCCCATTGCTCGCGCGGGACGCGGGCGTGCTCGAACACGTAGGCGCGGACGTCGGCTTTCGTAACGCCGTCCGCGGCCAGGATCGCCGCGTGTTCCGGCCCCAAGGCGAGGATCGGTTCCCCGAACGCATAGGCGTTGTTCGAGCCCATGTCCGTCATGCTGCTGGCAATCGTGGCGAGAATACCCGGGGCCGCGCTGCTGACGTGATCGTTGATGTTGTGCGGCCCTTCGGCGCCGCACACGGTGACGGTGCTGGCGTCGGGCGCAAAGCCGCGCTCGATATGGAGCGGCTCCCACGGATTTTCTTCTTCGTTCTCGGCCACGCAAAAGCTGTACTTGGCCGGCTGGCCTTGCGTCGAACGGTCCAGCATCCCCGGCGTGCCGCCGCCCACGTTCAGCAGGGTCAGGCGGATCGCCCGACCGATGCTGGCGTTCGACCGCCAGCCCTGGCCGAAAGCGTTGTAGCGCGCGTTGACACCGATTTCCGCGGCAATCGGGCCGTTGAGGATCAAGAGCGGCGCGCAGGGGTGCGTGGTGCTCTGGACGCCGTACAGATTGAAGGCCGGGTCGAGCAGCGCCTCGACCGCAGTCACGACGACCGGGAAATACTCCGGCGCACAACCGGCCATCGTCGCGTTGACGGCCAGCTTTTCGACCGTCGCAATGCCGTATTTGGGCGGCATGGGACCGAGTTCGGCGTCGGGCGCCCGGTCGGTCCAGGCCAACGTGCGTGCGACGCGCTCGGGCGTCGGCGGCACGATCGGCAGCCCGTCCGTCCAGCCTTGATCGTAGAACCAGTCGTTGACCGCCTCGACCTCGTCGTCCAGGACGATACGCTCCGACTGCAACGGCATAGTCATATTGCCGGCATCGTTCTCCGCTCGAGCGGATCCCGTGCGTCCGGTCAGGCCGTCGCCCGACCAACCTTCTTCCGCATCGGAGCCAGGAACCGCCCACGGTACGCTGCGGCCAACTCGTCCGCGGGCCGGGTCAGGATGGCCACGATCTCGTCCACGACCCCGACGGCCTTGGCCTGCACCGCGTCGGGTTTGTTGCCGGCCAGCGGGTGGGCGATCACGGCAATCGGCACGCCACCCATGCCGAGCGTGCGCGATTCGGCCCGGCCCAGCGGCGCGAACTCATCGCTGCATATCGCCGCGGTCGGCACCCCCTGTTTCTCCAATTCGATGGCGTCGTGGAGACCCCACGACGTGCACGAGCCTCAATCGCCGATGGCGAAGACCACCGCATCGCACGCGGCCAGCCCGGCCAGCACGTCCTTGGGTGCGCCGAGCGCGGCGTTCTTCTCGCCCTTGAACGTGGCGAAGTCGCCGTACCGCGCGTGCAGCAGCGCTTCGACGTGTTCGAGCAGCAGCCCGGCGTTGGCCTTGCGGTTGTTCAGAAAGCCGATCGTCTTGCCGCGCAGATCGCCGTTGCGCGGGGCGAGCGGCACCTCGTCCACGCGCGCATCCGCGACCGGGCTCAGCACTTCGATGTGTCCCATGTCCCTCTCCCTTTTGCTGGAGATGTTACGACTTCGGCGGCACGGTCCGCTCGATGACGGTTTCGAGTCCCTGGCAGGCCGTTTCGAACTCCGTCACGGATTCCCCCTTCCGTTCCTGGTTCCCATACCGCATTTCTGATAGCCGAAAAAGCGTCAGCCCACTCCCCCTCGCAAGTCCTCGTCTATGGCCCCGGTCAGAATCCCGATCTACTTCGATTACGCATCGTCGCTCAGCTACATCGCCAAGCGGGTGATGGAACGGCTTGACGGGCGGCTCGACGTCGAGTGGCTGTGGAAAGGCGTGCACATCGCGCGCCGACACGCCGGCTGGAAGAACGGCGAAATGATCGGCGACGACGCCAAGGGCAAGATCGTGCGCGTGTCGCGCGAGACCGGCGTGCCGTTGCGCATCCCCGCGACGTGGCTGGACTCGCGTGCCGCGCTGGAAGGCGCAGAGTTCGCCAAGGATCGCGGCCGCTTCGCCGCGTATCACGACGCCGTGTTCGCCGCGGCGTTCGAGGACGGGCGCGACATCGGCGACCGTAATGCGCTGCGCGGACTCGCTGAACTGGTCGGCCTGCCAGCGGCCGAGTTCGACACGGTGCTGGACTCCGGCGCGCTGGCCGACCGCGTGGTACGGACGGAGCGGGAGGCGGCCCGCTTCGGCGTGGTCGGCTACCCGACCTTTCTGCTCGGCGAGTTTCCGCTTATCGGCATTCAGCCCGCGGAGACCATGCGGCTGCTGATTCAGCGGTACATCGACAAGGCGCGCGAGCAGCCCGGCCATTGACGGATTCGGGAAGATGTCGGGGTTGGATGACCAATTCGGAAGGGAATTTCTTACACAGAGACTTTCCCATCCCTAAGTTCGTTGAGCTTGTCGAAACGAACCCCGATGTCACCTCGGCCTTCGCATTCCATCCTCTGGCCTTTCAACTCTTCGCCACCCTTCGACAGGCTCAGGGACCGGATGAGAGCATCACAAGCTCAGGTGAGATCGGTTCCTGAGCTTGCGGTGCCTCGAGTTTGTCGAAATGGCGAATGGTCGGGGCGCCGAGAGCGAACGGGCCGAAGTTTCAGAACTGTACCGCGAATCCCTCGCGCTCGTCGTTCTCCATATCCAGGACCGAGGTGCGCGCGGATGAATAGCGGCCGGCCGGATAGAACAGAAAGCCGGACGCGGACTGGCCCGTGGCGAGCGTCATGTCCTGCAACGCGCTGGCGCCGCCGGGCGCGGCGACCGGCGCTACCCGGCCGCCACTGTCGGGCACCAGCAATATCTTGTCCACCTCGATGCCGTACGGCCGCGGGGTGTTGTTCCGAATCGTGACGCGCACCGGCAGAATGCCCTGCGCCTGCAAATCGGCGCCCAACACGTTCTGTGCCTCGAAGCTGTTGAGGGGCGTGATCGAGAGTTGCAGCGTGCCGGCTTCCGGCCGGTTGGCCGTGTATGCCTCGCGCTGCTGGACCATCCGATACGTCATCGGAAAACTGTTCACGAAATGGTGCGGCCGCTCGGCCGCACCGATCAGCGACGGCACCTGCACGGCGTTGCGCGCGTCGATGGTCGCGCGCGTCTCGGTACACGTAATCGTGACCACCCCGTCGGTCGCCCCCTCTTTCGTGGCGGAGATGACCCCCGGCTGGCCGGGTCTCGCCAAGGTGTAATCGGCCACGGTGTAGCCCATCGTCTGGACGGCCTTGTACACGAGCCGGTTGGCATCCTCGCACGACGCCGCGGTGAGCTGCGGCTTCTCGATCGTCACGCGCGGCGGCGTCTTGGGCGCCGCGCAGCCCAGCGCGAACAACGAGACGGCGACCGGTATCGAAGAGGCGAGGTGGGCGGTCTGCATGGCGGAACTCCTGCTTCCGGTGGAATGGGCACAAAATCCTACCACACCCGCGGTCGAGCGGGACACGGCATCGAGTCCGGGTAGTGCGTCAGTTCGAAATTCTTCGTTGCCGAGTGCCGGCCTCCGATTGTAGGGGCAACCCCCTGTGGTTGCCCTAGCAGGCGGAAGGGCAGGCACAGGGGCCTGCCCCTACGTGCCGCGCGGCGCCTGACATTCAAACTGGGGCGCTCCCCAAGTTCGACGTGCTTTCCCGAACGACTCTTTCCGCGGCCGGGGAAAATGGATACGTTCCCCTCCCGTTTCCGTAAGAGACGAGCGGCCGAGACCGAGATCATCCGGGATCATGCCCCACGACATCGAAAACGCCGCGTCGGTCCAGACGTGGCTGCAAGGTTTGGCCGAGCAGTCCGGCGTGTCGCGCGAAGAAGGACGCGCACGGGTCGCCGTGCTGAGCGCGTTCTGCGCTGCGGTCGAGAAGGAACCCGACGAGATCATCGCCGAGTGTCTGCGCGAGGTGGACGGCGGCAAGAAAATCCGGGCCAAGGGCCGGCGCTTCTACGCGGACAGGATCGGCGAGTTCGAATCCCGCGTCGACGGCCCACCCGGTGAACGGCGACAGCAGGGCAACTACATTCGCAGCTTCCTGATCCACAACGGCGTCCTGTTGCAGACCAGCCCGTTATTGTAGGGGGAGAAGACGCCCGCCGCCCGCGGTCGTCTCTCGTGCGAAGCATGAAGGGGCAAGAGCGGTGCCGGGCGGGAGGCGGACATTCAAGGAGGACAACATGGATTTTCTCGAAGTCGTCGGTTCGCGGCGCAGCATCCGCATCTTCAAACCCTGGCAGCCGGTCGAAAAGGAGAAGATCCAACGCATCCTGGAGGTGGTCCGGCACACGAGCTGTCCGGGCAATCTGCAGCCCTGGCGGGCCATCGTCGTCGAACGCGACACGCTGTCCTAGGCCGACCGCGAAACCCTGCTCGCCTGCGACAACTATCAGGGCGCGCACGTCAACGCGCCGACCTGGATCTACTGGTTCGCGGATGTGGACGGTGCGACCGCGGACACGTTCCGCACCCGCGTCCACGATTTGGTCGATTTGGGCGCGCTGCCGACGTTCTACGGCTGGAGTCACGAGGCGATCGACTCGGCCATCGGCAAGGGCGAGACCGCGCCGGAGGGCATGCCCGCGGTCCACTCGCTGATCCACAACCTGCCGCGCGAGGTCGCGGAAATGGTGGCCCGGCAGGAGACGGTCGGCGCGTGCTCGGTCGCGGTGCTGGCCGCGGTCAACGAGGGGCTCGGCACCTGTCTGCACATGGCCGCGTCCGCGGAGAAGATTCCTGCGCTCAACTCCGTCCTGAAGGTGCCCGAAGGCTGGGTGCCGGTCTGGTGCCAACTCGTCGGGTATCCGGCCGAGTCGCCGGACGCCGGCGGCCAACGCCCACGCCTCCCGTTCGAGACGCTGTATTTCGACGGCACGTACGGGACGCCGTTCGCGCGCGACGCCGAGGTCGTCGAGGAGTTGAAGGCGGAGAAGCTGATTCAGCCGGAGATGCCCAAGGAGGGCCGCTTCGAGGAACTCAAGCACCTCGCCCGCATGTTGGGATTCCCCCTCTGACAGGGGGTCGGCTCGGGAGCATGGCTATGAACGAGATCCGGTCCTACGCCAGCGTCCGGAAGTGGATGGCGAACGTGAACCGCTACTACAACCTCGGCGAAGAGGAGTGGGATGCCCGCGTACAAATGCTGTCCGATTTCTGCCGGTCCGAGCAGAAGGACCCGGACACCGTGATTGCCGAAGCATTGGCCGACCGCGCGGACAAGGTGGAGTTCATCCGGCGCCTCAAGAAGTTCGTCAAAACCCGGACGTCCAACCCGCAGGTCGGCCACGACCTGGAGAACATCGTCCGCTCGTTCTTCATTCACAATGGGGCGCGCGTGGTGACGCGCCCCTACCGCGATACGGTCTGACTGCGCGGCCGGTGGGGGCCGTCCGCGGCGTCCAATTCGGACTTGAACGCGCGCAGGTCGCGGAACGCGGCCACGATGTCTTCGAACGTGTAGCGCGCGTTGCGCGGGCTGGTGGACGGCACCGCGAACGCATGGGCGCCGGCGAAATGCCGAGTCCGGTCGCCGAGTCCGGCGTCGTTCCCGCAGCACAGCCGATAACCGACCAGGCCGTTGAAACACACGATGCGCGGCGCACATGCGGCAATCTTCGTGTGGAGGGCCGCGGCCCCGCGGCGGAATTCGGCCCGCGACACCTCGTCGATGCCGCGCGTCGGACGCTTCACGACGTCGGTCAGCCCGATACCCCATTCCAACAGACGCGCGTCGTCCGCCGGTCCGACCGGCTCCGGCACCAGACCGGAGGCGGACAGGGCCTTCCAGAAGCGGTTGACCGTGTTGGCGAAATAATGGCCGACGCGGGCCGAGTAGAGCCCCGGATTCAGTCCGACGAAGACGACGTCCAAGCCGGGTTGCAGATAGTCCGGCAGGGTTTCAGCCTCCCACGTCTCCGCGGGGGGCGAGTCCGGCTCCGATTTTTTGCGGCGTGCGGTCACCGCGGCATCCCTTTCTGAATCGGATTACGACGTCAGACGCGCGTACTGCCGCAGCAGCGCCCGGTTCGACCACACGGTCAGGAGGGACGTCAACATCAGGCGATAGACGCGCGGCCGCGGCAGCTTGATGCGGACGGCCGGATCGAGCAGATCGGGCGCGCCGCGCAAGCGATGCAGCGTGGCCGCGCCGATCAACAGCGGCCAGGCACACGCGAGACGCAGTCGCCACTCGCGCGTCGGGATGTCGCGCACGTACGCCCAACCGTCCCGATACAACCCCAACGTCAAGTCCAAAAGCTCGTCGATCAGCGGGCGGACCAGGGCGTAGCTGGCAGGGTCCCGCAGCCGTTCCGGTTCGACGCCCAGCTTCGCCAAGTCGGCGCGCGGCAGGTAGCAGCGACCATTCGCCACGTCCGCGGCTACGTCCCGCAGGATGTTGGTGAGTTGCAACCCCTTGCCGAACCGGACACCGCGCTCCGCCATGTCCGCGGCATTCCAACCGGACAGGGCCGGCACGTGATCGAGACAGACGTTCGTCCAGAATTCGCCCACGCAGCCGGCCACGTAGTAGGTATAGCGGTCCAGGTCGTCCCGGGTCTCCAGTGTCCCGAGCTGGCCGCCGTCGGGGCCGGGAAAGACGGTCAGGTCCATCCGCATCCCCTGCGTGAGGGTGAGGACGAGTTCGCTGATGTGGATTCGGTCGCCGTGCGGGAGCGCGTCCAGCGCCCAGAAACAGCGATCCAGGCTGACGAGCAACTCGTGTTCCGCGGCATCGGCCGGGGCCGGTCCGAGCTCGTCTTGCAGCGTGCGGCAGATCGACAGGTCCGCCGCGGAGAACGCGGCGAGGTAACGGTCGATCCTCTCCAGCCGCCGCGGGCGGGCGATGAGCGGCGTATCGGCAATCGTGTCCGCGGCGCGGCAAAAGAGATAGGCCAGCCCAATCGGTTGGCGCAGCGGACGCGGCAGAACGCGCAGGCTCAGATAGAACGAGCGGCTGACGCGGCGCAACAATGCGAACGGCACGTGTCGATCCGGCGTCCCCATCATCCGCCCGAGACCGTGGAATGGAACGCCGCGGCCGGTTCAGCCCGCCAGCAGGCCGGAGGCGCTGAGCGATTCGAGCGCCTGGCGGCGCATGGACCAGCGGTCTTTTTCCGTAGCGGCCATTTCCGCGAACGTCCGCCCGCTGCCGTGCGGTACAAAAATCGCATCCCAGCCGAACCCGCTCGTGCCGCGGGGCCGGTCAGGCACGTGTCCGTCAACCGTACCCGCGAACGTCCGCACTCCCCCGGCGTCGCAATACGCGAACACGCTCGTGGCGGTCGCCACGCGGTCCGTCTCGGCTTCCAACATGCGGCAGACGCCGTGCACGCCCACGCTGTCCAGGAACCAAGCGATCAGCGCGCCCGGCAGGCCGTTCCACGCCGCGAACGCCAGACCTGTATCTTCAACTAGCACGGGCCGCCGCAGCGCAGCGTACGCGGCGCGCGCCTTATGTGCGACCACCGATCCGACGTCGAGCTCCTGAATCTCTTCGAGCGGGAGGGTTTCGTGCGCGAATTCGACGCTCAACATGCGCGCGCACTCGCGGACTTTCTCCAGGTTGCCGGTAATGAAGGTCACCATCGGCAGGCTAGTGGCGTGAGACGTCCGAGCCGTTGGCCGCCCGCGGCCGAAAGGCGTGCACCCGATGACCCTTGGCCTGCAAGGAGCGGAGGCGGATGAACTCGTCCTGATCGATCAACACCACGCCCTGCCGGAGGGCGGACATCTCCACCTGAGACGACGATTCGAATTGGCTCAACAACATGGCCTGCCCGCAGCCGTGCTGCTGCGCGGCCGCGTGCGCCGCGGCGATAGCCGGCTCGTCGGCCGGCGCGGCAACGAGCGTGCACCACGCCCGCTCCTCTCCCCTCGTAAGCAGCAGCGCAGGCGGCGGCCCTTCTTGCGGCTGTACGCCGTAGCCCTGCGCGCGCAACACGTCCGCGGCGCGGCGGACGAATTCACCGCCGTCCAGATTATCGATCTCCGCCGCCAATTTGGGGTGGGACGCCCCGAACGACCCTCCGCGGCGCGGCCGCTTGGCTCCCGACATGGCCCGACGCCGCCCGAACAGCAACCACAGACCCACCCCGCCCGCCAGCCACACGAACGCGTCTGGACCAAGATATTGGTAGATGTGCGTAACGCCGAAGACGATCAGCAAAAACAGCGCGGTTCCCTTGACGAACAGCGCGCGCGTGCGCCGCGGACGGCGCAGCTTGTGCACCTCGACCGGCTGACGAGAGGAATCTTGCATACCACGTTCCGTATCGTGTCCAGCTTTCTTGGTGTAGCCCATCGTCCCCCGCAGCCGCAAGTTGGCTTTCCTTTTTGTCCCCTCTCCTTCCCGAGGGAGGGTTAGAGCCTACCCCGGACTTGATCCGGGGGAGAGGGTCCTTCAGCGCTGCATCAGCCCGAGAACGTCAAACCGAGACACCATCCCCCGAACAAGAAACCCCGCCGGGGATTGTCGGGCCGCCGGGTTTTTGCGAATATCGCCCGCCACATGGCACACGTCACCTCGGCCGAGTTCGACACGATCATCCGCCTTCTGAGCGACCACTACGGTCTGTCCGGGTTGCACGAACGGCTGCTCAAGGCGAACGCTCTGGTATCCCGCAAACGCCCGGCGCGCTGGCAGTCGCTCGCCAACCAACTCTACCAACTCAGTGCGGGGCTCCGGCGCGAGCACCCGACCCGCTACGCCGTCGAAGTCCTGTGGCAGGAGTTGGTGTCCGAAGCGGTAGGCGACGACCGACAGGAGACCCTGAACCGGTTGGCGGAAGACATCAACGCCTGTCTGACCGAAACCCTGGACGTCGTCCCGGGGAAACACGCCGACCTGATTGCCGCGCTGGGTGCCTATCACCGTGCGCTGGCCGAGGCGGCGAGCGCGGATGTGGCGTACACCGAGATCGTCCTGCGTGCGTCCACCGGCGTAGCCGAGTTTCTCCGCACCCATGGGGACGAGGTCTCGGCTGCCGCGAGCGAGGCTGAATCGGCCGCGGATACGGCACCCAACCCCGACGGGACCGAGTCGTAGCCGGGTCCTGCAATGCACTTGTCGTAGGGGCGACCGGCCGGTCGCCCCTACGACGCGATGAAAGGCTACCTGAACCTTCTGTAGAAAAGGCGGGGGGTGGAGAATGCGCCGGAGAGAGGAAGTGGATTAGATAACGACAGTAGGGGCGACGCATGCGTCGCCCCTCCGATAATGGCCGTCTGTCGAGACGGTCTACGGCTTGACCTCAGCCCGTTGTTTATGAAGACGTTCCGACACCTTTATTAGGCAAAGGACCAGCCCCTACTCGCTTGGGGCTGGGTCCGCCGGAGCATCAGCGGCCGCCTGCAAGATCGTCGCCCGATTCGCAACGGGAACAATCTCACCGCCGATACGCGTGTAGGCCCGAGCTTCGACCGGGTCGTTACTGCGGATCACACACGTCGTTCGGCGCCGGGCCGCCTCCGGGCTCAAGCCGGCATCGAACACCAGCGCGGCTTCCAAGTCAGCCTCACTACCATCATCCGGATCCGTCTTGCCCGGCCAGTACGCGAAAATTTGGCCCGGAGCCCAGTCAACTTTCCACGTCACCGGAGCACCAGTCACCTGCCCGCACCAGAACGTGACCTCGCACCCGGGCGGCGAGGTTCTCTCGCAGAACAGGTGAACCCAGCTTTGCCACGGAGAGAGATTGAGCAAAGTGGAAACCTTTGCACGTGGAGTGTTCTGAGCGTCGGCAGAAGCTCCCCACACCACGACGACGAGCACGGTCGCGACAACGCTCCGCAGCTTCCTATACGTTGAAGATCTCTGCATGGACATACTCCTTTCGTAAGGGTCGAACTATCTCGAAAGATGGAAGAGGAAGCCGGGGGGAGGTGATTCAGACGACGATGGCAGGGGCGGCGCATGCGTCGCCCCTCCGATGATGACCGTCTGTCAGGACGGAGAGTCTGCGGCTTGCCCCTCAACCCGTTGTTTATGAAGACATTTCAGCACCTTAGTATAGGAAAAGGACGTACTCTCACCCATCGGGGGCTTGGTCTGCCGGGGCATCACCGGCCGCCTGCACGATCATATCGGCCCGATTCGCAACGGGAACCATCTCACCGGCGATACGTGTGTAGGCCCGAGCTTCGACCGGGTCGTCGCTGCGGATCACACACGTCGTTCGGCGGCGGGCCGCCTCCGGGCTCAAGGTGGCATCCACCAGCGCGGCTTCTAAGTCAGCCTTACTACCATCCTCCGGATCCGTCTTGCCCGGCCAGTACGTGAAAATTTGGCCCGGCCCCCATACGACGTCCCACGTCACGGGATCGCCCGTCTGCTGCCCGCACCAGAACGTGACGCAGCACCCGGGCGGCGTGGTTTTCTCGCAGAACAGGTGAACCCAGCTTTGCCACGGGGAGAGATTGAGCACGGCGGCGGTCTTTACACTATGGAGGGTTTGGTTCTGAGCGTCGGCAGAAGCCCCCCACACCACGACGACGAGCGCGACCGCGACAACACTCCGCAGCCCCCTAGACGTTGAAGATCTCTGCATGGGCATACTCCTTTCGCAATTCAGTCCGGACCTGGCGATGAAAGTCCCGGGTGGGGACTGTCCAAGGCTAGTTGCCGCCGCGACCGATGTCTCTCGGACGACGAAGCGGGGCCGCCGCTCGTGATGTAGGCGCGATTTCCGTTGCGAACGACGCAGGACGGGCCGGCAGGCGATCCACGGAAAAAAAAGTCGGAGCTAAGGAAGGAGGACAGGGATCAGACTGTGCGGGGGGAGGGAGCATGACGCTTGACTTTTGGGCAACGGTCAAGGTCGGTTCGGGCGTCATGGCGTGCATGGGATTCCCCCACGACTGCAATCAGAGGTCCACTCTATGCCATAAAGACGCGGCAGAGTTAAGCGACACGGTGGTGTGTTTCGGGTTTGTATTTTCGAGGCTGACGAGCCGCGGTGGGGGACCCTCTTACGCTGGCCCCTGAGATCGTCAAAGGGTCGGGGAGGGGGGAGTGTGCGAAGGCCGAGGTGACATCGGGGTTCGTTTCGACAAGCTCAACGAACCTGGGAGGGGAAGGTCCCTGAGCCTGTCGAAGGGTGCCTGCCTGTTCCCGGCCAGGGCAACCACAGGGGGTTGCCCCTACACTCGGAGGCCGGTGTTCAGCAAGGGGGACTTTTGAAATTGGGACGACATCCACCCTTCCCACGGACCACGGGGCTGTGGCTTACTGGCGTGTTGTCAGGACGACGCCGCCGATGACGCAGGCCGTGCCGGCGATCTGCACCAGCGTGACGCGCTCGCCCAGAAAGACGGCCGCCGAGACCATGACCAGGATCGGGATGAGGTTCATGAAGACCGCGGCCCGGTGCGGGGTCACCCGCGTCAGGGCTTGGTAGTAGAGCAGATTGGTCAACGGCGAGAGGATCGACAAATATACCAATGCCGCCACGGCCAGCGGCGACAAATCGAACTGCGCGTCCAGCGGCGCCTCCACCCAGCACAGCGGGACGAGGATGAAGGTTCCGGCGATGTAGGAACTGGCGGTCGCCGCGGCCGGCGACCGCTGCGCCAGGGCGACGCGGCTATAGACAGTGTACGTCGCCCAGCTCAGTTGGCCGAGCAGCACCAGCAGGTCGCCCCGGTTCAGCGAGATTTCGGCCAGCCTGCCGAGCGCCCCCTGACACATGATGTACACCAAGCCGGCGAAGGACAGCAGAATCCCCGCGGCGTTGACCGCGGAGAGCGGCTCCTTCAGGAACGCGCGCGAAAAGAGGGCCACCCAGATCGGCGTCGAGGCGGCGATGATGCCGGCGTTGGTGGCCGAGGTGGTGCGTAGCCCCATGTAGAACAGCGTGCCGGCCCCGACGACGCCGGTCAGCGTCATGACCGCCGTGCTCTTTGGGTCGGCGCGGAGTTGTGCCCACCAGCCGGTCTGCGACTTCCAGCCCATCAGCGTCAACAGAACCGCGCCGACGATCGTGCGCAGGGCGATCAGGGTCAGCGGCCCGACCGTGCCGAGCATGAACTTCCCGGCCGGAAAGTTCGTGGCCCACAGACACACCACCCCGAGCAGGAGGAAATACGCCACGGACTCTCCGTCCCGTCAGCCGACCCTGCACGGGCGAGGCTCGGCCCGGCTCCGCCAGCGTGCAGTGGAACCCACCGGCCGCTCAGTCGGCGTCATACTGGACGAAGGAAAAGACGCCGCACGGGGCCAGTCGCTCGCGTCCGCCCAGAAAGGAGAGTTCGACCAGGAAGGCGGCTTCGACCAGGGTGGCACCCAGCTTTTCGGCCAGCGCAATCGCGGCGCGCGCAGTGCCGCCGGTCGCCAGCAGGTCATCGACGAGCACGACCCGGCTGTGCGGCGGGAACGCATCCCGGTGGATTTCCAGCGTGTCGGTCCCGTATTCGAGTGCGTAGCGTTCCGCGAACGTGGCGGCCGGCAGCTTGCCGGGTTTGCGTACGATCGCATGCCCGCAGCCCAGCGCGTAGGCCAGGGCGGAGCCGAACAGAAACCCGCGCGACTCCACGCCCAGCACGACGTCGACCGCGCCCCGATAGCGGTCGGCGAGCTGATCGACGACCTGCTTCCAGGCCGGCCCGTTCGCCAGCAGCGGGGTGATGTCCTTGAACAGAATCCCCTTCTGGGGAAAGTCGGGAACGTCCCGAATCAAGCTCTTGATGTCCAACATGTCGTACTCCTCGGTCGGATGATTGGGGGTTCCGAACACTCACGGCGCAGAGCTTTAGGTATCATTTCGGTCGCGGAAGGATTTGATGTTTCTCTGGTCGGGATGCCTTTCATTCCGTCATTCTCGCTTCCCCCCTCGTCATCCCCGCCTCCCCGTTCGTCGTTCCTGCCTCCCCCTCGTCATTCCTGCGGAAGCAGGAATCCAGGGGAAGACGGCTCCGCCCCCGACAGAATGCTCATCGTGGTTGAGAGATCTCCACCTTCCCCCCTCTCCCCCGGATCATGTCCGGGACAGGCTCTAACCCTCTCCCACTAGGGGAGGGGTATACGAGAGGGGCGGTGGACATGGTTGCCAACTGATGCACCGGCCTGCATTTGGGAATGACATACAAGACGCCCCCGGGACCGTTTCGACAAGCTCAACGGGCTGGACCCTGAGCCTGTCGAAGGGTTTTCGACCAACGGGGACGGTGTCCGAGACAGAACACGTTTCAGGATCATCTTGTATGGAATTCCCTTTCATCTCCGTTTCGTCGTCCGGCACTTCGCGGCTAGGTAGGGTATCGGATTTCGTGCTACGCGCCCCTTGCGGACCTCGAAGTGGAGCGAGGGGCCGGTCACGCGCCCGGTCACGCCGACCTCGCCGACGATGTCGCCGCGCCGGACGCGCGCGCCGGTCTCGACCCGGTTGCGGCGGTGGTGGGCATAGACCGTGTGGAATTCGTTGGCGTGCTTCAAGATGACGACTTTCCCGTACCCGCGCAACGTCCCGCTGAACGCGACGCGCCCGTCTCCGGCCGCGCGGACCGGGGTGCCGATCGGCGCGGCCAGATCGATGCCGTCGTGGAAATTGCGCTTGCGCGGCCCGAAGCCGGACGTCAGCCGTCCGCACAGTGGCCAACTGAAAATCCGTTCGGCCTTGACCGGCGCCGCGGGGCGGGTGCGCCGCGGACGGGTTCGGCGCGCCGGCCGCCGGCCGCGGCGAGCCGTCGCCCCCGAGGGCAGGCGCAGGCGTTGGCCGGCGCGGATGCGGTTCGGGTCCCGAATGTCGTTGAGCTCGGCGAGTTCCCGGTACGGAACGCTGTAGGCTTGGCCGATCCCGGACAGCGTCTCACCGGGGCGCACCGTGTGGATTCTGTAGCTCCGGGAACACCCCGCCACGCCGACCCATACGCACAGGCAGACGCCAAGGACCGTTGCCCGCCGACGCCACACGGATCATTCCCTTTTCGTCTCGTCCATCCTACGGACTGGCCTGCTTCGCCGCCAGCCCCATTGTCGAACCCGGCAGCGGAGCGTGTCAAGAAAATCCGTCCCGTGCAAACCGGAGCCGCGCTCAGGCCGCGGCGCCCAAGCGGCGGTTCAGCCGGTCGAATCCCAGTGTAGCGCCGATGCCCAAGCCGATCAGCAGCAAGCCTGCGCCCACCTGCGTGCCGCTCGGCGCAAACACGCGAACCGGCCAGTCTTCGGGATCGATCTCGGCGAGGCGCTGCGCGGTGACCGGCCGGCCGCGCACCACGTCGCCGACCTGCGGCGCCACCCCGACCTGGAACGGCCACAGCCCGGCCAGCGCGCCGACCACCAGCCCGGCCAGCGCGCCCAACGTCGCGCTGCGGAAGCGGGCGAGGAGCCAGCGCAACACCCGGCTGACCCCGACCACCCCAGCAACGACGCCCAAGCCGACCGGCACGACCACGCCGAGCGCCTCGACCAGCAGCGGCCAGTCCGGGCCGGTCAGCCCGACGCGCAGCTTCTCGATGCCGGTCAGGATCGGCACGTACTGTCCCATCAGCAGCAGCAGATAGCCGCCCGACACGCCCGGCAGAATCATGGCGCCGGCCCCAGCCAGCCCGGCTGCGAAGAGGATCAGGGCCGAGCCTTGTCCCGCGCCCGGCTGGGCCGGCTGGCCCAGCGCGAGCAGCCCGGTCAGCAGACAGGCGAGCGCACCGGCGACGAAGAAACTCGGCGGCCGCGGCCGTGCCAAACGCCAGATCAGCGGCACCCCGCCCAGGGTCAGGCCCACGAACAGGCTGTACATCACCCAACGTTGCTGGATGACCAGCGTCTTCACCGGCCCGGCCAGCAGCAGAATCACCAGCGCGGCGCCCGCGGCGACCGTCGCCAGCAGGATCAGGCCGGCCCGCCGCCAGCGTCCTGCGGTGAGCCCGGCGAGCGCCTCGATCACGTCGGGATACACGCCGCTGACCAGCAACATCGTCCCGCCGCTCAGCCCGGGCACCAGATTGGCCGCCCCCATCAACGTTCCGCCGACCGCGGCCCGCAGCAAGCGCGTCGCACGTGCCCCCATCATCCTGTTTCTCCAAACGTTCCGCATGGCGTGGGCCGAAGGGCGGACCGGGTGTTCGCCGTCTCGCTGGCCTAGCCGCCCGCGCGTTGGGCCGCGGCGGAACGGCGTATCTTCGGCTTGGCGTCCTTCTGGAGTTTGTACTCGATGCTGTCCACGAGTGCCTGCCAACTCGCCTCGATGACGTTGTGCGACACGCCGACGGTGCCCCAGCGGTCGGTGGCGTCGCCGGATTCGATGAGCACGCGAACCGTGGCCGCGGTGCCCTCTCCGCCGCCCAGCACGCGCACCTTGTAGTCGTGCAGCACGACCGATTCGAGTTGCGGGTAGAATTTCGTCAGCGCCTTGCGGAGCGCCCGGTCCAGGGCGTGCACCGGCCCGTCGCCACGCGCCGCGGTATGTTCCACTTGGCCGTTGGGACCCTCGACCATGATGGTCGCTTCGGAGAACGGCGGCTCCTGTTCGGTGCGTTTTTCGTCGATGACCCGAAAGCCGATCAGCCGGAAGTGGCGGACTTGGCCGTTCAGCGCCTTGCGCATCAGGAGCTCGAACGACGCCTCGGCCCCCTCGTACTGGAAGCCGGCGTTCTCCAGCCGTTTCACTTCGGCGAGGATGGCCTTGACCGCGGGGTCGCCGCCGTCCACCGACAGCCCGAATTGGCGCGCCTTGTACAGCACGTTGCTGCGCCCGGACAGGTCGGACACGAGCACGCGCTGCGTGTTCCCGATCAGTTCGGGGTCGATGTGTTCGTAGGTTTCGCGGTTCTTGCGTACCGCGGCCACGTGCAGGCCGCCCTTGTGCGCGAACGCGCTGGCGCCGACGTAGGCTTGGCGCTTGTTGGGCTCGACGTTAGCGAGTTCGTACACCAGCCGCGACAGCCGCGGCAACTGTTTCAGGCGCCGCGGGGTCACGCAGCGATACCCCTGCTTGATCTGGAGATTGGGGATGACCGAGCACAGGTTGGCGTTGCCGCAGCGTTCGCCGAAGCCGTTGATGGTCCCCTGCACCTGCAGTGCGCCGGCGGCCACACCGGCCAACGAATTGGCCACCGCCAACTCGCAGTCGTTGTGGCAGTGGATGCCAAGCGTGGCGTGGACCGCCTCGCCGGCCGCGCGCGTGCCGGCGTCGATGTCCGCGGGCAGGGTACCGCCGCGCGTGTCGCACAGCACCAGCACGTCCGCGCCGGCCTCCGCCGCCACGCGCAGACACGCGCTGGCATAGTCCGGGTTCGCCCGGTAGCCGTCGAAGAAATGCTCGGCGTCGAACATGACTTCGTCCACGCGCGCCTTGAGATAACGGATGGAATCGCCGATCACCTCCAGGTTGGCTTTCCTGGAGATGCGCAGGTCGTCGCGCACGTGCAGGTCCCACGTCTTGCCGACGATGGTGACGACGGGCGTGTCGGCTTCGAGCAGCAGCCGCAGGTTGAAGTCGTCGGCCGCGGCCACGTTGGCCCGCCGCGTGGAGCCGAACGCCGCGACCCGCGCGCGCTTGAGCCGCAATTTCTTCACGGCGTGGAAGAACTCCTCGTCGCGCGGGTTGGAGCCCGGCCAGCCGCCTTCGATGTAGGCGATGCCGAAGGCGTCGAGTTCTTCGGCCACGCGCAGCTTGTCGTCGAGCGTGAGCGCCACGTCCTCGGACTGGCAGCCGTCGCGCAGTGTCGTGTCGTACAGACTGATGTTCTTCATGGCGGATTCCGGCCGCGGTCAGCGCGGCGCGATGAACGCGTCGTGCAGCACGCGGACGGCCAACTCCGCGTATTTGGCGTCGATCACGATCGAGATCTTGATTTCCGAGGTCGAGATCATCTGGATGTTGATACCTTCCGCGGCCAGCACCTCGAACATGCGCGCGGCCACGCCGGCGTGGCTCCGCATGCCCAGCCCGACGATGGACACCTTGGCGACCTCGGCGTCGTGCACGACCGCGCCAGCACCGACCGTGCCGGCCGCGTTGCGGACCCGTTCGAGTGCGCGCGGCAGGTCGCCGCGCGGCACGGTGAACGTCACGTCGGTCTTTTCGCCCGCACTCGCGTTCTGGAGGATCATGTCCACCACGATGTTGTCGCGCGCAATCGGCGAGAACAGCTTGGCGGCCAAGCCGGGCCGGTCGGGCACGCGCTGCAGGGTGATCTTCGCCTGATCCAGGTCGGACGTCACGCCCGACACGACCACGTCTTCCATGCCTTCGTCCTCCTGCACGACCCACGTTCCGTCGCCGTCCGCGAAGCTGGACCGGACGTGGACGGGCACCGCGTAGCGTTTGGCGAATTCGACCGAGCGGATCTGGAGCACCTTGGCGCCGAGGCTGGCGAGTTCCAGCATCTCATCGTAGGCGATGCGGTCGAGCTTGTGGGCGTGGGGGCAGATGCGCGGGTCGGCGCTATAGACCCCGTCGACGTCGGTGTACACCTCGCACACGTCCGCCTCGAGCGCCGCGGCGACCGCGACCGCGGTCGTGTCCGAGCCGCCGCGGCCCAGCGTCGTGATGTTCCGCCGTTCGTCCACGCCCTGAAAACCGGCCACCACGGCGACGCGCCCGTCGTCCAGCGTATCCGCCAGCCGCTCGGTCCCGACCGACCGGATACGCGCCCGGCCGTGGGCGGCGTCGGTCTCGATACCCACTTGGTGGCCGAGCAGGGAGACGGCCGGACAGCCCGCCTCTTGCAGCGCAAGGGCCAGCAGCGCAATCGACACCTGCTCGCCGGTCGCAACGAGCACGTCGCTCTCGCGCGGGTCGGGCCGTGCGGAAATCTCTCCGGCCAGCGATAGCAAGCGGTTGGTTTCGCCGCTCATGGCCGACAGCACCACCGCGACCTTGTGGCCCGCGGCGCGCGTGGCCGCTACCCGTTCGGCCACCTTCTTGATCCGCTTGATGGAGCCGACCGACGTGCCGCCGTATTTCTGCACGATCAGCATGCCAGTCCCTTCATCTCGGGATCCATAAGTGCCTGTGGCCTCGTGCCGGCCTGACTATAACTGTCGGCCGAGCCGTCTGCTTTACTCCGCCGATCCGGCAGGGGTGCGATCATTGCAGCATATCCTTGACCGCACCCCTAGCAAATTCCTTGACAGCTTCCTTGAGCACGTCAAATGACAGTGTATCCAACCTGGACCCGATCTTCGCTCTGAAGGCTGCCCACCGCGAATCATCTCGGATGTCTGCCAAGAAGTCATGCCCTTTCCATGTCAGTTCAAAAGGTCCAACCCAAGTCTCGCCTTGGAGTGTACGAACAGGGTTGCCGCCGTCCACCAACTCTGCCTCAACCAGAAGCTTCAGATGACCATGCACGCTGTCAACTTCCGAAGGTTTCATACGATTCCTCACCTTTTGCTCCACTTGCCCCGGGTCCTCCTCGCAAGCCAACAGAATTTGCCTTACTAACTCCATGTTGCGCTTCATAATGTCCCTTTCTGCGCCGGTTCGACTCCAACACAAGCGCTGCACAAAATTAGCTGGGTCACTTGTCGCACTGAATCAGCACCTGCTGAGGATACGAGCGGTGCTTATCAGTGATCGCATCCGTGATCCCCAAATCCAAAAAGGCGACACTCATGGCCATCTTCATTCCTATTGAACTGGCTACACTTTCACGATGCTGCTTACCGCTCGCATCCTGGCACTCCACCTTGAGTACATCGTCACTACGTCGGATGAGAACAGAGGTCGGTGGCGTAAATTCATATTGGCCTCGCTTGTTCGTTGCCACACACTGAACGCCCGAAGGACACCCTAGCGTTCTGAATGCCACCGGCTGCATCGCATCGTTCGTCAACGTTGCACACCCGGACACCGCAAATACCATTAATGTGATGAACAGCTTCATCCCCATCTCCTTTCCTGTCTGCGCCGCCGGTCGCAGCAAGCCCTACTTCTTCAGATGCTCCCTATGGCACCCTTGCATCCGAACGTTCACTCTCCTGAATCGTCCGCAACCGATTCGGCGAACAGGCCGGCGAGCAGCCGTTCGTACGGTTCGCCGTGCGGCGTGAGGGTCAACCGGCGCCGGTCGCCGGCCTCGCAGACGAACGCAATCAACAGATAGGCATCCACCACATCGGGGGCGAGATGGTCGAACCACTCGATCACAGTCACGCCTCGACCGAACAGATAGTCGGCGTACCCCAACTCCTCCACGTCCGCTCCGGCCAGCCGATACAGGTCGAGATGGAAGAGCGGAAGCCTTCCCGTATAGTGCTCGGCTACCAGAGTAAAGGTCGGGCTGGTGACGTGCGCGGGCGGAATGTCGAGGCCCGCGGCGATACCCTGGACCAGACACGTCTTGCCGGCGCCCAAGTCGCCATGCAGACCCACGACCACCCCCGGATCGAGTAGGGCTCCGAGCCGCCGGCCGAACGCGCGCGTCTCGTCAGCCGAGGACGTCGCAACACTCTGCGTCATGCGAGTCGTCCCGTCCGGCCTCGGACAGGCTGCGCAGCGTTTCGGGCAGCCCGTCGATCACGTCGCGGGCCAACAGCCCGACTTCTCCGCGCGCCCGCACCCACGTATCCGCGGCGGCGCCGTGCAGAAACGTCCCGAGGCGGCAGGCGTCGGACGGCGGATAGCCCTGCGCCAGCAAGCCGCCGATCACGCCCGACAGGACGTCGCCCATCCCGCCGCTGGCCATGCCCGGGTTGCCGGTCGGGTTGATGCAGACGCGCCCGTCCGGGTCGGCGACGAGGCTGCGGGCGCCCTTGAGCACGATGGAGCAGCCCGTCTTTTCGGCAAAACCTCGCGCCACGTCCAAACGCCGCGCCTGTACGTCTTGGGTCGAGGTGCGGACGAGGCGCGCCATCTCGCCCGGATGGGGCGTCAGGACGACGGGGACGCGCGCGGCTTTCAGCACCGCGGGATCGGCGGCCACGCAGTTCAGCCCGTCTGCGTCGATCAACAGCGGGACGCGGCTGTGGGTCAGCAGCCATTCGGCGATGCGTTTCGTCTCCGCGGACACCCCCACGCCCGGGCCGAACACCACGCCGGTCTTTCCCTCCAGGGCGGAGCGCAGTTGCCGCGCGCCCAATTTGAGGCTCCCGTCGGCGCGTTCGGGCTGCGCCGCGGTCATGGCTTCGAGCAGCACGGCAGAAAAGATCGGGATGAGGCTGTGCGGGCCGGCCAAGGTGACCAGACCGGTGCCGCAGCGGAGCGCCGCCGACGCGCTGAGCAACGCCGCACCGCTTTTCCCCCGCGCCCCCGCCAGCACGAGCAGGTGGCCGAAGTCGCCCTTGTGCGCCTCCGGCTGACGTGTGCGAACCAGCCGCCCGACTTCCGGCCGGGTCAGCACTTCGGTTCGGGGGGAAACCGTCTCCAATGCCTTCCGGGGAATACCGATATCGACACGGACGAGTCGCCCGACGCTGGCCGCGCCCGGGTGCAGGAGTTGTCCCAGTTTGGGATACCCGAACGTGGCCGTGACGGACGCCTGCACCACCGGGCCAAGCATTTGGCCGGTATCGGCGTCGAGTCCGGACGGCACGTCAACGGCGACGACCGGCGCGTCCGCCGCGTTCATCCGGTCGATCAGCGCAGCGTGAATACCGCTCACCGGCGCGTTGAGTCCGGTGCCCAACAGGGCGTCCACGATCACCCCGGCACGCGCCAGTTGGCGTTGGACGGCTGGAAGGTCGTCTTCCGCAGTCACCTCGTCCACGCGGCCCTCGAGGCGCGTCCACGCCCGCAGATTCCGTTTGGCGTCACCCTGCACGTCGCGTTTTCGTGCGGCGAGGACGACGTGGCAGGCAATTCCCTTGCGCTTGAGTACCCGGGCAATGACCAGCCCGTCCCCGCCGTTGTTTCCCTTGCCGGCGATCACCACTGCGCGGTCCGGCGGGTCGTCACCGAAAAAATCCAGCAACACCTGCGCCGCGCCCACGCCCGCGCGTTCCATCAGCACGTGGCCGGGCGTGCCGTATTCTCGAATGGTCAGCCGGTCCAACTCGCGCATCTGTGCGGCGGAGACTACGTCCATGACGGCGCGGTTACACCGACTCGACTGCGCCGTCCGGCAATCCGACGTGCCGGCGGACCGCGTCGGCGATTTCTTCGCCGTAGGCGCGCACGACGCTTTCGTCCTCGCCCTCGACCATGACGCGCAGCAGGGGTTCGGTCCCGGAATAGCGCACCACGAGGCGCCCATCGCCGCCCAGCTTGTCGGTCACCCGCCGGAGGACTTTCGAGACCGGCTCGACGTGCTCCAGGTCGCGGCGCGCGCGGACGGGGACGTTGATCAGCACCTGCGGGTAGGGGCGCATGTGGCGTCTGAGGGCGGACAATGGCTGTCCGGTGCGGATCATGATCGCCAGAATGGACAGGAACGTGACCAGCCCGTCGCCCGTCGTGCTGGCCTCCGAAAAGATGATGTGCCCGGACGGTTCTCCGCCCAGCGTGTATCCCCCGCGGCGCATGGCTTCGGTCACGTAGCGGTCGCCCACGCGGGTGCGGACGAGTGTGCCGCCCAGCCGGCGCAGGGCGACGTCCAGCCCCAGATTGCTCATCTCCGTGGCGACGACTGTCCGCTCGGGCAGCCGGTCGGTTTCGATGCGGTCTCGGGCGGCGACCGCCAGGATGGCGTCCCCGTCGGCGACCGCGCCGGTCTCGTCGATCAGAATGGCGCGGTCTGCGTCCCCGTCCAGACTGATGCCGAGTTGGGCGTGGTGTTCACGGACCAGCCGCTGCACGTGGTGCGGGTGCAGCGCCCCGCAGTCGCGGTTGATGTTCCGGCCGTTCGGCTCGACGCCGACCGCAACCACGTCCGCACCCAATTCGGCCAGGACATCGGGGGCGACCTTGTAGGCCGCGCCGTGGGCGCAGTCGATCACGACCTTGACGCCTTCCAGCGTCAGTTCGCGCGGAAACGCGTTCTTGACGAACGCGTTGTAGCGGCCCAGGGCGTCGTCCACGCGGACCGCTTTGCCGATGAGGTCCGCGGCCGGCCGCGGCGCAGGCGCCGTCCCCCGCACGAGGGCCGTGATGTCGTCCTCTACCTTGTCGGGCAGCTTCAGGCCGTCCCCCGAGAAGATTTTGAGGCCGTTATCCTGAAAGGGGTTGTGGGATGCCGAGATCACGACGCCCGCATCGGCGCGCAGGCTGCGGGTCAGAAAGGCCACACCGGGCGTGGGCACCGGCCCGACCAGCAGCACGTCCCCGCCCATCGAGCACACGCCAGAGGCCAACGCCGTCTCCAGCATGTACCCCGAGAGCCGCGTGTCCTTGCCGATCACGATTTTGTGGTGTCCCGGCCGCTGCGGAAAGACCTGTGTCAGCGCCCGCCCGACCTGCAACGCGGTCTCCGACGTCATCGGCTCCCGATTCGCAATCCCGCGGATGCCGTCCGTCCCGAAAAGGCGCGGAGCATGCTCAGGAGACGGCATGGGGACGTTCTCGACTCTTGGAACCCGGACCGTGTCGCACGGCGGTGGGGAGCTTCCGTCTGCCGTGAAGGACGCAGGCCGGGGCTGCGAGCTCAGGTGGGAGGAGACGGGTAGGAAGCGCGGGCCGAACCGACTGCGGCGCTATGCCTGCGTAGGTTCGGGATCGACGTCGATGTTGAACTGTTTGAGGATACCGTCGATTTCGTCCCCGTCCAGGGCTTCTTTTTCCAGGAGCACTTCCGCCATCTTGTGCAGCACTTCGATGTGGGTCTGGAGCAGATCCTTGGCGCGCTCGAACGCATCCTTGATGATGCTGCGTACCTCGGTGTCGATCTCGATGGCGGTCTTCTCGGAATAGTCCTTGGTCTGCGCGATGTCGCGGCCGAGGAAGACCTGATCTTCCTTCTTCCCGAACGTCATCGGCCCGAGGCGCTCGCTCATCCCCCATTCGCAGACCATGCGGCGGGCCAGGTCGGTCGCCTTTTCGAGGTCGTCGCCGGCGCCGGTGGTCGTGTGGCCGAGCACCAGTTCTTCCGCCACCCGACCGCCGAACATGATGGCTAGGCGCTTGAGAATATAGTCTTTCGAGAAGGTGTGCCGGTCGTCGACGGGCAACTGCTGGGTGACGCCCAGCGCCATGCCGCGCGGGATGATGGTGACCTTGTGGACCGGGTCCGTCCCCGGCGTCAGCCGGGCGACCAGGGCGTGGCCGGCTTCGTGATAGGCCGTGTTGCGGCGTTCGGCGACGCTCAGGATCATGCTGCGCCGCTCCGCGCCCATCAGCACCTTGTCCTTGGACAACTCGAAGTCGGACATCTCCACTTTTTCTTTGTTCTTGCGGGCGGCGAGCAGCGCGGCCTCGTTGACTAGGTTCTCCAGGTCGGCGCCCGACAATCCGGGCGTACCGCGCGCCAGCCGCGAGACGTCGACATTGTCGTCCATGGGGACCTCGCGGGTATGGACGTGCAGGATTTCCTCGCGCCCGCGCACGTCGGGCGACGGGACTATCACCCGCCGGTCGAAGCGTCCGGGGCGCAGCAGGGCCGGGTCCAGGACGTCGGGCCGGTTGGTCGCCGCGATCAGGATCACGCCCTCGTTCGCCTCGAAGCCGTCCATCTCGACGAGCAACTGGTTGAGCGTCTGTTCGCGTTCGTCGTGGCTGCCGCCCAGCCCGGCGCCGCGATGCCGGCCGACCGCGTCGATCTCGTCGATGAAGATGATGCAGGGTGCCTGCTTCTTGCCCTGGATGAAGAGGTCGCGCACCCGCGACGCGCCGACGCCGACGAACATCTCCACGAAATCGGACCCGCTGATCGAAAAGAACGGAACCCCGGCCTCGCCCGCAATCGCGCGCGCGAGCAGCGTCTTGCCTGTGCCGGGCGAGCCGACCAGCAACACGCCCTTGGGAATCCGTCCGCCCAGCCGGGTGAATTTCTTGGGGTCCTTGAGGAAGGCGATGATCTCTTCGAGCTCCTGCTTGGGCTCTTCCACGCCGGCCACGTCGTTGAACGTGACTTTCTGCTGGTTTTCGTTCAGCATTCGGGCGCGGCTCTTGCCGAAGGACATCGCCTTGCCGCCGCCCATCTGCATCTGCCGCATGAAGAAGATCCACACGCCGATCAACAGCAGCATCGGAAACCATTGGATCAGAACGGTCACGTACCAGGGGTCGCTCTCGTGGGGACGCGCCGCGACCCGCACGCTGTTTTCGCGCAGCGTGCGCATCAAATCCGGGTCGTCGTTGGGCGCGAACGTCTTGAAGCGTTCGTCGTTGCGGAATTTTCCGCGGATGACTTGGCCCTGGATGAGGACCTCGGAGACCTCGCCGTTATTGACCGCGTCGAAGAAGTCGCTGAACACGACCTCGGGCTCGCGGAGCTGCTGGTTGTTGAAGAGGTTGAAGACCAGCAGGAGCATCAACCCCAGCACGAGCCATAATGCGAGATTGGAAGAAACTCTATTCACTATTGCCGCTCCCGGGTGAAGGTCGTCAACGCTACCATAGTTGTCGGACGGTCGGCAACGGGTCCACCCGCACCCGATAGACGCGGCGCGTGTGCTCGGTCACCAGCGCCGGCCGGCCCCGCACGCAGCCGGGCACCCAGGCCAGTTCGCCGTTCAACTCGACCACCGGAAACCCGCGGCGCAGCGCGCGCGGCAGCTTCGCATCGACGAACACGTCGTGGACTTTCTTGTGTCCCCACATGCCGAGCGGCCAAATCCTGTCGCCCGCGCAGTAGTTGCGGACGACCAGATCGTGCCCGGCCGGCGGACAGTCGAAGACTGCGGACCACGGATCCTCCGTCCGCGCTGCGGCCGGACCGCCGTTCCAGGTCTCCGGCGGCGACAGGCGGAGGTTCCAACCCACGCCTACGGCTCGGCTTCGGCCGGCGCACAGTAGATGGCGATATTCGCGTACGGTTGCGGGCGCGGCAGGCGACTCGAAGCGCAGCCGGCCAGCCTCGCGGACGACCGTCAGCGTGCCCGGCAGTTGGAGTCGGCCCTGTCGTGACCCTCGACTCAATTCGCACAGTCCCCGGACGTGGACAGCGTTCACATTGTGTGCCGTTCGCTCGGCCCATTGCCGCAGGATACGCGCCCGCAGCCCCGCGGGTTCGCGTTCCAGGCCGTCCAAGGTCAAGCTTCCGTCCGGGCCGGTCAGCCGCGTGCGCGCGGCAGTGGCCGATTCTTCCAGCCAGTTTTCTTCTTCGCGGGTGGTTTCGGCTAACGACGTGAGATGCCGGCGAATCTGCGGAGAGTATTCGTTTTCCAGTAGCGGCAGCAACCGGTGACGGATTCTGTTGCGGGCAAAACGGACGTCGGCATTGCTCGGATCGACGGCATACGAAAGTCTCCGCTCCCGGAGGTATGCTTCGACCTCCTGCCGTGAGCAGTCCAACATCGGCCGGATCAACCAGCCCCCGCGCTTCGGCGGGATGCCGGCCAAGCCGCGGCGCGCGCTGCCGCGTAGGATATGAAAGAGCACGGTCTCGGCCTGATCGTCCCGGGTATGCGCGGTGACGACGAAGTCGAGCGGACCGCCCGCCCGGCAGCGTGCGAAGAAAACGTACCGCTCGTTCCGCGCCCAGACCTCGATACCGGTCCGCCGGTCCCGCGGACGCAAGCGTTGGACCCGCAGCGGCAGTCGGAGATTCCGACACGTCTCGGCAACCAACGCTTGCTCCCTATCCGATTCGGCTCGCAGTCCGTGATTGACGTACAGCACCGTCAGCCGCCAAGCTCGGGAGGGCGCCAGCTTGGCGAGGGCGTGCAGCAACGCCATCGAATCCGGCCCGCCGGAGCACGCCATACCGAGCCGCAGCCCTGGCCGCGGCGGGAGTAGCTTCCGGATGCCGGCGAGGATTTTACGTTCGAACCGGGGCATGGGTTGAAGCCGAAGGAACGTTCCCGAATATGAGAATCGGTAAGCGTCTCCGGGGAAATGTGGTCTTGTCGCGGCTATCCCGCGGGAACGGACGACCCGGCTGTGGTGGTGCCGGTTCGCCGAGGAAGAATTTACTCGTCGCCGGTTTTCTGCATGAGGACCGTCACCGCGGAGGCGAGCGTGCATGCGACGGCTATGCCGGCGAGTACCTGAATGAAGATTGCCAGCGGATCGGACCCGGCAAATAGTGAGCCCATGCTTCCCTCCTTCTTTCAACTCCGTTCCCTTTAAATGTTCACAGAAGCCGGTTTTGGCGGGCCGTTTGGGACGGGCGGAACCGCCTAGCGGCGGGCGGACTTGAACCGCCGACCTAGGGATTATGAGACCCTCGCTCTAGCCACCTGAGCTACGCCGCCACGAAGGGTTAAACCGAGCGGTCTGCGGAAAGTCAATACAGGCGCCCCCTATCGGCCGCACCGTGGCATGGCATTTTTCCCCGATCTTTCCTGAATTTTCGCAGGGCCGAAGCACGAATCCGTTACGCTCCGAACATTCAGCCGGTCGAAGTCGGTGACAGCCAGCGGGCGCTCACGTCGATCTTTTCGACGGAGCGGCTCCCGCGGCGAATCTGAAACAGAACCTTTTCGGTCAGGTCCAGACAGGACAGCTTCCCGCCGTACACCAAACCGGTGTCGGTCCCGATCTTGAAGGGCAGATCGAAATCGACTTCCCGGAAAGGCGTGTGTCCATAGATGACGGTGTACGGCAAATCGTGCGGGTGGGCGAAAAACTCTTCCCGTATCCACAGCAAATCTTCCGGAGTCTGGTCTGCGAGACCGACGCCCGGCCTGATCCCCGCGTGGACGCAGAAGAACTCTTCCCGGCCGTTATGGACCGCGGCGTTCGAGGCGTCTCCCCCCGCGGGGGAGCGGATGGGTTCCGCAGGCAAACGAATCGGGATGCACGACTCCAGACCGAGAAAAAACTCACGGTGCGCCGTTGGCAACCAATCCGCGGCCGACCTGGGCGCGGCGTACGGGTCGCAGCCGTAGCTGGACAACGTCTGTCGCCCGCCGTTCTTCAGAAAGGCTTCGCCATACAACCCGCCGTGGCCCAGAAAGTTGAGGAACATGTCCTCGTGATTGCCCTTCAGGAACGTACAGCGGCACACCGACGCGGCACGGAGTCCGACCAGCAATTCCACCACGGCTCGCGCATCGGGTCCACGGTCGATGTAGTCGCCCAGGCAGATCAAGCGGTCGGCCGGTCGGAGCGTCAGCGCGGAAAGCAAACTGCCCAATTCGCTCGGACAGGCGTGGATGTCGCCGACCACGAGCATGCGGCCGACATCTTCCGAACCTGCGATTGGAGACGGGTCGGACTGCGTCATACGGGGGCTCCCGGATCCATTGCTGAATCGATGCGGGCGTCGAACGTCTCGGCCAGCGCGTCCAGCGCGGCCTGTTCGACCTCCGCGAAGCGGACTTCGGGAAGACATAGGCCGCGTTCCATACGCTCCCGTTCGAGGCTCGTTACCCTATCACTTGCAAGCCCACACGGAAGGATGTCGGCGAACGGACGCAGATCGAGATCGACGTTGAGCGCGAAGCCATGCAGCGAAACCCGCCGCCGAACCGCGACTCCGACGGCCCCGATCTTCCGTTCGCCCACCCAGGCGCCCGGATACCCGGACCGGGCAGTCGCATGCACGCCGAAGGCTCGACACGTCCGCTGCATGACGGTTTCCAGGCGGGCAACGAAGCGCCGCACCCCGTATTCCTGCAACAACGTCGAGAACAGCGGATAGACGACCAACTGTCCCGGCGCGTGATACGTGGCTCCCCCGCCCCGCTCGACGCAGACGATACGCAGCCCCTTGGCGTGGAGTTGCGCCGCGGACAGCCGCACTTGCTCGTACGGCTGGCGGTAGCCGAGCGTCAGTACCGGCCGGTGTTGGGTCAGCAGCGCGACGTTCGTGCGTTCGGCCACGCAGCGCGCATGCCAGCGCCGTTGCACCGCCAAGGCGTCGCGGTAGTCGGTCAGTCCCAGCCGGATGCACCGGATGTGCGGCGCGCCTGCAGAAGGCCGCGGGCGTGCGGGTATGTGAGTTCGGCGTGCGGGCATGGCGCGGACGTTCGGGTTGACCGGCGTTTTTCCGGCTGGTAGCGCACGGGGCCATGCCGACCCTCGTTCTGCTGTTTCGGAACACATTGTTCGCCGTCGGCCTCATCTTGCTCGCGTGCGGTGCCGGCAACGCCATAGTCGCACAAACCAAGCTGAGCGAATACCGCGCCGCGCTCGACCAAGCCCAGGCCGAGACGGCCCGCACGTTCGGCAGTGCGAGCAGACGGCATCACGTGGCGAGCGAAGCCTGGAGCCGGCGGGCGATCTCGCAGGCCAAGCTCGACTTCTATTCCGTGCTGCATACCATCGGCTGGCTGATGCTCGGTGTCGGTCTCGTCTGTACGTTCGTTGCCGTGCACCGGCACCGTGACCGGCGGTCGCGCGGCGCGGCGTTTTCTATTCGTTGAATTCCGTCTCCCGGTCCCGCGACACCATGCCGGAAGGGGCCGACGGAGGCTCGGAAGCCGTCGGAACGCATGTCACGAAAAAGTGACATTTCACCCATTCGCCCCGTTGACACGTGTATCCCGCTCTACTAGGGTCCCCGTGCCGTTTCGGGGTGAGGACTCTCCGATGACTCGAAACATTTCCCACGTATTGGAACGCGCGCTGGCCGGCGCCGTCCTGTCGGCCGACGACGGCTATCGGCTCCTCGATTGCGATGCGCGCGACGTCCCCGCTCTGTTGGAGACGGCCGGCCGCCTCCGCGATGAACATAAAGGCCGCACCGTCACCTACTCCCGCAAAGTCTTCCTTCCCGTAACCAATCTGTGCCGCGACCGCTGCTCCTACTGCACGTTCCGCAAGGACCCGCGCGACCCGGACGCGTGGACCATGAGTCCGGACGAAATCGAAAGCTGGGTGGAGCGCGCCCGGCGCCAGGGCTGCAAAGAGGCGCTGATGTGCCTGGGCGACCGGCCTGAAGCGGCCTTCAGCGCCTACCGGGAAACGTTGGCCCGCTTCGGCCACCACACGACCGTGGACTACGTGCACCGCGCCTGCGAGATCGCACTGCGCCACGGCATCCTCCCCCATACCAATGCCGGCGTAATGACCGCGGACGAGATGCGGAGCCTCAAGGACGTGAACGTCAGCCTCGGCCTGATGTTGGAGAACGTCAGCCCGCGACTGTGCGAACGCGGCATGGCCCACTTCTCGGCGCCGGACAAACGCCCCGAGGTGCGCGTGCGGATGATTCGGGAGGCGGGCGAACTCGCGATTCCGTTCACCACCGGCATCCTGATCGGCATCGGCGAAACCCGCCGGGAGGTCGTCGACAGCCTGATCGCCATCCGCGACCTGCACCGGGAATACGACCACATCCAGGAAGTCATCGTGCAGAACTTCCGCGCCAAGCCCGACACGCGCATGGCGGACGCGGACGAGCCCGACGGCGACGAAATGGCGCGCACCGTGGCTACCGCGCGGCTCCTGCTGGGCGGAGACATGAACCTTCAAGCGCCGCCCAACCTCAGCCCGGACGGCCACCGGATGCTGCTGCGCGCCGGCATCAACGACTGGGGCGGCATCTCGCCCGTCTCCATCGATTACGTGAACCCCGAGGCGGCGTGGCCGCACATCGCCCTGCTGGCCGAAACCTGCACCGAGGAGGGTTTCACGCTGCGGGAACGGCTGGCGATCTACGAAGAATACATCGACCGGCCGGAGTTCCTGCTGCCTCCGTTGCGCTTGCGCACCCGGGAACTCCAGGCCGAGGTGTCGGCCTGAGCCCGCGGCCATACCCGAAAGACCGTTTCCCCATCGCACCCGCAACCGTCGGCGTCCGCGCCATCGGGCAGACAGAAGGAGACCCAGCCGTGGCACACGATCCGATTCCCGGCCTGTTGGAGCACGTCGACCCGGAGGTCGGCCGCATTCTTCACGACGCGCTGGACGGCGGCGAGGTCTCATGGCAGGCCGGGCTGCGCCTGTGTCGGACCGACGGTCTCGATCTGCACGCCGTCTGCCTGGTGGCCGACGAAATGCGCCGGCGCCACGTCGGCGACGTCGTGACCTACGTGGTCAACCGCAACGTCAATTTCACCAACGTCTGCATCAAGCATTGCACGTTCTGCGCATTCAGCCGCGAGTACCGCGAGGAAGAAGGCTATTTCCTGCCCGAAGAAGAGATCGTCCGGCGCGCCGGGGAAGCGGTGGACATGGGCGCCACCGAGGTCTGCATGCAGGCCGGGCTGCCGCCCAAGATGAAGGGCAGCCTGTACGTGGACCTGACCCGGACGGTGAAGAAAGCGTTTCCCGACCTGCACATCCACGCCTTCTCGCCCGAGGAGGTCTTGTACGGGTCGGTTCGCTCGGGCGCGTCGATCCCGGAGTATCTGCGCGCACTCAAGGACGCCGGCCTCGACACGCTGCCCGGCACGTCCGCGGAAATCCTGGACCAGGACATCCGCGACGTCATCGCCCCCGGTCGGATCACGACCAAGCAGTGGATCGAAGTCATCACCTCCGCCCACGACCTCGGCATTCCGACGACGTCCACCATCATGTACGGCCACGTCGAGACGCCGGAACACTGGGTCAAGCACATGAACCTGCTGCGCGACATCCAGAAAGAGACTCACGGCTTCACCGAATTCGTGCCGCTGTCGCTCATCCATCAGGAGGCGCCCATGTATCAGCGCAAGCTGGTCGACGGCGTGCGCGAGGGCGCGACCGGGGCCGAGGTGGTGAAGATGCACGCCGTGGCGCGGCTGATGCTCGGCCCCACCTTCCGCAACATCCAGTCGTCCTGGGTCAAGGAAGGTCCCAAGATGTCCCAGTACCTGCTGACCGTGGGCGCCAACGACCTCGGCGGCACGCTCATCAACGAGAGCATCTCGACCTCGGCCGGCGCCCAGTACGGCCAACTCGTGCCGCCCAAGGAGTTGCGCCGCCTGGTCCGCGACCTCGGTCGGACGCCGGCCGAGCGGTTCACGACGTACAAGCTGCGCACCGTGTTCGACGGGACGGACGAAGAACTGAGTCCGCTGGACATGATCGAAAATCCCGACGAACGGTTCGGCTCGTACCGCAAACTGGCCGCCTCGGACGCGTTCCGGTACGTGCACCCCTTCGAGCGCGACAAGCAGGCCGCGGCGCATTGAACCCGGCTCCGCCGTCTCCGCAAGCACCGTCGGTGGACGGGCCGTGCCGACTCCCTTCCGCATCACCGCCTTGGCCGGCGGCGTGGGCGCCGCCCGTTTCCTGCGCGGCATCGTGCGCGTCGTCCCGCCCGCTGACCTGACGGTCATCGTCAACACGGGTGACGACGAGGAATTCTTCGGGCTGTCCATCTCGCCCGATCTGGACACCGTCACCTACACGTTGGCCGGTGCGGTGGATGCCGAAAAAGGCTGGGGGCTGCCGGACGAGACGCATCGCTGTCTGGACGCGCTCGAACGTTACTTTCCCGATACCTGGTTCGGCGTGGGCGACGCCGACTTGGCCACCCACCTGTTTCGGACCGAGCGGCTGCGGAGCGGAGAGCCGTTGAGCCGCGTCACCGCGGAAATCGCCCGCCGCTGGAACGTCGCCACGCGCGTGCTGCCGATGAGTGACGACCGCGTGCGAACGGTCGTCACGACCGAGGCCGGGGACCTCCCGTTTCAGGAATACTTCGTCAAGCGGCGTGCGGAAGGCCGAGTCTCCGCGGTGTCTTTCCGCCACGTCGAGACGGCGCGACCCGCTCCCGGCGTGTGCGAAGCCATTGCCGCGGCCGACCTGATCGTCCTGCCGCCCAGCAATCCGATCGTCAGCATCGGCCCGATCCTGGCCCTGCCCGGCGTCCGCGAGGCGTTGCGCCGAGTCGCAGCGCCTATAGTCGCCGTCAGCCCGCTGATCGCCGGCAAACCGGTCAAAGGCCCGGCCGACCGGATGCTGGACGGCTTGGGGATCGAAGCCTCCGCCGCGGGCATCGCCACGCTGTACGACGATTTCGTGGACACCTTCGTGCTCGACCGGCGGGACGTCGAAAGTGAATCGGCCGGTGCGCACACCGCACGCGAACGCATACGGGCGCTGGGGATGGACGTCGTCGTTACCGAGACCCTGATGCGTGATATGGACACGTCCGTGGCGCTGGCCCGCACCGTCGTCCGGCATCCGCACCGCAAACGCGCCGGCCGCGGCTGAGGACGGACGCGAGGATTTCCCATGAACACGATTGCCATCATTCCCGTTCCCGGCGTTCCGCAGATCCAGCCCGGCGACGACCTGCCAGCACTGCTGCTGGCCGCGATCGACGCGGCCAAGGTCGGCCTCAAGGACGGCGACATCCTGGTGCTGTGCCAGAAGATCGTGTCGAAAGCCGAGGGTGCCGTGGTCGATCTGGGGACCGTCACGCCGTCGGCGTTCGCGCGGCAGATCGCCGACCTGTGGGACAAGGACCCGCGCATGGTCGAAGTCGTGCTGACCGAAAGCAGCCGGATCGTGCGCATGAAGAACGGCGTCGTCATCACCGAGAGCAAACACGGCTGGGTGTGCGCCAACTCCGGGGTGGACGCATCCAACACGCTGGCCGACGACGTCGTCATTCTCCTGCCGAAAGACCCGGACGCATCGGCGCGCCGGCTGCGGTCGGCCATCGAGCGGGAGCGGGGCATCTCCATCGGCGTCGTCATTACCGACACGTTCGGGCGGCCGTGGCGCGACGGTCTGGTCGAATTCGCGCTGGGCGTATCCGGGCTCGACCCGCTCGACGACCAGCGCGGCGAAGAGGATCTGCAAGGCCGCGAGTTGCACCATACGGTCATCGCCGTGGCCGACGAACTGGCCGCGGCCGCGGGCCTGCTCATGGAAAAGAGCGCGGCCATGCCAGCCGTGATCGTCCGCGGCTATCGCTACACCCCCGCGGACGTGGGCAGCGAGTCGCTCAAGCGGCCCGCGGACGCCGACCTGTTCCGGTAGGCAGCTCAGCCCTTCCTTCCGGAGATTCGGCCCTTCTCCCGGATGGAGGGGGATTCGGAAGGAAGCGAAAGCTAAGTCTCTCCCTTCTGCTCCTGAGCTTGTCGAAGGGGGGCGATGGTCCCTCCGGGCGGTGTAGGGGCGACGCATGCGTCGCCCCTACGATCGTCGTCTGAGGAATATATTGCCTCAGCCCCCAGAATTGCATCCGGCCCCTTCCCCACCTCCGTCGGTTTTGGCGTCCGCCGCCTACGTGTGATAGGGAACGGCCTCCGACACCCTTCGAGCGTTTCGTCACATATCGCCGGGCCGCGCCGGCCGGGGAGGCGCGTCGAGAAGGTTCACCGAGGAGGATCGTATGCCGACCGAGCGCATCACCCTGACCCGCCACATTCTCATGCAGCAACAGCGCCATCCCGGCGCGACCGGCGAGTTTTCCATCCTGCTGTCCCAGATTGCGCTGGCCGCCAAGCGTATTTCGCGGCGGCTGCGCGTGGCCGGGCTGACCGACGCGCTCGGCACGACCGGTAGCCTCAACGTGCAGGGCGAGATCGTCCAGAAGCTGGACGAAATCTCGAACGAGGCGTTTCTCGAATCCTTTGCCGACGGCCAACTCGTCTCCGAGATGGTCTCCGAGGAAATGGAACGGCCCGAACGCATTGTCGGCAACGCCGACAAGGGCAAGTACATCGTGTTCGTGGACCCGCTGGACGGCTCGTCGAACATCGACGTGGACGTGACGATCGGCTCGATCTTCTCGGTGCACCGCCGGCCCGCGGGCCGCGGCGAGGCGTTCACCAAGGCGCTGCACCTCCCCGGCCGGGAGCAGGTCGCGGCCGGCTATGCGCTGTACGGCCCGAACACGATGCTGATCTACACCGCGGGGAACGGCACGCACGGCTTCACCCTCGACCCGGGCATCGGCGACTTCTTCCTCTCCCACGAAAACATCCGCATCCCGGAGCGCGGCGCGACCTACAGCATCAACGAGGGGCGGCGCAACGCGTGGTTCCCCGAAACGCGCGGCTACATCGACGCCCTCCAGCAACGGGACGAATCCCGCGGGCGGCCCTATTCCGCGCGCTACGTGGGCTCGCTGGTCGCGGACTTCCACCGCACCCTGCTGAAGGGCGGCATCTTTCTGTATCCCGCCGACCCCAAGAACGGGCGCGGCAAGCTCCGCCTGATGTACGAAGCCGCGCCCATGTCGATGGTCGTCGAACAGGCCGGCGGACGCGCCAGCACCGGCACGCAGCCGATCCGCGACGTCGTGCCGGCGGCCCTACACGAGCGCACGCCGCTCCTGATCGGCAGCCGGCTGGACGTGGAAGAGGCCGAATCGTTCTACCGCACGACGGCATGAAGCCGCGGGCCGGTCTCTATTGGAAATTACAGACAAGAGGCCCCTCATGGTCGAAGGGCCAGGGGTGGGGGACGAAAGCCGAGGTGACCTCGGGGTTCGTTTCGATGTTTCGACAAGCTCGACGCATCGCAGGCTCAACGAACTGAGGGGGAAGGCGGGGTAGGTCCTTGAGCCTGTCGAAAGGCCGGGGGCGGGGGCAGGGTGGAAGCGCGGTGGCCCCCTGGGGGTTCGTTTCGACCCTTCGATCCTTCGACAAGCTCAGGGAACAGCCCGTTGAGCTTGTCGAAACGGGCGAAGCCCCATCTTGTATGAAATTCCCTCCCCGGACTCGATCCGGGGGAGAGGGTTCCGAGCCGTCCCGTTGCATCCTCCCGGAAGTCTCTCACCGAGACACGCCCGACGCCCTTGGACGCGGCCGCGGATGTATGGTTAGCTACACGTACCGCGATACACGGCGAGGAGGTGCCACCATGACGGAACGGGTCAAGGAAATCCTGAGCTGGTACGAGGGCGACAATCCGGGCACACGCACGAATCTGGCGCGGCTGCTCGACCACGGGCGGCTGGCCGGAACCGGCAAACTGGTCATCCTGCCGGTCGATCAGGGCTTCGAGCACGGCCCGGCGCGCAGCTTCGCCCCCAACCCGGCCGGCTACGACCCGGACTACCACTTCCAACTCGCCATCGACGCGGGCTGCAACGCGTACGCGGCGCCGCTCGGGTTTCTCGAGGCGGGCGCGGACCGCTTTCTGGACCGCGTGCCGCTGATTCTGAAACTCAACAACCACGACGTGCTGCACGACGAAAAAGACCCGCTGTCCGCGGTGACCAGCAGCGTGGACGACGCCCTGCGGCTCGGCTGCGTCGCAGTCGGCTTCACGATCTACCCGGGCTCGTCCGCGGCGCAGACCATGTACGAGCAACTCCGCGCCATCGCCCACGAGGCCAAAGCCAAGGGGCTGGCGGTCGTGGTGTGGTCCTATCCGCGCGGCTCGGACCTGAGCAAGGCGGGCGAGACCGCCATCGACGTCGTGGCGTACGCCGCGCAGATCGCCGCCCAGATGGGCGCCCACGTCATCAAGGTCAAACTACCAGGCAGCCACGTCGAATTGGGCGAGGCGCAAAAGGCGTACCAGAAGCATCGCGTGCCCATCGCCACGCCGGCCGAGCGCGTCCGGCACGTCGTACAGAGCGCCTTCGACGCCAAGCGGGTCGTCATCTTCTCGGGCGGCGCGGCCAAGGGCGACGAGGAATTCTTCGACGAGGTGCGCGCGATCCGCGACGGCGGCGGCTTCGGCTCGATCATCGGCCGCAACTCGTTCCAGCGCGTCAAGGAAGACGCCCACGCCTTCCTCGACACGGTCATGGGAATCTACGAAGGCTCGATCCCATAGGCGTCGGGGCACCCGGGAGCGCGGGCGTCTCCCGCACCCTCTTGCTCGGTCCCATAGGTGCAGGGGCAATCCACTCCGGCGGCTTCGGTTGCCCTGCTGGCGGCGCTCGGCCCCACAGGTGTAGGGCAACCCCCTGTGGCTGCCCTGGCGGGGAAGGGCAGGCACGGGGGCCTGCCCCTACGGAATGGACCGCAGCATGACGTGCGAACCTGGAGATGGATCGAGGGTACGACGCTGCTCCGCGCGGGCAGCCGAGAACGGCACCCCTCAGCGCGCGTCCGTATAGAACGCCTTGAGCGTGCCCGGCGGAACGCCCACGCAGTAGGCCAGCCGCAATCCCCACATCAGCACGATCGTTCGGACCACGCCGTGTCGCTGCCAGCGGCGGGCGGAGGTGCGGACGCGGGGCCGCAGGCAGGCGAGCCGGCCGCGGCGCTTCAGCCGCCGGCTGAACTCCACGTCTTCCATCAGATCCAGGTCCGGGAAGCCGCCGAGGGCAGTGAACGTCTCCGCGCGCACGAAGATCCCCTGGTCGCCGGTCGCGATCCGCGTCCAGCGCGAGCGCAGGTTCATCAACGTTTCGATCATCCGAAAAGCCCAGCCTGTAGCGTCCAGCCGTACGTCGAACCGACCGCCGACTACCGCGGGGTTGGCCAGACTCTCGGCGATCAGCCGCGCGAACCTGTCGGGCGGCCGGCTGTCCGCGTGCAGGAACAGCAGGGCCTGCCCGCCGGCGGCGCGCGCGCCCGCGTTCATCTGCCGCGCCCGCCCGCGTGGGGCGCAGATCACCCGGTCGGCCGCGGCCAGCGCCAACGTGCGCGTCCCGTCCCGGCTGCCGCCGTCGGTCACGACGATTTCGCAGTCGTCGGCCTGCCGCACATGGGCGAGCGTCTGGGCGATGACGTCCGCCTCGTCGAGGGTCGGCACGATGACGCTGACGCGCATGAGAGCCGCATCATCCGCCGACGCGCAGGAAGGCGAGCGTGAGTTGCCGCTTGAGACGCGCGCAGCCCGCCTCGTCCACGCCCGCGCAGGCCACGCGCAGCCACGTCCGCGGCCTCGCATGGGCGCCGCCGAACGGCCCCGGTGCGGCATCCGACGGCCGCACGCGCACTTCGACCGATCCCGATCCGAGCGTGGTCCGGTAATACGGCTCGGACGCGGGGGCGGCATGACTGTCTTCCCGGGTGTACGCATATCCGTGCTGCCGGAACAGCGCTTCCAACTGTGACACGACTTCGTCGGGGGCGAAGGCCAAGTTCCACTCCAGCGTCCATTCCGCCGCGGTTTCGCTCACTTCCCCCTCCTTACGTCGGCCCGTCTCGTGATCCGGCCCCGTTCCGTCACGCTCGTCTCATGTATCGAAAGACGGTCCACAGAATCTTGATCCCGGCCAGCAGCGTGCCCTTGAGCGTCCCGCTGACCTTGGAGCGGCCGATACGCGGACGATAGCCGACCGGCACCTCGGTGATCCGCAGCCCGCGGCGCACCGCCTTGATCTGCATTTCCACGGTCCAGCCGTACGTCTCGTCGCGCATGTCGAGCGCCAGCAGCTTGTCGAAGCGAATGGCGCGGAACGGCCCCAGGTCGGTGTACCGGAATCCGTACAACAGCCGGATCAGGCCGGTCGCCAGCGCGTTGCCGAACCGCGCGTGCCCGAGCAGCGCGCCGGCTTCGGCACGGAGAGGCCGCGAGCCGATCACCATGTCATAGCCCTCTTCCAGAATCGGCCGCACGACCGCGGGCAGTTCGTCGGGATAATCGCTGTAGTCCCCATCCAGAAAGACCACCACGTCGGGAGGCCGCGCCTTCAGGCGGGCGATGCCGGCCAGACAGGCGCGGCCGTAGCCCCGCCGCGGCTCGCCGACGACCGTGGCGCCGCATTCCTCGGCGACCTGCGGCGTACCGTCGCTGGAGCCGTTGTCCACCACCACGACCTCGGCCAGCATGTCCGTAGGCAGGTCTGCCAGCACGCGGGGAAGCGAGGCGGCTTCGTCGAGCGCGGGAATCACCACCGCGATACGGTCCCGGTCCGCAGGCATGACTTATGCCAACAGGTCGAACCGGACGCGGACGGGCGTCCCGTCGGGCGGCAGGCGTTCGGCGTCCGCCCGGAACCGGACGGTGCGGGCCACGTAGTCGGCGATGCTCGCGGAACGGTTGCTGACCTTGCCGCTCGGACAACTGTAGGCGCACAGCAGACAGCCGGGCCGCGCACCGGCCGGCAGCCGGTTCCACCATCGGTCGCGGTTGCCGCCGAACGTCCAGACCGCGGGCGCGGCAGCGGGTGTCAACGCGCGCAAGACCGCGTCGAGCGGCACGGTGTGCAATCCGGACCGTCCGGTATCCCGCCAGGATACGGAAACGGCCAGCCGGCTGCCGCTGACCGTCCGGTGCGGGGCGGTGCTCTCCGGCCGGTGGCGATGCGTCCACGCTTCGGACGGCAGCGCGTTGCCCGGGCGGGCGCCGATGGCGAGGAGGGCGTCGTGAAAGACCAGGTCGTCGACCGGCGTTTCGATCAGCGCATCCGGGGCGCGTCCGCCCTGCCACGCCAGGACGTGGAATTGCGCTTGATCCCCGTCGGCCCGGTTGAACCGCCCGGGATACATGACGCCATAGATGCTGACGTGCCGCGTGTCCGTGGAAACGCGCAGTGGGTCCGCGGGACCGACCTCGAACACCGCTTCCGCCGATCCGCCAACACGCACCAGCCCGAGACGATCGGGATCGAACAGCACGTTCAGCGCCGCGATGCCGGCGGTTACGAGGAGAGCGGCGCGGAGGATCATGGCCGTCTCACCGGCGCCGCGGCGGAGGCTCCGCCCGGGTCGAACGGCAACGGCCGGCCGCGGCGCGCCCGCCACGCCTCCCACAGCAGCAGCCCATAAAACGGAAGATATTCCACGCAGGTGATCCAGCCGACGGTTTCGGGTTGCCCGCGGTACAGAAAGGCAAAGCCAAGATAGTACAGGCCCAACAGGCCGGACAAGCACAGCCACGACGCGCGCGGGAACAGACACACGAACGGCATCACCCACACGTAGTACCACGGATTGCCGACCGGGCTGAGCAGCAGCAGCGTCCCGATCACCAGGAAACACCCGTGCGGCAGCGCGGCCGCGGTCCCCTCGGCCGCCCGGCGCAGGCCGATCAGCACCGCGACCGCCACGCCGCCGGCCGCCACGCCGTTCGCCAGCCAACGTTCCCCCACGACGGACTGCACGACGGGAAACGCCAAGCTGTTGGTCCGCCACTCCTCGGCGAACGCACTCGCCCCATGCCACAGCGCGTTGCCGGCCGCGGCGAACGGGAGATACCCGCCGGCAACGACCAGACACGCCAGCGCCAACCCGCCGGCCGCGGCGTATGCCCCATGCCGGCGCCACGTGTACGCCAGACACAGCGGCATCAGCAGAACCGGAAACAGTTTGCCCAACGTGGCGAGCCCGAATCCTACGTGCGCCAACAGGAAACGCCCGTGGAAACTCGCGAGTAGCGCCAGCACCACGAGCAGCGTCGGCAGGACGTCGTAATGCGCGGAGTTGACCGTTTCCTTCATGACGAGCGGCGACCAGGCATAGATCAGCACCCACCCCACCGGGCGTTCGAGGCGGCGCAACAGGCCGGCCAGCGCGACCGCGATTCCGAGATCCAGCAACAGAAGCCCGACCCGTAACGCCGCCAGACTCCCCGGCGCCACCACCGCGGCGAGGCCGAACGCGACCTGCGCCAGAGGCGGATACACGGTCGGCACGTGCGGATGGTTCACGCGCGACAGGATGGAAGCGAGTCCGTCGTCCGCAACGGCGCGGTAGGCTTGAAGCGCGCGGCTCTCGTCAGTCCAGGCGGCGGAGACTTCCCGCGGGGTGAAGCGGTACGGATTCAGTCCGCTCGCGACGACCTTGCCGTCCCACAGGTAACGGTAGAAATCGTCCTCTTGAATCGGCTCGGAACAGAGCAGCACGCCCCGGAACAGCACCCCGAAGACGACGATCGGCCACAGCGGTGTCGCAGCGGACGGTCGGGTGACGCGCCACACCGCAACGACGTACAGGGCGAACGCTGCGGCGTAGAGCAACAGATAGGCGACGATCGGCCGGTCGGCATGACCGGACCCGTACACGAACGCGTGGCTCAACCACGCCATGCCGATGTAAACCGCAACCGACGCCGATCCCGCAACGGCCAGACCGGGGAACCAGCCCCGCAACGTCCGGTGGGACGGACAGAACGCGGGACGACGAACAACCATGAGGGTGGAGGAAGAAAGGCAATTCCATCCGAGACGAGCCCGAAGACCGTTCTTCCTCGTCATACCGGCGAAAGTCGGTATCCATCCCCTGGATTCCCGCTTTCGCGGGAATGACGACCGGGCGGAATCTTCAAGTATGGAATTCCCGAAAGAAGCGCGCCCGGGGTGACTCGAACACCCAACCTACGGGTTCGAAGCCCGGTGCTCTATCCGATTGAGCTACGGGCGCGCACGGCAAAACGGAGCGTCAATCTCACGGTTTGCGCGTCAACCCTATGCAGCGTCCCGTTGACGCGCAAGGCCGGGCTCTCGTCTCGGCTGCACGTTCGACAAAACCCCTCTCCCTCCGACAAGCTCAGGGACCGACGGGAGTGAAAAAGAAGGTCGCCCTACGGGGGCTGCATGTAGGGGGAGAAACCTTACGGGGATACCCTCTAAAAGCGACATTTCCCCTTCATCACTCCCCCCTTGAGGGGGAGTCGGCGAGCCTCCAGGCGAGCCGGTGGGGGGTCCCCGCCGCAAGGAAACGCCCGACTGGCCACACGATCATCTATTTACGGAAAAGAAGAACCGCGCCGCGACCGCAACGCGCCCCTCTCACTGCACGGTCCACGTCGTCCCGTCCGGTCCGTCTTTCAGCGCGACGCCGCACCCCGCGAGCCGGTCGCGGATCGCGTCCGCCCGACCGAAGTCGCGCGCGGCCCGAGCCGCAGCGCGTTCGGCCACCAGCGCCTCGACCTCCTCGACCGACAGGCCGCCGTCCGCCAACCCGGACTGCTTCTGTGCGTCCAGGAATGCCGCGGGCGGCTCTTCCAGCAGCCCGAGGACGGCGCCGACCGTACCGAGCGTCCGCCGCAGACCCGCCGCGGCCTCGGTGCGCCCGGCGTCCAGCGCGCGGTTCAATTCACGCACCCCGTCGAAGATCACACCCAACGCGCGCGGGGTGTTGCAATCGTCATCCATGGCCTCCCGGAAACGGGCGACGAAATCGTCATCGCTCGGCCCGTCCGGCTCGGACCGCCCTCCCGCGGCGGCCTCCGCCCGGGCCAGGGTTTCGTACGCACGGGTCAGCCCTTTGTGCGCGTCGTCCAGCTTCTGCGTCGCAAAGTCGAGCGGCATCCGGTAGTGCGACGAGAGCAGCACGAAGCGCAGCACTTCCGGTGTCGCCACGCGCTGCAGCGCGTCCCCGATCGTCAGGAAATTGCCCAGCGACTTGGACATCTTCTCGCCCTCGACCGTGACCATGCCGTTGTGCAGCCAGAAGCGGGCCAACGCGCAACCGCGGGCACCCTCGGATTGGGCGATCTCGTTTTCGTGGTGCGGAAAGATCAGGTCGGCCCCGCCGCCGTGGATGTCGAACGGTTGCCCCAGATACCCGCTGCTCATGGCCGAGCATTCGATGTGCCAACCCGGCCTGCCGCTCCCCCACGGGCTGTCCCAGGCCGGCTCGCCGGGTTTGGCGGCCTTCCACAGCGCGAAATCCATGGGGTGCCGCTTGCGCGGGTCCACCTCGATCCGCGCGCCGGCCGCCATGTCGTCCAGCCCGCGGTGCGCCAGCTTGCCGTACCCGGCGAAGCCCTCGACCGCGTAATACACGTCCCCGTCCACGGCGTAGGCCAAGCCCTTGGCCTCCAACTCGCGGATGAGATCGAGCATGTCGGGGATGTGGTCGGTCGCGCGCGGCTGGTGCGTGGGCGGCAGGCAGCGCAACGCCTGCATGTCGGCGTGAAAGTCGGCGATGCAGGCGTCGGTCAGTTCCTGGGTGGACACGCCGCGCTCGGCCGCCCGCCCGATGATCTTGTCGTCCACGTCCGTGAAGTTGCGCACGAACATCACTTCGTAGCCGGCGAAGCGCAGATAGCGGACCAGTACGTCGAAGGCGACCAGCGCCCGCGCGTGGCCGATGTGCGAGCGGTCATAGACCGTCACCCCGCACACGTACAACCCGACCCGGCCCGGCCGGAGCGGGACGAACGGCCGGGTCTTGCCGGACAGCGTGTCGTGCAGGTGCAGCGCCATGCGGGTCCGCGGCGGGCTAGAGCCGGCCGGCGACGAGTTGGTCCACCACGGACGGGTCAGCCAGTGTCGAAGTGTCTCCGAGCTGGTCGATGGCGCCCTCGCCGATCTTGCGCAGGATGCGGCGCATGATCTTGCCGCTGCGCGTCTTGGGCAGGCCGTCCGCGAACTGGACCTTGTCCGGCGTGGCGTGCGGGCCGATCTCGCGGCGCACCGTCCGGTTCAATTCCGCGGCCAAATCCGGCGTGGCCCGTCGGCCGGTCTTGAGCGTCACGAACGCATAGATGCCCTGCCCCTTCAGGTCGTGCGGCATGCCGACCACCGCGGCCTCGGCCACCGCGGGATGCGTGCCCAGCGCGCCCTCGATCTCCGCGGTCCCCAGCCGGTGGCCGGACACGTTGATCACGTCATCCACGCGTCCGGTGATCCAGTAATAGCCGTCCGCGTCGCGCCGGCAGCCGTCGCCGGTGAAATACTTGCCCGGATACGTGGCGAAGTACGTCTGCACGAACCGCTCGTGATCGCCATAGACCGTGCGCATGATGCCCGGCCACGGGAACTTGAGGCACAGGTTGCCGGCCACGTCGTTCCCTTCGATTTCGTTGCCCTGGTCGTCCACCAAGCAGGGCTGCACGCCGAAGAACGGGCGCGTGGCCGAGCCGGGCTTGGTCTTCGTCGCCCCGGGCAGCGGCGTGATCAGAATGCCGCCGGTCTCGGTCTGCCACCACGTATCGACGATCGGGCAGCGCGCCCCGCCGATGACTTGGTAGTACCAGTGCCATTCCGGGCTCTTGATCGGCTCGCCGACCGTGCCCAGGATGCGCAGGCTGGACAGGTCGTAGCGGGACGGCCAGTCGTCGCCCTCCTTCATCAGCGCGCGCAACGCGGTCGGCGCCGTATAGAAGACGTTGACTTGGTGCTGTTCCACGATCTGCCAGAACCGCCCGAAATCCGGGTAATTCGGCACGCCCTCGAACATCATGGTCGTGGCGCGGTTCGCCAGCGGGCCATACACGATGTAGCTGTGGCCGGTCACCCAGCCGATGTCGGCCGTGCACCAGTACACGTCCCCCGGCCGGTAGTCGAACACGTAGCGGTGGGTCAGCGAGGCGTACACCAGATAGCCGCCGGTGGTGTGCAGCACGCCCTTGGGTTTGCCGGTCGAGCCGGACGTGTACAGGATGAACAGCGGGTCTTCGGCGTCCATGTGCACGGGGTCGCAGTCCGCGGATTGCGTGGCGACCTGCTCGTGCCACCACACGTCGCGCCCGGCCTGCATGGCGACCGCGTGGCCGGTGCGCCGCACGACCAACACCTTTTCGATGGATGGGCAGTCGGCCAGCGCGGCGTCCGCGTTGGCCTTCATCGGGATGTCGTCCTTGGCCCCGCGCAGACCGGTGTCCTGCGTCACCAGCACCTTGCAGGCCGAATCCTGGATGCGGTCGCGCAGCGAGTCGGGCGAAAACGCCCCGAACACGACCGAGTGCACCGCGCCGATACGCGCACACGCCAGCATGGCGACCGGCAGCTCGGTCACCATCTGCATGTAGATGCAGACGCGGTCGCCCTTTTCCACGCCTAGCGCCCGCAGCGCGTTGGCGCAGCGGCCCACCTGTTCCAGCAACTCCGCGTACGTGAATGTCGTGCTTGCTTCCCGATCGTTCCCCTGCCAGATCAGCGCGGTCCGGTCGCCGTCACCGGCCTGCACGTGACGGTCCAGACAGTTGTACGCCACGTTCAGCTTCCCACCCACGAACCATTTGACGTGTGCGGTGTGGAAGTCCCACTCCAGCACCGTGTCCCACTGACGGAACCAGTCCACCTGCGCTGCGGCCTGCTCGGCCCAGAACCCTTCCGGGTCGCGCACCGAGCGGTCGTACAGGCGCAGATAGGTTTCGTCGTCGATGGCCGTCTGCCCCCGCACCGCGGCCGGCACGTCGTACACCGGGTCGGCCTGTTGCGCGTCTGCCATGCTGTCCTCCTGGATGCACTGCCGGCCGTGCGGCGCCGCCCTCCCCGCTCGAGCGGAGGCGGGAAGTACGCCCGGCCGGCGGCGCCCCCTATTCTTTGATGCCGATGGCCTTGAGAAAGCGTTCCTGCACCACGCCGCAGGTCATGGCGTACAGCGTGTCGCGGTCGGGCGATTGGGCCAGAAAGCCCAGCGGAATCTGGAACCCGCCCTTGTCCTGAATGTTGCCGCCGCCGTAGTACGATTTCCTGTCCTCGTCCTGGCCGAACACCTTCTTCAGGAACGCGTCCGGGTTGATGGTATCGCTGCGGGTACGCAACGACCCGTCGATGACCTTGCCGTCCACGATGCCGAACACCAGCACCGTATCCGTGCCGGCGCGCTGCAGCAGGAATTCCGCGACCTGCGGAATGCCGTCGCGGTGCTCGCCGCGCACGAAACCCACGTCCGTGAACACGAACGCGTCGAACACCTGCTTGCGTTCGAGCGCCTGCTGGATCATGTCCATGACGATCGGCGGCAGGGATTTTCCCGAAATGGCCTTGAGCAGCGGCTGGTCCACGCACGGCCACAGATACGCCGCGGCCTCGAACTCCATGCGGCTGGCCTCGACCAGCGCCATGGTGTCCGAGCGGATGCCGTGCATCAGCGCGGTCGCCAGCCGCACCTGATCCACCTCGCCCGGGTTGAGGCCGCCGGGGTACTGCTCGCGCAGATACCCGCTGTAGATCGCGCACGTGGACGCGGCGTCCTCGCGGATGTCGACGAACTCGGCGGCCACGTCGCCCAGCCGCCGGTGGTGATCCACGAACGACAGAAACGTCTTGCCGGCCAGCTTGTCGGAGATGGGCGTCTCGGGGTTCTGGGTATCGACCAGCGCGTACGCCGAATAGGGCGAGAGGTCGAACCCGTCGTGATAGAGCTGCAGATCGATTTCCAGGCGTTTCACCAGCGCGCGGTTCTCGTGGTGGCTCACCTCGTGGAAGCACAGCAACGTCGTCTCGATGTCGAACTCGTGCGCCAGGAACTGGTGGGCCAAGCCGGAGGCGATGTTGTCCGGGTCGGGGTAACCGACCAGGATGAGCAGAATCTTCCGGCCCCGATGCCGGGCCAGCACCTTGCGCAGGACGTTCCACCTGTTGGCGGATGATTCCGGTTCCTCGCGCGGGTCGCTTGCGACGACGCGCAGCGCGGGTTCCCCGGAGGCTTCGGCGGGTGTCGCCATAATCGTTTCCTCCACACGCGGCGGACTGCCGGTCGCGCGAAACATACCCCGCTCCCCAATCTTCTGACAAGGGAGTGTACCGGTCTACCTTTTGTTGAGAGTCAGTGCACAGTGTTGAGAAACAAAGCAGAAGATTCAGGCGAATGAGTTTGACCAAGGTGGCGGTGAGCTTGATGATGTCGGCCTTCAGTTTCGTCAATTTGGCTCTCGTCTTGATCCAGACCTCACCAATCTATCCTTGCAGGTCGATACGGACTTCAGTAATTTCGTCTTCTGGGCGCTAGTTCTGACTGTAGAGACCTGTCCGCCTGCAAATTCCATTTTGACACCCATCTGGGGATGATGCTGCCACCAATGATGGCGCTGACAATCTCTACGACCGCCCGGCGAGAGGTTCCGTTACGCCGCCTTCGTGCGGCGTCTTGACAGTCGACAGGAATCCGGTAAAGAGCGATTTCAAACTGGTGTACTGCCGAACCGGCGTTCGGCTTGACACGTTCGCGGTCCGTGTGGCAGGTTGGCCCCGCCTGAACTGAACGAACGTTCAGTTTCTAGCGTCTTCACACCGCATCCCGACCGAAACCTTTGCACACTCACCCTAGATTAAGGAGGGCCGAGCCATGCCTCAGTTCGATACGTTGATTCAGGGCGGCACGATCGTCGACGGAACCCGCACCCCGCGCTTCGTGGGCGACGTGGGGCTCAAGGACGGCAAGATCGCGCAGATCGACCGCGAGGGTGCATTGAACCCCAGTGACGCCGCCAAGACGCTGGACGCGCACGGGCTGGTCGTCGCACCCGGCTTCATCGACCTGCATACCCACTACGATGCCCAACTGAATTGGGACCCGTACTGCACGCTGTCGGGCTGGCACGGGGTCACCTCGATCGTCATCGGCAACTGCGGGTTCGGATTCGCACCCGTGGCGCCCGAAAACCGCGACCGCGCCATGCTGACCATGTCGCGCGTCGAAGCCATTCCGTACGAGTCCATGAAGGCGGGCATCAAATGGGAGTGGGAGACGTTTCCCGAATGGCTCGATTTTCTGGACCGCACGCCCAAGGGCATCAACATGCTCAGCTACGTGCCGATCGCGCCGATCATGATCTGGGTGATGGGGATGGAGAACGCCAAGAGTCGCCCGGCCACGCCGGCCGAGCGGGCGGAGATGTGCCGCATTCTGGAAGAGTCGCTCGACGCGGGCGGCTGCGGATATTCGGCCCAACGGCTGGGGAACGGGTTCGTGTCGGTGCAGCGCGACTACGACGGTACGCCCATGGTGACGGATACGATGGCCGACGAGGACATGCTGGCACTCGGTGCGGTGCTGGCAAAGCGGGGCCACGGCTTCATCCAACTCACCCAGGCCAGCGAGGACTTCAAGGCCGACATGGCGTTCTATGACAAGCTGGCCGAAGTGTCCGGCCGGCCGATTCTCTTCAACGCGACCGCGGTGCGCGACGACCGGCCCAGCCTGCACCGGCGCATCGTGCGTTGGATCGAGGAGACCAACAAGAAAGGCCGCCATATCTACAACCAGACGGCGACCATGCGGCAGGGGTTCTACTTCAACTTCGGCGAGTGGAACCTGTTCGACGGCAGCGACGTGTGGCGCGAGGTGACGATGGGGACGCCCGCGGAGCGGTTGGAGAAGTTCAAGAACCCGGCCCTGCGCGCCGCGCTGTGCGCCGAGTACGATTCCGGCCATACGCCGGTCGTGACCGGGTCGATCAAGGATTTCCGCATCGAGTCGGTGGAGAACCCGGCCCTCAAGAAGTTCGAGGGCAAGACGGTCGAAGAGTGCGCCCGGATGGAGAACAAGCACCCGATGGAGATGATGCTCGACATCGCGGTCGCGGACGACCTCAAGTCCGAGTTCGAAACCCCCGCACGCAACGTCCGCCAGGATCACGCCGCGGAGCTGATGTCCTCGGAATACAGCATTCCGGGCGTGTCCGACGGCGGGGCGCACACCAAGTTCGTCACCATCGGGGCGTATCCGACCGATATGATCTCGTGGATGGTGCGTGACGCCGGCTTCATGAGCCTGGAGGAAGCCCACTACCGCCTGAGCGCGCTTCCGGCCCGCTGTGCCGGCTTCGAGAATCGCGGCATTCTGCGCGAAGGCGCGCCGGCGGACATGGTCGTCTATGACCTCGATACGCTCAAGATCACGCCGGAAAAACCGAAGATCGTGCATGACTTTCCCGCCGGCGAATGGCGCCGCGTGCAATACGCGGACGGCTACCGCTGGATCATGGTCAATGGCGAAGTGACGTTCGAAGACGGAGAGTGCACCGGGGCGACGCCCGGCCACCTGCTCCGCTACGGACGCGACTGATCCGCAGCGAGGGCGCCCCGACCGGGCGCCCTTTTTCGTACCCACCGCTTCCGTTTGCCAGCTTCGGGGAAAGCGGGTAACTCCCCGTCGTCACTCCCACCCGGACGCGCACGTATGCACCCGCTCCGCATTGCCGCGCTGGTCAAACAAGTCCCCAAGTTCGAGCAGATGCAACTCGGCGCGGACGGCCGGTTGCAGCGCGACGGGCTGGTCCTGTCGCTCAACCCCTACTGCCAACGCGCGGTCAGCAAGGGCGTGGAGTTGGCGCGGCTCACCAACGGCCGCTGCACGGTCATCACGCTGGGGCCGCCCGCGGCAGAGGACGTCGTCCGCTGGGGAATCGCCTGGGGCGCGGACGACGGCATCGTGATCTCGGACCCGGCCTTTGCGGGTTCCGACACGCTGGCGACGGCCCGCGCATTGGCGGCCGCGGTCCGAAAAGCAGGGCCGTTCGACCTGATTCTGGTCGGGAAGAACTCGGTCGATGCAGACACCGGGCAGGTCGGCCCCGAACTGGCGGAGCTGCTGGGCCATCCGTTCGCCTCCGCGGTGCGCCGTCTGGAACTGAACGGCGCGGGACTGCGGCTTGGTTGCGAGCACGACGACGAATGGGTGGAAAGCGAAGTGTCGCTGCCCGCGGTGCTATCGACGGCCGAGCGCCTGTGCGACCCGGCCAAGGTTCCGCCCGAGGCGCGTGCCGCGGTGTCCGCGGATCGCCTGAAGACCCTTACGGCGAGAGACCTCGGCGAGGGGCCGTGGGGCCAAGCCGGCAGCCCGACCTGGGTGGGAGAAACCAAGGTGCTGGAGGTCGCACGCGAGTCGCGCATGTTGAGCGGCCCGCTATCCGGTCAGATCGTACAGGCGGTTTCGATTCTCAAGCAGCGCGGGGCGCTAGAAACCGCCCGCCGGGACGCGGCCGGCACGGTTGCGCCGCCGGTCGCGCATCCGACCGGGACGGTGGCGGTCCTGTTGGAACCCGGGCGTCCGGGCAGCGCACGCGAACTGCTCGGCGCTGCGTCGCAGATCGCCGGGCGGTTGTCCGGCTCGGTCGTCGCCGTGCAGTCGAGAGCCGCGGGGGAAACCGGGGCGGACGCGGTTTCCTCGGAAGAATGTTACGCCTGGGGCGCCGACCGGCTGGTCGTCCTGGACGGCGCGGAAGTGGAGGAAGACGTCGCTCATGCCGTCCTCCCGTTGTGCAAGTCGTCGTCGCCGCGCTGCATCCTCGCGCCGAGCACGTCGTGGGGACGCGAGGTCGCCTCGCGCGTGGCCGCGGGGTTGGGGGCCGGGTTGACCGGCGATGCGGTTCAGCTCGAAGTCGAGGATGGCAATCTCGTCGCCTGGAAGCCGGCGTTCGGTGGGCGTTTGGTGGCCGCTATTCGCGCCTCGTCGCCCGTCCAGATGGCCACGGTCCGACCAGGAGTCCTCTCCCGCCTGACGCCGCGCGGACGGTGTCGGCCACCCATCGAAACCGTGAAGGTCACGTCCCGCTCGCGGATTCGGGTGTCGTCCCGAACCCGTAATGACGAACTCGACAGCCTTGCGTTGGCCTCGCGCGTGGTAGGTGTAGGGCAGGGCATTCCGCCCGAACGATACGACGACCTGAACCCGCTCATCCGCATTCTGGACGCCGAGTTGGCCGCGACCCGCAAGGTCACGGACAAGGGCTGGATGCCGCATGCCCGACAGGTCGGGATCACCGGACGGAGCATTGCGCCCAACCTGTACATCGCGCTCGCCGTCGGCGGGAAGTTCAACCACTCGTGCGGCATTCAATCCTCGGGCACCGTGCTGGCGATCAACGCCGACCGCGAGGCGCCCATCTTCGGCTTCGCCGACGTCGGGATCGTCGCGGACTGGGCCGAAAGCGTACCGTTGTTGGTAGAAGCGTTCGCGCGGGAAGGGCTGTAACGCTTCGGTCAGGAGCCGTCTTTTCTAGTCTGTCAGCATGGCCGCTACCTCGACAAAGCGTGCGTTTCGCCCGCCCGACGAAATTTTCGCCCTGCTCGCCAAGGACCCGCCTGCACCGCTGTATCTGTTTCACGGGGACGAGGCGTTTCTGACCGCCCGGGCGGTGGACTGCGTGCGCGACCGTCTCGGGCCGGACGCCGAGACGCGCACGTTCCATGCCGGCGAAGATTCGCTCGACGGGCTGTTGGAGGCATGGGGCGGGGCGTCGCTGTTCGCCTCGCAGAGCTTGACCGTGCTCAAGGGCGCAGGGCAACTCCGCGCGGAGGAGCGCGAACGGCTGGCCGCGGCCGCGGAACTGCGGGACGAAAGCCAGCCGCTCGTCGTCTGCGTCCAGGGGCGGGCCAACCTCACCTACAAATTTTTCTCGACCTGTGCCAAGCGCGGCTTCGTCGGCGAGTTTCGGGCGCCGTTCGACAGTCAGATGCCGGGCTGGGCGCAGCGCTTGGCCCGCGAACGCGGGGTGCGGCTCACCCGCGAGGCCGCGTCGCTCCTGGCCGATCAGATCGGCCCCGACCTGTTCGCGCTGGCGACCGAAATCGAAAAACTCGCCGCCTTCGTGTTTCCCAAGACCGACATCGATCACGCCGCCGTCGAGCAATGCGCGGGCGACCTGCACCAGCACTCGGTGTTCGAGCTTGCCGACGCCCTGGGCGCACGCAACGCCTCGCGGGCATTCGGGTTGCTCCAACGGGTGTTGCGCGACGACAAGCAGGCGATTCCCGTGCTGCACGCACTGGTCGGCCATTTCCGGCGTTTGTGGCAAGCCAAAGACGCGGTCGAGGCCCGGCCCGAGCGTGGGGGGCAGACCGGCCAACGTCAGAAGCCGGCCGGTGCGTATGGAAAGCAGGCGCGCGCCTTGGCCGCCCAGAGTCAGGCGTTCTCGTATCGGGAATTGCACCGCGTGCTGCACCACGCGGCCCGACTCGACTTGGCCTTCAAGTCAAGCCCGACCTCTGCGCGGGTGCTGTTCGACACGTTCATTCTGGACGTGTGTAGCCCTTCCACGTGAAGCTCGCCGGCCGCTTAGTCCGATGACATCCAGTTCTCTATTCTCAGGCCGGGTATGCGCTCGAAATGTCTGGTGTTGGCCGTCACCACCGTCAGACCCCGGACGAGCGCAATCGAAGCGATCCTGAGGTCGGCGTCACCCAGCGGGGTTCCGCGGCTTTCGATCAACGCTCGGATTTCGCCGTACCGTCTGGCTGCCGCGGCGTCGAAAGACAGGATGGGCAGATTGGCGACGAGTTTCTCTTCGATCTGCGCCAGCAGCCTCGTCGAGTGCGGTCGCAGCCGATTGGCACCATAGAGCAACTCCCCAAGCGTGATACTCGACGTGAACTGACGATCAACGGGGATTGACGCCATCTTCGCCATGAGTGGACCGGACGGAGACCGTCCCATCAGGTTGCTGAGGATGTCGGTATCAAGCAGATACATCAGGCTTTGACGTTCACGTCGCGGCCCGTGTCTTCCAGCCGGCGTGTGTAGATATCGGCAATCAATACGTCCACGTCCAGATCTTCGATGTCGCCCCAGGCGCCCACCAGAACGAGCGCGCCTTTAGGACGGGGCTCGGCAAGCCGTTGCCGCTTCTGCTCGATCAATTCCAGATCGTTCACGCTCACCAGCGCGGCCAGAGGTTTTCCCCTCCGCTCGATAACGACCCGCCGTCCACTGGCGGCATCCGTCATCAAGGCGGAGAACGCGGCTTTGGCCTGTGACGCACTGATTCTCGTAGCCATACGCCCGTGTTCCTCTGATGAATCAATAAAGCCAGCTCGACCGTACGGTCAACTCGCCGGTGCAAAAACCCCGGCAGTGTTCCGTCCTTGCGGACGTCCCGCGGGTGATCCACGCGGGCTGCCGGGGCCGCGGTGGCGCCTGGTCCTCCCAAGCGACCACCCTTGGTGTGCGATCCAACACAGGGTCGTCGGCCTAGGAGGCCGCCACCTCACAGATCACCGTATTCGCTAACGCCACTGGATCACCTCCTTTCGTCGGCGCGCCCAACGCGGGTCCAGCGTCCGCTCGACCAAGAACCGATCGCCGTTACCGGCCCGAGGCTCGGTCCGCTTCCCCCTGCAGAATCGCAGAGGCGACAGCGTGACGGGCTGTGTCAACCCGACCGAAACGTTTGCGGCAATCTACGCCGAAAGGTGGGCCAGGTCCAGATGCAGGACCGTGGCGAACGTCGGATCGGCGGCGGACGCCGGTATCACTCGGGCCGGTGCTCGGAACGGTCTTGCGGATGCGCCGGCCAGCCTGTATAGAATCCTGCGACCTATGCCGAACTTCCACGCCCTTGCCGTGTTCGAGGCCAGTGGCGCTTCGACCGAAGACGTCCAGGCCGAAGTTTCCTCCCTGCGCGGTTCGCTTTCACATCAACGGGTTCGCTATTACGCCCACGAGATGAGCGAGAGCCCGAATGCGTCCGCGGCCAACGCGGGTCGGGTCCATTGCATGGTGTTCGTCGACTGCGACGTGGACGCGCATACCGAGGAAAAGGCGATGGAACTGGCCGAAGACGTCTTCGACCGGGTCTCCACGCAAACCTGTGTGTACTTGGCGCTCGGATTGTTGCCAGGCCGGCAGCGCGTCTCCCCCCAGCGCGAGGAGGCTGCCGCCACGGCGGCCCGGTCGGACGCCGACCAGGGCGAACGCCGCGAACGCCAAGGCCTCGGACGGAGACGTGGCGGCCGGCGCGGCCAGGGACGCCGGCGCGGGGCAGACGACCGGCCGTCCGAAGAGCGGAGAAGAGAGAGCGACGCCGCGGCGGACAGATCTCGCCCGTCGCGGCCGGCGCCGCGAGATGAAACCGCCGTCCGTGCTACACGGGAGGCGGACTCCACCCAGGCGGTCACGCCGGTCGAGCCGGCCGTTGCGGCTGCCGACTCCGACGCCCCTACGCAACCGGCCCGCGAGGCAGCACCACTCACACACGACGAGCCATCGGACGCCCTCGATACGGATGACCACGTGGACGATGCGCCGACCGAGCTCGAAGTCGCGCTGGACAGCACTTGCCCCGCCGCTCCCTCACAACGCAGTTCCAACGCCATGCAGATCACGGTGACCGTCAAACTCCGCGCGTCCGAACTCACCGCCGCCGCCGATACCGAAGCTCCCGCGGCTGGGGTTGACGAAGCCGAGTTGCTCCGGTTGGCCGTCTCCGAGGCCCGCGGCCGACATCCCGAAGTCCCATCCGACGTCTCGCCCGAATGCGAATCCACCCCGCTGCCCGGCGGCGATTCGCTCCTGTCCCTGACCTGGAAATACCCCGCTCCGGTCCCGTCCTCACGAGACGGGATCTGACCCGTCCGCGAGCGTCCGTCCGTCTGCCGCCCCGCGACCGTGTGACTCCACGGTTCGCGTCCAGACTCGCGAAAGTCTCGCTTTCCCGCGGGCCGCGTGGTAGAAGCCCGCGTATCGACACCACCCGCGGAGGCCGACCATGCACGAGTCGAACGGACAGGCGTCCATGCTCTCCGACGTGACCGTCCTGGATTTTACCCAGTACCTCGCCGGGCCGACGGTGACGCGGCTCATGGCCGAAATGGGCGCGAACATCATCAAGGTCGAACAGGCGCCGATGGGCGACCCGTCCCGGCTGCTGCCGTTCATCCGCGACGACCGCAGCGCCTATTTCGTGCAGCAGAACCGCGGCAAGCGCAGCCTGTGTCTGGATTTCGACCGGCCCGTGTCGCTCGACATCCTGCACGAACTGATCCCGACCGTGGACGTGGTGGTCGAGAATTTCGGGCCGGGCGTGATGGAAAAACGCGGGCTCGACTACGCCTCGCTCAAGGCGCGGAATCCCAAGCTCATCATGGTGTCGATCTCCGCGTTCGGCCGCAAAAGCCCGCTCTCCCACCGGGTCGGCTACGATTTCATCGCCCAGGCGTTCTCCGGCATCATGCACATGACCGGCAGCCCGGACGGCCCGCCCCAGTTCGTCGGGCTGGGGATCGCCGACGTGAGCAGCGGCGTCCACGGCTTCGCCGCGCTCGGCTACGCGCTCTACCACCGCGAACGGACCGGCGTCGGCCAGTACATCGACCTGTCGATGGTCGATGCCATGTTCCACATGCACGAGGTCAACGTGCAGGGCCACACCATGAGCAACGGCGAGTTCGTGCCGCTGCGCATGGGCTCGCACCATCCGCTGGTGTGTCCGTGCGGCGTGTTCAAGGGGCCCGACGGCTGGATCGTCATTCTCGTCCTCGACCGGCAATGGGCCAACATGTGCAAGGCGATGGGCAAGCCCGAATTGATCGATGACCCGCGCTTTGCAACCAACGCTGACCGGGGCAAGAACCAGGGCGCACTCATTCCGCTCATCGAAGCCTGGATGCAGGCGCAGCCGAGCGACGCCGCGGTCCTCCAGGTTTTCGAGGATCACCGCGTGCCGTCGGCACCGGTCATGTCCATCACCGACATTCTGGAGCATCCCTACTTCAAGGCGCGCGAGATGGTGCGGACGGTCCCGGACCCGATTCTGGGCGAGGTGACCATCCCGGGCTTCCCGCTCAAATACTCCGAGTTTCCCACGCTGCCCGACATCCAGGCTCCGCTTCTCGGCCAACACGGGGGTTCGGTCCTGCGTGAGCAACTCGACTACACGGACGAACGGATCGCCGCCCTGCAAGCGAGCGGCGTTCTGTACGCGGAGGATCGGTAGCCGCCGCAGCGGTGAGAGGGGGGAGCCATGCCGCAACATGACGTTTCGCAGGTCGCAGTCTTCGGCCCGGGCGTGTGCAAAGCCGAAGGCGTAGCCATCGACAAGGAAGGCAACGCCTGGGGCGGCGGCCGCAACGGGATCGTTTACAAAGTGAGCCCGGACGGCGTCGTGCACGAGGTCGCCCAACTGCCCGACCGGGCGATTCCCAACGGCGTAACGCTCGACCGCGACGGCAGCTTCGTCTATTGCGACCTGCGCCACCACGCGGTCATGCGCAGGTCGCCGGACGGCACGGTCTCGCTGGTGGCCGACCGCGCCGGCGACCTGCCGCTGAACATGCCGAACTTCTGCAGCTACGACGCCGAGGGTAATCTGTACGTATCCAACTCCAGCACGCGGGCAGGCCGCGAGGTGTTCGCGGAGTTCACCGACCCGCAGCCCAACGGCGCGGTCGTGCGCATCCGGCCCGACGGCCGCGGTGAGGTGGTGGCGACCGGTATCTATTTTGCGAACGGTACGGCCATCGATCCCAACGAAGACGCGGTGTACGTACTGGAGAGTTCGCGCAACGACTGCGTGCGCATCCAGATCAAGAAAGACGGCACGTTCGGAAAGCCCGAGATTTACGCCACGGGCTTTCCGGCGTTGCCCGACGGCATGGCGTTCGACGTCGATCGCAACCTGTACGTGACGCTGCCCGGAGTGCCTGCGAACGGCAAACTCGAACCCCGCAATCGCATCATCAAGGTCGATCCGAACGGTGAGTGGGAAACGTTCGTCCACGACCCGGACGGGACGAAGATGCACTTTCCGACCAACTGCGCGTTCGGCGGCCCCGACATGCAGGACTTGTTCATCGCGAACCTGGAGGGCGACCACTTCAACACGCTGCGCACCGGCGTGAAGGGCCACCCGCTGTATCACCAACGCTGAACGGCAGCGGCGCTGAACCCGGAGAGAGGCAAGGGTATGCAACGAAGCGAGGATCGGATTCTCACTACTCACGTCGGCAGCCTGCCGCGCGATCCGCGGCTGACCGACCTGCTGATCGAGCAGGAGCAGGGCTGTGCCATCGACGCCGCGGAGTTGGCGCGCGAGGCGGAGTCCGCGGTGCGGCACGTGGTGCAGGCACAACTCGAGGCCGGCGTGGACGTCGGCAACGACGGCGAGCAGCCGCGGGTCGGATTTCAGACCTACGTTCCGCAGCGGATGCGCGGCTTCGGCGGGGAGAGTGCGCGACCCACCCCGCAGGACATGGCCGAGTTCCCGGACTTCCTGGCGATGATGCAGCGCCGGAACATGATGCGCGCCAAGGTCTTCAACGCGCCGCAGGCCGTGGCCGACGTGGTGTACGACGACCTGTCGGACGTGGAAGACGAGTGCGCGCTGTTCCTGCGCTGCACCGACGAGCAGCCCGACAAGTTCGTCGAGCGGTTCATGACCGCGGCCTCGCCCGGCATCGTGGCGACCACCATGCTGAACGCCCACTACGACAGTCACGAGGCGTACGTCATGGCCGTCGCCGAGCAGATGCGGAACGAGTACGAGTACATCCACGCTCAGGGGCTGCTGCTGCAACTCGACGCGCCCGACTTGGCGATGGAGCGCCACTTCCTCTTTCAGGACCGCCCGCTGGCCGAGTTCCAGAAGATCGTCGAAACGCACGTCGAGGCGATCAACCGCGCGACCAAGAACGTCCCCGCCGACCGCATTCGGCTGCACGTCTGCTGGGGCAACTACGACGGCCCGCACAACCACGACGTGGCCTTGGGCGACATTCTTCCCATCCTGTACCAGGCGCAGGTCGGCGCGCTGTCCATCGAACTCGCCAACCCGCGCCACCAGCACGAGTACAAGGCGTTGCAGGCGCATCCGCTGCCGGACTCGATGCTGCTCATTCCGGGCGTCATCGACTCGACGATCAACTACGTCGAGCACCCGGAGGTGGTCGCGGACCGACTCGTGCAGGTCGCCGAGGCGGTCGGCGACCGCAGCCGCATCATCGCTGGCGTAGATTGCGGCTTCGGTACCTTCGCCGGCTGGGAAATGGTGCCCGATGGCGTGGTGTGGGCCAAGCTGGCCGCGTGTGCCGAGGGCGCGCGGTTGGCGACCGAGCGGTTGTGGGGATAGCCGCTTTCCCCATCGCAGTTATTGACCTTGATACGACCCGGGCATGGCGAAGCCGTCTCCCCCGCCGCGCAGAGGATCGCCGCCCGAACGGGGCGTGCCCCGCAATCTGCTCGGATTGATCGGCGCCGGGTTGCGCAAAATCCCGACCACCTTCGTTCTCGTCCTGATTGGCCTGTTCATCTATTTCCGGGGGACCGACGAGCCCGCGGAGCCCGAGCCTGCCGAGGTTGAGCAGGCGGCGGCGGACGAAGAACCCCAACCCCCGCCCGACCTGCCCGCCAGCGTCAGCCCGGAGATGTGGACCTGCGTGTACCGGACCGACCAACAGTTGTCCGCGGGCCGCTGGGCGGATGTCTATCACGGCTTGGAGGCGAGCGACTTCGGGCGCGCCGTGACCGTCACGGTTTCGGAAGCCTGGGCCGGGCTGACCGATGCCCAACGCACCAGCCTGGTCGAGGTGATCGGCGAGGCATGGCGGACGAATGGACGGGACGTTGCCCTGTTCACGGCGGACGCCGGCTTGGAAAAGCTGACGCTCAAACGGGCCGCGGACGATTCGACTGTCGCGGTGTGGACCCCGCGGGCTGGCGTGGAGCTACTGGACGGCGCACACACGTCGTCCGGTGCGACATCGTAGGTGTCTTTCCGCAGCCTCGGGCCGGTCCGCCAGCTTGAAGGTTCCCACGGACTCTCCTCTCCCGGATTAAATCCGGGGGAGGCTCTGATCCTCCCCCCTACCCTCTCGATAAGCTCAGGATACCGCAGGCTCAGGAGTCAGCCCGTTGAGCTTGTCGAAACGGGCGCGGGATCATCTGCAAGGGAATTTCCCAGTAGAAGAAATGAAGAAAGGTCTCCGGCTATGCGACGCTCTGCGTTCCATACCATTGCTTGGCAAGACGGCGCGGTGAGTATGATCGATCAGCGTGCCCTGCCGACGCGCGAAATCTATCGTCGCTATACCGACCACCGTGGCGTTGCCGGCGCCATCCGCGACATGGTGATCCGTGGGGCGCCGGCTATCGGCGTGGCCGCGGCAATGGGTATCGCGCTCGGGGTGCGGCGGCTCAAGCGCAGTGCGCACCCCGCGGAGTTCGCGCGTCTGTGCGACTTGTTTGCGGCCACGCGACCGACCGCGGTCAATCTGTTCTGGGCGATCGAGCGTATGCGACGCTGTTTTGAAAAAACGTATGCAAAGGGGCGCGAGGCGCTCATCCGCGCGGCCGAGCGCGAAGCTCTGAAGATTCAACGCGAAGATGTGGCCGCCAACCGGCGTATGGGCCGCTACGGCGCGCCGTTGATTCCGCGCGGCGCCAGCGTGCTCACACATTGCAACGCCGGCGCGCTGGCGACCGCGGGCTACGGCACCGCGTTAGGCGTCATCCGGGCGGCATGGCAACGAGACAAGACGTTGTCGGTCTTCGTGCCCGAAACGCGCCCGTATTTGCAGGGCGCCCGGCTCACGGCGTGGGAGCTCTCGCGCGACGGTATTTCGGCCACGTTGATTACGGACAACATGGCGGGGCATTTCATGCAGCAGGGAGACATCGATTGCGTCATCGTGGGCACCGACCGCACCGCGGCTAACGGCGACGTGGCCAACAAGATCGGCACCTACACCAGCGCGGTGCTGGCCGACCGCCACAAGCTGCCCTTCTACGTGGCCGCGCCGACCGCCTCCATCGATCTGGATTGCCCGTCGGGTGAACAGATTCCGATCGAGGAACGCTCTGCTATGGAGATCACTCACGTCCAGGGTCGACAGATCGCCCCGGACGGCGTCCGCGTCGCCCACCCGGCCTTTGACGTGACGCCCCATCGTTTGGTCAGTGCCATCATCACGGAAAAGGGCGTAGCGCGCGGGCGCTACGCAAAGACGCTCCCCGCATTGGTCGGCAAGTGACTGCGCCGGGTAGTGCCGCTACTCCGAAGAGTCCGACTCCGTGATGCGGTAGATACGTCTCTGCACATTCCCGGTGACGATACCGAGGATTCGGGGGACGAGGGGGCGAAGTTCTTGCACGCGCGTCCGGGAGGCGATCAGCACGAGGACAGCGGTCGGCAAAGTGTCCGGGTTTTGTTGGTACTCGATCCCCTGATCGGCGGTGATGAGTGCGGCGAATCCATGCGCCGCCGTCCGCTTGAGTAAATCGCCGTTGTTGCTCCCAGCCTAACCCATTTGTTGCACGGTGCGCACCTCGAACGCCTCGGGGAAGAATCGCGCAAGTTGTCTCGGAACGGACTCGTCAAGCAGTAACTTCATCAGCCTTGCTCGTCAGCGTCGCCTTGGCCCGCCGGAGCACGGCAATTGCCTGGCTCCGCGAGACCGTAGGGAAGCTGTCCAGGAAGTCGTCCAGTCGATCACCCGCCTCCAGGTATTCGATCAGAATACGGACGGGAACCCGGGTCCCGGAAAACACCGGCGTCCCACCGAGGGTATTGGCGTCTCTGTCGATAACGTTGTCTGTCATCGGTCAGCCCTCCGGTCGAAAAACTGAATGTCCGGGATCCCAACAGTCCCGACGTTGTTTCCCTTCTTCCAACCCTCTCACACGAGGGGAGCGGGAGCAATGTAGATCGGGTTCCGCTCATACTGGCTCTTCGTCCGTACGAAAGCCGAAAGGAAAAGGCTCTCCGCAATTTTCTGCATCTCCGTGGAGTGCCGTTTGCGATCGGTCTGGACGGGGCGGTCAAGTCAGACGGAGGTAAGCACGGTGCGGCGTTGTGCCAGGGCGAGGGGGTCGCGGGCGCAATGGGCGCGCAGGTTGAGGCTGGCGAGCGCGCGTTGGTAGCAGGCAGCCGCGTCGCCCATCCGGCCTTCGACGTGACGCCCCATCCTTTGGTCAGCGCCATCATCACCGAAAAGGGGGAGGTGCGTGGGCGCTACGTGAAGACGCTCCCCGCATTTTTCCGGTAGGCAGTACCATGTCATCTTCGGCGACCGGAACGCATTGTGCTCTCTTTCCGATATCTGGGAAGGCGGCATGCCTGGGTATCGGATATGGCTCAACGCCCGCCTCTTCGAGATGAAACGATTGCTCAAGAAAACCGACAGTATCTATAATTCACTGTGACTGGCATGCGAGTCACTCCATTGATGCCGGGGTTGAACGAGCACTCCTACAAGTACATTGCGTTCCTGACTTCGGACGATGACGACCGGGCGGCGCGGGAGGGGACGCTCTGGCCGCATCAATGGGAAGCATTCCTCCGGGTCGTGTACGTGCACGAGATCCTAGGCAAGGCGGAGTTGGGCGCGGACGGATTGCTTTTGAACATCGTAACCGGCGGAGGGAAAACGGCGGTCATCGCCGCGGTGACCGCGTGGCTCCGCATTGCGCGTGGCGTTCACAAATTCGTCATGCTCTGCCCGAATCTGATCGTACGCGACCGGCTGGAGGAAGATTTCGAAAACGGGAAGGTTTTCCAAGACCGCGACCTCTTGCCCGATTGGGCCAATTGCGGCCCGTCGGATTTCGTCCTCGCGACGTTGGGAGCAGGCAAGCCGGGCGGGTGGGCGAGCCTGTTCGGTGCCAGCGTGATCGTGGGCAATATTCATCAGTTCTACCTGAGCAACAAAAGCGGAGAGAGCAATCTTTCGGCGCTGATGAACGGACCGGAATTCGCGCTCTTCAACGACGAGGCGCATAACTCGCCGGCGCCGGAATACGAAGCGACGCTCGCCCGCATGCGGGAAAGAGTCGTGCTGCGCGTGGACACCACGGCAACGCCCGACCGCGCCGACGGCAAGGCGCCGGACAGCGACACGATCTACGAATACGACGTGACCGACGCGCTGGCCGACGGGATCATCAAGACGCCGGTCGTTTACCAACCGGATATTGCAACGGTGCAGTTGACCTATACGGACGCGCGTACCGGCGAGCGCCGCAAGGTCGAGGAAATCGACTGGGAGGAAGTGGACCGGTTGGGATTGAACGCAACGCAATGGGTGACGGACGACGAGCCGATGCGCCAGCAGATGGCAATTGCGCTGCGCCGCCTGGAGGAACAGGAACGGCGCGCCAAGAACCGGTATCAGCCCATCCTGTTCGTCGTGGCGGTGTGCAAGGCTGACGCGGAGAGGGTCGAACGGACGCTCACCAGGTATTTCAAGGTGAAGACGCTGCTGGTTACGGAAGACAGCGACGAAGCTTCCCGGCAGCAGGCGCGCGAGTTGGGCCGACAAAAGAAGAAGGGAGGGTCGTACCGGGCCGTGGTCAGCGTGTTGATGCTGCGCGAAGGGTGGGACGTGCCGGAAGTGGGCGTCATCCTGTTGCTGCGCAAGTTCGGGAGCAAGGTTTACGGGCAACAGGTCATCGGCCGCGGCCTGCGGCGCGTGAGAGCGAAGAAAGTCGGTCCGGACGAACCCCAGATATGCGCGGCAGTGGATCATCCCAAACTGGAGCATCAATGGTTGTGGAAAATTTTCAACGCAAAAAAACGCGAAGGAGTTTCGATTGACGACTCGTTCGATGAGCTGGAAGACTTGCCGCCACCGCCGCCCAAGCAAACGTTGGAAAGGCCGGATCTTGTCATTGACGTCCCGCCGCGAGACCAGTCGATAGCGGACGACGAAGAATTCGACGTGGGCGATATTCCGCCGCCACCGGAACCGCTGGAAAATTGGCGGGAAGTCTTGGACGCCATCGAATACGATCCGACGGCAGTCGAGATTACCAAGGTCAACATGGCGGGGGTGGTCGGCCAAGAGTTAGGCGGACGAGGTTGGAAGACCATTCATGCGGCGCCGGAGGAAAAAGTATATGGCGGCGCATCGGTGCGGCCCTCGGATGACGCAATGCGTGAGGCTGTGAAGGCGGCCTTGCTGGAGATGGCCGAGGAATTGACCGTGGATGGCGGGTACGCTGCGATGTTCAAGGGGCAGGTTTACAGTGCTTTGCTGCACCATGTCCGCGTCAAGTTCCTGAACGGTTCTTCGCTCGGTCTCGCCGAACGAAGCGAGGTCGATTTTGTATGGAACATGCTCGGACAAGTGCAATCGAAAGTCGGGGACAGCCCGGGGCTGGTAGCGGGGATCGTGGAATATGGCGATTAGCATACGAGGCAATTACGAGAATCCACGGAAAAGATCCTGGAATTTCGAGAAGTACGACAGCGATCTCGAACGGCGGATGATGGACCGCCTGGAACACGACCCTCATGTAACCAAATGGATGAAACGGCGCGGCGTCACCATCCCCTGGATTGACGGCCAAAAGCACCAGCGGCGGTACGTGCCGGATTTTCTTGTGCAATACGAGGACGGCAGAAAGGTCGTTATCGAGGTCAAAGACCCCAGTCGGATTGATTCCAACGACGTGCAGCGCAAGCGCAAAGCGGCGGAAATGTGGTGCAAGCAACGCAAGATGGAGTACGTCATCGCCACCGTGTCATGACAGTTTCGTTCAAGTAATAGGTGGCTTGGGGAATTACGTGCTTGACGCTCCCGGGACGCCTTTTTGTCACTCGTCAGGTGTAGGGGCGAAAATTTTTGCCCCTACGTTCCATTCGTTCAGTCCGGCGTATGGCGGAGGATGGCAGCGGCTAACTTGGCGTGCTCCAGGGCGCCGATGGGGCGGAGCGGAACGTCCGGTCGGGCGGCGAACCGATTTTTGAGCCGTCGAATCCGGTCGTGCGCTTCCCGAAGGCGGGTGTCGCGCAATCGACCGTCGTTCAGGGCGCGTTCGCAGGCGTCGCGGGCGGGCAATGCGCGGTCAAGGCTGTGGCAGATCAGTACCATGTCGGCGCCCGCTGCCAGAGCTTGGACGCTCGCGTCTTCCAGGGATGATGCGCGTGCGATCGCGCCCATTTCCAGGTCGTCGGAGACGATGACGCCGCGGAATCCCAGACGCCGGCGCAGCAGGTCGTGCATGACGACGGGCGACAGCGAGGCCGGCCGCTCCGGGTCCAGGGCCGGATACAGGACGTGCGCGGTCATGAGCATCTCGACGTCCTGGGCGATTGCGGCCTCGAACGGCGGCAGGTCAAGCGCCTCCAGACGGGCTTGCGGGCGCTCGTCGCAGGGCAGGGCGTCGTGCGAGTCGAGCAGCGTGGCGCCGTGGCCGGGGAAGTGTTTGCCGCACGGCAGGACGCCGGCGCTGCGCAAGCCAGCGGCCAGCGCGCAGCCGAATTCGGCCACGCGCTGCGGGTCCGAACCGAACGCGCGGTCGCCGATGACCGTGTTGGCCGGGTTGGAGAACACGTCCAGGACCGGCGCGAAGTCGATATCTATGCCGACGTTGCGCAACTCGTGGCCGAGCGCGGCGCCGACCTCGAAAGCCAGCCGTGGCTCGCCGGTTTCGCCGATGCGCGCCGCGGGGGGGAAGTGCGTAAATGGCGCGTGCAGGCGATGCACGCGCCCGCCCTCGTGATCGAGCGCCACCAGCGGGGGGTTGTCGGGGACGAGCGCGTGCAGTTCGCCGCACAGCGCGCGGAGCGTGTCCGGGTCGGTGTAGTTGCGGGCGAACAGGATGACGCCGCCCGGCCGTAGGGCGGTCAAGACGCTGCGGGTGCGGTCGTCGAGGCGTGGCCCCGGGATACCGACGATGAAGCACTGGCCGATGATTGAGCGAACGTCCTTCATGGTGGAATCTTGCATGGAGGTAGGGGCGGGCTGTGGCGACATTTCGGCACTCTAACAAGAAGGTGCGGGCGAAAAAAGAAAGTCGGTTCGTGGGGAGCGTGTCGGTTCGGAATTTCCGGTTCGATGAGATGTTGGGTCCGAACCCTTCCCCCTTCGACAAGCCCAGGACACTGCAAGTCCCAGGGACCTTTCCAGCCCTAAGTTCGTTGAGCCTGCGATGTGTTGAGCTTGTCGAAATATCGAAACGAACCCGATGTCATCCCGGCCTACGAATCAGCCCGGAATCTGGAACCGAGACACGACAGAAATAGTAGAGTGGGAGGGTTTGGTTCGAGAGGTGCGACAAAGGACCCCCTCCCTGACCCTCCCCCTCAAGGGGGGAGGGAACGGAAGAAGCCGGTGGAGGGGCGAAAGATTTTTCGCCCCTCCACCGGGCAGGGAGCGAGATCGGATCTGCACTCTGGACAGGATTCGAAAAGGTATGGTATCAGCACGCCCGAAACTGTTCGCCCTCCCAGGGAAGGGCGCCGCCGGGCGATAAATCGATCGACCCACACAGGCGCTCAGCGGGCAGGCGGACGGTCGGAACAAACCGCTTGGATCCAGTCATGCGGACCGAGACGGAAGGCAGCACATCCCCGCGACAAGGTGCGCCCGAATACCGAACCGGAGGGCCGGTTCGATACCCACCCCAAGTACCTCTGTCCGCGCGCCCTCCCCAATCGGTCCCGACTGCATCCGGCAGATGAAAGGGAGGGACACCATGCAACGCCCCGTGGACAAAGTCTCGGTTCCGGAACTTCAGCGGCTCAAAGCGGCCGGGCAGAAGATTTCCGCGCTGACCGCCTACGATTATCCGTTCGCCCGGATTCTGGACGGGTGCGGCATCGACGTGCTGCTGGTCGGCGACTCGCTCGGCACCGCGGTGCAGGGCGCGGACACGACGTTGCCGGTCACGCTGGACGAGATGATCTATCATGTCCGGTTGGTGACCCGGGCGCGGACGCGGGCGCTGGTCGTAGGCGACATGCCGTTTCTCACCTATCAAGCCGGTATCTGCGACGCGATTGCGAACGCCGGCCGGCTGCTGAAGGAAGGCGGGGCCGAGGCGGTCAAGCTGGAAGGTGGGGTCAACGTGGCGCGCGTCGTCAAGGCGATCGTCAACGTGGACATCCCGGTCATGGCGCACATTGGCCTCACGCCGCAGTCGGTGCACCGGATGGGCGGCTACAAGGTTCAGGGCAAGAAGGCCGGCCGGCAGCCCGGAGCGCGCGAACGGCTGATCGAAGACGCCGAAGCCGTGGCGAACGCCGGCGCGTTCGCCGTGGTGCTGGAAGGCGTGCCGCTCGACTTGGCCGGGGAGATCACCGAGATGCTGCCGATCCCGACCATCGGCATCGGCGCCGGCCCCTACTGCGACGGGCAGATTCTGGTCATGCACGACCTGCTCGGCATGTCGGGAGAGTTTACGCCGAAATTCGTCAAGCGGTACGCCGACCTGGAGCAGGTCATTTCCGGCGCGGTGCAGACGTACATCAGCGACGTGCGCGGGCAGGCGTTCCCCGGCGACGAGCACTGCTTCCACTGATCCCTGTTCCGTTCGGACCGTGGGAACCGTTGCCGTGGACGTCATTCAGCACGTGCGGGACATGCAGCGCTGGTCCGAGGACCGGCGCCGCGCCGGGCAGACCGTCGCCTTCGTGCCGACGATGGGCTTTCTGCACGAGGGACACCTGAGCCTCGTCCGCGAGGCCAAGACGCGCGGCGACGTCGTGGTGGTCTCCATCTTCGTGAACCCGATGCAGTTCAATCAGGCGTCCGACTTCGACCGCTATCCGCGCGACGAAGCGCAGGACGAGCGGCTCCTTCGAGACTTGGGGGTGGACGTGCTGTTCATGCCGCCGCCCGCGGAGGTGTATCCCGACGGGTATCAGACCGCGGTGGAAGTCGAGGACGTCACCAAGCCGTTGTGCGGAGCCTTCCGGCCTGGTCATTTTCGGGGCGTGGCGACCGTCGTCGCCAAGCTCTTCAACATGGTGAAGCCGCACTGCGCGCTGTTCGGGGAGAAGGATTTTCAGCAGTGCGTGGTCATCCGGCGCATGGTACGCGACCTGAATTTCGACATCGACATCGTGACCATGCCGACCGTGCGCGAGCCCGACGGTTTGGCGATGAGTTCGCGCAACGCCCGGCTGAGCGCCGCGGAACGGGCTGCCAGCCTCCGCATTTCTCAAGCGTTGGAAGCCGCCGGGGCGTGCGTGGCGGACGGACGCATCGACGCGAATGCGATTTTGCGGATCGTCCACGCCGTCCTCGACGGGAAGGGCAAAGAGGCGGAACAGGCCAAGCGAGCTCCAGCCGTCGCGGTCAGGGCGGAGTACGTCTGCCTGTGCGACCCGGAGACGCTGGAAGAAGTCCGGCGCGTGTCGGCGCCCACGCTGCTGGCAATCGCCGCCTGGGTCGGGGACGTGCGGTTGATCGACAACTGTGTGCTAGGCTGAGCCGGAGACATGGCGAAACAGAAAAGCGGCGAGCATGCGGTCTGCGTCAACCGCAAAGCGCGCCACGACTACACCATCGGCGAGACCTTCGAAGCCGGGCTGATACTGAACGGGGGCGAGGTCAAGTCCCTGCGCGCCGGTCGCGCCAATCTCAAGGACAGCTACGCCCGGATCGACAACGGCGAGGCGTTCCTGTTGAACGCGCACATCAGCGACTACAAGCCGGCGCACCATTTCAACGGCGACCCGACCCGCTCGCGCAAGCTGCTGCTCCACAAGCGCGAGATCATGCGCCTGCTGGGCAAGACCCGGCAACAGGGATTGACCCTCGTTCCGCTTCGCCTGTACTTTAAGAGCGGTCGAGCAAAGGTGGAACTGGCGCTGGCCAAAGGCAAACGGGCGTACGACAAGCGGGCGACGATGCGCGAACGCGAGATGAAACGCGAAGTCGAGCGGGCGCTGCACCGGCGGACCGGATAACGTACCGCACTCCGTTGTCTTCATCCGGCGCACAACTTCAGAGAGGGGGCGATCAGGTTTCGACGTGGGCTAGAAAGCCAAGGCTGCATGCCGGGGTTCTGTCCCGCCCGTAAAACGGACAGGCTGCAAATTATCTGCAGACGACAGTGACTACGCTCTTGCTGCCTAGCGCAGCTTGCGTCTTACCAACCCGAGCCCGTAGGGCTGGCTAAGGCGAGACAAATCGGGATAGGGCTCACATAGTGCCGGAGGGTGTGAGCCCGAAACTCTACTCTGGCTGGTCCGACGGCATCCTGCTCGTAGGAGTCCCGAGGACGAGATCAAAATACGAGCTACGCATTGTAGATGCCTTGAGTGGACTACTCTCGGACGCGGGTTCGATTCCCGCCGCCTCCACCATCTGTGTCAATCAAGACGCCGCCTATTTAAGGCTCCGCCAACTCACGATCCGCGCTTCGACACGTTTGGGATCCAGCCCGTTGAGATCGCTCCCCGATCGTGTCGAATGGTCAAAGAGGTGGGGTGCGAAGGCCGAGGTGACCTCGGGGTTCGTTTCGATGTTTTGACAAGCTCAACGAACTTGGGGATGGGAAGGTCCCTGAGCTTGTCGAAGGGTCGAAACGGGCGGGGATCATCTGGGGCCGCAATTTCCCAACCGAAAATCTATAATTCGCGGCTCTTCCGACTGCCATCCGAATCAATCCTGCGACCTCGTTCGACTTAGCGGCGGCTAAAGTTTTCCAACCCGCGGGTCATGTCTTCGACGATGCGCTGCGCCGCGGCGCGCGGGTCCGGTGCGTCGCGGATTGGTCGCCCGACGACGATGTAATCGGCGCCGGATTGTAAGGCCGCCCTCGGGGTGACGACACGCTTCTGATCGTGGCGTCGATTCTGGGCGCTGTCCTCCTGTGGTCGTATGCCTGGCACGACGAAGGCCAACTTCTCCCCACAAGCACGCCGTAGAGCGGTGAGTTCCTGGGCCGAGGCGACCAAGCCGTCGATCCCCGCGGCTTCGGCCAGCCGCCCCAAACGGACAGCCTGGGCCAGTGGGCCGGCGCGTACGCCGACGTCGTGCAGGTCGCCGCGATCCAGGCTCGTCAGCACCGTTACGGCTAGCAAAAGAGGCCGTGGCAACCGTTCCGCCCGGCACGTGCGCCGGATCGCGCTGCGTGCGGCCTGCAACATGGGCGAACCGCCGCCGGCGTGCAGCGTGAGCATCCGCACCTGCAGCCGCGCGGCTTCGACTGTGGCTTGGGCGACGGTTTGTGGGATGTCGTGGAATTTCAGGTCGAGGAAGACGTGGCCGCCGTTGTTCTGGATGCGGCGGACGACCTCCGGGCCGGCGTGTACGAACAATCGTTTGCCGACCTTGAACAGCCCGACCTCGCCCACCAGTCGCGCCACGTAATCGTCCACTTCGGCCAGCGAGGCGACGTCCAGCGCGAAGATGAGCCGACGGCGCGCTTGGCGCAGTCGCGCCGCTGTCGGTCGAGCTTGTTGGGATTTGCTATGCTCGAGTTGCGAGGTGGGCATGATCCCCGCCGCGCTCAGCCGGTCGGGCGGACCGCGGCCAGCAGGGTGTCCACGGCTTGATCGACCGGCACCTCGCGCGCCTGCTCGTCGGTGCGTCCGCGCAACTCGATCACCCCGCGTTTCAGCGACTTGCCGCCGACCGTGGCGCGTAGCGGAATGCCGAGCAGGTCGGCGTCCTTGAATTTCACGCCCGGCCGCTCCTGCCGGTCGTCGAGCAGCACCTCGGCCCCCGCCGCGTGCAGTTTGGCGTACACGTCTTCGGCCAGCGCGCACGTGGCGTCGTCGTTCCAGTTGACGGGCACGACGTGCAGGTCGGCCGGCGCCAGCGGCTTGGGCCACACGATGCCGGCCTCGTCGTGATTCTGTTCGACCGCGGCCGCGACGGTGCGCGTGATCCCGATGCCGTAGCAGCCCATTTCCAGTGGGCGCTGCGTGCCGGAGGCGTCCAGAAAGCCGGCGTGCATGGCCGTGCTGTATTTGGTGCCGAGATAGAAGGTCTGGCCCACTTCGATGCCGCGGTGCGCGGCGAAGCGGCCCGTTTCGCAGCGCGGGCATTCGTCGCCGGCCGCGGCGCGGCGCAGGTCGGCGAAGTCGAGCTTCGGCAGGTCGCGTTCCACGTCCAGACCGGTCAGATGCCGGTCGCACTGGTTGGCCCCGCACACCAAGCCGCGCCCGCGGCGCAGCGTATGGTCACCGACGAGCGTGGCGCGGATGTCCAGCGGGCCGACGAAGCCGACCTCCGTCCCGCTCACCCGTTCGACCGTCTCGGCGTCGGCCAGCGCGACCCATTCGCAGCCCAGCGTGCTCTTGAGTTTGGCCTCGCTCAGTGCGTGATCGCCGCGCACGAGGGCCGCGACGACCTGGCCGGTGTCGGTCACGTACACCAGGGTCTTTACGAAGCGGTCGGGGGACTCGCCCAGAAACGCGGCGACCTCGTCGATCGTGCGTTGGTCGGGCGTTTCGACCGGGATCAGTTGCGTTTCGATCTGCGGTTCGGCGTCGGGTGGCGGCGCGAGTTCGGCCTTCTCCACGTTCGCCGCGTAGGTGCACGAGTCGCAGCTCACGATCGCGTCTTCACCTGAATCGGCCAGCACCTGGAACTCGTGGGACAGGCTGCCGCCGATCGCGCCGGTATCGGCTTCCACGGGCCGGTAGCGCAGGCCGCAGCGGTCGAAGATGCGGCTGTATGCGTCGTACATGTTGCGGTACTCGCGCTGGCAGTCCTCCAGGTCGGCATGGAAGGAGTAGGCGTCCTTCATGATGAATTCCCGCCCGCGCATGAGGCCGAAGCGCGGGCGCACCTCGTCCCGGAACTTGGTCTGAATCTGGTACAGGTTGAGCGGCAGGTCGCGGTACGAGCGCACCTCGCGGCGGACGATGTCGGTCACCACCTCTTCGTGCGTCGGTCCGAAGCAGAAGTCGCGGTCGTGACGGTCTTTGATGCGCAGTAACTCCTTGCCGTACGCCTCCCAGCGCCCGCTCTCCTGCCACAGTTCCGCGGGACACACCGCAGGCATCAGGATTTCCTGGGCCCCGGCGCGGTTCATCTCCTCGCGCACGATGGCTTCGACCTTACGCACCACGCGCAGCCCGAGCGGCAGGAAGTCGTACACCCCGCGCGCGACTTGCCGCATCATGCCGGCACGCAGCAGCAGCTTGTGGCTGACGACTTCGGCCTCGGCCGGCGCCTCGCGCAAAGTGGGAATGAACGTCTGGCGGTAGCGCACGCCGGCCTCTGGAGAGGAGATTTTCCGAGAAGATTGAGTCCGTGAACGGGGCGGGGAACGACGTCTGGAAGAGGTGGGGTCTCACTTCATGGCAATCATCGTCGCCAGGAGCGCCGTTATGACTGCCGCGACGGCAAAGAACGTCGTCTTGGTAAGCATCGCTTCTTTCATGGCGTTCACGTCCGTACGCAGCCCGGAGATTTCCTTGCCGTGTCGCTCGGTGCGCTCGTCGAGGCGGCCCACGGTATCTCCGAGGTCGTTGACGTCGCCGCGCAAGCCGGTCACGTCCGACCGCAACTTTGCAATGTCCTTACTGTGCTGCTCGATCCGCTCGTCGATACGACCTACCGTATCTTTGAGGTCGTTCGTATCCCCGCGCAAGCCGATGACGTCCGACCACAACTCGGCAATGTCCTTGCCGTGCTGCTCGGTCCGCTCGTCGATGCGGCCCAGGGTGTATTCCCAGGATCGGTCTTCCGCGACGGCCATGTTGCGCCTTCTCTACCATCCGGGCGGCGAATCCGCTACAACCCGCGTCTGGACTCCCAACGGAGCAGGTGTGATTCGGCACCGCCGCCGGGGTTTTTCGCCGGACAAAAAGCCATTCGTCACCCGCCGCAACGATCTTTCCAGGAGCCGGACGTGGACTTCGATTATTCCCCGCAGGAAGAGGCGTTTCGACAGGAACTCCGAACGTGGCTCGACGCGAATCCGCCGGACGGCTACGACCGGGACGCGTTCGAGTTGATCGATCAGGAAGATCGCTTCCGCATCAAATTCGACTGGCAGAAGAAGCTCCACGCCGCGGGCTGGGTGGGCATCCACTGGCCGCAGGAGTACGGCGGCCGCGGCGCCACGATCATGGAGCAGACCATCTATCAGCAGGAGTTGGCGCGCGTGAGGGCGCCCGGCTTCGCCAACCCGCTGGGCATTTCGCTGGTCGGCCCGACGCTGATGCACTGGGGCACGGACGAGCAGAAGGAGCGGTTCATCCCCAACATCCTGAGCGCGGACGAGGTGTGGTGCCAGGGCTATTCCGAGCCGGGTTCGGGATCGGACCTCGCCTCGCTGCAAACGCGCGCGGTGGACGACGGCGATACGTTCGTCGTGAACGGCCAGAAAGTCTGGACCAGTTTCGCGCACAAGGCCGATTACTGCATCCTGCTGGCGCGGACCGACCCGGACGCGCCCAAGCACAAGGGCATTTCCTACCTGCTGGTCGATATGCACGCGCCCGGCGTCACGGTCCGGCCGCTGGTCCAGATTTCGGGCGACGCGGAATTCAACGAGGTCTTCTTCGAGGACGTGCGCGTACCCAAGGCGCACATGGTGGGCGAACGCAATGGCGGCTGGCAGGTCGCCATCACCACGCTGATGTTCGAGCGGGCCAACTTCGGCATGGTCTATAATCTGGAGCCGATGCTCGACAAGCTGGTCGGGTTGCTCGACGATCTGCGAATCGACGGCCGGCCCGCCGCGGACGACCCGCACGTCCGCCAGCAGGTGGCCGGCTTCCACGTCGAAATTCAGGCGCTCAAGCTGGCCGGCTACCGGCAACTCACCCGACAACTGCGCGGCAACCCGCCGGGGCCGGAGGGATCGGTCGGTAAGCTGGCCGGCAGCGAGTTGTACGTCCGCATGGCGCATTTCGCCCTGGAACTGTTGGGGCCGTACGCGCAGTGCGCACTCGGGGAGGAAGCCGGCATCGACCGCGGCTATTGGGCGCGCCGGGCGCTGGGGGCGCGGTTGTACACCATCGCCGGCGGGACGTCGGAGATCATGCGCAACATCGTCGGCGAGCGGGTGCTGGGGCTGCCCAAGGGCTAGGGGGGAAACATGGATTTCGGGTTCAGCGAAGACCAGGAGTTGCTGCGCGACGCGACGCGCAAGTTCCTCGACGCGGAATGCCCGACCGCGTTCGTGCGCAAGATGATGGAGGACGACACCGCGCACGCGACCGAACTGTGGAAGAAGGCGGCCGAGTTGGGCTGGCTGGGCATTCTGATCCCTGAACAATACGGCGGCAGCGGGGGCAGCTTCCTCGACCTGGTCGTGGTGCTGGAGGAAATGGGCAAATCGCTCGTGCCCGGCCCGTTTTTCGCCACGGTACTGTTGGGCGGGGCCGCGGTGCTGGCCGGCGGCTCGGACGAACAGAAGGCCGGGATCCTGCCGCGCGTGGCCGCGGGCGAACTGGTCCTGAGCCTCGCCCAGGTCGAACGCGGCGGACGCTACGACGCAGGCGGCATCGGCATGTCGGCCGCGGCTACGGACGCCGGTTTCGTCCTGTCCGGCGAAAAGCTGTTCGTCCCCGACGCGCACGTCGCCGACTGGCTCGTGGTCGCCGCACGTACGGGCGCGGAAGCGGGCTCGCCCGAAGACGGCATCACCCTCTTGCTGGTGGACGCTAAGGCGCCCGGGGTCGAGATTACGCAACTGAAGACCGTCGATATGACGCGCCGCCAATGCAGCGTCGTCTTTCGTGACGTGGCGGTTGCCGGGTCGCAGGTTCTCGGCACGGTCGGGGGCGGCTGGCCGATCCTGCGCCGCGTGCTCGACCAGGCGATGGCCGGGCTGTGCGCCGAGATGGTCGGCACCGGCCAGCAGGCATTGGACATGGCCGTGGAATATGCCCGGGACCGTGTGCAGTTCGGCAAGCCGATCGGGAGTTTTCAGGCCGTCAAACACAAGTGCGTGGACATGCTGGTCCAGGTCGAAAACGCTCGGTCGCTGACCTATTACGCGGCGTGGACCGTGGACGAGAACGTGGCCGAGGCCGCGGAGGCCGTGCCGATGGCCAAGGCGTATTGCAGCGACATGTGCAAGACGGTCACGAGCGAGGCCATTCAGGTGCACGGCGGCATCGGCTTCACCTGGGAGCACGACATGCACCTGTTCTACCGCCGCGGCTTGGCGTCCGAAGCCGCGTTCGGCAGCGCGCCGACCCACCGCGAGACGGTCGCCAAGACCTTCGACCGTCAGGGACAGGATACGCCGCCGGCTCCATAGCCCGCGAACGAACCCGACGCATCGGCCGCGGTCGGAAACGCACACAAGATTCATCCATCCAAAAGGGGGAAACACGATATGGCGGAAGTCGACGGCAACGCACTCGTAGTGAAAGCACTCAAGGACGAAGGCGTGGACACGGTGTTCTACATCACCGGCGGTCCGATGGTGGACGTGGCCTCGAAGTGCATCGAGATCGGGTTCAACTCGGTGGACGTGCGCCACGAGCAGGGCGCCTCGATGGCCGCGCACGCCTACAGCCGGGTGCTGGGCAAGCCGGGCGTCTGCTTCGCGGCCTCGGGTCCCGGCGTCACGAATCTGATTACCGGGGTGGGCAACGCCTATCTGGACGCCGTGCCGGTGGTCGCGCTGGGCGGGGCGAGCGCCATGTCGCAGGACGGCATGGGCGCGTTTCAGGAGATGGATCAGGTCGGCATGTTCACGCCGATCACCAAAATGGCCGAGCGCGTCAAGGACACCCGCCGCATTCCCGAAATCATCAACAAAGCCTTCCGCGTCGCCACCAGCGGCCAGCCCGGGCCGGTCTATGTGGACCTGCCGGGCGACGTGCTGTACCGCGTGGTGGAAGAGGACAAGGTCGCATTTCCCAAGCGCCCGCACACCGTGCCGCGCGTGGCGGGCGACCGGGATTTGGTCAGCCGAGCAATCGCGATGCTCAAGGATGCCCAACGGCCGCTGGTGATTACCGGCACCGGCATTCTGTGGTCCGGCGCGATGCAGGAGTTGCGCGAGTTCGTCGAGTTGTCGGGCATTCCGTTCTACACCACACCGCAGGGTCGCGGGGTGATTCCCGAGGACCACGCGCTGAGCTTTCTCGGCGCCCGCAACCGCGCATGGAAAGAGGCCGACGTGGTGTTGATCGTCGGCACGCGGCTCAACTTCATTCTCGGCTTCGGCCAGGCGCCGCGTTTTGCCGAAGACGTGAAGATGATTCAGGTCGATATCGCCGACGAGGAAATCGGCCGCAACCGCGCGGTGGACATTGGCATCGTCGGCGACGCCAAGACGGTGCTGCGCCAGTTGATCGACGAGGGGCAGACTGCGTTCGCCGGCCGCGGCGAATCGGCGTGGCTGGACACCCTGCGCGCGTACGACGAGCGTTCGCAGGAGAAGATGGAAGCCATCATGCAGGCCGACTCGTCGCCCATGCACCCGCTGCGGCTGTGCAAGGAAGTGCGCGAGTTCATGGACCGCGACGCCATCGTCGTCGTGGACGGCCACGAGATCCTCAACTTCGCGCGCCAGTCCGTCCCCACCAACGCGCCGGGCCACCGGGTCAACGCCGGGCCGAACGGCTGTATGGGCGTGGCCGTGCCGTTCGGGTTGGGAGCGAAAGTCGCCAAGCCGGATACGCAGGTGATCGTACTGAGCGGCGACGGCTCGTTCGGCATGAACGGCATGGAGGTCGACACCATGGTGCGCAAGAACATTCCGGCCCTGATCGTCATCAGCAACAACGGTGGCTGGGCCGGAGCCGGGGTGATGAACGCCGGGCGCGATCTGGGTTTCAGCCGCTACGACGAAATGGCCAAGGTGTTCGGCGCGCACGGCGAATTCGTCGAGCGGCCCGAAGACATCCGGCCGGCTCTGGAACGCGCAGCGGCCTCGGGCAAACCCGCGGTCGTCAACGTCATCACCGACCCGAACGCGCGTTCCTCGACGCAGTCGTTTGCGGCCTACCGGGCGATCTGACCTTTCTTGTGGCGGGGTGTTCCTCCCGGATCCCCGCCCCTCACTTTCATCCTGAGCGGAAGACACTATAATCCGCATGTCCGCGAACGACGGGAGGAACGTATGTCGTTACGCACCGGCGATCGGGTCTGGCTCCCTTGCGAAGTAAAACCGGGACCGTTCTCGAACGAACGGCTCGTTCGGGTCAAACTCCCGACCGGGGAGTGGATCGGGTTCGTCGATACCCAGGCGTTGAAAGACGAGAAGGAAACCGGCCCGACGCACGTGCTGGCCGTTTTGACCTCGATCGAGGAAGACCTCGCGACCGCCGCGGTACAGGGGCACGCCTTCGACTCGCGCTACGTGCAGGCGTCCACCTCGGAGGTGCAGCCGTTTGTTCCTCTCTCGTCCTGATCTACTCACCTCTCTTCGGGAGCGTCGTTTACGCTTCGAGCCCGCGGTCCCCGAACAGCGAGTCGCGCAGGTTTCCATCGATCTCTTGCTCGGCCGGCGGTTCACCACGTTCAAACAGACGCCTGCCTATCTCACTTCCATCCACATGGACCCCTCGCTGTGGGAATCCCGAGACATCTGGGAAAACCGCGAGGCCGATACCTTTACGTTAGAACCGAACCACTTCGTTCTGGCGCAGACGTTGGAGCGGGTCTGCATCCAGAACGACGTCGTCGGCTTCGTCGAGGGGCGCAGCAGCTATGCCAGAATCGGCGTGACCGTGCACGTAACCGCGCCGAAAGTCGATCCGAGATTCGACGGTCACATCACCCTGGAAATGGCGAACTTTGGAAAAATTCCCGTGGAGTTGCGGGCCGGGATCGACAAACCCGCTCAGCTCTTGCTGGCGAAAGTGACGGAACCGCTGCCTGAATCCGACCTGTACGGAACCGGTCCGGCCGACCAGTTCCAGAATCAGACGAACCCGATTCCCGGCACCCGGAGACCATGACCTTTCAGTTTCGTGCGCGCAGGAACGATATGACTGGAACCGGCGGACGCAACGAGAGCGGCGCAGATGAATGTCTCTTGCCGCCGCGCTCGCTCCGCTTTCCGGCCGAGCGGTCGCTGGGTGAGTTGTTCGTCCGCAACGGTGCATACCGTGCGGACGACTATGCGTTCTGGGAGTCCGTCGGCCGGGCGCTGGGCGCTGTGAGCGTGGCCGCGGGTAAGGAACTGCGCCTCAACGTCAACCCCCAGGCGTCCGCGGATTTGTCGCCCCTGCGCGCACTCCCGGCCAACGCCGTGCAATATCTTCAACTCTCGGCTTCGCGGGTGACGAACGACAGCTTGGCGCATGTGGCGCATTTGACTGGGCTGCGTGTGTTGTGGCTGTACGACACGCGGATCAGCGACGCCGGGTTGGTGCATCTGCACAGGCTGGCCGGGCTGCGCGTGCTGAACCTGCGCAGCACCCTGGCCAGCCGCGGCGGCATCGACGCGCTCCAGAAAAAGCTACCGCAGTGCGAATTCCGGCGGCCGTGGTGAGCGGGGCCGCGGGCGTTCCGCGTCCGCGGCGGTTTCCCCCGGAAATTCCAGACAAGACGACCCGAAAGTCCGTTTCTCTTCGTCCTACCTGCGTAAGTAGGTATCCCTCTTCTGGATTCCCGCTTCCGCGGGAATGACGCCGGGCTGTGGGATCGTGAAGTAGGGAATGCCCTTTCCCTTCCTGATTCCCGGCGTCGCAGCCTATGTCCCCTTGTAGCCCGGGTTGGTCGGGTTATCGAGCCAGTCGCGGCGTTGGTCGTATGGCAGGTCGATGTAGGTCTGCATGGCGAGCAGCCCGTCGTCGGACAGCATGGTTTCCAGAAAATCGGCGCTTTCGATGTCGAGCCCCGCGGCCAAGTGTGTATCGTTCCCCGCGTACACCGCGTGTTTGGCGCGCGCGACCGCAATCGGCGGGAAGTTGGCGATCTCGTGGGCGATCTCGGTCGCCCGGGTCAGCGCATCGTCGGCAACTTCGTGTACCAAGCCGTAACGCAGCGCTTCCTCGGGGCGGACCACACGCGAACGGATTACGAACTCCAGGGCGCGTCCGACCCCGATCAGCCGTGCCAGGCGTTGCGTGCCGCTGCCGCCGGGCAGAATCCCCAGTTTCACCTCCGGGAACCCGAACCGATAGTCGCCGGCCTGCCCGATGCGTAGGTCGCACGACAGGCTCAACTCGAAGCCGCCGCCCATCGTGTCGCCGTTCATCGCCACGATGACCGCCTTGGGCAGATCGCGCAGATTCTTCAGCATGGCGTGGTAGGCGGTGGTGAGCGACGTGCCGGCCTGCCGCATGGCCTCGCGGTCTTTCGCCAGATCGACCAGTTCCTCCACGCTGTAGTGCGTGATGAATTTCCCTTCCATCGCACCGGTCAGGACCACGGCCCGAATGGCCGGGTCGTGCCACTCTTCGATCCGTTGCCACAATTCCTGCGTCCCCTCGGCGCAGAAATAATTCATCGGCGAGTTGTGATACTTGGCCACGACGACGCCGTCGCTCCGTTCGGTCTGCCAATAGCTCATGTCGATTCTCCCGTCTGACGTCTCCGACGTCGGGACACGGCGCGCGGGCGGACGCGGACCGTAGTTTTTCCCCTGCCTCGAACATGCACCGGACACAAAAAGAGCCCATCGGCTCGGGACGGGCTCTCCTCGTCGTCCGGCAGCGCGCCGCGGCGGCTACTTGTCGGCCCGCCGGGACTTGACCGCAACGATCAGTTTGTCTTTGTCCTGCGCGGTATCCCAGGCGTCGTGCTGCGTGGCGCAGTGCATCAGCACCTTCGCCAGCGAGTCCTTGTACTCGCTGCCCGCGGTCTGGCACTCGCCGCACGTCCACTGCGATTCCTGCACTTTACCGATTTCTCCGCCGATGACTTGGGGCATGTTGACCTCCCGTCTTTCCGAAGATGCGGCCGACAACGTACCGCCAGCCGCCTTGTTCTCCCGTCATGCTTACCCCAAGCGCGCGGAAAACGTCCAGAGGCCGAACGGCGAACTCCCCGACGGAGGTTCCTCCGAGACGGGGCGGACGGGTTGCTATCGTCCCGCGGCTGTGCGACTCAAGAGCCATCCAAACCCACACGGAGGAAGAAGGAGGGATCGCAATGGCAACGACCGTGGTGTTACTCGAAATGCAGGTCAAACCCGAATGCGTGGACGAGGTAAAAGCCTTTTTCAAGGAAGTACTGCCCGACACGCGCGCCTACGAAGGCTGCCAGGGTGTGGACGTCTACGGCAATCTCGACGAATCGGCCAACATCGTGTTGTACGGGCGGTGGGATTCGCGCGACCACTACCAGCGCTATCTCAAATGGCGAACTGACACCGGCGTCTTCGACAAGATGGGCGCCAAACTGGCCGGTCCGCCCAGCATCCGCTACTACGACCGAGTGGACGCGTAACGCGGGGCGGTTCTCGCTGGCGGCAGAACGCCGGGCAGGCAGCGTCGGCCCGGCGTTTTTTCTTATCGTCCGAGAATCGCCTTGCCTGCTCCTTCACGGACCGAGCGTCTGTGCTATGCTCCGTGAAACAAGACCGGCAACACGATGACTGCTATCAACACCATAGAAGACTTGGTCCAGGTGCTGGACGAACATCCCGCATGGCTGGAAGCCCTCCGATCGCGGCTGCTTACTCGCGATCTTGTCGAGCTGCCGGAGACGCTCGCCCGGCTTGCCGCAAGACTGGACAGATTCGCCGAAACGACGAATGAACGTTTCGATCGGACAGACGGGCGCCTTGATGGCATGGACCGCCGCTTCGACGGCATCGACGGACGCCTCGACGGCATGGATCAGCGTTTAGACAAGGTTGAGCAGCGTTTAGATGGGGTTGAAGGACGGCTGGAGACGGTCGAATCAGGATTGAATGCGCTTCGGAACGACGTGGCACCGCTCAAGGCTGCACACGCGCGAAATGCAGCCGTGGAAAACGCGACCGGAATCGCCAGGGGCTTCGGTCTCCGGCGGATCAGAACCTTGACCCAGGATGACCTCTGGGACCTGACCGACTCTATCCATGCGTCGGATGTCCCCTCGAACGAACTAGCAAGTTTCCGCCGGGCCGACTTGATAATGGAAGCCACTGACGAGGTGGGCGAGTCCAGTTACATTGCTGTGGAGATATCGTTCACTGTCAACGGCAGAGACACGGACAGGGCCGTCCGAAATGCCGCGTTCTTGACGAAGTGGACCGGCAGGCCGGCGCGTGCCGTCGTGGCAGGCTTCCGGAGAGACAATCGGATTCAGAGCCGTATCGAATCCGGGGACGTATCTTGGCACCAATTGGATGCGGAAGACCTGGAAGTCGAATAATGACTGTTCCGATCCTGCCTGTCAGCGACAAGATTGGCCATTAGTGCGAGACCGTGAATGCTGCGGGTTCTCTATTGAACAATGTTTGTATAGTTTGGCGTTGTGTAACAGGCGGTCGCCACAGGCCACTGGGTCATACAGAGACCTCTGGAAAGGATGTTGGGCTCCGAATACTCTGGTATTCCCACTCCATCCACTCGCGCCATGTCTCAGGGTTTCGACTGCCTTCTTCAGCGTCCCTGATAAAATTCTCACTCGTGCCTGAGAGATAAAAAAATCCATCCCTTTCCAACTCATCCAGTATTGCACGGGTCCCGGTCATGTCGGCTAGAGCATGGAAGCGATCGTGCCAATACTGAGGTCCGCGGGTGTAAGCAGCCTCGAGGAGGAGCATGTCAGTCCACTCGTCAGGGTACCAATGCTGCCAGTTGGCGACAGCCTTTGGGTTATACTGCTGAACAATGAACCGACGATTATGGAAAGCTCGGGCGTTGAGGCGATAGCGCATGCGGTGACTGTTATGGGGATCGGATAGCTTGCTGAGGGCTATGGCACCACGCCAAGCCAGCAAATATAAATAGCGGCGGAGGACTTGTGTTCCACCTATGTGGCACTCTTTGGCGGCTACGGCTAGGTCTTGGAATGATATCTCTACGGGCTGGCGGGTGAACTGACCGGCGGAAGCCCTATCTGTGAGGTGAATTATTAACCCATGCAGCAGATATGGATTTGTGCTGCGGGGCCAGATCTCGTGGCCATAGTCTTCAGGGAATGGACCGTGGGGCCATTCGGAGTCCTTTCCCTCGGTGTCGAAGGACTCTGGGGAATCAACCTGTAGTGACCAGGGGGTGGGTTTGGCCGCGATGGCACGCTGAAGTGATTTCGGGAGGGTGTGGATGGCTGGAGGAGGAGGGTCCTGATCAAGACTAGAGAGGGCGGCTGCCAAGCTGTGATCGAGATCAAGACGATCTAACGCTGCTGTCCCCCGCACGTACTGGAGGCTCTCCTGCTGCTTACGGACTTTGTTCGCTGCACGAGCTTGGCGACGACGCTCGGCGCGGCTCATATATCTATTTTCTCCTTGGCATCTAACTGACTAGAGGCTCCTATCCGTCAACTGAGAGAAGGCTACTAGCCAGGGCGTCTCGGTCGGTGCCTTTTTGCATATTCTTCTTGATGGATCAAGACGTTGTTTTTTCCAGATCAAGGGTGTAGTGTGATCGTTCAATTTATGTTCATAAATGCTCCCCTCCTCTACTAGATAGACGAAGCCTTTGTTCAATACGTAATTGAATGAAAAGGACGACTGTAGGCACGCCTATGCTTCAACGCCAAGCAAGAACTACGCAGGACCCGCACCGCTAGGAAGGCGTAGATGTGGTATGGGATCTGTTTCAGCAAGCCCAATGAGCACCTTTTTAATCCTGTCAAAGAGTGTCCAACTTTGTTACTCCCTCAGTTGTGGAATCCCTGACCCGAAGGAGGACGTATGACTCGGAAGCCCGCCATTGCGCTCGTGGCCATGCCCGGCCGCCGCACCGCCACGTTGGAGGTCGCCACCCAGATAGAACGGGAGGGGTTCAGCGGCATCTATTGCCAGAGCGTGGGCGACGGGCTCGGTTTGTGCGAGGCATTGGCCTTCGCCACGAACGAGATTCCGTTCGGCACCAGTATCGTCAACATTTATACCCGCCATGCGTACGACTATGCGCAGACCGCGGCGCTCATTCACGAGGTGTCGGGCGGGCGGTTCCGGTTCGGGGTGGGGGTGAGTCACGGCCCGATGCTGAAGCGGCTGAACGTCGACGCCGGCAAGCCGCTGGCCGACATGCGGCAGTTCGTTGCGGACTTGAAGGCCGGGGCGGGCCGTAAGGACGCGCTGCCGCCGGTCGTGCTCGCGACGCTGCGCAAGGCGATGGTCAAGCTGTCGGCCGAAATTGCCGACGGGGCGGTATGGGCGAACGCCGCGCGCTCGCACATGGCGGCGTCGCTGAGCGCGTTGCCCCAGGCGAAACTCCAGGATGACGCCTTCTTCGTCGGGAACATGATTCCGACCGTGGTGACGGATGACAAGGCCGCGGCCGCCGCGGTCCACCGCCGCACGCTCGGCACCTACGTCCGGCTGCCCAACTATCAACAGTATTGGATCGAGGCCGGGTACGAAGAGGAAATGCGCGCCATTCAGCAGGCGATTGAAGACAAGCAGACCGAGAAGATTCCGAGTTTGATGTCCGACCGTTGGCTCGGCGAGGTGACGCTGTCCGGCAGCGCGGCGGAGGTGCGCGACGGGGTCGAAGCCTGGTACGCGACCGGCCTCAAGACCCCCATTCTGGTCCCGTCGTCGGCCAACGGCAATCAGATGGTCGCCCTGCAAGAGGTCATCGCGGCGTTCCGTTGATTGCCGAGCCTTCGCCATGCCGCACATCATCGGGACGGCCGGCCACATCGACCACGGCAAGACCTCACTGCTCAAGGCCCTGACCGGGCAGGACACCGACCGGCTCAAAGAAGAGAAAGAACGCGGCATCTCCATCGACCTGGGCTTCGCTTACCTGGACCTGCCGGGCGGCGAACGGGCCGGCATCATCGACGTGCCCGGCCACGAGCGGTTCATCCGCAACATGCTGGCCGGGGCGCAGGGGATCGACCTGGCGCTGTTCACCGTGGCCGCGGACGACGGCGTCATGCCGCAGACCGAGGAGCATTTCGACTTTCTGCACCTGCTCGGCGTGCGCAAGGGCATGTTCGCCATCACCAAGGCCGACATGGTGGATGCGACCCGCATTGCCGACGTGCGCGAGGAAATCGAGATTCTCACGCTCGACACGGTGTTCGAAGGCGCACCGATCCTGCCCGTCTCGTCGTTGACGGGCGACGGGATCGAGCGGTTGCAGCAGGAAATCGCCGCGCAACTCGACGCCTACGCGCGGCTGCCGCTGCCCGGCTATTTCCGGCTGCCGGTGGACCGCGTGTTCATGCTCAAGGGGCACGGCGTGATCGTGACCGGCACCGCGCTGGCCGGCAGCGTGCGCGAGGGCGAGACGGTACGCGTGTTGCCCGGAGGCGGCGAAGCGCGCGTGCGGTCGCTCCAGGTTCACGGCGAGCCGACGTCCGAGGCGCATTGGGGCCAGCGCGTGGCGCTCAATCTGGTCGGCTTGGACCGCGCCGGCCTGACCCGCGGGCACGTCGTGTGTCATCCCAAGCTGTCCATGACCACGACGCGCTTCGATGCGCGCGTCGAAATTCGGCCGAGTGCACGGCGCGAGGTCGCCAACCACGAGCGGGTGCGGATTCATCTGGGCACCGCGGAGGCGATCGGCAAACTCGTCATCCTGGATGCGGACGGTTCGGGCGGACGTGAGCGCTTGGCGCCCAAATCCACGGCGCTGTGCCAGATCGTCAGTCAGGATCCGCTCATGGCCTTGCGCGGCGACCGATTCGTGCTCCGCAACGAGACGGCGCAAGGCACGCTGGGGGGCGGGCGCGTGATCCAGCCGTTCGCGCGACGTCACCGCCGCGCGGAAGCGCGGTTGGCCGAACGGCTCGCCGCGCTGGAGACGGACGATCTGCGCCGTGCGTGTCAGGCATACGTGGATGCCAGCCCGCAGTTCGCCGTGCCGTTGGACGAGATGTATCACGGGGTGAACGCGCGCGAAGAAGAGATCGTCGAACTGCTGCACGACGACCCGGCCATGCTGCCGTTTCCCGATGCGGCGCGGCCCGAGGCGTATGCCACGCAGGCCAAGTGGCGCACGCTGGCCGAAGAAACGACCGAGCGGCTGGCCGCATTTCACGCCAACGCCCCGATGGCATTGGGCATGGAGATGGAATCGTTGCGTAGCCAGTTGTCGTTCGCGCTCACGCCGAAGATTTTTCGCAGCGTGACAGATCGGCTGGTGGCAGACGGGACACTGGTGCGCCACGACAGCCTGCTGCGCCTGCCGTCCCACGAGGTTTCGCTCACCCCGGACGAACAGGCGACCGCGGCTCGGCTCGAACGCCTGCTCCAGGACGGCGGTTTCAACCCGCCGGACGGCAAACGGCTGGAGGCTGCGGCCGGCCTCGCCCGCCCGCGGCTGAACGATTTTCTGGGCGTGCTGGAAGCGCGCGGCGCCGTGGTCAAGATTACGCCCGACCTGTATCTCAGCGCCGCGGCCTTGGAACGGGCCAAGTCTGCGCTCCTAAAACACGTCGAGACGCATGGCGAGATTACGGCCGCGGCCTTCCGCGACCGGCTCGACATCAGCCGCAAGACGGCCATCCCGCTGTTGGAGTATTTCGACCGCAGCGGGCTGACCGTACGCGTGGGCGATCTGCGCCGGCTCCGCAAAACCTAGGACCCTAACCCCCTCTCCCTCCGGGAGAGAGCGAGAGTCTGCCCTGGACTTGATCCGGAAGAGAGGATCCTGGCTCGTGTGAACCAGCCTGACCGAGAACTCTCGTCAAACGAACGCTGACATTAACGTGTAGGGGTAACCCCCTGTGGTTGCCCTGGGTGGGGACGGGCAGACACCCTTCAACCCTTCGGTCCTTCGACAAGCTCAGGACAACGCAGGCTCAGGGACCACAGGGGCCAGCCCTTACGAATTACCCACTAAGTGCCGGCGCGCAATTCATACTGAGACACCACCCGACACGCGCCAGCCTTGCCGCGCTGCGCGGACGGGTCTAGGTTCGCGGACGCGCGCCTCCATCCCCTCCCGAACCCGGCGGCGACCGGATTATCATCCGTGCGGTACGAACTTTTTCTGAGCCTGCGCTATCTGCGCGCCAGACGACGCCAAGCCATCATCTCGCTCATTACGTTGATCGCCATCGTCGGCGTGATGATCGGCGTCATGACGCTCAACATCGTGCTGGCGGTCATGACCGGCTTCGAGGAGGATTTGCGCGCCCGTATTCTGGGCTTTACCCCGCACGTCGTGATTTCCAGCCTGGACGGCCTGATTCACGAGCCCTACTCCGTGCGAGCGCAGGTCGAAGCGGCGCCCGAGGTGCAGGCCGCGGTGCCGTTCGTGTACGGGCAGGTGCTCGTCAGCGCGGGGCAACAAGTGTCGGGCGCGCTCGTGCGCGGCGTAGAGCCGGCACACGCCGGGGCGGTCGTCGATATCGCTACCTATTTGTCGGACGGTAACTTGGCCCAACTCGGCCGGCCGCAGGCGCTCAGCTTCGAGGTGGACGGCGCCGTGCAAACGGTCACGCTGTCCGGCGTGCTGGTCGGCCATGAATTGGCCCGCCAACTCGGCGTGCAGGTCGGCGACCCACTCAACGTCATTTCTCCGCTCGGCGCGGTGCCCGGTCCGCTGGGCGTCGTGCCGCGCGTCAAGCGGTTCGTCGTCGCGGGCGTGTTCGACGCGGGTATGTACGAGTACGACAGCGCGCTGGTGTACATGGCGCTGACCGACGCACAGCAATTCTTCACGCTGGACGCGCAGGTGACCGGCGTGGAGGTCAAGATTCGCAACCCGTCCGCGGCGCCGGACGTGGCCCGCGTGCTGGAAGCCACGCTCGGTTTTCCGTACACGGCGCGCGACTGGACCGAGGTCAACCGGAACGTATTCGCGGCGCTCGAACTGGAAAAGGTGGTCTATTTCATCGTGGTGTTGCTGATCGTGCTGGTCGCGGCGTTCAACATCATCGCCTCGCTCGTCATGGTGGTGATGGAGAAGCGCAAGGACATCGCGGTCCTGAAATCCATGGGCGCCTCCGACGCAGCCATTCGCCGTATATTCGTCACGAAAGGGCTGGTCATCGGTGCGCTCGGCACGCTGTCCGGGACGGCGCTCGGCTGGCTGGGCTGCTGGTCGCTGGACCGTTACGAGTTCATCGAACTGCCCAAGGACGTGTTCTACGTTTCGACCCTGCCGGTCCAAATGTACGTCGAGAATTTCCTGATCGTCGGCGTCTCGTCCATGTTGATCTGCCTGTTGGCGACGATCTATCCGGCCCGGCAGGCCGCGCTGCTGTCGCCGGTCGAGGTGCTCCGCTACGAGTGAGGCGCCTCGCGCTCCATCGCCGATTTCACGAGTACATCGGATGTCCGATTTCCTGCTGCAGGCCAGCCGACTCGACAAACGGTACGGCGAGGGAGACCACGCGGTGCACGTCTTGGAGGGTCTCGACCTGGACGTCCGACCGGCCGAGCGAGTGGCGGTCATCGGCGAGTCGGGCGTGGGCAAGAGCACGCTGTTGCACGTGCTGGGCACGCTGGACCGGCCCAACGCCGGCCGGGTGGAATTGGCGGGACGCGACCTGTTCTCCTTACCGCCTAAAGAACTGGCCGCGGTCCGCAACCGGGAGATCGGTTTCGTGTTCCAATTGCACCATCTGCTGCCCGATTTCAGCGCGCTCGAAAACGTGATGCTGCCCGGGCTGATCGCGCGGCATCGTACCGAACAGGCGCGCACGTCAGCGGCAGACATGCTGGAACGGGTCGGGCTGTCCGAACGCCTGCGCCACCGCCCGGGCGAATTGTCGGGCGGCGAACAACAGCGCGTGGCTGTAGCGCGCGCGTTGGTGTTGGGGCCGCGGCTGGTGTTGGCCGATGAGCCGACCGGCAATCTCGATCCGCAGACGGGGGACAGCGTGTTGCGCCTGCTACTCGATCTGAACCGCGCCCTCGGCGTCGCCATGATCGTGGCAACGCACAGCGAGAAGCTCGCCGCGGCCATGGACCGGACGTTGCGGATCAAAGACGGTGTATTGATTGAGACGTCCGTAACGGACGCGGGACGGGAGAATCTACGTCACGAATAGAAAGGGAATGACATACAAGACAGTCCCAAAGACAATTTTTCCTTACAAGTAAATAATTCCCCAGGCTCAAGAGGCCGGACTCTGAGCTTGTCGAAGAGTCGAAAGGCCGAGGGTGACGAGCGAAGGCCGCGGTGACATCGGGGTTCGTTTCGATGTTTCGACAAGCTCAACACATCGCAGGCTCAACGAACTTGGGGGTAAGAAGGTCCCCGAGTTAGGATTATCTCGTACGTAATGCTCTTACGAATCGACTTGCAAGGGCGTGTGGCGGGCGAGCACGTCGAAGTCGACGTCGTTGTGAAGGATAGGGACCTCGGCACTGATGGCGACCGCGGCGATGAGGCAGTCGATCGACTTGCGAACCATTTCGCCTTTTCTGCGACATTGGCGATATAGGGCCGCCGCGTTGTCGTAGTCTCTGGGTGACGTGGGAATGAGGATGGCGCGGGCCAGCAATCCGCGGAGACTCTGCAGGTGCCGCTCGTCGCGTGCGCCGGCGAGCACTTCCATCCGCACCGCGTCGCAGGTCGCAATCTCGGCGCCGAGCAGCGTCTCCACCCGCTCGCAGGCCGCGGAGCCGGTGTCGCGGAGAAACTCGATCCACGCGGATGTATCGACCAGAATCACGACGAGCGACCGGTCCGCATCTCGTCCAGGTCGGCGTCCCAACCCGACCCGCGAAGCTGCTTGGCTTCGTCGACGCTGAGCGCTTCCGCGGCGAGTGTCCGCAGAGCCAAGTTGATGGCTTCGCGCTTCGTGGTCAGACGATACCGATGCATGACCTCGGCGCACGCCGAGTCGTCGATGTTTACGTTGGTACGTGCCATACACCTCGCATACACCATGATTGAACGAGAGTCCAGTACTGATTGGAGCGGCAGAACCTGTGTTCCCTGAGCCTGCGTTGTTCTGAGCTTGTCGAAGGATCGAAAGGTCGAAGGGTGCCTGCCCTTTCAGCGACCAGGGCAACCACAGGGGGTTGCCCCTACAATACGGAAGCCGGTGCTCGACAATGGAGAACTTCCAACCGACACATGACCTTCTAAAGCGTTGGTTGGTTTACAATTTTGCGTAATGTTGCTAGGGAAGACTTCATTCTCGCCCCTGATTAGGAGACCCGTGCGACTCCCTTTTTTGCTGGCCGGTTGCCTGCTCGCGTGCGCCTTGTGGATCGGACTCCCCACCGACGCCCGCGCGCAGGACCAGGAACTCTCCGAAGACATCATCCCCGAAGACTTGTTCGACGACGCACTCGAAGCCGACGAGACCGCGGACCCGGATACGGGCGCGGCGCAGCACACCGAGACCGAGTCGGCAGGCGATGGCGAGGGGACCGAGCACGCCGCGGGTGAGGGTGGGGCGCCGGTCGAGTTCGTCGATTCCCCGATAGACGAATCCGCCGAGGCGTATGTCGAGCCAGCGAGTTCTGACGACGCGCCGACCGAAGCGATTGCCCAAGCTGCCATCGATGACGACGCGGAGATCATCGACGAGGTGGTGATCGGCGGCAACGACCGGGTCGAGGAAGAATCGATCCGCATCAAGACCGAAGTGCTGGCCGGCACCGCGCTCGATCCCGAAGCGGTGGACGCCGACATCCGTTCCATCTACGAGATGGGCTTCTTCCACAACGTGGAGGCGAGTGTGGAACGCGAGAACGGGCGCACCGTGCTGACGTATCGGGTGAGCGAGCGCCCGCTGATCCGCGAGGTGCGCTTCGAGGGCAACGACAAGATCAGCAAGGAGAAGCTGGAAGTCGCCCTCAAGATTCATCCGCGGACCATTCTCAACCCGGTCCGCATCCGCCGCGGCATCGAAGACGCCAAGAAAGCCTACGAAGAGGAAGGCTATCTCGACGCAGAGATTTCGTATCGCGCCGAGCAGGTCGGTTCCGGCGAAACCACCGTCACGTTCACGGTCCAGGAAGAAAAGCCGACCAACATCGTTTCGGTGAACTTCGAGGGCAACGAGTCGTTCGCCGACGCCCGGCTGCAAAGCATCATGCAGACGCGCAAGAAGACGCTGCTGTCGATGTTCTTTTCGGGCGGCACCCTGAACCGCGAGGCGCTCAAGACCGATACCGACCGGATCACCGCCTTCTACTACGACAACGGCTACATCAACGTGAAGGTGGACGAGCCCAGGATCGAGCGCAAGGACGAGGGCATCCACGTCACGGTCCGCATCGACGAGGGCGAGCAGTACACCATCGGCGAGGTCGGCATCGTCGGCGAGTATCCCGGCAGCGAGAATCAGGCCCTGCGTGCGGTCGAGGTCGAGGAGGGTGAAATCTTCAAGGCCAGCTATCTGCGCGAGGACGTCTTCCGCCTGACCGGCTTCTTCAGCAATTTGGGCTACGCCTTCGTCAACGTGGAGCCGGAGACCCGCATCGAGCAGGACGACAGCGTGGTCCATATCGACTATCGCATCGACCAGGGCCCCGAGGTGTACATCGACCGGGTCGATATCGCGGGCAACACCAAGACGCGCGACAAGGTGATCCGGCGCGAGTTGCGCATCGCCGAGCAGAGCAAATTCAACGCCAGCAGCCTGGAGTTCAGCCGCAACCGGGTGCAGCGCCTGGGGTATTTTTCGGACGTGAACATCGCCACGCGCCGCGGGGCGCGCAGCGACTTGTTGAACGTGCTGGTGGACGTGAAGGAGGCACAGACGGGCGCGTTCAGCGTGGGCGCGGGGTTCAACACGGCCACGAGTCTGATCGGCTCCGCGCGCATTCAGGAGAGCAACCTGTTCGGCCGCGGGCAGCAGTTCGTGGTCAGCGGCAGCCTGGGCAGCCGCTACCGCAACTCCACCATCAGTTGGACCGATCCCTACTTTTTGGATACGCACCTGACGTTCGGCGCGGAAGTGTTCGACTGGAAGTTCGCCTTCGAGGACTTCGACCGATCCGGGATGGGCGGCGGGTTCCGCACCTACTACCCCGTCAACCGGCTGGGGCTCACGACCTTGTGGGGCTATCCGCTGGACGACGTCTTCGTCGGCATGAACTATCAGTGGGAGAAGGCCAAGATCAGCGACTTCGACGACATTACTCCGACGCCCGTGCAGGCCGAGGCCGGCAGTCAGGTCACGAGCAAGATCACGCCGACCCTGCGCCGCAACACGCTCAACCATCCGACCGACCCGACCGGCGGTTCCTTCCAGCAGATCCGGTTCAGTCAGGCCGGCTTGGGCGGCGACGCAACCTACAGCAAGGCCGAGTTCCAGGCGCAGTTCTTCACGCCGGTATATCGCAACCCGCGGTGGGGACAGTTGACCTGGATGACGAATACGTTCTTCGGCTACGGGTTCGGCGACATCGACTACACCTGTGACCCGGACGCGACGAATCGGGTCATTTATACAGTTGATGACAAAACTTTCTTTGGTAGCCCATCTCACGCTAAAATCGCTGGCGGAGAGATTACGGGCACGTCCATCACGTATTGCGAGAGTAAGGAACGGATACTGGACGGCGACCTCCCGATCTTCGACCGCTATTTTCCCGGCGGGCTGCACTCGGTCCGCGGGTTCGGCGAACGCAGCCTCGGTCCGCGACAGGCCATCAAATTTTCTGCCGACTACCTGAACGAAGCTGAGGAGAAGACCTACCGCCGGCCGTTCGGCGGCAGCCAGCAGTTGGTGTTCCAGAACGAACTCGGCTTTCCGCTGGTCAAGGCGCTCAACCTGAAGGGCGCCGTCTTCAACGACGTCGGGAATGCGTTCTCCGCGGAACAGGGGCTCGACCTGGGCGACCTGCGCTACTCGGTCGGGGCCGGCATTCGGTGGAAGTCGCCGTTCGGACCCATTCGGATCGAACTCGCCAAGGCGCTCAACGCCAAGAGCGACGAGCGGACCAGCAACATTCACTTCGCGTTCGGCGGACAGGGCGGCGCGGGCAGCATCGGCGGCGGACGCGGACGCTACGGCGGCTACTGAGACGGCGCCCGGTCGGTCGTGATCGCCTTGGCCGAGCCTCTCGCTCGGAGAGGGGAGGGAACAACAGGATGGAGAACAGCATGAATCGGAAGAGGTATCGGAGCAGCATCGCGGGCGTCGTGTTCGGTGCCGGACTGTTGGCGCTCTCCCCGGTCGAAAGCGCCGCCCAAGAGGCCGCGGAAGCGGCCACGCCGCCCAACGCCGCGGAGAACGCGGGCGCCGTGGCCATCAAGGTCGGCTACGTGGACTTGCAGCAGGCGCTCAACAGTTCGTCCGCGGGCGAAAAGGCGAAAGACAGCTTCAAGGCGGAAGTCGAGCGTATGGAGCAGGTGCTCGAAAAACGCCGTGCCAAGGTGGAGAAGCTCAAGGGCGAGCTCGAAAAGAAGGCGCTGCTGCTGCGCGACGACGAGCGCGTCGCCCTGCAACGCGACTACCGCCAGGAACTGCGCGACTTCGAGCGCCTCTACAAGGACTCCCAGGAGGAACTGAAAATCCGGGACCGCGAGTTGACCGCGCGCATTCTGGTGGAGTTGCGCCAGATCGTGAACGCCATCGGCGAGCAGGGCGACTACTCGGTCATTCTCGAAGGCAACAATACCGTGGTGCTGTACGGCTCCAAGAGCATCGACCTGACTGAGGCGGTCATCAAAGCCTACAACAAGAAGGGCACCAAGATCTCCTTCAAACGGTAGCCTCGCCCTCCGCGCCGGACGCGGTTCCCGGTCCGGTGTGCCCGCCCCTCATGGACATTGCCGCGATTGCCTCGCTGCTGCCGCACCGCTACCCGTTCCTGCTCGTCGATCGGGTGGTGGAACTGACCGCCGGCGAACGCATCGTCGCGTTGAAGAACGTCACCGTCAACGAACCGTTCTTCGTCGGCCACTTTCCGCAGCGCCCGCTGATGCCGGGCGTGCTGATCTGCGAGGCGCTGGTTCAGGCAGGCGGCATTCTGGCCCGCGCGTCCGTGGCGCCGCTCGACGAAACGTTGGAGCGCCCCGCGGACCGGTTGGCGATGCTGACCGGTCTCGACCGCGCGCGCTTCCGGCGCCAAGTGTCGCCCGGCGACCAGTTGCGCCTGGAAGTCGCCATTCTGCGCCGCCGCGGCACGTTCTGGAAGATGGAAGGCAAGGCGCGCGTGAACGGAAAGATCGTGGCCGAACTCGAATTCACCGTGGCCGACGTGGCCCCGGACGACGAGACGCGCGCGTGAGCAACCGGACGTCCATCCACCCCACCGCGGTCGTGACCCCGGGCGCCGAATTGGACAGCGGCGTTCAGGTCGGCCCGTATGCGGTGATCGGCCCGCACGTGCGCATCGGCAAGGACACGTGCGTGGGGCCGCACAGCGTGGTGGAGGGCCGCACGACGATCGGCCGCGACAACCGGATTTTCCAGTTCGCCAGCGTCGGGGCCGTGCCGCAGGACATGAAGTACCGCGGGGAGGACAGCGCGCTGACGATCGGCGACCGGAACACGATTCGGGAATTCGCCACGCTCAACATCGGCACGCGCGGCGGCGGCATGGAGACCCGCATCGGGGACGACAACCTGTTCATGGTCTATTCCCACGTCGGGCACGACTGTCGGATCGGCAACCACGTCATTCTCGCCAACTGCGCCACTCTCGCCGGCCACGTGACTCTGGAAGATTACGTCGGCGTGGGCGGTCTGGCCGCGATCCACCAGTTCACCCGCATCGGCGAATCGGCCTATCTGGGCGGCGGGGCGATGGTCGCCAACGACGTGCCGCCGTACTGTCTGGCGCAGGGCGACCGGGCACGGCTGTTCGGCCTCAACCGGGTCGGGCTGGAACGCCGCGGGTTCGGCGAGGCGCAGAAGCGCGGCATCAAACAGGCGTACCGGACGTTCTTCTTCGAGGGGCTGAGCCTGAAGGACGCGGTCGAGCGCATCCGCCGCGAACAGGCGGACTTTCCCGAAGCCGTCCACCTGGCCGATTTCATAGCGGCCTCGCAACGCGGCATCTGTCGGCCGCGCGGAACGTCCGACGCCGACGAGGCGCCGGACGGCCATGGGCCGCGTTGATCGAAAATGCCTCACCGTTTCTATCCCCTCTCTCCTGGTGGGAGAGGGGGAAGGCGGAGGTTACTCCAAAGCATGGAATCCGTCAGAACAGAGGAAGTGTCCTCTGGATTCCGGCTTTCGCCGGAATGACGAGGAAACGGCCCGACGAATGACGAGCAATTGGCTGGGAATAACGAGAAAAAGGCAATGGGAAGGCCGATGCGGATGTCTGCCGCCCGGACGAATTGCAAACTGAAAACCGCCTACGGAAAGTTCAGGCGGACTGAGTGGATATGCTGCGTTTCGGTCTGATCGCCGGCAACGGTCGGTTTCCACTGCTGTTCGCCGAGGCTGCGCAAGCCGCGGGCGTCGAAGTCGTCGCCGTCGCCCACGAGGGCGAGACACCGCCCGAACTCGCCGACCGTGTCCCGGACGTCACCTGGGTCCACGTGGGCGAATTGGGCAAGATCATCGCCACGTTTCAGGCCGCGGGCGTCACACAAGCGGTCATGGCCGGGGGCATCTCCAAAGTCGGGGCGCTGACCAATATCCGGCCCGATGCGCGCGGGATGGCGTTCATCGGCACGCTGCCCAACCTCAACGACGACGTCATCCTGCGCGGCGTGGCGCGCGAACTCGAAGCCGAGGGGATCGAGACCGTCGAATCCACCCGCTTCCTGCCGGCGCTCGTGCCCGAGGTGGGAACCTTGACCCGCGCCGAACCGGACGCCGATCAATGGAAGGACATTCGGCTCGGCGTAGCAGCGGCCAAGGCGATCGGCCGCTGGGACATCGGCCAGAGCGTCGTCGTCAAACGCGGGACCGTCCTTGCGGTCGAAGGCGCGGAGGGGACGAACGCCACGATTCGGCGCGGAGGAGAGTTGGCGGGCGACGGCGGCGTGGTTGTCAAGGTGAGCAAGCCACAGCAGGACTTACGCTTCGACGTGCCCGCGGTCGGGCCGGACACCGTGACGGTGATGCACGAGGCGGGCGCACGGGTCCTGGCCGTGGAGGCCGGCAAAACGCTGTTGATCGAGCGGCCGACGTTCGTCGAGCAAGCCGACAAGCACGACATTGCGGTGGTCGCAGTCGATCCCGCGGCATTGGCCGCCGATTCGACTGACGAGGCATGAGCCGACCGATTTCGTTGCTGATACCTTTCACCGGAACCCGAGTCGTATTTCAGCTTGAAATCACCTTGGTCGGTACGCCTGTTCCCCTCGTCTCTGCGGCTCCTCCCTCATCATTCGCGAGGTTCTTCTTCGGTGCGGCCTCCTCCGTGTACGTCCCTTCCCCGTCATTCCTCTTTTATTTCGCCATTCCTGCTTTACTCCGTCATTCCTGCTTTATTTCGTCATTCCTGCGGAAGCAGGAATCCAGAGGACACTTTCTCCATTCTGACGGATTCCGTAAATCTGAGTAATCTCGCCTTCCCCCTCTCCCTAGCCCTCTCCCACGAGGGGAGAGGGGATAGGAGGACATCGGGATGGCGAATGCCAACCGGATCCCTGCCTTCGTGGCTCCAAGTTGACGCCCCGCATGGAACGTGGCAGTATCCCCGGCACCCCGCCGGAGCAGCATCGCGGGGGCTCGTCGCGGGGCCGTAGCTCAGTTGGGAGAGCGCTTGAATGGCATTCAAGAGGTCGTGGGTTCGACTCCCATCGGCTCCATTCCGTTTCCCCGGCGACCCGCCTCGGGAAACGACCCGCCGACGATTACTGACCTGACGATCCGTAACGAAGGCGCGGCGAATCGGCCCGCGCCGTCAGTGTGGGTGGTGGATATGCCTGGGAGAGCAAAACCCTCGAGTTTCCTCAAGCGCCAACGCGAACGGGACCGCCAGCAGAAGCAGAAAGAAAAGGCGGAGCGCCGCCGCGAAGCCAAGGCGCGCAAAGCCATGAACCCGCGGCAGGAGGGCGACGAGGACCCGGACATTGCCGGCATCCAGCCCGGCCCGCAGCCGTTGCCCGAACAGTGGAACATCCTCGACGACAACGAGGACGAGACGGACGAAGAAGAGTCGAAACCGGAATAATCCCACCGACGCCCGCGGCCGCGGGCCGTCTAATATCCGTCGAATCTCGCCACGCGCTCGCGGTGATAGCCCGCATCGCCGAACGCGAACTCGTTCCACTTGGCACGTTTGAACCATACGTGCACATCGTGCTCCCAGGTGAAGCCGATCCCGCCGTGCATCTGCACCGCGGTGTTCGTCGTGCGCGCATAGACCTCGCCCAGACGTGCCTTCGCCAGCGAGGCCGCGCGTGCCGCATCCCGCGCCCGCGTGTCGAACGCGTACGCCGCATACCAGACCAGCGAACGCGCCGGTTCGATGTCGCTGACCGCCTCCGCGGCCATGTGTTTGAGCGCCTGAAAAGAGGAGATCGGCCGGCCGAACTGTTCGCGCACCTTGGTATATTCGACCGCCATGTCCAACGCCTTCTGCGCGCCGCCCAAGCTGTCCGCGGCCAGCGCCACGCAGGCCAAGTCCTGAAGCTCTGCCAGCAGCTTCCATCCCCGGTCGCGTTCGCCGACGAATCCCGCAACGGGCACGTCCTTGAATTTGACCTTGTACGCACGGCGCGTGCGGTCGAACGTGTCCAGTGGACGCACGGACAGGCCTGGCGCGTCTTTTTCGACGAGGACGAGGCTGACGCCGCGCTCGCCTTTGCCGCGCGTGCGCGCCGCCACGAGCAGCAGGTCGGCCAGCGGGGCGAACGGCACGAACATCTTGACGCCGCGCAGCCGGTAGCCGTCGCGCGTCTGGCGGGCCTTGAGCGTGACGCCGGCCGCGTCCAGGCGGTCGCTCGCTTCGAGCAGGGCCACGCTGGCGAGGGCGTCGCCCGCGGCGAGCCGGGGCAGCCACGTCTTCTTCTGCGCCGGACTGCCGCCGTGCATCAACGCGTACGTGGCCAGGACGGATGAGAACGGAAACGGGCCGGGCAGGGCGGCGCGGCCCATCTCTTCCAGCAGCAGCGCCATGTCCAACACGCCCAACCCCAAGCCGCCGAATTTCTCCGGCACGAGCAGCCCCGTCCAGCCCAGCCCGGCCATCTTCCGGTGCAGTTCGGACGAAAAGCCCGCCTCGTCGTCGAACAGTGCGCGCACGAAGGCGGGCAGACACTCGGTGTCGAGAAAGTCGCGCGCGGAGCGCTGCAAGAGGAATTGTTCTTCGGAGAGGCCGAAATCCATAGGTACGCCTTCAAGGGGGAGTGGACGGCCCCACGCCGTCAGCGCGATTTGGGCATGCCGAGCCCGCGTTCGCTGATGATGTTCTTCTGCACTTGGGACGTGCCGCCGCCGATCATCAAGCCGAGCGTGAACATGAACTCGTACGGCCAGACGCCGTCGTCGATCACGTGCGCGCTGCCGCGGCTGAGTGGGGCGTAGGAATTCATGATCTCCAGGGCGAGGGCGCAGAGGTCGTGGTTCAACTCGGTGCCGACCAGCTTGTTGACCATGACTTCGACGCCGGGTTTGCGGCCTTTGGTGGCGTTGGTGAGTTGCCGATACGAATGGTACTTCATGGCTTCCACGCGCTCGGTCAGCGCGGCCAGCTTGTGACGGATGACGGGGTCTTCGGACGCCGGCCGGCCATAGCGGCGGTGGCTGTACGCCAAGCGGATCAGGTCGTGCAACATGCGTTGGGTGCGCGTGGTCGAACCCAACATGTTCCGCTCGTGGAACAGCGTCGCGTTCGCTACCAGCCAGCCTTGATTGAGTTCGCCGACGAGGTTGGCGCGCGGGACGCGCACGTTCTCGAAGAAGACTTCGTTGAAGCCGGCGTCCCCGGTCATCTGGACGAGCGGCCGGACCGTGATGCCCGGCGTGGTCATGTCGATCAGAATGTAGGAAATGCCACGGTGCTTGGGGGCATCCGGGTCGGTACGCACCAGACAGAACATCCAGTCCGCGTACTGCGCACCCGACGTCCAGACCTTCTGCCCGTTGACGACGAACTCGTCGCCGACCAGCTCTGCGCGCGTCCGCAGTGAGGCCAAGTCCGACCCGGCGCCGGGCTCGGAATAGCCCTGACACCAGATCTCGTCCGCGGTCAGCAGCGGGAGGAGGAAGCGGCGTTTCTGCTCCTCGCTACCGACCTGGAGCAGCGTCGGCCCGAGCATGGTCAGCCCCGACGCGCCGATCAGGCTCGGCGCCCGGGCCAGCACCAGTTCTTCGTTGAGAATGGTCTGGTGCATGACGTCGTCGTCACCCCTGCCGCCGTATGCTTTCGGCCAGCCCAGCGCCACGTAGCCGGCGTCGTACAACGTGCGCTGCCACGCTTTGGCGCGTTGGATACGCCGCGGATGGTGGGGCGGCAGCGCGCGGACCGATTTGTCTTTCTTGGGCAGATTGGTCTTGAGCCAGTTGCGGAGCTTCTTCCGAAACGCCCGGTCCTCTTGCGAATAGGCCAAGTCCATGCGCGTCTCCGTTCGCGGATTCGTCCGTTCCGATGGGTCCGAAGGGTCGGCTGCGGCTGTGCACGCGCTGCAAGCACTCAGCTTGGAGGCAGCGGCGGCGGGACGCGCACGTGATTGCTGATGCGGTCGTAGCGCGGCGATCCGCCGTCTTCGACCAGCCCTTTCAACGAGACGAGACAGCAGTCGCCGCCGTCGCGCAGCGCCTGCCAATCGACCGAGCCGGGCGGCAGGCCGAGTTTCACGATGACCGTATCGACCGACAGGATGAATTCTTCGAGCGCGGCCACGACCTTCACGTCAGGTTCGAGCGGCGACACCACGATCTCCGCGTAGGGGAGGGGCAGACGTTCCGCGGGCGCCAACTCGTAGTCGAGGCTGACGCGCAGCACGTCGGGTTTCGGCACGCCGAGTGCGACCTCGGAGATTTCGACCAGCGGCTTGTACACTTCCGAATCGGAGCAGCCCGGCGCCAGCAGCAGTGTCAGACACGTGACGAACCGAGCGGCATTCCGAAGACGAGACAGGATGCGACTACGCGGCATGACGTTCGTTCGAGTAGGGCGGAACGGGTGGAGTGTCGGATTGGATATGATGCCGGCGCAGGGGCGGACGGTTCTGTGGAGCGGGCCGGCGCAGCTTATACGAGGCGCGCGTCGTGGGCGAACTTCTCCATCATCGCCAGCATGTTCGGATAGGAACGGACGAAATCGAAGAAAGCCGGATACGGAGAGTCGGCCCCACGGATCAACAGGCCCGCGGACAGGACGTCTTCGGGAAGGGCTCGAGCACCCATGGCGGAAGAGTAGGGGGCGGCCGCCGCGGCGGTGGAGGTGGCGGTGACGGCGGCGAAGACCGGCCCAGGTTCATGCCCGCCACCACGAGTTCCAGTGCCCTGCCATTGCCGATGGCCGCGCAGTGATTCGAATCCGGCGTGGTGTTCCACCGCTTGTGGTGGCCGGAAGCAGAGGTAATGCTGTTGAACACGTGCATCGCATCCCCCATCGCCCAGCGGCTGTCGCCGTCGCTGCCCCAGAGGTCCATCTGAAAGTCGATGGGATGATCGAAATCCCAATCGCCGATGGTGAAGCCGAACCCGCTTTCCTCGAACGGCGCGTGGATCGGCGTGGTGCCGTCTGCCGCCGACACGTCGCAGGCTTGCGTGGCATGAACGTGGTTGACGACGGACTCGTACAACGACGCGAACGGGATCGGCCCGGGGGTGACGCACCGGCTTCTGGCTGACAGATCGCTGCAGTCCGCGTGGGCGCTGCATGCCCGGCTCGCATCCAGATCGCAGTAGCCGGACGTGTACCGACGCCTTCCGCAACCCGCGTTGATGTCCCAGAGACCGGGGCCGCCTACCATCAGTTGATAGTCCACCAGCGAATCCACGCCGCTGTGCCAATAGACCGCGCCAAGGGTCGCTTGCGTGCCCATGCTGCATCCAACGGTGCCGAACTCCGCGGCGCCGGCAAGGTTCTCATGCACCCACGCAAGGACGCTGGCGATGCGGCGTGTCACGTTCGGCACCCGCGTGGCCGCGGCGGAGGTGCGTGTGAACCAGCCCCAGCTGGAAAAGCCGCGCTCCCAACGCACCATCACCACCTTCGCATCGGATGCGCTCTCGATCTGCCGCGAGAGCGAGTGCATGAAGTTCGTGCCGCCGACACCCGTGTGCAGCAGAACGGTCTTGGCGCCGGTCTGCTCGGTGGTGAAGGAGAAATGCCCGCCCATGCCGTCCACGACGAAGGCGAGCCCCTGCTTAGAGCCGCCACCGCCCGCATCGGCCGCCATCCGACACTGCTGCCAGTCCGCACAGTTCGTCTTACAGCTATAGGCCACCCAGTAATCGCCGTTCGCATCCGAGGGAGACCGGGAGACATCGAATGCTGAAGACGGCGACGCCGCCTGGCAGATTTGCACGTTGCCGGCCAGCGCGGCGACCTGGGCGGAAGCACTCCCGCAGAGGCAGGCCACAAGGGTCGCTCCCGCCGCAAGTGTGAGGCGGCGTACCCTGTAAGCGTTCAGGTCGAGCATCGGTATTTGTCATCCGTGGAATGACGCAGAACGAGTGGAAGCGAGCGAGGCGTTGTTCCTATGGAGGGGCGTCAGCGTCTTGGCGGTGCGGACCGCGTTGCGGTGCAGTAACATCGGCACATTCGTGCACAGTCGGGCGACCTGTGTGCACGCGGCTACGAAACTCAGCACGCTGAGCGGTTCGAGCAGGGGTGCCTCGGGCTCAAGCGGAAACGCGCCGTACTGCATGGCCGAACCCTGCTACCACATTCCACGCCGAAACGCTAACCGACCGCTCAGCTTCTCCCCGTCATACCCCCGTTCGAGCCGGAGGCAGGTCCTGCGCAAACAGGTCTCCATCCCCTGGATTCCCGCTTCCGCGGGAATGACGACTGGATGGGATCTTCAAGGATGTCGTTCCCAAAAAGGCCCTGCGGAAATGTCGATGCTTGATACGGGCAATGAAGCCTTTGGGTGGCAAAAGCATCATAAAAAGACGCCGTCAAGCCGCGAGACTTGGCACATCCCAGCTTCCGGCTCCATCCGCTGAAAGGCGACCGCCGCGGCCAATGGAGCGTGCGCGTGTCAGGGAACCTGCGGATCGTCTTCCGCTTCGAGGACGGTGAAGCCGTAGATATCGACCTGATCGACTACCACTAGGAGGAGACGTATGCGCATGTACGACCCGGCGCACCCGGGAGAGATCGTCCGCGACAACATCGAGGCGGAAGGCTGGACCGTGACGGAAGGCGCGGTTCGGCTCGGGGTTTCGCGGATTACGCTTTCGCGCCTGCTGAACGGTCGCACCGGGGTCTCCGCGGCGATGGCCCTGGCCTTGGAACGCCTCGGTTGGGGGACCGCGGACCATTGGGTGCGAATGCAAGGAAGTTACGATTTGGCGCGGGAACGCCGGCGTCAAGCCGCGGCGTGAGGCTGCGCCGCCGAAATCGCTACCCGGAATCCGTCCCGATCCGGAACGTTCCCCGAACGGCCACGAGCCCGCGCTCTTGTGGCAATCCCAAGGGGGACGTGTTACAGGCCGGGGCTACATCGCCGCACGGCGATGATCTTCACGGAGACACGCGAGAAGCGACGATGGCTGAGGGCGTCCGGTTACTCCTGATCCGGCACGGGGAATCGGTCTGGAATCGGGAAAACCGCTGGCAGGGCCACGCCGACATCCCCTTGAGCGAGACCGGCCGCATCCAGGCGCAACAACTCGCCCGACATATGAAGAGCGAGCAAGGATCGATCCGCACGATCTACACCAGCGACCTGCAACGCGCCCGCGAGACCGCCGACATCCTGGGCCAAGCGCTGGGCATGACGCCCACGGCGACCGCTGCGTGGCGCGAAATGGACATCGGAACCTGGAGCGGCCTGACCACGGCCGAAGTCGCGGCGCGCCACTCAGAGGAATGGGAACGGCTGCGGCAGGGCGAAGACCTGCCACGCGGCGGCGGCGAAACGTTCGCCCAGTTTCAGGGGCGGCTGCTACATGCGCTCGACACGTACAGACGGACCCACGCCGGACAAGATGTTGCGATAGTCACGCACGGCGGCGCGGTGCGCGCCCTGCTGTTACATTGCAAGGGATGGGACGTCAGCCGGTTCGGCGACATCGAAAAGATCGGCAACACCGGCGTCAGCGAAATCCACGTCTTTCCGAACGGCGACGCGCGCATCGAACGCATCAACCGTGTCGCCCATCTCGACCACGCCGCACTGGCGGGCGAGACGGTCGAAGCCTGATCGCCGCTGGCCGTCGGTCCAAAGGATTTCCGCCTGTTCTCGTTTCTCTCTACGCGCTGGTTCAAGCTGGCGCTGACCGCCGGCCTGTTGCTGGCACTGGGGTACGGCGTGGATGTGCCCCGGCTGGCCGCCCAGTTGCGCCACGTGCGGCTCGACGTGATCGGGCTGGTCTTCGCCGGGTATCTGGCGGGGCAGGTGTTGAGCGCCTCCAAATGGTGGTTGTTGGCCCGCCCGCTCGGGTTCGCGCAGCCGTTGCGGACGTTCGTCGCCTATTATTTCGCGGGGATGTATCTGAATCTGTTCGTCCCCAGCATGGTCGCCGGGGACGCGGCACGCGGGTATCTGCTGACCCGCGACCGCGGGGGGCTGGCCGCGGCGCTGCACTCGGTGGTCGTCGATCGGCTGGTCGGTCTGGTCGCGCTGACCTGGTTGGGGGCGGCGGCGTTTCTGGCGTTCGGCCCGAGTGTGGTGCCGCGCGCGCTGCATTACGGCATGATCGGCGGGGCCGCGGCCACGCTGCTCGTCTGGTGGGGGCTGCCGTACGGCATTGCGGGGACGGGCCGCGTCTCCGGCCGGCTGCGCGGTTGGCTAGAACGCCTCGACGGACCGTACCGGCGCGTCCCCCGCCTGTTGGGTGCGGCGTGCGGACTGTCGTTCGTCTTCCACCTCTTTCATCTCGGCCTGCACGTGGTGGTCGCGGAAGCGCTGGGGCTCGGGGTGCCGTGGTGGTATCTCGCGCTGCTCGTTCCCGCGGTCCAGATTCTGAGTAGTCTGCCGGTCAGCTTCGGCGGGCTGGGCGTGCGCGAAACCGGCTACGTGGTGAGCCTGGGTTGGTGGGGCGTGGGGAGCGACGCGGCGCTCGCGTTCGGACTGGTGTGGAGCGCGGTGACGCTGGCGGCGAACCTGTGCGGCGGGGTGGCCGTGTACGCCGCGCTTGACCGGGGCTTGGCGTGGGCCGATCTCAGAAAAACGTCGGGCGCGTCAGAATAGTCTCTTCGCGGCCGGCGCCGACCGAGATCATGCGCACGGGCACGCCGACGAGCGCTTCGACCCGCTCGACGTAGGCGCGGGCGTTGGGCGGCAGCGCGTCCAGACTGCGGATCGCGGTCAGCGGTTCGCTCCAGCCCGGCAACTCTTCATAGACCGGCGTGACCGCTTCGATCAGATGGGCACCGGCGGGGACCTCGTCGTAGCGGCCGCCCTGGTGCGTGTAGCCAGTGCAGACGCGAATGGAGGGTAGCCCGCTCAGCACGTCGATCTTGGTCAGCGCCAGCCCGTTCAGCCCGCTCAGCCGCGCCGCGGTGCGGACGACCACCGCGTCGAACCAGCCACAGCGCCGCGGCCGGCCGGTCACGGTACCGAACTCGCCGCCGTCCCGGCGCAGCTTCTCGCCCGCGGGGCCGTGCTCCTCGGTCGGAAACGGACCGCCGCCGACCCGCGTCGTGTATGCCTTGGAGATGCCGAGCACCGCATCGATGTGCCGCGGGGCGATGCCGGCGCCGGTACACACCGCGCCGGCCAGCGTGTTCGACGACGTGACGAACGGATAGGTGCCGTGATCGACGTCCAGCATCGTGCCCTGCGCGCCCTCGAACAACACCTTGCGGCCCGCGGCGAGCGCGTCGTGGACGTAGCGCGAGGTGTCGGCCACGTACGGCGCAAGCCGGTCGCGCAGGCGGCGGGTGTCGTCGAAAATCTGTTGGTAATCAAGCGGCTGTTCCTCGAGCCGCGTGCCCAGATCGACGTTCTTCTCGGCCAGATTCCGTTCGAGCTTTTCCGCGAACACGCCGTCGTCCAGCAGATCGACGAAGCGGATGCCGACCCGCGCCATCTTGTCCTCGTAGGTCGGGCCGATGCCGCGGCCGGTCGTGCCGATCTTGCCGGCGCCGCGCAGCCGCTCCCGGGCCAAGTCGATGGCCTTGTGGTAGGGCATGACGAGATGCGCGAGTTCGCTGACCTTGAGCGCCTCCGGGTCGGACAGCCGGCCGCGCGCCTGCAGGGTGTCGATCTCCTCGACGAGCACCTCGGGGTTGACCACCATGCCGTTGCCGATCACGCACACCTTGCCGTCGTGCAGCACGCCCGACGGGATGAGCCGGACGATGGTCTTCTGGCCGCCGACGACCAGCGTGTGGCCGGCGTTGTTGCCGCCCTGGAAGCGGACGATCACGTCGGCCTCGCGCGTCAGCAGATCGACGACCTTGCCCTTGCCTTCGTCGCCCCATTGGACGCCGACCACCACCAGCGTACTCATCGACCGTCTCCCGGGTCCGCGTTCATAAGCGAATCAGTTGCGCGGAGAGAATCGGTTCGAGGGTGCGCAGCTCGGTCAGCACGTCGGGCGAGACCGGCGTATCGACGTGGATCAGCGAAATGGCTTCGCCGCCGATCTTCTCGCGGCCGAGTTCCAGCCCGGCGATGTTGATCCCCAACGTGCCCAGCAGCATCCCGACCTGGCCGACCACGCCCGGCACGTCCCGGTTGTGGAGCATCAGCATCGTCCCTTCGAGTACGGCTTCGAGGTGGAAGTCGTTGACGCGCACGAGCCGGACGGCCTGGTTGCTGAAGACCGCGCCGGCCGCGGTGTTGGCCGCGGTTCCGCTCTGGAGCCGCACGCTGACCGAGTTCAGGAAATCGCTCGGGGTGCGGCTGCGCGATTCCACCACGCGAATGCCGCGTTCGCCGGCGATGAGCGGCGCGTTGATGTAGTTGACGGTCCGATCCAACACCGGGGCCAGCACGCCGCGCAGCACCGCCGCGGTGGCCGGGGTCACGTCGTAGTCGGTGACCTCGCCGCTGTATTCGACGTGGATTTCGCGCGGCGCGTCGGGCGTGATCTGGGCCAGGAAGCTGCCGAGCCGTTCGCCGAGCAAAAGGTATGGTTGCAGGATGGCCAACTGTTCGCGGCTCAGGGCCGGAAAATTCACCGCGTTCTGAATGACTCCGTCGCGCAGGAAATGGACGATCTGATCCGCGATGGCGACCGCCACGTTGATCTGCGCCTCGTCGGTCGCCGCGCCCAGATGCGGCGTGCAGATCACGTCGGGGCGCGCCAACAGCGGATGGTCCGCGGGCGGTGGCTCGTCCACGAACACGTCCAGCGCGGCGCCGGCGACCTTGCCTCGTTCCAGCGCGTCGAGCAGCGCGGCCTCGTCGACGATCCCGCCGCGTGCGCAGTTGACGACGCGCACGCCGTCCTGCATCTGCGCGAACGCCGCGGTGCCGATCAGCCCCCGTGTCTCCTTGGTGAGCGGGGTGTGGACCGTGATGAAGTCGGCCTGTTCGTACAAGGCAGGCAGGTCGAGCAGTTCGACATTCATCTTGGCCGCGGCCTCGGGCGGCACGAACGGGTCGTACCCGACCACCCGCATGCGCAGCCCCAGGGCACGTTCGGCCACGATCGCGCCGATGTTGCCCAGACCGACGACGCCCAGCACCTTGTTGCAGACCTCGGTGCCGGTGAACGCGCCGCGGCGCCACTCGCCCGCCTTGAGCGAGGCCGCGGCCTGCGGAATGTTGCGCGCCAGCGCCAGCAGCATGGAGACGGTGTGCTCCGCGGTCGTGACGTTGTTGCCGCCGGGCGTGTTCATGACCACGATTCCGCGCTGCGAGGCCGCGGCCACGTCGATGTTGTCCACGCCGATACCCGCCCGGCCGATGACGTGCAGATTCTCCGCGGCGTCGATCACGGCCGGCGTCACGCGCGTCCCGCTGCGTACGATCAGCCCGTGGTACGCGCCGATGCAGGCCGCCAAATCGGCCTCGCTGAGCCCGGGCCGGAAGTCGAAGTCGATGTCGGGCTGAGTCCGCAGGCGCTCCACGCCCTGGCGGGCGAGTCGATCGGTCATCAGGACCTTGTGCGACTCGCTGGACATGGCAGACGGCCCGCCGCCTTCCCCGGTCACGCCGCGGGGGGCCAGCCGGGCAGCAGGACGGCTTCCGCGGCGCGCACACCGCTGCCGAGTTCCACCGGCACGTCGAACCGGTGCAGCGCCATTTCCAGGCTACCGACCGCGGTAATCACGTCGAACGGCCCGGCGTAGCCGATATGGGCGATGCGGACGATCTTGCCGGTCAGGTGATCCTGCCCGCCCGCGATATCGACCCCCATCCGGTCGCGCATATAGGTCAGCAGGCGCACGCCGTCGACCCGGTCCGGCAGCCAGACTCCGGTTGCCGCGGGGCTGGGATGGTCGGCCGCCAGCAACCGCAAACCCATCGCCTCGACCGCGACGCGGGTGGCCTGCATCAGCAACGCGTGGCGCGCGCATATCCCTTCGAGCCCCTCGCGCCGGAGCATGCGCAGGACTTCGTGCAGGCCGGTCAGCAGCGAGACGGCCGGCGTGTAGGCGGTCGTGTGTTTGGCGTGGGCCTTCCGCTCCTTCTGCAGGTCGAAGTAGAAGCGCGGCAGCCGCGCGGTCTGCGTGGCCCGCCACGCCTTTTCGCTGAGGGCGATGAACGCGAGCCCGGGTGGCAGCATCAGTGCCTTTTGCGAGCCGGTGATCAGCACGTCGATGCCCCATTCGTCCATGCGCACGTCGGTGGCGCCGACCGCGGTGATGCCGTCCACGACGAGCAGGGCGTCCGATGCACGGGTGAACGTGGCGATCTCCCGGACCGGGTGCAGCACGGTCGTCGAGGTCTCGCTCGCCTGCATCAAGACGGCCTTGGTGTCACGGCGCAGGGCGTCGGCCACGGCGGCCGCGGAGACGGCTTCCCCCCATGCGACCTTGATCTCGTGGGCGTCGAGGCCGGTCGCGGCACAGATGTTCAGCCAACGTTCGCCGAATTTCCCGCCGTTGACGACCACGACCCGGTCGCCGGGCGAACACAGATTGGCGACAGCGGCTTCCATCGCCCCGGAACCGGAAGCGGACAGGGTCAGCACGGGTTGGCCGGTCTGGAACAGCCAACCCAGCCCTTCCTGGACTTCGCGAAAGAGCTGGCTGAATTCGGGCGTGCGGTGGTGGATCAACGGCTGCGACATGCGCAACGCCACCTCGGGCGGCACCTGCGTCGGCCCGGGAGTCAGCAAATAGCGTTTGAGCATGTCGCGTCGCGTCGTGCGGAGTCGGCGAGAGAGGCTCGGTTCCGTAATCCGGGCGCCCGAGGGGCCGTGCAACGACCTCCGACGTGTACCGAAGCCCGGCTCCCGAGTCAACGGACCGGGGTTGTTCTTCCCTGTTCCGTCGTAGCGGCGGCGGTGCCGGATATTTCTGCTTGACATCGAAGACGAACCGGCCTAGGGTGTGGGCCGAAGTGGGATGAAGTGGATGTTAATAGAATGTATGTGGGATAGCAGGGGGACGAAAAAGAGGAATCGGGCGGAAGGATTCCGAACCTGGGGGAAGTTCCGTGTTCCGCGGCAGCTTTGAACATACGGTCGATGAAAAAGGGCGCGTCAGCATCCCGTCCAAATTCCGGGAGATTCTGACGGGCCGGAACGACGCGCGGCTCGTCGTGACGAAGTTCATTCTCACGGCCCTGTCCTCGTTCCGGTGCCTGGACGTCTATCCGTATGCCGAATGGGAGAGCCTGGAGAACGATCTGAGTAAAAAGCCCCGTTTCGACCAGAATTTCCTGCGTCTGGAGGCATTCTATCTTTCCAACGCTCAGGAATGCGCGGTGGACAAGCAAGGCCGCATTCTGGTGCCGCCCCTGCTGCGGGACTGGGCCAGCCTCGAAAAAGACGTGGTGTTCTCCGCGTCGCGGGAGAAATTCCGTCTCTGGAACAAGGGATTCTGGCACCAATACAACGAAGAGTCCGAACAGGAACTCCTCGAAGAGCCGCGGCGCTTCGCCTATCTGGACCCGGCTGTCGAAGTCTGAAGCCGTCTCCGAGAAACCGTCATGCAAGCCGCCTGCCTCGCTTCAACCTTTCCGCCGGCTTCGCCTACCGCGGCGCCGGCAACCCACCGCCCGGTCATGTGCGAGGAGGTGGTCACGCTGTTGGCACCCTGTCTCGACGGTGACCTGCTGGACGGCACGGTCGGCCGTGGTGGACACGCCGCGGCATTGCTCGCAGCCGGGCGGGGACGGTTACTCGGGCTCGACCGCGACCCCGACGCAGTCGCCGCCAGCCGGACCCGCCTCGCCCCGTTCGCCGTACGGGCACGGGTCGTTCAGGCCGATTTCAGCCGGGCTGCGGACGCTTTGGACCAAGCCGGCTGGTCGGGCGCGGACGGCGTCCTGCTCGACCTCGGGTTCTCGTCCCCGCAGGTCGAAGACCCGGGCCGCGGTTTCAGTTTTCTGCGCGACGGGCCGTTGGACATGCGGATGAATCCGACGGGAGGCCGCACCGCGGCCGACATCGTGAACATGGAGTCCGAAACCGAACTCCGGCGCATCTTGCGCGAGTGGGGCGAGGAACGCGCGGCCGGGGCGATTGCGCGTGCGATCGTCCGCGTGCGGGAAAGCGCGTCGATCACGACGACCGCCCAACTCGCCGGGCTCGTGGAGCGGGTCGTCCGCCGTGCCGGCCGGGGCGCGCGGGTGCATCCGGCCACGCGCACGTTCCAGGCGCTGCGGATTGCCGTCAACGAGGAATTGGACCGGTTGGCTACCTTTTTAGAGACGGGCTATCGGCTGTTGCGACCGGGCGGACGCATGCTGATCCTGTCGTACCATTCGCTCGAGGACCGGCTCGTGAAGTCGGCCTTTCGGCGCTGGGCCGCGGATTGTCTGTGTCCGCCCGGCCTCCAAGTCTGCGCCTGCGGCTGGATGGCGCAGGTACGCCGCGTGACTTCCAAACCGCGCACCCCGAGCGCCGCCGAAGTATTCGACAACCCGCGTGCCCGCAGCGCGCGGCTCCGCGCGGTCGAGCGGTGTGGAGGGGCGGACTGATGCCCCGCCTGATCGTCTGGAACCGGCGCGGTGTCGCCGTCGGCCTCGGGTTGGCGCTGATGTTCGCGCTGGCCGCGGCCCACGTCTGGGTGCGCCTGCGGGTGGTGTCCGTGGGCTATGCGCTGTCGGATACACGCCGGCTCATCTCTTCGCTGGAAGCGGAACAGGCTGCGCTGCGGGTCGAGTGGCAAGCCGCGACTGCGCCGGGCAACCTGTCCCGACTGGCGGACGAACGGTTGGGGCTTTCTTTTCCCCGGCCCGAACAGGTCGTGAGCCTGCCGTAGGAGGACGCGGTGTCGAACCGGATGCGCATTGCCGCCGGCGTGTTGGGCCTGGGCCTGCTCGTAGTCTTCGCCCGACTCGTGCATCTCAGCGTCGTGCGGGCGCCCGGCTTGGCCGAACGCGCCGCGGGCCAATACGTGCAGCGGGTGACGGTGACCCCGCGGCGCGGGCCGATCGTCGATCGCAACGCGCGGCTGCTGGCGCACAGCGTCGAGGCCGAGTCGGTCTACGTGCGGCCGGCGCTGCTCCCGACCGAACGCGCCGACGTGGCCCGGCAATTGGCCTCTACGCTGGACGTCTCCCCCCGGCGCGTACACGCCGTCCTGAATTCCCCGGCGCCGTTCGTCTGGCTCAAACGCCGCGTCTCGCCGGACGTAGCCCAGCGCGTCGAAGCCCTCGCGCTGCCCGGCGTGGACAGCGTCCTGACCCAGCGGCGGGTCTATCCGCACGCCGACTTGGCCGCGCCGCTGCTGGGCTTCGTGGACGTGGACGCCAACGGTTTGGAGGGCGTAGAGGCGCGCTACGACGATGCCCTGCTCGGCCACGCCGCGCGCAGCCTGGGCGAACGCGACGCGCGCGGCCGGACGATCTTCGTGCACGGCGGGCCCCGCCAGCCCGAAACGTTGGAAGTGCGGTTGGCGCTCGATGCCCGGCTCCAATATATTGCGCGGCACGAGTTGGAACGCGCGGTCCACGACAGCGGCGCGCGGGCCGGGACGGTGGTCGTGCTCGACCCGCGCACGTTCGCGGTGCTGGCCTTGGCCCAGCTTCCCGCGTTCGACCCGAACCGGCCGGCGGAGTCGGTCGCCGCGGCGCGCCGCAACCGCGGGGTGAGCGACTGCTACGAGCCGGGCTCCACGCTCAAGGCGCTCGTCGTGGCAGCGGCTCTGGATGCTGGGCAGGTCACCGAGACCGACCGATTCTTTTGTGAAAACGGCGCGTATCGGATAGGCGGGCACACCATCCACGACGTGCGCCCGTACGGCGACCTGAGCGTCGAGCGGATAGTGGCGAAGTCGAGCAACATCGGCGCGCTCAAGATCGGCGAACTGGTCGGCGCCGAACGCTACCGTGCCTATCTGCAGGCGTTCGGCCTGGGGCAACTCACCGGCATCGATCTGCCCGGCGAGATCGCCGGCATCCTGCCCGAGCGCTGGTCGCGGATCAAACTCGCGACCGTCAGTTTCGGACAGGGCGTGGCGGTCACGCCGCTGCAGTTGGCCTGTGCCTACGCCGCGCTGGCGAACGACGGGATGTTGATGCAGCCGTACGTGGTCAGCGAAGTCGTGAATTCCCGGGGCGAGGTCGTGCGCGCCAACCGGCCTACGCCGCTACGGCAGGTCGTACAGCCGGAGACCGCGCGGCGTGTGCGCGCCCTGCTGGAGTATGTCGTGCAGCCGGACGGCACGGGCTGGCGCGCCCAAGTGCCCGGTTTCCGCGTCGCCGGTAAGACCGGCACCTCGCAGAAGATCGACCCGCGCGGCGGGTATTCGGAGACCGGGCGGATCGCGTCGTTCGTCGGGATGGTGCCGGCCGAGCAGCCCCGCCTCGTGATCCTGGTGGTCGTGGACGAACCGCAGGGCGTGACCGGCGGCGGGGCGATTGCCGCGCCGGTCTTCCGGGAGGTTGCGCGCCGGTCGCTCGCCACGCTGGGTATTCGGCCCGGCCCCCGCACCGCGCCGCCCGCTGGCTGGATGCAGGCCGCCGCGGCGCCGGCGGAAACGGCCGTTCGGGCCGCGGTGCTCGATGCGGGCAAGACCGAGCCCACGTTCGTCGGACTCAGCCTGCGCGCCGCCACGCGCATGGCCAAGGCACACGGCGTGCGGCTCGTCGCCAACGGCACGGGCTACGTCACGCGGCAGGCCGTTCGCACCGATGGGCCGACCGGGGAACCGGTCGTGGAATTGACGCTCGACGCAGGCTGGTGAGTGCAGCCGTCATGGAACTCCGGCAACTTCTGGCAGACATCCCGCCGACCGAACGCGGCGGGCCCGCGATCCTCGGGACCGAGGGGAGTCTGGACGTTCCCATCTCGGCATTGGCGTACGATTCGCGCCGGGTCACGCCCGGCGGGATGTTCGTCGCGTTGCCGGGTACCAAGCGGGACGGCTCGGCGTTTCTCGCGGAAGCGGTGGACCGCGGCGCGTGCGCGGTCGTCGTTCCACCATCCACGTCGGCCCCGCGCGGGGTGAGTGTGGTGCGGACCGACCGGCCGCGACGACTGCTGGCCGCGCTCGCCGACGTCTTCTACGGCCGGCCGAGTGAAGATCTGACGCTGGTCGGCGTGACCGGCACGAGCGGCAAGACCACCACCACGTACGTCCTGGAAGCCATCGGAAAAGCCGCAGGCTGGTTGGTCGGCGTCATCGGAACGGTCAACTACCGCTACGCAGGCCGCGCCTATCCGGCCCCGTTCACCACCCCCGAGGCTGTCGAATTGCAGTCGCTGTTGCGCGATATGCGCGCGGCCGGCGTGACGCACGCGGTGATGGAGGTGTCGTCCCACGCCCTGGCACAGGAGCGGGTAACCGGCTGCCGCTGGAACGCCGCGGTGTTCACCAATCTGGGCCGCGACCACCTGGACTACCACCAGGATACCGCGGCGTACTTCGCGGCCAAGGCGCGCCTGTTCCGTGAAGGGCTGGCCGACTCGCCTAAACCGGGCCGGTTCGCCGTGCTGAACACCGACGACGCATACGGGCGGACACTGTCGGATGAAGCGTCGGGCACCCCGATGCTGACGTACGGCCTGCGCCGACCAGCGGACGTGACGGCCACGGGACTCGCGTACAGCGCGACCGGCATCCAGGGCGAGTTGCGTATCGCGGAACGGACCGCGGCGTTCGCTTCGCCGCTGATCGGCGAGCCCCACGTGTACAATCTGCTGGCCGCGGCATCGGTCGCGCACGGCCTCGGCGTGCCGCTGGAGACGATCTGCGCGGGCATCGCAGGGTGCCGCGGGGTGCCGGGCCGCTTGGAGCCCATCCCGGTCGAACGGCCGTTTTCGGTCTTCGTCGATTACGCCCACAAGCCCGACGCGCTCGAACACGCCCTGGCCGCCGTCCGCGCGCTGACCGCCCGCCGGCTCATCACGGTGTTCGGCTGCGGCGGCGACCGCGACCGCGGCAAGCGTCCGCTGATGGGCGAGGTCGCCGGCCGCCTCAGCGACGTGGTGGTGCTGACCTCGGACAACCCGCGGACCGAGAACCCGCACGCGATCCTGGCCGAAACCGAGCCGGGCTTGAGCCGTAGCGGCCTCGCGCGGACGGACGGGACGCTGCCAGGCGGGTCCAACGGGGCGGGCGGCCACGCCGGCTTGGCCGGCGCGTATCTCGTCGTTCCCGACCGGCGGGCAGCCATCCGCCGTGCATTGGACGAAGCCCGGCCGGGCGACGCGGTCGTCATCGCCGGCAAGGGCCACGAGGATTATCAGATCGTCGGGACCACCCGGCACCACTTCGACGACGCCGAGGAAGTCCGCGGCTATCTCTCGCAGGCGGGGTCATGAGCACGACGCAGATCGCAGACGGCCGACGCGGCGGACCGAGCGCCGTGCAGCGGCGGGAACCGGGGGAGGGCGCGTAATGCTGTACGCTGCCTTGTATGCGCTGCACACGACGTACTCCGCGTTCAACGTCTTCCGCTACATCACGTTTCGGACGTTGTTGGCGGCGCTGCTGGCGCTCAGCGTCTCGTTCGTGCTGGGCCCCTGGTTGATCGGCCGGCTGACCGCGTTGAAGATCGGCCAGCCCATCCGCGAGGACGGCCCGGCCGACCACCAGCGCAAGGCCGGCACGCCGACCATGGGCGGCGCCCTGATCCTGTTTTCGCTGTGTCTGGCGACCGTGCTGCTGGCCGACCTGACCAACCCGTACGTCTGGCTGGTGTTGGGCGTCACGCTGGGCTTCGGGTTGATCGGCTTTCTGGACGACTACAAGAAACTCCGCGGGCGGAGTTCGGCCGGCCTGAGCGGCAAACAGAAACTCGCCGCGCAGGCCGCCGTCGCGTTGGCCGCGGCGGCGTGGCTGTCCGCGCAGCCCGGCTTCGACAGCACGCTGACCGTCCCGTTTCTGAAAGACGTGCGGCCGATGCTGGGCGGCTGGTACGTGCCGTTCGCCGCGCTCGTCGTAGTCGGTGCCTCCAACGCGGTGAACCTGACGGACGGGCTGGACGGGTTGGCCATCGGGCCGGTCATGATCGCCGGAGTGACCTTCGCGCTGTTCAGCTACGTCAGCGGCCACCGGGTGATCGCCGAGTATCTGCAAGTGCCGTACGTCGCCGGGGCCGGAGAGGTCGCCGTCTTTTGCGGCGCGCTGGCCGCGGCCGGCCTGGGCTTTCTGTGGTTCAACACCTATCCGGCGCAGATGTTCATGGGCGACGTCGGGTCGCTGTCCCTGGGCGCGGCCCTGGGCGTCGTCGCGCTGATCAGCAAACAGGAGATCATGCTGGTGATCGTCGGCGGGGTGTTCGTGGCCGAGGCGGCCTCGGTCATCTTTCAGGTCGCGTCGTACAAACTGCGCCGCAAACGCATCTTCCGCATGGCGCCGCTCCACCATCACTTCGAGTTACTCGGCTGGCCGGAGCCGCTCATCATCGTCCGCTTCTGGATCGTATCCATCATTTGTGCGCTCGCCGCGCTGAGCACGCTCAAACTGCGCTGAGACGGTCATGGATCTGGGAGCACAACACGTCCTCGTGATCGGCTGCGGCCGCACCGGCACCAGCGTGGCGCGCTGCGTGGCCGCACGCCGCGGCCGGGTGCGCATCGTCGATCCGGCCGCGGAGAGCACGACGCAGGCCGATCCACGGTTCGCCGGCCTGCCGGTCGAGGTCGTTTGCGGCGGCCCGCCCGCCGAGGTGCTGAACGGGATCGACCTGGTCGTGCCCAGTCCGGGCGTGCCGGCCACGGACGCCGTGCTCACCGAGGCGGTGCGCCGCGGGCTCCCCGTCTGGAGCGAGGTCGAACTGGCCTACCGGCTGCTGGAGTGTCCGATCCTGGCCGTCACCGGCACCAACGGCAAAAGCACGACGACTGCACTGCTGGGTGAGATCGTGCGCGGCGCGGGTGGGACTACGTTCGTCGGCGGCAATCTGGGGACCCCGTTGATCGAGGCCGTCGGCCGCGGGACCGACATCGCGGTCGCCGAGATCTCCAGCTTCCAGTTGGAGTGGGTGGACCGGTTCCGTCCGCGGGTCGGCGTGTTCCTCAACCTGAGCGAGGATCATCTGGACCGGCACGGAACGTTGGCCGGCTACGCCGCAGCCAAGCGGCGCCTGTTCGCGCGGCAATGCGAAGACGATTGGGCGGTCTATAACCGGGACGATCCCGCGGTGCGGTCGTTGTGTCGGGAGCTGCCCGGCCGCGGCTTCTCCTTCGGCTGGACGGCGCTGGCCGATGACGAGGCGTATGGCGCCCGGATCGCGGACGCCGAGGGCCGGTGCGGTCTGGTCGTCCGCGAAGCCGGCCGCGAGACCCGTCTCGAACTCGACGGGCTGCGCGTGCAAGGCCGGCACAACATGGAGAATGCCGCGGCCGCGGCCTGTGCCGCGCTGTTATGGGGCGTGCCGGCTCACACCGTGCAGACCGCCCTGGCCGGGTTCCAAGGGCTGCCTCACCGGTTCGAGTTCGTGGCCTGCAAGCACGGTGTGACCTACGTCAACGACTCGAAAGGCACGAACGTGGCCGCGGTGGTCCGGTCGCTGCACAGCGTGGCCGGGCCGGTCATTCTGCTGGCCGGCGGGGCGGAAAAAGGCGGCGACTACGCCCCCCTGCGCCCGCTGCTGCGCGACAGGGTGAAGAAGCTGATTCTGTTCGGCCAAGCCCGCCGCTCGCTGCACGCCGCGCTCGGCCACGCGACCGACACCGTACTGGTCGATGGTCTCGATCACGCCGTTCACGCGGCCCGGCAGGACGCCGCGGCCGGCGATACCGTGCTGTTGTCGCCGGCGTGCGCCAGCTTCGACCAGTTCCGAGATTACGCCCAGCGCGGGGACGCGTTCCGCGCGTACGTCGAGGCGTTATGACCGCGGTGCACGACATCCACGCGCTCGGCTTCACGGACCATACCGCGGACGACGCGGTTCCGCGCGGGCCGGTCGATTCCTGGCTGCTCGGCGTGGTGCTGCTGCTGGTGGTGAGCGGGGAAATCGTGGTGTTCAACACGACGTATTTTCATGCCGCGGAGCGGTATGGCGACGCGTACCTGTTCGTGCGCAAACACACGCTGGCTCTGTTGATCGGCTCCGTCGGCTGTCTGGCGGCCGTCTGCCTGCCTTCCACCGTGTATCGCCGGTTGGCCTATCCGGCGCTGGTCGTGGCCGTCGCGGGACTCGGCCTCGTACTCCTGCCCGGGATCGGGCACGGCCCGGTGCGCCGCTGGCTGTCGCTCGGGGGGTTCAATTTCCAGCCCTCGGAATTCGCGAAGTGGGCGGTGATCGTCTATCTGGCCTACGCACTGACGCAAAAAGCCGACCGGCTGCACAGTTTCACCGACGGCCTGTTGCCGCCGCTGCTGGTCGCCGGCGGGGTCGCGTTGCTGGTCGGCGTGGCGCCCGACCTGGGCAGTGCGGTGTACGTCGGGGTGCTGGTGCTGGCGTTGCTGTTCGCCGCGGGTGCGCGGTTCCTCCACATCGCGGGCGTCCTCGCTGCCGGCCTGCTGCTCGTCGGAGTGGGCGTCCTGACCGCCAGTTACCGGGCCGCGCGGCTGTCTACGTTCCTGAATCAGGGGGCCGACGTGCAGGGTGCCGGCTACCAGTTGCACCAATCGCTGCTCGCCTTCGGCGCCGGCGGACTCTCCGGCGTCGGGCTCGGCGAGGGACATCAGAAGATGTTCTATCTGCCCGAGGCGCACACCGACTTCGTCTTCGCCGTGGTGGGCGAGGAAGCAGGCTTGTGGGGCACGACCGGCCTGCTGCTCCTGTTCGCGCTGCTCGGCGTGCGCGGACTGCGGGTCGCGCTGCGTCACCCGACCAGGTTCGGGCGTCTGTTGGCCTTCGGCTGTACCTTCATGATCGTCAGCCAAGCCGGCCTCAACATGGCGGTCGCGGTCGGGCTGCTGCCCACGACCGGCCTGCCGCTGCCGTTCGTGAGCTACGGCGGGTCGGCGCTGGTGATGGGGCTGCTGTCGGTCGGCGTCCTGCTGGCGCTGTCGCGCGAGACCCCGCGGAGAGAGGTCGCTCATGCCTAGACCTCCGCGTCTGTTGCTCGCCGCGGGCGGAACCGGCGGCCACCTGTTCCCCGGCGTGGCCGTGGCCGAACGGGCACGCCAGGACGCGGACGCCGCGGTCCTGTTCGTCGGCACGCGCGGCGGCCTGGAAAAGGACGTGATCCCCCGCCTCGGCTTTCCCCTGCGATTCGTGCCGTCCGAGCAACTGCGTGGCCGGTCCTGGTGGGGCAAGCTGCGCGCGGTCCTGCTGGCCGGCTACGGCGTCGGGCGCGCGTGGCGTATCATCCGGGAGTTCGCCCCGGACGTGATCTTCAGCATCGGCGGCTACGCCTCGGGGCCGACGGTCGTGGCCGGCTGGTTGCGCCGTATCCCCTGCGTCCTGTTGGAGCCCAATGCGGTGCCGGGCTTGGCCAACCGCCGCCTCAGCCGGTTCGCGCGGCGGGTGTGTCTCGGCTTCGAGGCGGCTGCGCGTTTCTTCCCGGATGCCAAGGTCGTGCAGACCGGCAATCCGGTCCGCGGCACGTTCCGCACGACGTCGCGCGCGCCGGCCTCGGCGCCGTCCGAGCCGACGTTCACCGTGTTCGTGCTCGGTGGGAGCGCCGGCGCGCACCGGCTCAACGTGACCGCGCCCGCGGCGCTGGCCGACCTGCATCGATCCCGTCCCGGCCTGCGCGTGGTGCATCAGACGGGCGTGGCCGACGCCGATACCGTCCGGGCGGCCTACGCGGCCGCGGGCGTCCCGGCCCGCGTCACGCCGTTCATCGACGACATGGGCGCGACGTACGCCGCGGCCGACCTGGTCCTCTGCCGCGCCGGGGCGATCACGCTCGCCGAACTGACCGTGTTGGGAAAACCTTCGATTCTGATTCCGTATCCGTTCGCCGCGGACGACCACCAGCGCGCCAACGCCGAGGCGCTCGTGCAGGCTGGGGCCGCGGTGATGGTGCTCGACCGTGCGCTGACGCCCGAGGCGTTGGCGCGGACGATTGACGGGTTGTGGGGGGATGACGAACGGCTGGCGGGCATGGCCCGCGCCGCGGCGCGCATGGGCCGGCCCGAGGCGACGGCTGCAGTGGTGGAGACCTGTCTTTCGAGCGTCGAGCAACCGCGCACGGCTGGCGGGGAGGGAACGTGACACGCAAACGGACCCTTCCCGCGGCCGGGCGCGGCCAGCCGCGATCCGGACAACACCCGGGCGACACCCGGCCGCGGCTCGTCGCGGGCCGCATCAACCCGCCCGCGGGGCGCCACGCCGTGGCCTCCCCGGAGCCGGAAGGCTTGGCCGAGACGCCGGTACTCTTCAACACCAACCAACGCATCCATTTCGTCGGCATCGGCGGAGTCGGCATGAGCGGCATCGCCGAAGTGTTGCTCAATCTCGGCTACCGGATCAGTGGGTCGGACGTGGCCGAATCCGAGACGACCGCCCGCCTGGCCCGCAGCGGGGCGCACGTCGTCTATGGCCACCGGCCCGAGCACGTCGAACCCGACACCGACGTGGTCGTCATCTCCTCCGCGGTGAAATTCGCCAACCCCGAAGTGGTGCGCGCCCGCGAGCGGATGATCCCGGTCATTCCGCGCGCCGAAATGCTGGCCGAGCTGATGCGTCTCAAGTACGGCATCGCCGTGGCCGGCACGCACGGCAAGACCACGACCACGTCGCTGATCGCGACCGTGCTGGCCCACGCCCACTTCGACCCGACGATGGTCATCGGCGGGCGGCTGCACGCGCTGGGCAGCAGTGCCCGGCTGGGGCAGGGACGCTTTCTGGTAGCCGAGGCCGACGAGAGCGACGGCACCTTCCTGTTGCTCGGCCCGACGATCGTGGTCGTGACCAACATCGATCCCGAACATCTCGACTATTACGGCGACATGCAGGCCGTCGAAAACGCCTATCTCGCATTCGTCAACCGGATTCCCTTCTACGGCCGCGCGGTGCTGTGTCTGGACAGCGTCCATGTCCGGGCGCTGCTGCCGCATCTCCACAAACGCTTCGTGACCTACGGCGAGAGTCCCGAGGCCGAGGTGCGGGCCGCAAACCTGACGGTGTCGGGGCTGACGACGCGTTGCGAAGTCTGGCATCGCGACGAGCGGCTGGGCGACCTGCGCCTCAACCTGCCCGGCCGCCACCACGCGCTGAACGCCCTGGCCGTGGTGGCGGTGGCCCTGGAGTTGGGAATCCCGTTTGCGCAGGTCCGGGAGGCGCTGGCGGAATTCGCGGGGATTCAGCGTCGCTTCGAGGTCAAGGGCGAAGCCGCCGGCGTGCTGGTCGTGGACGACTACGCCCACCATCCCGAAGAGTTGCGGGCCACGCTGCGCGCGGCCCGTGAGGGATTCGGACGGCGGCTGCTCGCTGTCTTCCAACCTCACCGTTATACGCGGACGCGGGATCTCTTCGACGAGTTCCTGTCCGCGTTCGACGATGCGGACGTGCTCGTACTGACCGAAATCTACCCCGCCGGCGAAGACCCCGTGGCCGACGTATCCGGGGAAACGCTCTTTCACGCGCTCACGCGCCGCGGCCACGCGGACGTACGCTTCGTTCCGCGGCGCGCCGCCTTGGCGGAGGCGGTTCACAGCGTATGCCGGCCGGGCGACGTTGTCCTCACGCTCGGGGCCGGGGACGTGACGCGAATCGGCCCGGAACTGCTGGCCCGACTCGGCGACGGAGGCGTCCATGCCGGCTGAGGTGCACGCCCGACTACGGCAGGCGTTCGGCCGGCGGGTGCGCTTCGACGTCCCGCTGGCGCGCTACACCTCGTTTCGGATCGGCGGGCCGGCCGACGTCCTGGTCGCCCCCAACAATCTGGAGGAGTTGCAGACCCTGATGCGGATCGTGGCCGACTGCGGCGCGCCGTGTGTCCTACTCGGCCGCGGGACGAACGTGCTCGTCAGCGACCGCGGGGTGCGCGGCGTGGTCGTGCGCCTGGGCCGCGGGTTCGACTATGCGGAATGGCGAGCGTCGCCCGCGGCAGGGGCCGGAGGCTGCGCTCGGGTCCGCGTCGGCGCCGGGCGGGCGCTGGGCCGCTTCGTGCGCGAAGCCGCACGACAGGGATTCGGCGGGGTGGAGTTCGCCGAGGGGATTCCGGGCACGGTCGGCGGCGGGCTGTTGATGAACGCGGGCGCGTACGGCGGCGAATTGAGCGACGTGGTGACGTCGCTGACCGGGGTGACGCGGACGGGCAAAGTCCTGTGTCTGCCCGGCGCGTCGGTCGGCTTCGGCTATCGCCGCACCGCGCTGCCCGCCCGCTTCATCGTGGGCGAGGTCGCGTTCCGCCTGCCGCGCACGGCGCCGGACGGGATCCGCCATGCTCTGCGGAACGCCCGGCAGCGGCGCCGCGGCAGCCAGCCGCACGGCTTTCCCAACGCGGGGTCGATCTTCAAGAACCCGCCGGCCGGCGCCGCGGGCCGGCTCATCGAGGACGCCGGCGGCAAGGGCCTCCGTGAAGGCGCGGCCGAGGTGTCGCCCAAGCACGCCAACTTCATCGTCAACACCGGCGGGGCGACCGCTGGGCAGGTTTGGGCATTGATCGAACGGGTCCGGCGCCGCGTGTGGCGGCACACGCGGATCTGGCTCGAACCCGAGATCGAACGGGTGGGCGAATGGTAGCCGACCCGACGACCGCCCGTCGGGTCGGCGTGCTCTGCGGCGGGTTGTCCGCGGAGCGCGACATCTCGCAGCGCACCGGCCGGGCGGTGTGCGCCGCGCTGGAAGCGCGCGGCCACGCGGTCCGCTCCATCCCGGTCGAGGCCGACGGATGCTGGATCGACTCGGTGCGCGCGACGGACGTCGCGTTCGTCGCCCTACACGGCAAGTTCGGCGAAGACGGGGCAGTGCAGGGCGTGCTGGAAAGCCTCGGGATTCCGTACACGGGCTCGAACGTTCTGGCGAGTGCCCTGGCCATGCACAAGCCGACGGCCAAGCGGGTATGGCGGTCGCACGGGCTGCCGACGCCGGCGTGGCAGGTGTGCGAACGAGGCCACGCCGCGGAGGGGACCGAATTGAGCTACCCCGTAGTGGTGAAACCCGCGGCCGAGGGATCGAGCGTCGGCGTCGGCATCGTCCGCTCCCCCGACGCCCTCGCCGCGGCGCTCGCGGACACGTTCGCGTACGACGACGCCCTGATTGAAGAATACGTCCCCGGCCAGGAGGTGACGGTCGGCATTCTGGGCGAGCGGGTGCTCGGCGCGATGGAGGTGGTCGCCAAGGGCGAGTTCCACTCCTACGCAGTGAAGTACACCCCCGGCCGCGAAGAATTCCTGATGCCGGCGCCGCTGGACGCTTCCACCTACGATCTCGTGCTCAGCGTGGCCCGGCAGGCGCACACGACGCTGGGGTGCAGCGGCTACAGCCGCGTGGACACGCGCGTGAACCCGGCCGGCGACGTCTTCCTGATCGAACTGAACACGCTGCCGGGGCTGATGGAACTGAGTTATCTGCCGCGCATCGCCGCGCACGCCGGCCTGCGTTACGAAGATCTGGTCGAGGCCATTCTGGACCAGGCCCGGCTCCACATTCCACGACGGGGGGACGGATGACCCGTTTGGGACGTCGATCCCTTTTCATGCGACTGCGCCGTGCCGCGTTACTCTTCTGCGCCGTGGGATGTGCGGCCGGTGCAGTCGTGCTGGTGCATTACGCCAAGGGGCACGACTATTTCGCGGTCGCGCAGATCGTGGTCGAGACCGACGGCCGCCTGAACCGCCAAGCCGTTCTGGATTGGACCGGCGTGGTGCCGGGCGGGAGTCTCTTCGACGTGTCCGTCCGTGCAGTGGAAGATCGGTTGCTCCACCATCCCCGTGTACGGACGGCTTCGGTGACGCGCGAATTTCCGCAACGGGTGCGCGTCACGATTCGGGAACGTCGCGCGATCGCCGCAATCCGAGGCGCCCGGCCGGACGCCGCGGCCTTTCTGGACCGGTCCGGCGAAAGCTTCGTCTCCGTGGCCGCGGCGTCCGACGATCTGCCCTACGTCAGCGGCCTGGAACGCATGCCGCTGGACGCCCCGACCGCGCGGACGGTGCTGGCCGACGTCAGCGCGTGTCTGGCGTTGAGTCGGGAATTGGGCGTGCCGGTGTCCGAAATCCGGTGGGACGCGCGGCAGGGTTACACGCTGGTGGTTGACGGCCCGCAGGTCGTCGTCCGCCTGGGTCATGCGCCGGAGCGGACCGTGTTCCACCGCCTGCGGCTCGTGCTGACGGACTGGTCGGCCGAGCGGCCGGCGAGCGTCTTCGATACGCGGTTCGCGGACCGGATCATCGTGTCGCCGCTGACGCCGAAATCGGACGGCGCCGGCGGTGCGGGAACCATGCGGAGGCTGTAGGGGGAAGGTTATGGACAAAGACGATGCCCTGTTGGTGAGTGTCGATATCGGGACGTCCACCGTCTCGGTCCTAGTGGCCGAGGCCACGCCGGACGGGCCGGCCGTGCTGGGGCTGGGCACGGCGCCGGCGCAGGGCGTCCGCAAGGGGTTGATAACCAACGTGGAGAGCGCCGGGCAGGCGCTCCACAAAGCCGTGGCGGAGGCCGAGGTCGGCGCAAGCTGCGAGATCGGCACGGTCTCCGCCGCGCTCACGGGCGGCCACGTGGAGGGCATCTCCAGTCAGGGCGTGGTCCGGGTCAAGAACGGCGAGGTGTCGGCGGAGGACGTGGGGGAAGCGGTTGCCGTGGCCCGGGCCGTCGCCCTGCCGCCCGAGTGCGAAATCCTGCACGTGTTCCCGCGCGGGTTCCTGGTCGATGGCCAGGAGCGCGACCCCGACCCGGTCGGCGCCAGCGGGGTGCGTCTGGAAACCAGCGTGCACGCGGTCAGCGTCGCCTCGACCGCGCTGCTGGCCGTCCGCAAGTGTTGCGAGCGCGCCGGGCTGCACGTCGAGGCGGTGCACTACGGCGCGCTGGCCGCAGCCGAGGCGGTGTTGACACCCGAGGAAAAGGAGATGGGCGTCGTGCTGCTCGACGTCGGGGCCGGGACGACGAGCGTGGCGGCGTTCGCGCGCGGCAGCGTCGCCCACACCGCGGTGCTGCCGGTCGGCGGGGACAACGTGACCAACGATCTGGCCGCGGGGCTGCGGATTCCGGTCGCCGAGGCGGAAAAGCTCAAACAGCGCCACGGCTGCGCGGAGACGGCGCTCGTGAACGCGGACGAAATGATCGAGCTGCCGTGCATCGGCGAACTGCCCGCGACGCCGCTGTCGCGGCGGAAGATGAGCGAAATCATCGAGCCGCGCGTCGAGGAGATCTTCGAGCTCGTGCGCGAGCAACTCGACTTCGCCCAACTGCTGGACGAGTGCGGCGTCGGCGTGGTGCTGACCGGCGGCGGCGCGGTGTTGGAAGGGGTGTCGGACGTCGCCCGGCGCGTCTTCGGCATGCCGGCCCGGCTGGGCGTGCCGCGGCAGGTGGGGGACGCCGTGGACCCGGCCCACGCGCCGACCTACGCCACCAACGTCGGGCTGGTGTTGGCCCAACTCGAAGAACGGCGCCGCCGCGGCCCGCTGGTCGAGGTGCGCCACCAGCCGGCGTGGCCCACGGTGCGCGAACGCGTCGCCGGCTGGTTCCGGGATTTTTTCTAACGACGAGCGGGACGGAACTGCTCACCGAGGAGTAAGGAGGTCGGCCATGTCGATAGAGTTCGAGATAGAGACGGGTGGAGGCGGCGCGCAGATCCGGATCGTGGGCGTGGGCGGCGCCGGCGGAAACGCCCTCAACACGATGATCGACAACGGGATGAACGGCGTGGAGTTCATCGCCACGAATACCGACGCGCAAGCGCTGCGGATGAGTCTGGCGCCGCACCGCATCCAGCTCGGCGGGGAACTGACGAAAGGGTTGGGCGCGGGTGCCGACCCGGAGGTGGGCCGCGAAGCGACCAGAGAGACGGAGGCCGAACTCCGCGCCCATCTGTCCGACGCGGACATGGTCTTCGTCACCGCCGGCATGGGCGGCGGCACGGGCACCGGCGGTGCGCCGGTGATCGCGCAGTTGGCGCGCGAGATCGGCGCGCTGACCGTCGGCGTGGTGACCAAGCCGTTTCTGTTCGAAGGGCGCCGCCGCGGCCGCAAGGCCGAAGAGGGCGTCCGCGAACTGAAGGAGCACGTGGACACCTTGATCTGCATTCCCAACCAGCGGCTGCTGGCCCTGTCCGACCGGAACCTGACGCTGCCCGAAGCCTTCCGTAAAGCGGACGAGGTGCTGCTGCAGGCCGTCCAGGGCATCTCGAAGACGATCACCACGCAGGGCTTGGTGAACCTTGACTTTGCCGACGTGCGGACCATCATGGCGGACATGGGCATGGCGGTGATGGGCACGGCCTCGGCGACCGGTCCGACCAGGGCGGAGGACGCGGCGCGCCGGGCGATCGCCAGCCCGCTGCTGGAGGACTTCTCCATCAACGGCGCGCGCGGCGTGCTCGTGAACGTGACCGGCGGCAAGGGTCTCGGCATTCAGGAGGTGAACGACGCGGTGGCGCTGATCGAAGAAGTGGCCGACGAGGAAGCCGAGGTCATCTTCGGCGCGGTGATCGACGAGTCCATGGACGAGGAACTCACCGTGACCGTCATCATCACCGGCTTCGGCGACAGCGACGAGGCCAAGCCGGGCTGGCCGCGTAAGCTGGGCGCGCTGAACGGCCGCAACGGACATCACGCGCGAAACGGCAACGGGAATGGCAACGGCCACGCGAACGGGCGGAACGGCCACGGTCCGGGAAAATCGGCCCCCCAGGTCGACGTCGAGACCCTGGAAGAACCCGCCTTCGTGCGCCGCGGCCACGCCGGGCGCACCAATGGCGCCGCGGTCGTGGTCCAGAACAAGCCCGACGGGGACGGCGGGACGGAGATTCCCACGTTCATCCGCCGGCGGGCGACCTAGACCGGCCGGGCCCGTTGCGGACGCAGACTCCACCATGCGGATCAGCGCCCAACGGGCCCGTGCACGCCTGGCAGAAGAAACCCGTCTCTTCGAGTCCGGGGCCGGCGGCGACGTGTCCGTCTGCCTCGCGTATCCCAACGTCTATGCGGTCGGGATGTCCAACCTGGGCTTCCAGGCCGCCTACAAGATTTTCAGCCAGCATCCGGACTGCCGCTGCGAACGCGCCTTTCTGCCGGACCCGGACGAGGCCGCGGCGCTCGCGCGCGGCGGTACGCCGCTCGCCTCGCTGGAGACGCAACGCCCGCTGGCCGATTTCGAGATACTGGCCTTCTCGCTCTCGTTCGAGACCGATTATCTGCACGTCCTCGACATGCTGGCCGCAGCCCACGTTCCGCTGTCCGCGGCGGAGCGGCGGGCGGCCGCGGTCCGGTATCCGCTGGTCATCGCCGGGGGACCGGCGACCTTTCTCAATCCCGAACCGCTGGCCGATTTCATCGACGTCTTCCTGATCGGCGAGGGCGAGGAACTCATCCCGGAGTTCGTCGAACGCTACCGGCGGCGCGACGCCGATCCACGAGGGACCCGAACCGCGGACCTCGCCTCACTGGCCGGCGTGTACGTCCCGCGGCTGTTCGCGCCGGTGCACGGACCCGACGGCCGGCTGACCGGCCTGCGTCACGCCGACGCGCCCGCGCCGACGGTCGAACGCCGATTGGTGAAAAATCTGGACGCCTACCCGACGACCTCGCAGATCCTGACGCGGGACACGGTGTTCGGCGACATGTATCTGGTCGAAGCCAGCCGCGGCTGCGAGTGGGGCTGCCGCTTCTGCGCCGCGGGGTTCATGTACCGGCCCGTCCGTTACCGCAGTCTGGCGGCGCTGCGCGAACAGGCCGCGGTCGGGCTCCGCGAACGTCGGACCATCGGCCTGGTCGGCGCGGAGATGGCGAGCCAGCCCGGGGTGGCCGGGCTGTGCGAGTTCATCGGCCAAGCGGGCGGCCGAGCGTCGCCGTCGTCGCTCAAGGCCGACGTCATTACGCCCGACTTGGCCTCGGCCCTGGGACGGAACGCGACCCGTTCGGTGACGGTCGCCCCGGAAGCCGGCTCGGAACGCATGCGTCGCGTCATCAACAAGAACCTGAGCGAGCCCGAAATCCTGCGCGCGACCGAGTCGCTGGTCCGCGGCGGGGTCCAGGCCCTCAAGCTGTACTTCATGATCGGACTGCCGACCGAGACGCAGGCCGACGTGGACGCCATCGTCGCGTTGACGCGCAAGATGTACGCCCGTTTCTGCGAACGGGGGGGCGGGCAATCAGCAACGGTCGGCGGCCTGACTCTGTCGGTGAACGCGTTCGCGCCCAAGCCGTGGACGCCGCTGCAGTGGGAGCCGATGGAGGACGTGGCCTCACTGCGGCGCAAGATGCACAGTCTGCGCCGACAGTTGGCGCGGATGCCGCGCGTGACGGTCGATACCGAGTCGCCGCGCGAGGCGTATTACCAAACCCTGTTGTCGCGCGGCGACCGGCGCGTGGGCGGCCTGCTCCTCGACGTCCACCGCCGCGGCGGGGCGTGGTGGCGCGTGGTTCAGGAGTGGCGCCGCGCGGCCAAGCGGGCGTCATCGGACCGGCCGGCGTGTGACCCGGATTTCTTCGTCCACCGGCGCTACGACTTCGAGGAACGGCTGCCCTGGGACTTCATCGACCACGGGGTGGACAAGCGCTACCTGTGGGTCGAGTGGCGCAAGGCGCTATTGGAACGCCAGACGCCGCCCTGCGACGTGACCACCTGCCACACCTGTTCGGCCTGCTAGGCGGGCGCATGATCTTCGGCGTCGGCAACGATCTGGCCGAGGTGGAGCGGGTGCGCGCCGCGTTGGAACACCCGCGCACGGGCCGCCGTTTCCGCACGCGCGTCTTCACCGACGGGGAGCAAGCCTACTGCGAGCGCCGCGGCCGGGCCCGCTATCAGAGCTACGCCGCGCGGTTCGCCGCCAAGGAGGCGACCATGAAGGCGCTCGGGCGGGGCTGGGGCCGGCACGTCGGCTGGCGCGACGTCGAGGTCGTGCGCGAACGCGGCGCCCGCCCGCATATCGTGCTGCACGGCAAGGCGCGCGCCTACGCCGCGGCACGGCACGTCATCCGCCTGCACGTGGCGTTGACGCACACCGCGGCTCTCGCCGAGGCGCAGGTCGTGGCCGAGTGCTAACGCGCGTCGAGCGAAATCCGGTTGCCGTGGGCCAGCAGGTCCGCCACGGTTTGGAGAAAAGCACCGGCCGGCGCGCCGTCGATCACGCGGTGGTCGAAGGTCAGGCTGAGCACCATGGTCGAGCGTGTGGCGATTTCTCCCCGGTACAGCGCCGGTTTTTCGACGATGCGGCCCACGCCCAGAATGCCGGTCTGCGGGGTGTTCAGAATCGGCGTGAACGCGTCGACCCCGTACATGCCGAGATTGGAGACGGTGAACGTGCCGCCCGAGACGTCTTCGAGCGTGAGGCGGCCGGCGCGCGCCTTCTCGGCCAGTGTCTTGGCCTCGCCGGCGACTTCCTCGAGCGATTTCCGGTCGGCGTCGCGGATGACGGGGACGATCAGGCCCTCGTCCAGCGCCACGGCCAGTCCGACGTGAATGCCGCGGGTGAGGCGGAGCGTGCCGTCTTCGAGCGTCGCGTTCATGCGCGGATGTTGCCGCAGCGCGTGCGCGCACGCCTGGACGATGAAGTCGGTGTACGTGACGCCGAACTCCTGACGGACCGCGTGGCGGCGGTCGATCAACTCGCTGACGTCCACCTCGTTGGTGATGGTCAACTGCGCGCTGCCCTGCAGGCTCTGGTGCATGCGCTCGGCAATCACCTTGCGCATGCCGCGCAGCGGCTGAGTCTCGTCCTCGGTCGGCGCGGGAGTTGCCGCGGATTGTCCCCCGCCGTCGATGATCTTCTGGACGTCCTCGCGCGTGATTCGGCCGCGCGGTCCGCTGCCGGTCACGCGATCGAGGTCGATGCCGTGTTCCTTGGCCAGTTTGCGCGCGGCCGGGGTCACCGGCACCCGTTTGGGACGGTCCGCGGAGGCGGCGCTTTCGGCAGCCGGTGCGGCTTCGGGCGGCGCTGCCGCGGCCGGGGTTGGAGCCGCCTGTGCGCCGGCGGCGTCCGCATAGCGCGCGGCGATCTCGGCCACGTCCTCGCCGGCTTCGGCCAGCACCGCGACCGGCAGGCCGACGCCGACGACGGCTTCCACGGCGTACAACAGCTTGGCGACCGTCCCGTCCGCGGGCGCCTCGATCTCGTACAGCACTTTTTCGGTTTCGACCTCGAACAGAGCTTCGCCGGCCGCGATCGCGTCTCCCTCGGCCTTGAACCACTGCTGGATCGTGCCTTCGGTCATGGTCAGGCCGAACTTGGGCATGACGACTTCTACTGCCACGGGTGCATCCTTTCGTTCGCCGCGAAGGGGCCGTTGGCCGGAACGCCGCGGGGCTAGGCCAGCAGTTCCTTGACGCCCGCCACGATTTTCTTGTCGTCGGGCAGCACGAATTTTTCCAGCGGCGGGCTGAAGGGGACGGGGACGTCGGGCGCGGTCAGGCGCTTGACCGGCGCGTCGAGAAAGTCGAAGCCCTTGTCCGCGATCACCGCGGCGATTTCCGCGGCCGCACCGCAGCGCAAATGGCCTTCGTCCACGACCAGCACGCGCTGCGTCTTCGCGACGGACTTGAGCAACGTGTCTTCGTCCAGCGGAATCAGGCTGCGCGGGTCCACGACCTCGACCGAGATGCCGTCCTCGGCCAGCGCCTCGGCCGCCTTGAGTGCGCGCGAGACCATGTAGCCGACCGCGACCACGGTGACGTCCGCGCCCTCGCGTTTCACCGCGGCCTGCCCGAGCGGAACGACGTACTCGTCGTCCGGCACGGCCTGCTTGCTGCGCCCCAGCTTGAGGTGTTCGAAGACCAGCACCGGGTTGTTGTCGCGGATCGCGCTCTTGAGCAGCCCCTTCATGTCGTACACGTCCGACGGCACCACGATCTTGAGCCCCGGCACGCTCATGAACTGCGAATAGACGGTTTCCGAATGCTGGGCCGCGGCGGAGCCGACTGCGCCGCACACCGCGCGGAACGTGATCGGCATGTCGGCTTGGCCGCCCGACATGTAGCGCAGCTTGGCGGCCTGATTACAGACCTGGTCCCAGCAACAATAGAAGAAGCTGGCGAACTCGATCTCGACGATGGGCCGCATCCCGGCCAGGGCCGCGCCGACCCCGGCGCCGGCATAGCCCGCCTCGGAAATCGGCGCGTTCAGAATCCGGTCGGCGCCGAACTCGTCGGTCAGGCCGCTGGTCGCGCCGAACGCCCCTACCCAGACGTCCAGCCCCATCAGGAAGGTCGTCGAATCAAGGCGGAGTTCTTCGGCCAGCGCCTCGTTGATCGCCTGAATGAACGTGATCTCCCGCATGGCGTGCCCTCCGTCGCCCTCAGTGTTGGGAGGCGGTCGAAAACATGTCGTCCAACGCTTCTTCCGGTGCGGGCAGCGGGCTGTCCAGCGCGAACTGTACGGCCTCGTCGATCCGCCGGCCGACCTCCGCGCGCACGGCCTCCAGTTCCTCGGCGCTGAAGTTGCCCGGCACGAAGCGTTGCTCGAAGCCGGTCAACGGACAGCGTTTCTTCCAGGCTTCGATTTCGTCCGCGGGCCGGTAACTGCGCTTGCCCAGAAACGCTTCCTCGCCCACCACGTGGCCCTCCCAGCGATATGTCTTGCACTCCAGCAGCGTGGGTCCGTCGCCCTTGCGGGCGCGCTCGACCGCCTCGCGCGTGGCCTCGTACACCTCGACCACGTCGTTGCCGTTCACGACCACGCCCGGCATGTCGTGGCCGCGCGCCCGGTCGGCGATGTCCTTGACGGACGTCACGTCGCGGCCGGCGGTGAACTCGCCGTACAGGTTGTTTTCGCACACATAGACGACCGGCAGCTTCCAGGCCGCGGCGAGATTGAGCGATTCGTGGAACGTCCCCTCGTTCGAGGCGCCGTCACCGAAGAAGCACGCCGCGACCTCGCCGCTGCCGCGCACCTTGGCGGCCAGCCCCGCGCCGGTCGCAATCGGCAGCCCGGCGCCGACGATGCCGTTCGCGCCCAGAATGCCCAACTCGAAGTTGGCGATGTGCATGGAGCCGCCCTTGCCCTTGCAGTAGCCGGTCTTCTTGCCGAACAGTTCGGCCATCATGGGCTTCACATCGCCGCCCTTGGCGATCAGGTGGCCGTGACCGCGGTGGGTGCTGGTGATGTAGTCCGTGTCGGTCAGGGCCGCGGCCACGCCGGTCGCCGACGCTTCCTCGCCGATCGAGACGTGCACGAAGCCGGGAATCTTCCCCTCCTGAAAGATCTCCTTCACGCGCGACTCGAACTGTCGGATGGTCTGCATCGTGCGGTACATATCGAGGAGTCGGTCGTTGCCGAGCCCGTTGTCTGACATGGCGGGTCCCTCCTTCCCAGCGTGCGAAAAGCCGGGTCTTTCTAGTCCGAAATCCGACGGGCGGTCAACCGCAAGCGTGGAGAACCGACGTTCCGATTGCCCACGAATGGAGAAGGCTTTATCCTCCGGCCAACGACGCGGGAGAGAGGTTCGGGAATGAGTAACATTCGATGGTCCGTGGTGGTCAGGGAGGATACCGACCGCGCCTTACGGTCCTATCTCGACGCCAGGGGCGCGAGGAGGGGAAGCCTGTCCCGCTTCGTGGACGAGGCGGTGCGTGCGCGCTTGTTCGAGTTGACCGTCGACGAGGTCAAGGAACGGAACCGCGCCTACGCGCAGGACGAGATTCTTGCTGCTATTGAGGATGCGCTTGCCGTCAACCGATGCGAGTAGCCCTCGACACCGGCGTCTTGATGGCGGCGCTGATTACTACCAACACACCGCCGGATCGTATTTATCAAGCTTGGCGGGAGGGCAGGTTCGAGTTGATTACCTCCGACTGGCAATTGGACGAGTTCCGGCGCGTGAGCCGATATCCTCGGTTACGGAAATTCGTCAGACCCGCTGACGCAGGCCGAACGGTCAACAGCCTGCGTTCACAAGCCGTCGTGTTGACGAACCTACCCCGGGTCGATGCATCGCGGGACCCTGACGACAACCCAATCCTCGCCACAGCCCTCGCCGGCGAAGTACAGTATCTCGTGAGTGGCGACAAGAGAGATTTGTTGACCTTGAAGAGTATCGGGGGCGTCCGTATCGTTTCCGCGCGCCGGTTCATGGACATCCTTAATCGCTGAATGAACCGCGCCCATTGCACTACCAGGGATCAGATGACGCCCGCTTCTTTGAGGCGCGCGACTTCGGCCCGGTCGAGGCCGGCGAAGTGGGTGTACACTTGCTCGTTGTCGTGGCCCACCGGCACGGAGCCGCGCCAGATCTTGCCGGGGGTGTCGGAGAAGGCCGGACTGACGCCCGTGCCTCTCACGTTGCCGACTTGGCCGTCTTCCCACTCGACGTGCACATTGCGCGCCTCGTAGTGCGGGTCGTCGGCCATGTCCTTGCTGTTCATGATCGGACAGCAGGCGACCTGCGCTTCGTTCAACGTTTCCACGACCTCAGCTACGCTGCGCTCCGCGATCCAGCCGCGTAGCAACGCGTCGAACTCGATGCCTTCCATGCCGTTCACGTCCGTGCTGGCCGTCTGCCACTTTTCGTCCTCGGGGTCCAATCCGAGCACACGGCACACGCGCGAAAACACGGCCAAGCCGACCGCGCCTACCACCACCCAGCCGTCGCTGGCCTGGAATGCGTCGTAGGGCTGGAACGCGGTCGCCTTGTTGCCGGTCCGCTCGCGCACGAAGCCGTTGCTGAAATACTCGACCATCGTGCCGGACAGCAGGCGGTGGATGCACTCGAACTGCGAGATGTCGATGACTTGGCCCCGCCCGGTTCGTTGCGCCGAAATGTAGGCGGCCAGCGACGACCACAGGCAGAACAGCGCCGTAATGTAGTCCGCAGTCCACGGGTTGGCACGGATGGGCGGGTCGGGGTCCGGGAAGCCGGTCTGGTACATCAGGCCGCCGAACGCCTGGCCGATCATGTCGTACGAGGCGCGGCCCAGATAATCGGAATGGCCGGTCTGGCCGTAGCCCGACACGTGCGCGATGACGAGCTTGGGGTTGGCGGCCAGCACGGCCTCGTCGGTCAGGCCCCACTTGGTGTAGGAGCCGGGCTTGGAGCTTTCCATCCAGATGTCGCACGCCTCGACCAGCTTGAGGAACAGGTCGCGGCCTTCGGGCCGGCTGAAGTCGAGGCTGGCGTGCCACTCGTTGCGGCGCTCCTGTATCCAGGTCGTCGCCACGCCGCCGCTGCCGTCCTTGGCCGGCAACTGCATGCCCAGGTTGCGCCACGCGGCGTCTCCGGTGCCGACGCGCTCGATCTGAATCACCTCGGCGCCCTGTTCCGCGGCCAGTGCCGCGGCGAACGGCTGTGCGACCAGACTGCCGGTCGAGACGATGCGGACACCCTCCAGGGACCCGAACTGTTCGGGCAATAGCGAAGCGGGACGCGGTTCCATGCTCATGCTCCCTTCTCGGACACGATCTCGAAGCCGAAATGCCGGGCGGCGTCTTCGACGGCCCGGCCCAGCTCGGCATGCTCTTTACGAATGAGGAAATAATAGGCGGTCGGTTTTTTCCAGATGGCACAGACCTGTGCGTTCCGATCCATCTTCCGCAAATTTTCGGACTTCTCTTCGTGCAGCCGTTTTATGGGTTCGGACGAGAAATCGAAACGATAATACTGGAAGATCATCAGCGAGGTCCGTTCGAGTTCCTTGCAGCAGCGCTGCAATTCCTCGTACGAGACGTATTCATTTTCTCGTTTCGGTTTGCTGCGCGGCCGGATGCCGGTATCCGGATCGAGAAACAGGAGGTCCCGAGGCGTGCGCGCGAACCGGTGAATCATCTTGCCGAAATACTTTCGTCTTTTCTCTTTGGCAACGGAGAAGGGATTCGGGAAATACGCCCCTTCCCGAATCAGGGTTTTCTTCTTCAACAGACGGACGTTCCGCTTCTGCTTCCGGCGCACCTGGGAGTCGAGAAAATCGAACAGGTCTTCATCTTTATCGCGGAGATCCCGCTTTTCCAGATATTCGAGTTTTCCGCCGCCTTTCTTGCGGTCGTGCGTCAACAGCCAGCACACGCCGACCTTGAATCCGCTGGCCGCAAAGTTCCGCAGCAAGCCGTATTTGTAGAAATCTCTTTCGTCTCCGAAAAACTGGTTGTTCATCGGAAGACCCCTCTCCCTAACCCTCCCCCACAAGGGGGGAGGGAATGAAGGAGAAACATGTTCTGCCCCCTCTCCGCTTGCAGGAGAAGGCCGGGGAGAGGGGGAATGAGAAACGCCTCATTATTCTGTGTGGAAGGAGAGACCGTCGTCAGGGAAGCAGCTTTATCAGGGCGACCGTCAATGTCGTCTGGAGGGCCACAATCGCCGACGCCGTCTTGAACAAGTCGGCCTGCACCTCGGCTCTGAGCGCCGCCAAGTCAGCTTTGGTTGCTACCTGGTCGTCTACGGCCTCGCCGACGGTCCGCACCACGGCTTCCGCTTGTGCTTCCTGGAAGCCGGCCCGTTCCAGGTTCTTGACCGCGGCGTGCGTGTCGAAAGTCGTACTCATTCGGTTTCTCTCATGACTCTTATCCACTAGTGGATGAGTAAACTGTACGAGTTCGCGGTTCTTCCGTTCTTACCCGACACGACGGGCTAGGGCGAAGGAGGTGCGACGCCGGGAATCAACCAGTTGAGCAAAGCGACGGTCAAGGCCACCGTCAATCCGCTCGTCAAACCGACGATAGCAAGCGCGGCTTTGAACAAGTCACCCTGCACGTCAGCTTTGAGTGCTGCGCTGTTGGCCTGCATGTCAGCTTTGATTTCGGCCCTGAGTGTTGCCAAGTCGGCCTTGGTCGCTACTTGGTCGTCTATGGCTTCGCCCACGGTGCGCACCACGGCCTCCGCCTGCGCTTCCTGGAAGCCGGCCCGTTCCAGGTTCTTGACCGCGGCATACGTGTCGAAGGTCGTACTCATGCGGTTTCCCTCGTAACTCTCATCCACTAGGTGGATGAGTCAACTGTACGAGTTCGCGTTTCTTCCGTTCTTACCCGATACGACGGGCTAGGGCGAAGGAGGTGCGACGCCGGGAATCAACCAGTTGAGCAAAGCGACGGTCAAGGCCACCGTCAATCCGCTCGTCAAACCGACGATGGCAAGCGCGGCTTTGAACAAGTCACCCTGCATGTCAGCTTTGAGCGCAGCGCTATTGGTCTGCATGTCAGCTTTGAGTGCCGCGCTGTTGGCCTGCATGTCGGCTTTGATTTCGGCTCTGAGCGTCGCCAAGTCAGCCTTGGTGGCTACTTGGTCATCTATAGCCTCGCCGACGGTGCGCACCACAGCTTCCGCTTGCGTTTCCTGGAAGCCGGCCCGTTCCAGGTTCTTGACAGCGGCATACGTGTCGAAGGTCGTGCTCATGCGGTTTCTTCTCGTCTCCCCCTCATCTGATTTTCTCCTAAGTAGAGAAGCAAGAAGCGGAGTGCTCCAAGGTCGCCTCCCTTCAATCCCCTCCCCCCTCATGGGGGAGGGCTTGAGCTTGCTCCGGACTTGATCCGGGGGAGAGGAGGAACGACGGCGCCCCTTACAACGCCTGCTGCGCCCGGGTCTGCGCGGTCTCGGCCATTGGTTTGGGCGACCAGTGGTCTTCCCAGTCGGACCAGAGGTCGCGCAAGTCCGGCATGACCTGCTCGGCGAACAGCTTGGTGTTCTTGAGCGTGAGTTCATGCGGGATGTTGCCGAAGTGTTGCAGGGTCATGAGCTGGCCGACGTGCATGTCCTTGATCGCCTCGCGTAACTGCTCGCGCACCGTAGCCGGCGAGCCGGCGATGATGAAGCCCAGATCGACCAGGTCCTTCCACGTCAGGCCGGCGCGCAGCATGTCGGCGAACGAACCGACCTGCGCCTTGAGCCCGGCCTCGACCGTCTTCTGCGTGCGGTAGCCGGGCGCGTCGGCAAAGCGGTCGGGCACGTGCAGGCAGCGGTTGAAGAAATAGTCCAGGTGCGGGCCGTATTCCTTCTCGGCCAGCGCATCGGTCTCCGCCACGGCCACGACCTGGGCGAACCCGCCGCGGTAGGGGTTCACGTCCTTGCCCTTTTCGTCCAGCTTGTCCCAATAGCCTTTCATCACCTGTGCGGCGCGCTTGTAGCCGAAGTAGCTGAGATATGAATAGTTGTAGTCGTTGTCGGCGCAGAAGTCCCACGTTTCCAGCGACCCGCCGCCCGGAATCCAGACCGGCGGGTGCGGCTGCTGGACGGGCCGCGGCCACACGTTGACGTAGCGCAGTTGGGTGTATTTGCCGTTGAAGGTGAAGGGTTCGGGCTCGGTCCACGACCGCATGATGAGGTCGTGCGCCTCGGCGTATTTGTCGCGCAGCGTGGCCGGGGTCTGGCCGTAGCAGAAGTTGGAGTCCATGGCCGTGCCGACCGGGAAGCCGGCGATCAGCCGCCCGCCGCTCATGACGTCGAGCATGGCGAATTCTTCGGCCACGCGCACCGGCGGGTTGTAGAGCGCGATGCTGTTGCCCATCACGCAGATCGCGGCGCGCGAGGTGCGCCGGATCATGGCCGCAGCCATCAGGTTGGGCGACGGCATCAGGCCGTAGCCGTTCTGGTGGTGTTCGTTCACGCAGATGGCGTCGAAGCCCATCCGGTCCGCGAATTCCAGTTCGTCGAGATAGTCGTTGTACAGCCAGTGGCCTTTTTCCGGCTCGAACAGCGAACTCGGAATATCGACCCAGACGCTGGGGTAGGCTTCCTTGAAATCGTCCGGCAGGTAACGGTACGGCATGAGATGGAACCAGTTGAATTTCATACGTCCTCCTCGTGTGCCGCGACTCGCGGCGGGGTTGGGATCGACGGCGCACCCGCGCCGGACGCCTGACGGACTATCGGCTTCCCCTCGCGTTTGCAACCGACACGGGGCGGGCTATCCGCCCGTTTCGTCCGCGCGGAGTGCCATTTCGATCGACCATCGCACTTCGTTTTCCTTGAAGACCAGCGGGCCGCGGATCGCACGCGGCAGGCGGTCGGCAATAGCTTCGTAGCGTTGCTGCGCTTCGGCCAATACGTCCCGGATCACGCTCCGTGACGTCGCCGGCAGGTCGGGGTACAGGACGGTCAGGATGTATTGCTGTTCGAGCAGGGCGACCGCCACGACTTCGACGAGTTCGTCGGTGTCGTCTCCGGTTCGGGAAGGGGAGGCAGACAGGGCTACGCGTTCCGCACGGGCGATGTAGAGCCAGTAGTATTCGACCGCAACGTGCGCCGCGTCCGCATCTTCGGCGGCAACCATCGCCTCGGCTTCCGCCAGCTTCTCACGGGCGAAGCCTAATGCGCGTTCGACAACTTGTCTCGGTGTCGCAGCCAGCCAGAGTCGTCCGGCTTCGTGCCAAGCGTCCAGTACGTACCCGGCTTGGTCCGGGGTGCGCCCGGGTTCGGGCAGCCACTCGACGTTTCCGAACGCGGTCATCATGCCGTGTCCGGCGAATGCCGAACGGTCTCCGACGAACCCGGCCGTTTGCAGACCCGCGCACAGACAGAGCGGAGCAAGCAGACCGCGCAGACGTCGTGCCGAACCGGAGTTCATGGGGGAGACTCGTCTCTGCCGTAGGGGCGAAAAATCTTTCGCCCCTACCCCGGTCCGGGGGGCTCGGACAGGATGGACCGGGGCGCGGTGTCCGCGGCGTCGGACGGCTCCGCGACCTCGACCAGAAAGTCCGCCACCAGATAATCGCCGTTGGGCGCGAACTCGAAGAAGACCTTGTACATTCCCGCGGCGGGAAAGACGTGGCGGAGTGGTACCTCCGGGCCGAAGTATTCCTGCTCGCGCGGGCCACGCATGAGCGGCAGCATCAGCCGGGCCATTTCGTCCGCGGGCATGGCGTGGTCGCGCATGTCTGCCATGAGCCGGGCCATTGCGGACGTGTAGGCATGCTGGTGGCCGAAATGGGCGGCGTCCAAACGCCACGCCGCCATGTGGACCTCGCTGCCCAGGTACAGGTCAAGATTCGTGACCGGCGCGCCGTCCGCGGCCCTGAGTCGGGCCACGAGTTCGACCTCGCGTCCCGCTACGGGCGGGGAAGGGGAGGTGCGCAGGGCGACCCGATACGCGCCGAACCGTTTGTCTGCGTGCGCTTCCGCCGACTCGGGCCGGGCGTCGTTCTGGGGCCGCGCCGCGCCGTCCACGTCCAGCATGAGATGCGTGGTCCAGCTCCGGTCACGGTGGGTGAATTCGTTGACGACCAGATACCGGCCGGCCGCGGGGAAGGTGTACGGAAACGTGAAGCGGGCGCCGTGCAGGGCGTCGGCGTCCAGCGGAGCGTAGTCTTCGTGGTGGACGTGCGCGAAGCTGGAAAAGTCGCGGCTGACGATGAAAGTATGCAGAGCGCGTTCGTGCAGGATTTGCAGGTTCGAGACGGGCTGGCCGGTTCCGGCGTGCGTCACGCGGAACGTGAGGTGCGTCGCACGGCCGGCGTGCGGCGCCGCTGGGTCGAGTTCCAACGTTACCCGGTACGGTCCGGCGTCGGCCCGGAGCGGCGGGCGTCCCGCGGGTTGCGCGCAGCCGGCCAAGCCGATCAGCCCGCACAGGAGCCCGGGCCAACAGCGCCCCGCCCGCGAAAGGCGAGTCCGACCGGATGACTGCATGGTCCTCGGGGTATAAAAAACAATGCGTTTGTCAATACTTACCAGAGAGCCGGCAACGCCCAGGTGATTGCTTTTCCGTTGGCGTTACTCTATAGCTCCAACCCTGACGGAGGGGAGGGTTCGCCGCGGGGCGGAAGGTACGTCGTATGTCTCAAGCCTGTGTTCGCCACACGTCCATCGATCCGAAACTCATCCAGTTGTTCAGCTATTACCGGGACGCTGAACTCCGGGGCGCGACCCTGCTCCTGAAGCTCACCTCGCGCGTGGAAGACCCCGAGTCGCAAGTCAAGCTCTCCCAGCATCTGGCCGACGAAACCCGCCACGCTTGGCTCTGGACCAAACGGATTACCGATCTGGGGTACGAGCCGGTTCGCGTCGAGGACGGCTACCAGACCCGCATCGGACGCGCGGTCGGTATTCCCCGCTCGTTGATCGATCTGTTCGCGCTGACGGTCGTGGTCGAAGAACGCGCCCAGCGCCGCTATCTGGAACACGCGCGGCGCCCCGACGTGGACGCGGAGACGCTCGATATCCTGCACGAAGTGACCAAAGACGAAAAATGGCACATCGGCTGGATCAACGACGAGTTGCACGGCATGGCGCGCGCCAACGGCGGTGAAAGCGCGCTGCGCGAGACGTTGTACCGCTACCGCGACATCGACAAGCAGGTCGTGGCCGATCTGGTCGCCAAGGAACGCGAAGCGTTCGGTTTTTCCTTCTCCGACGCTCCCTGAGCCCGGCCCGCCCGGCGCCGGGCGGGGTTCGCTTCGGCGTCCGGCAGCACACCCGACATGTCCGCCCCGCCGCCGGACGGCGCCCCGTCCCCTCCGCAATCGGAGCCTCCCTCGCGTCGGAAGAAACGCATCCGTCCGCCCCGCCAGCGCAAGAACCTGCTGGCGCGCATCGAGTACGCCCTCTTTCTGGCCGTCTTCGTCTTCTTCCGCGGGCTGCCCTTTCCGGTCGCGTTCCGGGTCGGCGAATGGGTTGGCCGCGTGCTGTCCGTGCTCGACCGGTCGCACCGGCGGACCGGCCTGACCAATCTGGCCCTCGCGTTCCCGGACAAGAGTGTGGCCGAACGGCGCCGCATCCTGCGCGCGAGCTTTGTCAACCTGGGCCGTCTGCTGGCCGAGTTCTGCCACCTGGGGGCGCTCACCGAGCAGAACATCCGCGACCGGGTCGGGTTCGAGGACGAGGCGGAATGGCGGCGGCTGGTCGAGCGGCTGCGCGGGACCGGCGCGTTGATCCTGACCGGGCATTTCGGAAATTGGGAACTCTTCGCGTACGCCAACGCCTGCTACGGGTTTCCGGTCCACATCATCCACCGCCGGCTGCGCAACGTGTTCGTCGAGGCCGCGCTCACCGTCCGGCGCGAACGCTGCGGGACGCGGGTGATTCAGAAGACCACGGCCGGCCTTGAAGTCGTGCGCGCCATTCGGAAGAAGAGCGTCGTCGTGGCCGCGGTGGACCAGAACGCCTCCGGGCGGATGGGCGTGTTCGTGCCGTTCTTCGGGCGCCCGGCCTCGACCTCAGCCGGGCTGGCCGGTCTGGCGCTGACGACCGGCGTCCCCGTCGTGCCGGCCTTCCTGATCCGCGAGAACGGCACGTGGAAGCATCGCATCGTCATTCTGCCGTTGATCGAGCCGGTACGGACTGGTAACCAAGCGGAGGACATTCGCGCCACGACCGAAAAATTCACCGCGGTCTTCCAGCGCATGGTCGAGCAATACCCCGATCACTGGTTATGGATCCACAAACGCTGGAAACGGCGCCCGCCCGGAGAGCCGCCCATCTACGCCGACTAGCCCGCCGCCCGTCAATTGTTTGCGTCGCTGCTGAGGGAGTCACACCGTGTCACATCGCCAAGCCGGGCTCAGCGCCCTCGACGTCCTGATCGCCGTGCTGGTCTTGTCCGTCCTGTTGTTCGTCGCCGCCCGCCAGTTTCCGGCGTACGAGGGGTTGTCGGCGCCGGCCGACGGGTCCGCGGACGACGTCTCCGCGTCCTGAAGCCGGGGAATTGTGGATTGCTAATTGTGGATTTTGGATTGGGGGAACCCGCTCCCGGCTCACCGTTCTTGCCTTCGCCACTCCTCACTCAGAATGCAAGAATGCTCAGTGTGAACACGATGATCTCCGGCATCATAGACACCGCCTCCCAGAACCCGATCTGGGAAACGCAGTAGGAGGTCAATCCGAGAAACAGGATCTTTCCGCTGTGGCGAACCAGGTTGAAGACCGTATCGAAGGCCACATCTACGAATGTATCCCGTCTGTTTTCTTTCTGTCTCATTTCACCCCCCCCTCATTATATTGTTCACCTTTCATGCCAAGAATTTTTAGTTCCGTTCCGCAATCCGCAATCAAAAATCCACAATCCACAATTCCCTTCACGCCGTGACGTGGCGGAGTTCGACGTCCGCCTGTGCCAGCAACTCGCGGACCGTCTCCAGCTTGTACGCCTTGTCGTAGAAGACCCGCCGAATCCCCGTATTGATGAGCACCTTGAGGCAGTGGATGCACGGAGTGTGCGTGACGTACACGTCCGCGCCGCCGATCCCGGTGCCGTTCTTGGCCGCCTGGGCGATCGCGTTGATCTCGGCGTGGATGGTCCGGTAGCAGTTCTCCTCGGTCTCGCCGGACGGCGTCTGCGACCGGTAGATCAGGCAGCCGACCTCGGTGCAGTGCGGCAGCCCCGCGGGCGAACCGTTGTAGCCCGTGGCCAGGATGCTCCGCTCGCGCACGATCACCGCGCCGACATGGGCGCGCGTACACGTCGACCGCCCGGCCACATGGCGGGCGATGGTCATGAAATAAGCGTCCCACGACAGCCGGTCGGTCATGGCCGGTAGAGGACCCGCGGGCCGAACGCGGGCGGCTGCCGTGCGGCCTCGGCATACGCGACCGGCACGGCCTCGACGTCGGACGGGCGGACGCCCACCGATACGCGCAGCGGTACCGCGGTGAACGTCAACACGAACAGGGCGATGGTGCACCACGCATACAGCCGGCGCCGGCCTTCGAGCGGGACGGCGTGGTCCGCGGTCGGCGGGTGATCGACGCCCAGCACGGCGAGCAGCACCACCCACACGAACCAGCCCTGCCAGCCCAAGAAGCCCAGCCCCACGACCCCGACCAGGCAGGCGCGCGCAATCCAGCGGTGGGCGCTGCCGAACAGCGAATAGACCACGTGGCCGCCGTCGAGTTGGCCGACGGGCAGCAGGTTGAGGAAGGTGACGAACAGGCCGAACCAACCCGCCAGCGCAATCGGATGCAGGAAGACGGTCACGTCGTCCGAGGCGACGCCCAGAATCAGCCGCGTCAACCCGGAGAACAGCAGCGAGTCGCCCAGGATGAGGCCGCCGGAGAACGGGTCCAGCGGGCGGACCTCGGACAGGGCCAGCCCCACGGCGACCGTCGGCACGGCGAACACCAGTCCGGCCCACGGCCCGGCCGCGCCGATGTCGAACAAGGCGCGGCGGTTCGTCGGAAACGATTTGAGGCGGATGAAGGCCCCGAACGTACCGACCAGCACCGGCGGCGCGGGAATGAAGTAGGGCAAGCTGGTCCACACGCCGTGGATGCGTGCCAGCACGTAATGCCCCATCTCGTGGCTCAGCAGGATCAGCATCAGCGGCACCGCGAACGGCAGCCCCAGCAGCAGCGTCCACGGGTCGGCGAGCGGGTCGGCGCCGCGTTGCAGGCTGCCCGCCAGCGTCGTGGTGAACAGCGTCGTGCCGAACAGGATCAGATGGATGCGCGGGATGCGCGGACGGGCCGGGCCAAGGGGATGGGGCGGAGCGGGAGCGTATGCGGTTGGGGGATAGGGCATGCGAGCCGGTCCTTGGCAACGGTGTTGGATGCTACCCGAAAGGTTGCAGGATTCCAAGCAGAGCGGCGCATGGGGAGAATCTTTGGTATAGAGGCAGCAGGGCCTATTGGCCTTCTTCCGAGAGAAAAATAAATCTCGTCACGTTTTTTTCGACATCCTCCGCATCGTATCACCTAGATGCCGGTCGCCATGTCATTTATATGGCGGAAGTACTCTTCAAGGTTTCTATACGGAACGTGTGTATCAATGGCGCGGGCCATGTCTTTGGTCAAATAGTTCATCCAGTACCGGTCGAATACATCTTTCCCGTTGGGGTACTTCGTGAAGGGACCTTCTCCATTCATAAGAGCATCAACATCTAGGACGCTGCCGATATTCTTCGTGTTGCCTGATCCGGGACGATCCATTGCGATCCGCCATTTCGGCTGGAGCAAAAATTGGATATTCTTTGCCACTGATGGGATCTCCTGCAACTCGTCAAGAGCGTAGGACGTTGAAGTTGCGTCGATATCGTTTCTGTCGTAGAGGACCCCCAACACCAAATGCGCGTCGTATGTTTCGTAAGGATAGGCGATGTTCTTCTTTTCCTTGCGTTTGCGAAAATATCCGGTAAACGCTCCAAGCGTAAAGCCATTGACCTTTGACGGATTCCCTTTCAGATAGTAAGTGCTTTTGAGATCCAGCGCGACCTTTCTCGCGGTTCTCGGATCGCTTATCGTAATATCGAGATATGAGTTCTGTTTGGTTGCCAACTCTATTTGAAAATTTTCTTGTTCCATAACAGAAATGATAATGGGAGTGGTCGCTAACTCGAACGCCTTGGATACGACTTTGGTGTCCGATGTCATCGGAAGAATCTTCGTCCATACATCAATAAATCCTTTCAGTGTCCAGTCGCCGTTCCTGTCCATCACTGTCTCGCTCAACCTCGGCAACAATGTGCGCAACTTGACGGACACCTCATCCGCAAAATTTGGCGGCCTACTGATGGTAGCCAATGATGAGAACCTCCTTTGAGCTTTTTCTTTTCGACAACGCATATTGTATGGGAGTCATCAATACCTCCACCGTGGCGCAGCGTTGAGACAATAACTGTTCGAGTTGGGAAACAGTCGGTATGCCATCCGTCCGGTACGAGATGGCTATGGTTGTTCCTGAATGCGTTTCGATGATTTTCCGGAATGCCTCAAAAATAACGGTAGGTTGCTCCCACTGTGAACGTTGCCTGAGAAGAGGTTTATGTGGCCGGGATCGGTCTATCTGTCGCATCAAATCAGGGTCCCATAAAATATCGAAGAATCCATAATACTCGTCATAGGGAGTGCCGATCCCACGCGAGTTAATATATGGAGGGTCCAAATAGACTAAGTCATAGTCTCCGGCAACGTCAATCGGATCACCTACGATGGGAAGGGCCGGCATCACTTCGGGTCCTAATGCGTAGGCGTTTGCTTCGTTAACGAATCTTCTGAAATGTTCAGGAAAAGGTCTGTCCCATGTTGTTTTGTTTCCGAAACTTCGTGAAACCTTTCGAGTGCGCATGTTGAGATTTGCTCTGTGGAACAGATTGTAAGGGCGTTTAGCCAGAGCGCTTTGAAACAGCGCCCAGAACGGCAAACCACGGTCGCTTTCCGGAAGTGACCGGATGAACTCGGCAGCGCCCTCTAACCATCGCATTTCGTCCTCGAAAAAGAAAATATCCCGATAAGTGGAAAATATCGGTCCACCTTCACAAACGAGACCGTGTTCGATGATGGCTTCCGTCATATCTTTCGTTACTGGGGCTCCTCCTGCAAATCCAAGGACGGTCGCATAGCTGCTCCACAGTCGGTCAACGGCAGTTACCTTCCAGCCCATTGAAGCGAAACCATAAGAAACCACGCCGCTCCCACTGAAGCCGTCAAGCACCTGTCCGGGATGTCGAAGGTGTGTCGTTATAGATTGCAAGAGCCAGCCAAGAATCCTGCGTTTACTTCCTTGGAATCTTGTTGAATAGGAATGTTGGGGAATAAACGGTGTTAAATTGAGTTGACGTGCGGCGGTGCCCATTCTCTCCCTCCCACAGCCGAAATCGCTCTTGACCAGATCGTCATCCCTGCCGGTCATGGAATCTCTGTAACGGAGCCGCCTGCTATCGTATTGAGAGCCCTCCATCTCTCTCATCTCTTTTTCTTTTACTCCTGACGCAGCAATACTGGAATCAGAAAATTTTGTCGAGAGTCGTCCGTGACTTCTATCTATGATGGCTGCCTACAGGCTTTCCGGTGGCGGTGATTGAACACATCCGTCATGAGCGAGAAACACGGTCGTGGATGGTGGCGTTGGGTATCGCGCAGATGGGGATGCCTCGGTGACACAGGTAAGTTTCCACAGATTCGGATCTTCTCGCTCCAGAGTCCCCCGCACCCATATCGCTGGAATCCGTTTCAGGCTGCACAGCAATCAAAAATTCCTCCCCTCACCGTGAGGGGCCGTAGCCCAGCTTGTACGTCAGCATCCCCTTGGCGACGGCTTGGCCCGCCGCTGTCGTGACGTCGATTTCGACGAAGACGAGGCTGTGGCCGCGGCGGATGACCCGCGCATCCGCAATCAGGTCCACGGCTTCGGCCGCGGAGAGATAGCTCACCGTCAAGTTGGCGGTTGCACCGCGGACGGCCTGCGGACTAGCCCCCGTCCACGCGGCGACGACGCCCGCGGTGTCGATCAGCGTGGCGATGGCGCCGCCGTGCACGACCTCGCCCGCGGTCCGCACCCCGGGCGTGAATGGCAGGCGGACGCGGCAGGTGTCGGGGCGCTCGTGCTCTATGCGCAGGCCGAGGAGTCGGGAGAACGGGTCGGTGTGGAGAATGCCGTCAGCCACGTGGCCTCTCTGATGAGAGCGCCTTGGAGGCGCGATTAGAGCCGCATATCGCCGCGTTCCGAAGGTTGGAAGGCGTCGCGCTCGGGGGAACCGAACGGCAGGTCAATGGGTTGATTGAGCGGCACGGCTTCTTCTCGAGCGTCGGGGGCGACGGGCGACCGGTCCTCGGGGTCCGGGCCGTCGTAGGGAAAGAAGGTCAGCGCGATCACGACGTACAGGAAACACCACAAGGCCATGAACGGGGTCCGGTCCTTGAAGACGAGCGGGCCGATCTCGATGTCCTTTTTCCCCTGCACCTTGCGCAGGAAGAAGACCAGCGGCCCGGCGACCGCAATCGCGGCCAGTGCGGGGTAGAGCATGAACGAGGCCGGCGTGTACGTCTCTCCCGCATCCAGATAGGGCTTGAGCCGCACCCCGGACACCACCGCGGCGACGAGCACCGACAGCGCGGTCGCCAGCATCCCTAACAATTCGTTTTTCATCCGTGGTAGAGAAACAAGGCTCGGCAAGGGAAGTCAAGGCGGAGGGAGTGGGGAGTGAAGATCTCGAACGTCGCGTTTGCGGGCGCGGCCGGCCGGCCCGGCCGGTATCCGACGTTGCCGTATCCCGAAATCGCGTTCGCCGGCCGCTCGAACGTGGGCAAGTCCTCGCTCATCAACCGTCTGTTGGAGCGGCGCACGGCGCGCGTCGGCGCGACCCCGGGCCGCACGCGGCAGTTGACTTTCTTTACGGTCAACGACGCCCTGACCTTCGTCGATCTGCCCGGCTACGGTTATGCCCGGGTCGCCAAATCCGAGCGGCGGGCGTGGCAGAAGCTGGTCGAAGACTACCTGCGTGGCGCCCCGCGATTATGCGGCGTGGTCATTATCATCGACATCCGCCGCGGCCCCGAAGACGAAGAGGCCGCGCTGTGCGAATTCCTGACGCACCACCGCCGGCCGTTCGTATTCGTCGCCACGAAATGCGACAAGCTGTCGCGGCTGCAATGCGACAAACAGTGCCGGGTTCTGGCCGGCCGCCTGGGGACACAGCCGCTTCTATTTTCCGCGCGCAACGGCAGCGGTCGTGATGCCCTGTGGCAAACCTTGCTCGACTTGGCGGCCCCGCGGCCGGCCGATTCCGTCGCGCCGGCGCAAACCGGAACGAGAACATGACACACGCCCCGCCCCGCGTGTCGGCCATCATCCCGACCAACAACCGGCCCGCGTTTTTGCGCGAGGCGCTCGCCTCGGTGTGCGCCCAGACGTACCGCGACGTCGAGATCGTGGTCGTGGACGACGGCTCGGCACCGGCTGCGCGTGCCGCAACGCAGCGGGTGATAGCGGAATTCGCCCGCGGACAGGATCTGTCGGTCCGTTGCATCTTTCAGCCCCACCGCGGCGTGTCCGCGGCGCGCAACCGCGGGGTTCGTGCCAGCCGCGGCGCATTGCTGGCGTTTCTGGATTCCGACGACGTCTGGCTGCCGGACAACCTGGCGCGACAGGTGGCGTTGTTCGACGCCCGACCGCGAACGCAAATCTGTCAGACCGAGGAAATCTGGCTGCGCCGCGGGGTGCGCGTCAACCCACGCGCCGTGCACCGCAAGCCGGATGGCGACGTGTTTCTCGCCAGCTTGGCCCGCTGCGTGGTCAGTCCGTCCGCGGTCATGCTACGCCGCGCCCTCTTCGAGCGGGCCGGCGGCTTCGACGAAGCCCTACCGGCGTGCGAGGATTACGACTTGTGGCTGCGCATCGCCGTGAACGAATCGGTCCCGCTGATCGACGCGCCGCTCGTCCTGAAGCGGGGCGGGCACGACGACCAACTCTCGCGCCGGTATTGGGGGATGGACCGGTTTCGGATCGTGGCGCTGTGCAAGTTGTTGGATTCGGGCCGACTCGACGGCCCGCGCCGGCGGGCGACCCTCGACTTGCTGCACGCCAAGTGCCGCATCCTGGCGCAGGGAGCGCGAAAGCGGGGGAAATCCGCGGCGATCTACGAAAGCCTCGCCGCACGGTATCCCGGCGATCGTGTGCTCACGTCCGAGGTCCCGACCGTCGAACCGTATGCCGAAACCCGACTCGAATCCTCAGCCGCCTGACCACGCGGACCCCGCCGACCCGGTCGCGGCCTACGCCCGGCAGAAACGGTTCTCCGCGGCCACCTTGGCACGTTGGCAGGCGTGGCCGGCCGAGGATCGGGCCGCGCTCTTGTCGCTCGTGTGTGACCTGCGCTGCGGTGAGAACCACGTCAAGGACTTGCTTGATTGGCTGACGGACATTGCCCGGCGCGACGTCTGCGGAGTTGCCGAGGTGCTGGCCGGACCCGCAATTCATTCCGCGCGGGCGGGGTCGGCGTCGCGGAACGACCGGCTCAAGGCGGTCAAGGTCGCGCTGCACCGTCTCCGATTCCCCCGACTCACCCGGCTCGAAGATCAGGTGCACCAAGCGGTGCGGGCTCTCGACTTGGGCCGGAGCATGCAGGTATCCTTCCCCCCGAATTTCGAGGGGGACGAACTCACTATCAGTATGACCGTCCGCAGCGTGGACGACTTGCGCGCGCAGTGCGCCCGTCTGAACGACCGCTTGGCCGACGGCGGATTCGCGCGCCTGTTCGCCGCCTTGGACCACGTGGAAGACGATGGCGCGGACGACTGACGGCCTCGAGTCGTCCGTCCCCGAGCGTGACACATGATCGACTACCGACCGACCGAAATCCTGGTCGAACGCGGCGAGGAGAACGCCGCTGTGACGCGCCGGGCGCTCGCAAAATTCCCGGACGTGCCGGTTCGCATCGTCGAAAGAGAGTGGGAGGAGGAAGACTGGCGCCGCGAATCCACGCCAGCCTCGGGCCGTGACCCATTCGGCGAAGGGAAGCGGCGTCTGTTCTTCACCCGCCAGCGTGCGCGGTTTCTCGAACACTGTCCCGCCGGCACGCCCGGCTTGGTGTGCTGCAACTACCTCGTCGTCAGCCTGATCTCCAACTGCCCGATGGATTGCAGTTACTGCTTTCTTCAAGAATATCTCGCCAACAACCCGACGCTCAAAATCTTCACCAACGTGGGAGACCTGCTCGCCGAAGTCGCCGAAGTCGTGGACCGGCATCCCGCGCGGCAGTTCCGCATCGGCACGGGCGAATTGTCCGACAGTTTGGCGCTCGACCCGATCGTCGGCTTTTCGCAGGACCTCGTGCCGTTCTTCGCGGCGCGCGACAACGCGCTGCTCGAACTCAAGACCAAGAGCGCCTGCGTGGACGGCTTGCTGCGGCTCGACCCGCGGGGCCGGGTGGTCGTGTCGTGGACGCTCAGCCCGCCCGCGGTCGCCGACACCGAAGAGCACGGCACGGCCTCGTTTGCGGCACGTCTCGACGCCGCACGGCGCGTGCAGGCGGCCGGCTACAAAGTCGGCTTCCACTTCGACCCGCTGATCGAGTATCCCGGCTGGCGCGCGGACTACGAGCAGACGCTCGACCGGGTCTTCGACCGCATCGACCCAAGCGGCGTGGCGTGGATCAGTTTCGGCAGCCTGCGGCTGACCCCGGGGCTGCGCAAGATCATGCGCCGCCGCTTCCCCGACACCCGCCTGCTGGCGGGCGAGCACGTTGTATGCGCCGACGGCAAATGGCGCACGTTCCAGCCTCTGCGCGTCACGATGTACCGCTGCTTGACCGAGCGACTCCGCGACGTGGCGCCCGACGTGCCCGTGTACATGTGTATGGAGACTCCCGCGGTATGGCGCAAAGTCTTCGGCAGCGCGCCCGCGTGCGACAAGGATGTGGCCCGCGGTTTGACGCAGCCTCATCTGGGCTGAACCTGGACCGCTGCTTTGCGAAGGGCTTGACAGTCTCCCGCAACGCAAGCCAAACATACACGTATGAAGCAGATCAGAGGAAAGACTTGGACATCGCGGCAGCCACGGGCGTATCGCACGCCGCGTACCGGAGAAGAACCGTCAACCGGGAAGCGTTCGCCCGGCCCAGGAGACGTCGGGGCACTACTTCGAGAACTGGCAAAGTGCCACGACGGAGGGCTCTTGTCCAAGCAGCAATATCAACGGCTCATGCTGTTGGCGTGCAGCGTGTACATCGGGCAAGAGGTCGAGCGACAGGTAGGGCACGTTCTGGAAGAAACGTTTTCTCCGGAACGCATGGCGCGTTACTTCTCGTTTTCGCACTGAGGACGGCTCGGTGACCGACAGTCCCACAGACGGCCCCGATACGGCGCTTGCGGCATCGGAGGGGCTGTCGAAGACCGAGCGGCAGGACGTTCCCGGCCAAGACACGCCAGTGGCTCCCCAACAGGTAATCGAACAATTCGAGCAGTTCATTGCCGGCGGAATCGGTCACGTCCGTAATCCGGTGCTCGACAAGATCAATGAAGAACATATCGCCACAGCCCTCGAACTTGCTGGCAAGAACGACGCGCGGACCTTCGAGTGCTCCAAAGCAGAGCGCCGCTATCGCCTGACCTACGTCCTGATTGCGCTCGCCGCGTTCTTCGCATTGACGTTCTACCTGCTGCCGGCCGACAAGGAACTCTATAAGCAGGTTGTCCAAATGTTGGTTGCTTTTGGCGGAGGCTTCGGGGTGGGTTATGGAGTTCGGCACTGGCAGAGTTAGTGTCGAACGTCATCCGAGCATGGTCGGAGAACGTTCTTGACGGCGGCGCGGCACAGACGGATCGGAGGCGGTATGGCAATCGACGGGCGCGAATTACGGAATGCGATGGGGCTGTTTGCAACCGGAGTGACGGTCATCACGACCAGGGACGCCGCGGGAAAGCCGTTCGGCCTGACCGCCAACGCGTTCAGTTCGTTGTCGCTGGAGCCGCCGCTCCTGTTGATCTGTGTCGATAAGACGGTTGATTGCTACGCCTGTTTCGACGAGTCCAAGGTGTTCGCCGTCAACGTGCTGAGCCTTGATCAGGAAGCCCTTTCCACCCGGTTCGCTACCAAGGGCATCGAGAAATTCGAGGGCGTCGCTTTCCACACCGGCGATTCGGGCGTGGCCTTGCTGGACGGCGCACTCGCCCATTTCGAATGCACGGTCGAACACGCCTACGAGGGCGGCGACCACACGATCTACGTCGGCCGCATCCAGGCGCTGACCACGGCCGCGGGCGACCCGCTGCTGTTCTTTCAGGGCAAGTACCGCAACTTGGCGTCGGCCTAGGTGCTCGGGGGGTACGCCCCGCACTTCCCGCCGCGGCCCGCGCGGTCGGCTACAGGATTGCTTTCGAGACGACCGTGCCCGCGGCGTCGAGATCGTACACCACCGGCACGCCCGTCCCCAATTCCAGGCCGAGAACTTCCTCGCGGGTCAATCCGTCCATGTGCATGATGATGGAGCGCAGGCTGTTGCCGTGCGCCGCCACCAACACGTGCTGTCCGGCGTGTACCGCGGGCAGGATGTTGGATTGCAGGTAGGGCAGGGTTCGGGCCGCCGTGTTTTCCAGACTTTCGCCCCCGGGCGGGGCGACGTCGTAGCTGCGCCGCCACAGACGCACCTGCGCGTCTCCGAATTTCTTCGCGGTCTCGGCTTTGTCGAGCCCTTGCAGGTCGCCGTAGTGGCGTTCGTTGAGGGCCTGATCCCGTTCGTTGGGGAGTCCGGTCTGACCGAGCACGTCCAGCACCAGTTCCAGGGTCCGGATCGCGCGTTGCAGCACCGAGGTGAACGTGCGGTCGAAGTGCAGCCCCGCGGCCTTGATCTTTTCGCCGGCCTGCCGCGCCTCGGTCTCGCCCAGGTCGGTCAGCGGCACGTCCATCCAGCCGGTGAAACGGTTTTCCAGGTTCCACTGCGACTGGCCGTGACGCAGGAGGACGAGGTGCGCCATTACGGGGGCGTCTCCGCACGGGCGGCGTTCATGCGGCCCGCCATACCAGCCAGTCAGGCCGTGGGCAAGCGGGCTGCGGCGCGCTGCCGAACGAAGATTTCCAGGACGTACACGGCTAGGGCCACGCCGAGCAGAAAGGGTAGCAGCGGCATCCGCCGGAGCGGGCCCGCGACCGGTCGCAGCGTGGCGGGGTCGGGGTTCAACCGTCCGCCGGTCCCCGCCGCGAGCGCGTCGAGGAGTGCCAGATTGGCCTGCGGTCGGGAGGCCTCGCTCTGTTGGCGAGCGGGGATCGTATAGCCCAACGGGCCGCGGTGCTCGCCCGTCGGCAGCGCGACGGACAGGGTATGATCGCCCGGGGCCGCGGAGGCGTGCACGCCCCGATAATGGCCGGGCGCCAGCATCTCCAGCAGGACGTCGTCGGTGCGCCCGTCGGGTCCGCGGACGGTCGCCGTCGGCACGCCGGCCGGCGGAGCGGCCTCCCCGTGGTAGAACGCCTCCACGATCAGCCCGGTTTCGTCGTGCCCGATCTCGACCGAGAAGGGCGCCGCGCCTTGCCCGCGGTCGGTTCGGCCGGCCAGACTCCAGCGGACCGCCCGGTCCCAGAACCGGCCGTAACGGCCCCAGGCGACCCACGGCGCGGACCAGCGCCCGTTCGCATCCGAGGTGAACGCCACGGCCCGGCCCTTGCCGTAGGACCAGGACGCGAGCAAGGGGCGGGGTTGGTCCGCATCGCGGACGGACAGGTCGGCACGCGCCCCATCTTTCAGCTTGGTCTGAACGTAGCCCGTCAGCGTGGGCAGCCGAACATCGGCGAGGTCGCCTAACAGCGGTGAGTCCGGCTTGGAAATCGGGCGCAGGGTGCGCTCGACCAGGGTCTTTTCCGCGGCCGGTTCGTCCAGTTCGTCCAGAAACAGGTCGGGCAGGGTGGACGGGTCGGTGGTGTGGTGGAAGGCGCCGCCGCCGTAGTCCGCCAGCCGGGCCAGCAGGCGGAGGTTGGGCCGCCTGCCCACGGCCACCGCGGAGACGGTGATGCCCAGACGGGCGCGCAGATCCGCGGCGAGGTCGAGATAGGCGCTGCCGCTGCCGCCGGCCTCGCCGTCGGTCAGCACGACGACGTGTTTGCGCGTGGCGAGGCTCCCTTCCAACTGGCGTTTCGCCTCCCGGAGCGCGGGCAGCAACAGGGTGCCGCCGGACGGCTTGAGCCGGTCGATCCGTGCGTCGAGCCGGTCGCGCGTCTTTCCCACGTAGTCGAGCGGGGCGACCACGAACGGCGTCTTGTCGAACCCGATCACCCCGAACAGGTCGGTATCCCGGAGGTTGCGCGCCACGGCACGGGCGCCCAGCTTGGCGTACGCGAGTTTGCGCTGTTTGCGCATACTGCCCGACTTGTCGATCACCAATATGATCGCGGTCCGCCGTATCTCCCGCTGAGGCGGGACCACGCGCACCGGCAGCACCCGTTCGACCTCGGTGCCGGCGTAGCGGCCGAGTCCCAGGCTGCGCTCTCCGCCGACCATCACCAGCCCGCCGCCGTTTCGGACGAAGGCGTCCACCCCGCGGCGGAGCGGTGCCGGGAGTCGCGCGTGGGGAACGTTGTTCAGAATCAGGCCGTCGAACGTCTGCCATGCCGGCAACTCGCCCGGCTCGCCGGTGACGACGGCCTCCGTTACGTCGAGCCCGCGCGTGCGGAGCGCTTCGCGGAGATAGCGATTGTCGCGCGCCGCGGCGCTCAGCAACAGGATTCTTTCGGTGGGCGCAACGTGGATCCAGGCGGTCGCCCGGTTGTCGTCCGGCACGACGTCCAGATCGGTGTTGGTCGGCGTAAAAGCCGCCCGTACGAGCACGAGCCCGCGGTTCGGGATCTGGAGCGTTCGGGTCAGCAGCGAAGCACCGGGGCGCAACTCGGCGTCGTGTTCCCACACGATGGTGTCACCGGCGCGGACGCTGAGGCGGCCGTGAACAGGGTCTGGGTTGGTATTTTCCAGCGCCACGGCGATTTCCACATCCTGCCGGCCCGAGGCTGGCAAGGACGCGCGCAGCCGGCGCAGCGCGACGTTGTGCGGTATCGGCCCGGGCGGGGGGACGAACGGATAGACGCGCAGGCCGCCTCGGGCCAACATCGGCAGCAGGCTGGCGGCGTCCCCTCGGGTTTCCCAGCCATCGCTGAACAGGTACGCGGTTCGGGTCTCCGTCATGCCCCGGCGGAGCGCGGCTTCGATGTCGGTGTCTCCAAGCGTTAACGCCGCATCCGCGTCCACCAGTCCGTCCGCCGCCTCGCCCCAGACGAGCCGCCGAGTCTCGCCGCCGAACGCGATCACGGGCCAGTCCGCGGCCGGCCGCACGTGCCGGGTCAGTGTGGCCCGCACCCAGTCGCGCTGCGCCGCGGTCATGCTGTGCGAAACGTCCACAAGCAGCACGGGCGGCGCCGCAGCCGGAAGAACGGAGCGAGAGGGGCCGGCCGCGGCCAGGACGATCAGAGCCAGGAACACCATGCGCAAGGCCAGCCCGGCTCGGGAGAGTGCCGGCCATCCGCGGAAACGCCGGACGAGTGGCAGCAGCAGGACGGCGGGCAGCAGGGCCAGAACGACCGGACGGCTCCAGGCGATTCCGAAGAAGGCGTCGAACGCTCCGCTGCCCATGCGCACCGTCCCAGGTTCGACTCAAGCCGGACGCCGGCCGGCCCACCACCATTCCGCGCCGCACAGCACGGCGGAGGCGAGGAGCAGCCACGGCCAGACCGCGTGTTCGGGCGTCGACCTGCCGTTCGCCTCAATGCGAGCATCCGTGCCGCCCATATCCAGACGGAGCGGCCGGCCGGTCGTGGACTCGTCCGCGTTCGTCAGGTTCACGGCGAGCAGGCGTTCCGTTCCGCCTTCACGCAGGCGGTACACACCTTGGCGGTCCAGCACGACTACCTGCTCGACCGGTCGGAAGTCCGCCTCGCCCGGGAAACGAAGCTGGGGCTGTGGCGCGGTTCCCGGCTCCACGGCTCCCGCCTGCGGGCTGAAGACCGTTCCGGTCGGCAGGGGGTGCGCCGCCGTGTCCGTGAGCCAGTTCAAGACGTTTAGGGTCAGAATCGAGGCCGGCAGGTTGGCGCGTCCGAGATACGGCAGCAGGTCGAAACCGGTCACCACGGAGCGGCGCCCGTTGCGTTCCCCGGCCAGGACCAGCGGACCCGCGGTGCTCTCGATCACGGGCCGGTTCCAGGCCGCGGGCTGAACCGCGTGGGCATACGCCGGCGCGAGCAACGGGACGGTCAGATAGGACGTGAGCGGATGCCCGGGCGTCCAGTCCGTGATCGCGGGCCGCGGGGCTGCATCGCCGAGGCGAAACAGCGGATTGCCCTCCGGGGGGAGAAGGAATGCGGCCGGCACGTCCGGTAGCGCCTGAGGGGCCGTGAGGTGGAACAGCACGCAGGTGTACCGCGCCCGCGTCGCCAGGGCCGGGTCGTATTCCTCGGGCCGGATCCGCGTCAGGCGCAGGTTGGCGATCCGGGCCAAGCCGTCACCGGCCTCCGGGTCGGGGCTGACGAGCAGGACGGACACCGTTGCGGGTTCGGGCAGGACGGCGACCGCCTCGTTGTCCAGCGCGAGCCCGTCGGCCCGTTCACCGCCGAAGACGATCCGCACGCGGTACACGTCGGTGCGCGGCAGGTCGGAAAAAGCAAACGTTCTCTGCCTGGGTGAAGCACGCGATCCGCCTGTGTCATCCGTTCCGGTTTCGAGTTCCGCGGGAGCGCCTGACGCCGCGGACCGGCTCGCCAGGGAGCGTCCGGTTCGGCCGTCTTCGATGACGAGGCGCCAGTCGGACCGGGCGTCGGTCGGGACGCCGACACGCACTCCTGCCTGCACCCGATCGGGAAAGAACGGGCTGCGGTGGACGTGCAGCGCGTGAATGCCCACGTTCGGTCGGGCCGGGCCGAACCTTTCCACGTGGAGCCGCGCGTCGTCCGGCAGCCTGGATGCTTCTCGGTCGGTAAAGAAGACGGCTCGCTCGAAGCCGCCGGTCGCCAGATGTCCCAGCAGGCCGGCCAGCGCTGCGTCGTCGGGGTCGGGCGCATCGCTCGCCGTCAGCCGGTCGAGCAGGCGTCCCGGGGTCTGCCCGTCGTGGGTCTCGACCGGTCCGAGCGGGTTGGTGGCGTAGATCGCGACGCCGCGGCCGGTCGGAACCTGTTCCAGCGCCGCCCGCAGCCCGGCTTTGGCCTGTGCGAACAGGGGCTCGCCGCGGGCTGCGTCGAGTGCCTGCATACTGGCCGACGTGTCCAATACCAGCGCGACTCCGGGCGTTGCGTCTGCCCGCAGCACGGGCCGTGCCGCGGCCGCGGCCAGCAGCGCGAGGATCAGCAATTGGAGGAAGAACCGCGGCGGCAGGCGCAAGCGGCCCCACGTTCGACGACCGGTGCCCGACGGCAGACCCGTGTAGAGAAACAACGCCGGCACGACCACGCGGGGATGGCGTCGGCGCAGCAGATACGGCAACGCAAGCAGCGGCAGCCCGAGCAGGAGGACCAGCCCGGCTGGAGACAGCAACCCGAGACTCATCTCCCCGCCCGCCGCAGTCAGCGCAGCAAGCCCAGCCGGGGAAGCTCGCGCAATACGAAGTCCGCGACGTCAGCGTGGGCGACGAGTCGCGCGTAGCGTACCCCGGCCTGATGGCACAGGCCGGCCAACTCGCGGTTGTGCCGTTCCAGGCGCGCCACGTAGGCGCGTTTGGCCCGCGCGTCGAAATACACCGAGTCCTGCGCGGCGTTCTCGCTGTCGGTGAACCGCGCGCCGCCCGGATAGACCGGCGGGTCGAGTTCGCCGCGGCCCAGCACCTGGATCACCGTCAGTTCGGAGTTGACGCCCCGGAACAGGCTCAGCCCGTCGCGCAGTGCGGCCAGCGGAAACAGAAAGTCCGAAACCCAGACGGCCTTGCCCGCGTGGTGCGACTGCTGCAAGCGCCGCGCCAGGGTCCGCACGACGTGCACCGGGCCGCGGCCGGGCCGTTGCACGGCGAGCCGCTCGGCCAGATCCACGAAACGCTGCCGGCCGCGCACGTACGGGCTTGCGTGCGGCTGCCGCGCCGCGGATTCCGGGCCGAGCAGGGCAATGCTGACGGCGTCCTTCCCGGCCAGCGCAACGTAGGCCAACGACAGGACGACGTCGCGCGCGCTGGCGAATTTCCGGTCCGCGGCTGGGCTGGCCATGGACGCGCTGCCGTCCAGGAACAGCGAGGTGTACAGTTCTTCTTCTGCTTGGAACTGTTTGACGTACAGCTTGTCGGTGCGGGCGAACAGGTTCCAATCCAGATAGCGCAGGTCGTCGCCCGGGGCGTAGCGGCGATATTCGGCGAACTCCAGCCCCGACCCGCGCCGCGGGGAAGGATGTCCGCCGGGGCGGCCGCCCGGAAACCTGCGTCTGGTCCGCACCCGCAGGGTTTCCAGACGGGACAGATACGGCGGGGTGAACAGCGGCGGCAACACGGGCGCGTTCGGGCCGGAAACAGGGGGGAGAAGGGAGCCGGACGGGCTCAGATCCGTGCCGTGGGGGACGATTCGTCGGGCGGGGTGTCCTGCTCCAACAAGGCATGCGCGGCCCGCAGCAGGTCGCTGTCCCGGCCCTCGCGGAACCACCCGGTCACGTGCGCCAATGCGCGGCGCGCGGCCTCGCGTTCGGACGCGGCGGACATGCGGCACAAGCGGAAGAGGCTCATGGCCGCGCGCACCTCGAAGTATTTCGTCTCCTGCTCGCGCGCGGTGGCGATGGCTCGCCGAAAGCAGGCCGCGGCCCGGCCGTGTGTCTCGGCTGGCAACCTGACGTCCCCGTTCCCGGCTTGTCGGCGCAGCAATTCGCCCTGCAGGCGGTAGAGTTCAGCGGTATAGACCCGTTCGCCGGTGCGCTCGCCCGCGGCCAGGGCGTCGGCCACGCTGCCCAGCCCCGTATCTATCCAGCCGTCCGGCAAGGTGCCGTCCTGGTGTGCGGCGCGCAGCGTGGCATCGGCCAACAAGCCCAGAAAATACGTCGAGGCCAGTTCGGCGCCGCAGGCCCGGAATTGCCGCAAGCCGTCCCGAATCTGGGCCATGCCCTCGCCGGTCTCACCCTGCGCGGCTTGTGCCCAGCCGTCGAGCACGGTGCCCATCGACAGCCAGTAGGGAAAACGTTGCTCGCGGGCGAGACGCATCACGGCGCCGGCATGCTTACGGACCGCGTCGGCTTCGTCGCGGAGTTGGGCCAGCACCGCCTCGAAGAACAAGGCATGCGCAAGGCTGAACGGGTGGCCGAGGTCCCGGGCGCGTCCGACCGGTCCGCGGTCGGCTCGGGCTTGGTCGAAGGACCCCAGCACGAAGGCCGTCCAGGCGCGGTAGCTGAGGTACGCCACTTCGGGATGCTGGCCGAACGCATACGCCGCGGCCGCGTCGACGTCCGCCAGCCTGGCGGCGCCGCGTTCGAGGTGGTCGCGCGCCGCGGTGAACCCGCCCTGCCAGAACGCGGTGCATCCGGCCGCGAACCGCGCCTCGACGTGGAAGCCGGGGTCGTCCGCGCCGTCGGCCAAATCGAGCAGTTGTCGGCCGAACCGTTCGGCCCGCGGCAGGTCGCCGCACACGCTGACGTGCGCCCAATACCCGCGCAGCACGCGGAACCGCTCGGCCGGACCGCCGACACGGTCGCACAACGCCAACGCGCGGCGGTAGGCATGCTCCACCTCGGGCGCCGCATAGCCCCGCGCCACCATCAGCGGGGCGCCCAGCGCGGTCTGAAAGGCCAATTCGTGCCGGTTGCGCTGCGGCGTGTCGGGCAGCCGGTCGAGCAGCGCGACGCCGGCCTGCAAATGGCGGATCGCCTCCTCGCCCGCGGACCGGCCGATCGCCCGTCGCCCGGCGAGGTGCCAATAGGTCAGCGCGTCCTCGGTCAGTTCGGCCTGCGTGAAGTGGTGGGCGAGCAGCTCGGGGTGGATGTCGCGGATGTCCGAGAACCGTTCCGCCAGGGTGCGGGCGATCTGTTCGTGGTACTCGCGGCGCCGGCTCTTGAGCAGCGACTGATACGCCGCGTCGCGGATCAGCGCGTGTTTGAACGTATAGCGGGCGTTGGGCAACACGCCGTGCTGGAACAGGAGTTCGGCGCGCACCAGTTCGGCCAGTCCCTTGCGCAGTTCGGCTTCGGGCACGGGCGAGACGGCTTCGATCAGCTCGTAGGAAAACTCGCGGCCCAGCGTGGCCGCAAGCTGGGCGATGTGCCGCACCGGGGCGAGCCGGTCCAGCCGCGCCATGAGCGAATCTTGCAGGGTGGTGGGAATGGCCAAGCCGGCCGGTTCGGCGGGGCCGTGCTCCGCGGGGCCGTCGCCGGCGCGCAGATCGTCCGCTTCGAGCACCATCTTGGTCAACTCTTCCACGAACAGGGGGACGCCGTCCGTCTTGACCGCGATCTGCTCCACCAGCGCCGCGGGCAGCGACCGGCCCCTGGTCACGTTCTGCACCATGACCGCGACGTGTTTGCGCGGCAGGCGGTTCAGCATGACCTGCGTCATGTGCGAGCGCAGCGGCCACGGCGCGCTGAAGTCGGGCCGGTGCGTCAGCAGCAGCAACAGCCGGGCGCGCGGCGTATGTTCGATGAGCAGGCTGAGGAATTCGAGCGACGACGGGTCGCCCCAGTGCAGGTCTTCGACCACGCAGTGGACCGGCTGTTTGGCGGCCTCCTGCAAGAACCAGGTGACCAGCGTCTCGTGCATGGTCTGTTTCTGTTGCTGCGGGGTGCCGCGCAGCCGCGGATAGCCGTCCGGGTGGGGCAGTGACAACAGCGACGCGAAGATGGGCAGCACCGCGTCGAGCGCGAAATGCTGCCTGGCGAGCCCGCGGGCCAGCTTTTCGAGTTTCCGCTCCGGCGTCTCGTCGGTCTTGAAATTGAGGATGCGTTGCAGAAAGTCGATCAGCGGATAGAAGGCGCTACTCTGATAATAGGGGGAACAGCGGTACTCGATCATGGTCGCCCCGCCGGCCGCGGCCACGCGCTCGGCCAGCGCCTGGATGAGGCGGGACTTGCCGATGCCGGGTTCGCCGCTGACCAGCACGACCTGCCCGTGCCCTTCCAGAACCTGTTCCCAGCGTTCCCACAGGATGCCGAACTCCTTTTCGCGGCCGGTCAGCGGGGTGAGCCCGGTCTGCAACGCCGCCTCGAACGGGCTGCGTGCCCCGCTGTCCGCGACGATCCGATACGTCCCGACCGGCTCGGAGACGCCGCGCAGGCGCCGGGCGCCCAGGTCTTCCGCCACGAACAGCCCGCGCACGAGTTGGTGCGTGTCGGCACTGACGAGCAGCGTGCCGGGCGCGGCCGCGGCTTGGAGCCGCGCCGCGACGTGCGGCACCGTCCCGGCGATGTTCATCGGGTCGCGGCCGACCTCGCCGGCCACGACCAGCCCGGTATGCGCGCCGATGCGCACTTCCAGCAGATGTTCGAGCCGCGCCGCGAGCTGCTGGACCTCCTGGATGACGTCGAGCCCGGCATGGAGTGCGCGCGGCGCGTCGTCCTCGTGCGCCACCGGATAGCCGAAGAACGCCAGTACGCCGTCGCCCAGATACTGCGCGATGTGGCCGGCGTAGTGATGGATGATGCGCGTGCAGCGCTCGTGATAGGCGCTCAGCACGTCGCGCCACTCTTCGGGGTCCAGCCGTTCGGACAACTGCGTCGATCCCACCAGATCGCAGAACATGACCGTGACTTGGCGCCGGTCCGCGGCGACCTGCGCCGGCCCCTCTCCGGTACTCGTCTCCTTGAGAGTCGGTTGATCCGTAGGTCGGATGAGCGCAGCGGAATCCGACGCAGGGGAAGCGGCATCCGCGATTGACGCCGCGGAAGTGGGCGCGGCTGTTTGGGGCGCCGCTTCTCGTTGGACTCCGGCGGAAGGGGCCGTGCCCAGCGCCTGTCCGCACGCGCCGCAGAACTTGGCGCGCGGCGGGTTCTCGAAATCACAGCGCGGGCAACGCCCGGCGAGTGGGGCGCCGCACTCGGTGCAGAACGCCATGCCGGCCTGATTCGTGAAGCCGCAGCTCGCACACGCCATACGGACCGCCTTGCGGGGTGATATAACCGGGGCCGCCGGAATTGCCAAGTTATGAGAAAGGCGTTCCCCTCGAACCGAGAAGACCGTTTTTGATGAGAACTACATACGAGAGGATCCCCCGCTCTCCCACGCGGTCCCCGGCCTTTCGACCCTTCGACAGGCTCAGGGACCGCAGGCTCAAGGATCTCTCCCCCCTCAGTTCGTCGAGTCTGTCGAAACGAACCCCGAGGTCACCTCGGCTTTCGCCCCCCCACCCCCGACCCTTCGACTAGGAGGATCTTCTTGTATGGAATCCCACTTTTCATATCCTCATCCTGATCGGTCCAGTTCCGGTCCGCGGCGGACGAAAATCCGGAAACGACATTGGCCGGGGATGGCGATTCGTGCCATGATGCCGTGCAGCATCCGACCGGGGACGACGCAGTGACCACTCCCTACCCACGCATCCCCTACGGCGAGGCGGACTTCCGGCGCATCCGCCTGAGCCGCTGGCTCTACGTCGACAAGACCCGCTTTCTGCGTGCGCTGGAGAACGAGCCCTACGCTTTTCTCATTCGGCCACGACGCTTCGGCAAATCCTGCTGGGTGTCGCTGATGGAGAACTACTACAGTCGCCAACGACGCGACGAGTTCGAGGCCGTCTTCGGCGGCACGGACATCGGGCACCGGCCTACCGGAGACCGTCACCGCTACGTCGTCCTGCGCTTCGACTTCTCGGAATTCGACGACACCTTGGAAACCCTGCGGGAACGCTTCGAGGGCTACTGCGAAATCGTACTGCGGCACGCCCTACGGCGGAATCGCGACCTGTTCGGCGAAGAGGCGATCCGGGACATCCTCTCGCACCCGTCCATCGACGGCAAACTCAGCGAACTGTTCGCGTACGCCAGCGACCGGGACGTCCCGCTCCTGGTCCTCATCGACGAATACGACAACTTCGCCAACACCATCCTCGCCTCCCGCGGTGCCGCGGCGTACCACGCGTTCACGCACGGCGGCGGCTTCTACCGCAACTTCTTCGCGACATTGAAGGCGGGGGCGGGCAAAAGCGGCGGCCTGGAGCGTTTGTTCGTCACCGGCGTATCCCCCATCACGCTGGACGACGTGACCAGCGGGTTCAACATCGGCGCCAACGTCAGCCTGCGGCCCGAATTCAACGCCATGCTCGGCTTCACCGAAGCGGAAGTGCAGCATCTCCTGGAGACGTACCGGGACTGCGGGGCGTTCAATCAGGACGTCGACACCGCGCTGGACGTCATGCGGGAGTGGTACGACGGCTACCGGTTCGCCAAGCGCGCCGAGGGGACGGTCTATAACACGGACATGGTGCTGTATTTCTTGAGCGAGTCCATGCCGAACAAGCCGGTGCCGGACGACCTGATCGATACCAACGTGCGCATCGACTACGGCAAGTTACGTCATCTGCTGTTGGTGAACCAGCGCGTCGGGACGAAGGCGCGCCGCCTCAACGGCAACTTCGATCTGCTCCGGCACATCGTCGGCGAGGGCGGGGCCGACAGCGACGTGCACGTCAGCTTCCCGCTCGATCGGCTCGACCAGCGCGAGAACTTCCTCTCGCTGCTGCATTACTTCGGACTCCTCAGCATACGCGGCGTCGGAAACGATACTCCCCGGCTAGGCATTCCCAACCAGACGGTGCGCCGGCTGCTGTACGGCCATCTGCGCGACGCCTACGACGACGTCGGGGTGCTGTCCGTTGATGTGCTGACCTTCGCCAGCCTGCTGCGGCGCATGGCTGTCGACGGCCGATGGCGACCCGTCTTCGAGTTTCTGCGCGACGCCATTGCCAAGCAGACCGGCGTGCGGGACTACCTCGACGGCGAGAAGGTGATCCAGGGCTTCCTCGCCGCCTATCTCGGCGTGGCGCGCCATTTCGTGCTCCGCACCGAACCGGAACTCAACAAAGGATTCGCGGACCTCTGCCTGGAGCCGCTCATCGCCCGATTTCCGGATTTGCGACACGGCTACCTGATAGAGATCAAATACCTGAAACGGAGTGCTGCCGCGGGCGAGAGAGACGTCCGGGCCGCGGTTCGCGCGGCCACGACACAGTTGCAACGTTACGTGGCGGACGAACGCTTGGCGCGTCAGTATCCATCGGTGCGGTTTCTGGGCGTGGTGATCGTCTTCCACGGCTGGGAGATGGTGTACTGCGACGCGCTGCCGCAGTGACGTCCTTGACCTCATTGCCGTCCATTCGGGTGACGGTACGCACCCCGTCGGTGTGATCTTCGGCGACATCGCCGGCGCTGCGGAAGGGCCGCAAGTCCCCCCTTCCGGCTCTCCCCCCTCAACCCCAATACGAGGAAACGGCTGGGGCATCGAGAGGAACCGCCTCCACGTCCGCGGTGATCGGATAGGGGTTGGGAGTTCGGCAGAACACTGCCAGTGTCTCGACGGTGCCATCCGGAAGTTTGTCGGCGACCTTGCGCAACGCCCGCGTCTCCCGCGGGCCGGGATGTTCGGTCCACTTGGCGTCCGCGAGGTGGAACCGGCCGGCGCGATGCAGCAGGAAGTCGGCTTCGCTCGTCTGGTCCCGCCAGAAGTTGAAATGCCAGCCGCCCCGCCGATTGGACTGCGCCCGGCGAATCTCGGCGCATACGAGCGTTTCCCACAACGCCCCAGCCAAGGGCGAGGCGCGCAGCGCGTCCATGCCGTCCACGCCGCAGAGAAAGGCGGCCAGCCCCGCGTCCCGTAGAAACAGCTTCGGCCGCTTCACCAGTGAGGTCGTCCGATTGGCGTACCACGGTTCCAACAGAACGAGTTGGTGCGACGCTTCCAGGGCCGAGAGCCACGCTCCCGCGGTGGAGCCGCTGATGCCCACGTCACGGGCCATGTCCGCGCGGTTCAGGAGTTGCGCCGAACGCAGCGCCGCGGCGCGCAGGAACCGTTCGTAGTCGCGCAGGCTGGACACCTGCAAAAGCTGCCGCAGGTCACGCTCCAGATACGTCGCCACATACGATTGCATGAATCCGCGCGCGTCGATCTCCGGGTTCGCATAGAGTTCGGGGAAGCCGCCGCGCGTCAGAAAGTCCTCCACGGCGAGGGAAGGACGCGCCGCTTTCGCCTCGGCGAACGACAACGGTTCCAGTTGTACGACGTCCGCCCGCCCGGCCAACGATTCGGAGACCGATTGCATCAGGGTGGGCGGTTGCGAGCCGGTCAGGAGGAACGCCCCGGGCCGGTTCCGGTCGCGGTCAACTACGGTCTTCAGATGGCGAAACAACCCCGGCGCGTACTGGACCTCGTCTACGATGACGGGCGGCGGGTACCGCGCCAGAAACGACGTCGGATCTCCCTCTGCTTGCGCCGCCTCGCTGGGCAGGTCCAGGCTGACGAATGCGTGATCGGGAAAGAGCCGGCGCATGAGGCTCGTCTTCCCGGTTTGCCGCGCCCCGGTGAGGACGACCACCGGGCGCGTGGCCGCGCGTTGCAACAGCAGCGGCTCTACGTGACGCTCTATCCACATACGTTGAATCATACGATCGAATCATAGAAATTGCACGATCATAAATGGCTCGGCAGCACGATGGACGATGCGGCCACGGCTGCGTCCAGTCTGGACGCAACTCGATTCCGGCTGTCTCGCCCGCGAAATATCGCCCGGCGCCTCTCGTTTCCCGGCGGCGTTCAGTATATGCCCTCGCAGTGATGGAATGTTGCGCCCTGCTTGTGGTCGAGCGACCGAAGGTCATTCTCAGTTGTCTCGTCGGTCGGGATGGCTCGTGTGTGTTTGAAGTTCTTCAAACCCGTACGCTCTTGAGCCGGATAATGCTTTCCGGTAGGCAGGCGTCGTATCGACGCTCCGCCCCGTCATTCTCGAATGGGCCGCCGTGGGTTGGGACAACGCATGAATGCTGATCCGATCTCGCTCCACGATGTAGAGCACCGACGTCTGGGACCGTCTCAAGACTGTGGAGAAGTACTTTACGGACAGGCGGACTGCCTCGGCTATTCAAGCCGCTCGGGATTTTGAGAATGCCGGGATGAGGATTGCTGAAAGGAACGGAACAGCGTGCCTATGAAAGAGAATACCGACAGCCGTACCGTGGGTGATAACCTGTTACAAGATATCAAGGCCGACCACGATCAAGAGATGGAGAACCGCGACGCAGACCAGGCGGTTCGAGACCTAATCAGTTTTCTCGACCCGGGCCGGAATGTGGGTGACCTCATCAGCATGGACTATGACACCGCGGAAGTGCTGATTCATGACAGGCTCCGACAGGATGTCGGCGGAGTCCCTCATGGCTGTTTGCTGCTTGCCACACGAATCAGACCAGACGAGGATTCCTTGGAGCCCAGGGACCCGCAAACATCTTTGATTCTCTTACGGACGCTCAAAGCCAGTTCTCTCCCCAACGATGTGGAGATGAAACACGCTCGACTGGCAGCGGGGCAAAGAGCCGCGCAAACTGTGGAAAATTGGGACGAGGGCAACAGGACCGATCAGTTCACCCTGGACCAGATGCGTTACGCCGGTGCGCATTGTCGGATTTTGGGCACGTTTCGGATGAACCTGGACGCCGAAACCGAAACATGGAGATTGGAATACGGGGGCGATATCGACAATTTCTACGCAGGGCAAGGAATGAAGGTCTATAAACCGGCAGGCCGAGCTTTAGAACGAATTGTGAACTATACGCGACGGGACGGAGAGATCTCCGAACCGGTAGAAATCGGGAGGCTGCGATATGCGGCCTCGATTCGGGACCCGAAAGCCACTGAGGCCGTCCCCATCTACATGGCGGCCGAGGATATCTTGGCGCAGAGAACAGCCCTCTTCGGCATGACCCGTACCGGAAAGTCCAATACGACGAAGACGATTGCCGACGCCGTTTTCAGATTACGAATCCCGAGAAACGGGCAACGGGTCGGACAACTGATTTTCGATCCCAACGGGGAATACGCCAACGAAAATTCGCAAGACCAGGGGTGTTTGAGAAACGTCGCAAACATCCGGACCGACCTGAACGAGGACGTTGTCACGTATGGATTGCAACCTCACCCCAACGATCCGGGACGGAATATCACCACGTTCAACTTCTTCGGAGATACAATGCCGCAGAGTAAGAAGGCCAGCAAGCAAGAACTCGACGATGCTCTTCTCAGCCTCTATCAAGGTAAACAAATTATAGATGATGCCCTCCAGCAGGAGGAGGGCGGTTATATAAAGAGCTTCACAAGCGTAGACATCACCGCGCCACCGGACGCAGACGATCCTGGAGTGAATACTCGTTACCGTCGCGCCTTATTTATCTATAAATCCGCCTTGGCGGCCGCCGGGTTTCAATTGCCGGATCAATCGGTCAGGACAAAAGATTTGTTCAACGAGAAACTTCGTGACCTGATGTTGAAAGAATCGAATATGAAAACCTATGCTGAACATATGAAACACAACGACTCGATGTCGTGGGACATGGCCAAAAATTTCTGTCGCCAACTCTCGGAGTGGGTCGGGAGCAAGTCCTTCAAAAACTTCGACCAAGGCTACGCATCAGATCGAAACTGATCCGACGACCGGTTTCTAGGCTTGTTACGCATCTTTGAGAATACCAGAGGGCTGGCCATCATCCAACAGGCACGGCAGTGGCACGGATTGAATGCAACTACCGACTATGTTGACGACATCATCGAACACATCCGTTCTGGTCGATTGATAATTTTCGATCAGGCTTTAGGCAATCCCGATATGAACGAGAAAGCGGCTTCTCGGATCATGAGAGGAATATTCAACGCACAACAGCAGGCTTTTATTAGTCCAGAAAGAGACGAAGAGTCTGACCAGATCAAAAAACCACCGGCCGTAATCATCTATGTAGAAGAAGCGCATACGTTGCTACCCAAAGGAAGCGAGACGGATACCAGGAACATTTGGGCGCGCGTTGCGAAAGAAGGTGCCAAGTTCAACATCGGCCTCGTCTATTCTACTCAGGAACCATCGACGATCCAGACCAACATTTTGAAGAATACCGAAAACTGGTTCATCGCACACCTCAACAATACCGACGAAACGCGCGAATTGAACAAGTACAATGACTTTGCCGATTTCACCAACAGCATCGTCAAAGTGAACGAAGCCGGCTTTCTGAGAGTTCGGACCCTCTCCAGCCCCTACACCCTCCCTGTGCCGATTGCCAAATTCGTTGCTCCCCAGGAGCCTTCCGATGCCGTATCAGAATGAATTTGCGAAAGGGGACTCGCTCTGGCGTCTGTTGGAGAGCCAGAGCGTTCGAGAGTTCAAGGGCGTCATCCGGCACAGTCAGGGTCAAACATCCCATGAATTGCCCGCTCGGCTCGACCCGCAGCGGGGCATTGGTAATATCAAGAGAATCGTTGCCATCGACGGTTCCACAGTGACGCACCGAGTCCAAAACGGATATCCGGGGGCTGAGGCGGCTCTCTTGAACTTGGCCGCGATCGTCATCAAGCTTCAGGCAATGCGGGACATTCCCCGCAATTACATTCCGAGTCCCAACGAAATGCGAGACATGGAACGGTGTCGAACGCTCAGTGCCGTTTTACCCGGTCGTAATATCGTCAGGCGAGGAGAATGGGCAGACTCTCCCAAACGGTTTTTCAGAGCCACTATCAACAAAGAACTCCAAGCACGCTTGGACCCGGAACACGAGACGCTGTTGGAAACCTTGCGCGCCATAACCAAAGGCCGGACCGACGCGTGGATAGATTGTCCTGCCGAGGACTGTCCGCTCGAAGGTCCCGCCAAACGAATCGTGCCGAGCCAGGGATCTTGCGCCTGCAAGTGCCGGCAAAGGGAGCCCATCTACGAGACGGACCTTCTGAGAGCACATGAACGCTTTGAAGAAAGTGGGTCGAGCGAACAAGCCTTCACCGCCGTCCGGCAAGTCATAGAACATTTGACGCTGGTGAACATCCTCAGATATTTCGAACGGGTCGGCAGCCTGAGCGTGTTCCGGGACACGGCCTTCATCATGGACGGACCTCTCGCCTTGTTCGGCATGCCGGCGTGGCTGAAGTACCATATCGAACCGGAGATTGCCCGCCTTCACAACAAGGCCCGGGAACAAGGCGGCCCGGGCGTCCTCCTCATGGGCATCGAGAAATCCGGACAATTCCTGGACCATTTGGAGGAGTTGGACTGGCTCGACAAAGATGGCCCCCGGGGACGTCTCCAAAATCGTACCGCCCTGGCCCCGGATATGAAGTATATCCACAAGCATATAGTTTTGCGTCCCTCGGACGCCAAGCCTTATGGCGAGGCGACGTATTACGGGCGGAAGGTGCTGTATAAAGATCAAGCAGGTCAACACACGGTAATCATGACTCCGATAGTCAACGAAAATGGCCGTGATCATCATTGTGTATCCGAGGCCGCCTATCCTCGAATAGGAGAAGCTCTCGATATCATGGATGAGCTTCATACCTATCTATACCAGGATGGCTTCGCACCGTTGGTGCGCGCCCACGCCCACGCCGCCATTCCCCTCAGAACCGGCACTCGAATTCTCGCAGAGATCTTCAACGACGCATGAGCCAGGATACCCGGGAATCCCGCGGTTCTCCTCGTCGACGCTACGACACGGCCGCCCGGCGATGGGCGGGGATTGGCCCCTATTATGCCATGTTTCCTACCGCATTCGCCGATGCGGTGATCCGGCAATACACCCAGCCCGGCGATCACGTCCTCGACCCGTTCGCTGGCCGCGGCACCGCCATCTTCAGCGCCGCCATGCAGCATCGGTCCGCAGTCGGCATCGACATTCACCCCGTCGGGTTCGTGTACGCGAATGCGAAACTGCGCCCCGCGTCCGCTTCCTCCGTGATGGCGAAACTGGAGGAACTCGCCGCCCTCGCCCCGCGCTATCGCCCCGCCGCCGCCGCGCTCCTCCCCTTCTTCCATGCCTGCTTCGCTCCCCGCGTGCGCGCCTTCCTCCTCGCGGCGCGGTCGTGCCTGAACTGGCGCCGCCGCCGCGCCGACCGCACGCTCATGGCCCACATCCTGATCTCCCTGCACGGCAAGGCCAATCGCGCCCTCTCCAACCAGATGCGCCAGAGTACCGCCATGGCCCCCGAGTATTGCCTCCGGTGGTGGGCCGAGCACCACTCCGCACCCCCGGACGTCGACCCGGTCGCGTTTCTCACCAAGCGCCTCGATTGGCGCTATGCCCGCGGCATCCCATCCCTGTCCACGGCCAAAGTGTTCCTCCATGACAGTCCCCGGAAATTGCGCGCCTTGACGCGCGACGTCCACGCCGGCCGCCTTCCCAAGGCCAACCTGCTGCTCACGTCTCCGCCCTATTTCGGGGTGACGAATTATGCGGCCGATCAGTGGCTGCGGCTTTGGATGCTCGGCGGCCCGCCGCAGCAGACCGGCACCCCGTACGGCGGACGATTTCGGCACGCCGAGGACTACCGCCGGCTCCTCACCCGGGTGTTCCACCGCGCCAGACCTTTGCTGACCGACGACGCCACGCTCTACGTCAGAACCGACTCCCGTCCCACCACTCTCCATCACACCCGCGCCACCCTGCTGAAGATATTCCCTGAAAAACGCCTCACCGAAACCCCGCGGCCACTCCCCGCGCAGCAGCACACCAAACCCTACAGCCGCGGCGGCGCCCCAAAGCAGCCCACCTGCGAGATGGACTTCATCCTCCAGCCCCGCTAGTGCTGGCGACTCGTGGCGTTTCGGAGCCAATAGGAACGCGGCGGCCCTTCCTGCCAACTTGGCAAATTCGGTTCTTGTTGCTCCGCTCGAACATGAATGTCGTGCGCTGGCAGGAGAAAATGTCGGGTTCGCTCTTGGGGCGCAGGCGCTTCCCTTCTCTCATCCGCCCCGCGCCCCTCGTACTTCCCGGCGGCGTTCGGTATATGCCCTCGCAGTGATGGAACGTTGCGCCCTGCTTGTGGTCGAGCGGCCGAAGCTGGTCCTGAGTCTGGTCCTGCTCGTCAGCGTGCTGCTGGGTTTTTTCGCCGCGCACGTTCGGATCGACGGGTCGGTCGAAAGCCTGCTCGGTCAGGACGACGCGGACAGCCGCTACTACCGCGAGGCGCGCCGGGTGTTCGGCAGCGACGAGGTCGGGGTGGTCGGCGTGCTGGCGGACGACGTGTACACCCCGGAGGTGTTGCGCACGATCGCGCGGCTGACCGAGCGGTTGGCCGCCATCAAGGGCGTGGACGAGGTGCTCAGCCTGACAAACGCGCTTGATCCGATCGCCGACGTGATCGATCCGCCGCGGCTCATCGAACGGATTCCGACCGAACCCGCGAACCTCGCCGCGCTGCGCGCAGTCCTGGCCGACCGGCCCATCTATCTCAAGAATCTCGTTGCGGAAGACGGCAACGCCGCGGCGATCAACATCTTCTTCGCCGACCTGGACGATGACGCGGCGCGCCGGGTGGACGCCGCGGTCGCGGCCGTGCTCGACGCGCAACGCCGAGCCGGGCCGGAGCGGCTGTACTATACCGGGTTGCCGCGTTTCAAAGTCTATGCCGCCCAGGCGTTGGCCGGCGACCTGCGGCTGTTCCTGCCGCTGACGCTGGCCGCGGTGGTGGTCGTGCTGTTCGCCTGCTTCCGGTCGTGGCGCGGTGTCGTGCTGTGCGGGCTGACGGTCGGCCTGAGCCTCATTTGGACGCTCGGCGCGATGGTGCTGGCCGGGCGGAGTCTGAGCCTGGGCAGCATCGCCTTGCCGCCGCTGCTGCTCGTGCTGGGGACGGTGTATTCGTTGCACTTGGTGGCCGAATATGCCGACGTGGCCGCGCAGGGCGGAACGCCCCGTGACGTGGTGCTGGAGACGTTGCGCCGAACCGGCCCGCCGATCGTGATTACCGCCGGCACGACCATGCTCGGGTTTCTGTCGCTGGCGGTCAGTCCGCTGCCCAGCATCCGCGACATGGGCGTGTTTTCGTCGCTCGGCATCCTGGTCGCGCTGCTGTTGTCGCTGACGTTCGTGCCTGCTCTGCTCACCCGACTCCGGTTACCGACCCGAAAAAGCCGGGCTCCCCGTCGTGACGTCGCCGGCGTCCTGCACGGCGCGGGACGGTTGGCCATCCGCTGGCGGTGGTCGGTCATCACCGTGTGCGCGGTCCTGAGCATCGGAGCCGTGTGGCACCTCTTCTCGGTGCGCGCGGATTCCGATTTTCAAGACTTCTTCCGGCCCGGGGACCCGGTGCGGGTCGCCACGGACGCGATCAACGAACGCCTCGTCGGCAGCATGGCCTTCTACGTCGTCATCGACGGCGAAGAGAAGGACGTGATGAAACGCTGGGATACGCTCCGGCGCGTCAAGGACTTGCAGCAGTACGTGGACGGCCTGCCCGGGGTGGAGAAGACCGTTTCGTTCGTGGATTACTGCGAACTGCTCGACCGCGGGGCGCAGGCGGGCCGCGGCGGGTTGCCGGTTGGGCTGGGCAGAGAGGGGAGCGAGGCGCCGCCCGCGGGACCGCCCACCACGTTCTGGCAGGAGCCGTCCCAACTCCGCGCCGTCCTGCAACTCGTGGCCGGCAGCCCGACGAGTTTCCGGTCGGTCGTCAGTCCCGATTTCTCGCGCACGAACGTCCTGGTCCGCACCAGCCTGTCCGGGTCGGACGCGATCTCCGCGCTGGCCGACCGGATTCGGGCGTATGCGGACGCGCGGTTTCCGTCCGATCTGCGCGTCCGTCCGACCGGCAATCTCATCCTGCTGACCAGAACGACGGACGACCTCGTCACCGGCCAGATCCGCAGCCTGTCGCTGGCCGCGGGCGTCATCTTCGTCATCATGTCCGCCATGTTCCTGTCCGCGCGGGTCGGGCTGATCGCCATGCTGCCGAACCTCTTTCCAATCCTGGTCTTCTTCGGGCTGATGGGCGTGAGCGGCGTGCCGCTGAACCTGGGCACCAGCATCGTCGCCGCGGTCGCCCTCGGCTTGGCGGTGGACAACACCGTCCATCTCATGACGCGCCTCTCCCGCGAGGTGCACGCCGCGCCCGACCAGGAGACGGCCCTGCTGCGCACGCTGGGCAGCGTGGGCAAGCACAGCCTGTACGCGTCGGTCATCCTGTTCCTCGGCTTCGTGACGCTGGCCGGTTCGACGTTCGTGCCCATCCAGCAGTTCGGCCTGCTCTCCGCGGCCACGATGGCGGTTTCCTTCGCCGCGGACGTGCTGTTGCTGCCCGCGCTGCTGGCGACGACCAGGATCATCACGTTGTGGGACGTGCTGTATCTCAAACTCGGCCGCGACCCGCAGAAGACGATTCCGCTGTTCGCGGGGCTGCGCCCCATCCAGGCGAAGATCGTGACGCTGATGGGCGAACTGCGTACCTTCGCCGAGGGCGAGCCGCTCATGCGGCAAGGCGAAGCGGGGCGCGAGATGTTCGTGCTCGTGAACGGCCGTGCGGATGCCGTGCTCATCGCTGGCGGGGAATCGCGGCTGTTACGGACCATGCGCCGCGGGGACGTGATCGGCGAAATGGCGTTGATCCGCAGTCATCCGCGCACCGCGGACGTGATCGCCGCGGACGACGTGGAGGCGATTGCCGTGGACGAGCGCTTTCTCGCGCGGATGCAGCGGCGCTACCCCCGCATCGGGGCGCGGATTTTCCTGAACATCGCGCGGATGCTGAGCGACCGCCTCGAAGAAATCTCGCGCCGCGGGGTAGGCTGACTCCCCGCGGCGCGCCCGATTCCTCCGCCCCACCCGTCATGCTGCGCCTGCTGCACATCCGTAACGTCGCCCTGATCGACGAACTGGAACTGTCGTTCGCGCCCGGCTTGAACGTGATGACCGGCGAGACCGGCGCCGGCAAGAGCCTGCTGATGCAGGCCATCGGCCTCGCCCTGGGCAGCCGCGCGAGCGGCGACCTGATCCGTCGCGGCAGCACGGAACTGGTCGTCGAGGCCGTGTTCGGCGTGGACGCCGACCGCGTGGCGCCTCTACTCGACGAGCATGGGTTGCCAGCGGACGCGGACCTGGTTGTGCGCCGCGTGATCGCGGACACTGGCCGCGGGCGGGTGTATCTCAATGGCGCGCTGACCACGCTCGCCGTGCTGCGCGAGGTGAGCCGCGGGCTGATACAGATCTACGGCCAGCACGAGCAGCACGTCCTGCGCGATGCCGACTCGGGTTTGCACCTGCTGGACGATTTCGCCGCGGCCGGCCCACAGGTGCAGGAAATGGTGCGGCGCTACGCGGCGCTGCGCGCGGCCCGAGACCGTCTGGACGACCGGCGGCGGCGTGCCGCCGCGGCTGCGGAGCGGCAGGACCTGGTCCGCTTCCAACTGGACGAGATCCGACGTGCGGCCCTGCAGCCGGACGAGGAAGACGGACTACGCCGCGAACGGGCGATCCTGGTCAACGCCGAAAAGCTGTACGAGACCGCGGCCGGTGGCGAGGAAAACCTGGTCGCGGGCGACGACGCGGTGACCGACCGGATCGGGCGGTTGGCGGCCAAGCTGCGCGAACTGGTCCACGTGGACGACAGCCTGGGCGAGGTGGTCGATTTATTGGACGAAGGGTTGGCGCAGGTCGAGGAGGCCGGTTTGGCCTTGCGCCGCTACGCCGAGCGCCTGAGCCCCGACCCGGGGCGGCTGGACGAGATCGATACGCGGCTGGCGCTCATCTCCAATCTCAAGAAGAAATACGGCGGCAGCGTCGAGGCGGTGCTCGCCCGCCAGCAGGAGTTGGAACGGGAAGTACAGGACATCGAGGGCGGCGACGAAGCGCTCACCGCCCTGCGCATCGAAGTCGAGCAGGCGGAAGAAGCCGCGTGGGCTTGGGCCGCGGAACTGTCCGCGACTCGCCGCGAGGCCGGCCCGAAACTCGAAGCGCAGGTACAGGTCGAGTTGGCGCAGCTCGGGATGCAGGGCGCCCGCTTTGCGGCCCACTTCGCGGAGCCGGACGCGGAGGAATCCGCCGAAGGCGTGGACTCGGGCATGATCCGCGACGGTAAACGGCTGGGCGAGCACGGCTGCGACCAGGTCGAGTTTCGGCTGTCCGCCAACCCGGGCGAACCGCTGCTGCCGCTCGCCCAAGTCGCGTCCGGCGGCGAACTGTCGCGCCTGATGCTGGCCCTGAAGGCACTGAGCGCGGCGCAGGACGCCACACCAACGCTGATCTTCGACGAGGTGGACGCCGGCATCGGCGGCGGGGTCGCCGAGGTGGTCGGCCGCCGGCTCAAGACGCTGGCCGCACGGCACCAGGTATTGTGCATTACGCACCTGCCGCAGATCGCGGCGTTCGCCGATCACGCCTACACGGTCACCAAGCAGACGACGAAACGCCGCACCCTGTCGTCGGCCAAGCGGCTCGATAAGACGGAGCGCCTACAAGAACTGGCGCGCATGTTGGGCGGGGTCGAGGTGACGGTCGAGGCCCGTCGCCATGCGCGCGACATGCTGGAACGCGCCCAACGCGGCTAGGGAGTCCTGCGGTGCTGGACCTGCTCAAGCAACACTTCGGCTACGACGCCTTCCGCCCGCTGCAACAGGAGATCATCGCCAGCGTGCTGGACCGGCGCGACACCCTGGTCCTGATGCCCACGGGCGGGGGCAAATCGCTCTGCTACCAGTTGCCCGCGCTGCGCTTCGACGGGTTGACGCTGGTGGTCTCGCCGCTGGTCGCGCTGATGAAGGACCAGGTGGATTCCCTGCGCGCCAACGGCATCGCCGCGGCGTTCATCAACAGCACGCTCTCCTACGAGGAGATGGGCCGCGTGCGGGCGCGGGTGCAGCGCAACGCCGTCAAAATCCTGTACGTCGCCCCGGAGCGGTTGGCGCTGCCCGGCTTCCGCGACTTCCTGGCGCGGCTCACGATCAGCCTGGTCGCGGTGGACGAGGCGCACTGCATCTCGATGTGGGGCCACGAGTTCCGGCCCGACTACCGCACCCTGGTCGATCTGCGCCGCCTGCTGCCGGGCGTCCCGTTCATCGCGCTGACCGCGACGGCGACCGAACAGGTCCGTCGCGACGTGGCCGAACAGTTGGAATTGACGCAGCCGCGGGAGTTCGTCGCCAGCTTCAACCGCGCCAACCTGACCTACACGGTGCGCCCGAAACGCAGGCGCGCCATCGACGCCCTCGCCGACCTGCTGCACCAACACCGGGGCGAGTCGTGCATCGTGTATTGCTTTTCGCGCAAGACGACCGAGGACGTCGCGGCCAGCTTGGCGGCGATGGGCCTGTCCGCGCGGCCCTACCATGCCGGGTTGGATCCCGCGCTGCGCAGTGAGACGCAGGAACAGTTCATCCGCGACGACGCGCTCGTCATCGTGGCGACCATCGCCTTCGGCATGGGCATCGACAAGCCCGACGTGCGGCTGGTCGTGCACTACGACCTGCCCAAGTCGCTCGAAGGCTACTATCAGGAGACGGGCCGCGCCGGACGCGACGGCCTACCCAGCGAGTGCGTGCTGTTCTACTCCCACGGCGACAAGCGGAAGCAGGACTTCTTCATCGACCGGATCGAAGACGAGGCCGAGCGGCGCAACGCCCAGGACAAGCTGGACCGCATGATCGAGTTCTGCGGCCTGTCCACCTGCCGGCGCCGATTTCTACTGGAGTATTTCGGCGAGGCGTGGACGCAGGAAAACTGCCGGGGCTGCGACGTCTGCCTCACGCCCCGGGAGGAGTTCGACGCCACCATCATTGCGCAGAAGATCCTGTCCGCGGTCATCCGCACCGGCCAGCGGTTCGGCATCGCCCACGTCAGCCAAGTCTTACGCGGTGCCGACACCAAACGCATCCGCGAATTGAGACACGACGACCTGAGCGTATACGGCATCGTGACCGACTTGGGTGACGCGGACATCAAGGAGATCGCCGGGCTGTTGCAGGCCGAGGGTTTGTTGCACAGGAACAGCCGCGAATACGCCACGCTGGGCGTGACCGAGGCGGGCCGCAAGTTTCTCAAACACCGTGAACGCCTGACCCTCGCCCGGCCGAAGCCGGTCGAAGAGCCGCCTCGGACTTCCAGACGCGCCACTCCCGGCCCCGACCCGGCCCACACGTGGCGCCACCGGTCCGCGGCCGACGAGGCGGACACGGCCTACGACCCGGCGTTGTTCGACACCCTGCGTGCCTTGCGCCGAAAACTCGCTACGGAACGCAACGTGCCGCCGTACGTCATCTTCGGCGACCGGACGCTGCGCCAGATGGCCTACTACGTCCCGCAGACCAGCGAGAGCCTGGCGCAGATTTCCGGCGTGGGCGCGGTGAAGCTGGAACAGTTGGGAGAAGAGTTCCTGGCGGAGGTCGTGGCCTATGCGCGGGAGCATGGGGTGGAGGATCGGTTGGATTCGCCGCGGCGGCCAGAAGCGCCGTCCGGTTTAGACGAGATACGCCAGCGACATCCGAGAGCCTATGAGAAATGGTCTGCCGAAGAGGACGAGCGATTGAGAGAACAACATGGCCAGGGGAGGAGTGTGTCGGAACTGACCGAGATCTTCGGACGCCAACCGAGCGGCATTCAGGCACGCCTCATCAAGCTCGGTCTTGAATCCAACGTTCCTTAGTATTGGCGGGTCGAGAATCGCAGCAGCAATGTTCGTCCGGCGAGACGAAGCGCGCCATAGTGCTGGCAGTCATAAATCTGCTCAAAACGATGGGAATCAAGCCATGATTTGGCGGAGACCGTGGCCTACGCCCGGAAGTATGGGTTGGGGGACCGAACGGTTCCACCACAGGAGCACGAGACGCGGCGGATAGAGCAGCGAAGCGCGTACTTATTTGGGATGCTTGGTGATGGATAGGATGAGGTAGGTGTCGCTCTCGATCCGAAAATACGTCCGATAGTTTCGTGTCACCCGGGCCTGCCAAATGTCCTGACGTTCGTCGTATTTTTTGGCGTCCAGGGAACGATGTCGCAGATTGGTGAGGAGAAAATGAAGCTGTTTGTCGAACCTGGATCGAATCCGGGGTGGCAATGTTTCGTACTGCCTGAGAGCTTTTTCGGTAAGAGCGAACTTCATCGTCGAGCGGCGAGGTGACGTTTCAATTCTTCGACTTCTCGAAACGGACCTACCACGCGCCCTGCCTTCAAATCGTTCAGCCCTTCTTGGATGTCGCGCTTGACGACCGAATCCATATCGGTCGGCATCTTTCTCGCCTTAACCTCTCCTGTGGTTTCGGCGACGATGTGATCGAATCTCCCGGTCGCAACGTCGGCCTCGATTTGTTCATCCCAAAGCTGATGGTCCAATTCGACGAACCATGCCCGGAATTTGGCCAAGTCGTCGGGCGAAAGCTGTAAAACCAGTCTTTCGAGTCGCTCAAGTGCACTCATCACGAAGCCTCCGGTCGCGTGTATGAGCCGACCCTAACGGGTTCATTCCCGGGCCGCAATATGAAAAATGGATGGACGTCTGCATCATTCAGGTATCGATCCGCCGGAAGGTCAGGTTGACGCGCGGCCCGCATGGTTGCGTTTCTTTGTTGATACCGTGTTTCCAGTTGCGTTGGGTGTCGCCGCGCATGACCAGTAGGCTGCCGCCGGCGAGATGAAGGCGGACCGTTCTGCGTGTCCTGTCCCCGCGGTGCTTCAGGATCAGCGTCCGTTCGGCTCCCAGGCTCAACGACGCGATGGTCGGTCGTGGACCGAGTTCTGCTTCGTCGTCGCTGTGCAGGCCCATGCTGTCGCGGTGGTCGCGATAATAGTTGAGCAGGACGCTGTTGAACGCCGTATCCGTCAGCCGTTCGACGGTCGTCTTGACGTCCGCCAACAGCGGCGTCCAGGGCGACGGCTCCAGTTGCAGCCCGGAATACGTGTAGGTCGCGCCCGGGTCGCCGTACCACGCGATGAGCCGTGGTTGGAGATAGCTCTTGCCCCACATCGAGATCGTTTCGCGCCGCCATTCTATTTCGGCAATGAACCTGTCGAACAATGTCTGCTGGGGGAGGGGAAGCGAAATGCGCTCCGCGTAGGAGATGTCGGCGTCCGGGACGGACAGTCTGTGGAATTGTGACGTCGCGGGTAGGGGAGTCACCATATCGACATCCATATTATCTTTTGCTTTGGGAATTACATACTTGAAGATCCCCGCCAGTCGTCATTCCCGCGAAAGCGGGAATCCAGGGGATGGATACCTGCTTCCGCGGAGCCTGCCCCCGACTTGAACGGGGGTATGACGAGGAAAAACTGCCTTTGGGATCGTCTTGTATATAATCCCCATTGCTTTCTTCGTATTTCACCTGTCATTCCGGTGGTAAGGGGAACCGTTGCCCCCGGTCGGGGAGGGGCCGCGGGCTGCTAGTGTCTCGGCGTCTGGGAACGCGGGCGTCCCGCCCGCCTGTGGTGCGGGCCAGAGATCCGCGTTCCCAGGATAGACGCCATCAATCGCGACCTTCCTGCTTGCAATCGCGGGAGAGTGTGGCTTACGCTGCTGGGAATTGCGCGGCTGAAGAGAACGTTCGGCCGCCCGACGAAGGGGACGCGTATGGACAAGACCCTGATGCTGTCGCTGTACCGCGAGATGGTGCGCATCCGCCGCTTCGAGGAAGAGGCGGCGCGGTCGTATTCGCGCGGCAAGATCGGCGGCTTCCTGCATTTGTACAACGGCCAGGAAGCCGTGGCCGTGGGCGCCATGTCCGCGGTCGAGCCGACGGATTACATCGTCGCCACGTACCGCGACCACGGCCATTATCTGGCGCGCGTCGGCGACATGAAGGCGGCCATGGCCGAACTGTTCGGCAAGGCCGACGGCTGCGCCAAGGGCCGCGGCGGCTCCATGCACTATTTCGACGTGGCGCGGCGCTTCATGGGCGGCCACGCCATCGTCGGCGGCCACGTCCCGATCGCCGCGGGCATCGCATTCGCCTCCAAATATCGGGGCGAGTCGGACGTCACGCTGTGTTTCTTCGGCGAGGGGACCGCCAACATGGGTGCGTTCCACGAGGGCCTGTCGCTGGCCGCGCTGTGGAAGCTGCCCGTTCTCTTCATCTGCGAGAACAATCTCTATTCCATGGGGACGCCGCTGTATCGGACATTGTCGGTCGAGGACGTGGCGGTGCGCGCCAAAGGCTACCCCATGGCCCAGGAGATCGTGAACGGCGACGACGTGCTGGAGGTTCGCGAGGTCATCCGCCATGCCGCCAAACGGGCGCGGACCGAAAGCCTGCCGATCCTGATCGAGGCCAAGACGTACCGCTTTCGCGGCCACTCGATGTCCGACCCCGCCAAATACCGCACCAAGGAAGAGGTCAAGGAGTGGATGCAGCGCGACCCCATCCGGCTGCTGGCCGAGCGCATCTACGCGCTGGGGATCGCCAACGAAGCGCAACTCGAGGCCATCGATGCAGAAGCCAAGCAGGAAGTCGCGGACGCGGTCCGATTCGCGGACGCCGCACCCGCGCCCGACCCCGCTACGCTGTTCGACGACATCTACGCCGAACCGGAACGGCACGACGAAAAAGTCGTGCCGCTCGCCAAACGCCGCCGGCGGGCCAGCGCGTAGGCGCCGCGGGCGCGCCGACAGGGACGGAAGCAGCGAAGGGGACGGACATGCGAGAACTGACGTACCGCGAGGCGTTGCGCGAGGCCATGGCCGAAGAGATGGAACGGGACGAGCGGGTGTTCCTGATGGGCGAGGAGGTCGGCCATTACAACGGCGCGTACAAGGTGTCCGAAGGGCTGCTGGACCGGTTCGGCGAACGGCGCGTGGTGGATACGCCGATTGCGGAAACCGGTTTCGCCGGCGTCGGCATCGGGGCCGCGATGGTCGGGTTGCGGCCGATCGTCGAGTTCATGACCTGGAATTTTTCGCTGTGCGCGTACGACCAGTTGGTGAACAACGCGGCCAAACTCCGCTACATGTCGGGCGGACAGATCACGCTGCCGATCGTGTTTCGCGGCCCGGGCGGTGCGGCGCACCAGCTTGCCGCCCAGCACTCGCAGGCGGTCGAAAGCCTGTATGCCTACGTGCCGGGCCTGAAAGTCGTGGCGCCGTCCACGCCCGCGGACGCCAAGAGCCTGCTCAAGACCGCCATCCGCGACGACAACCCGGTCATCTTCATCGAAGGCGAGGTGCTGTACGGTCGCAAGGGACCGATGTCCGAGGGGGACCGGCCCATCCCGCTCGGCCGAGCCGAGATCAAACGCAGCGGGACCGACGTCACCGTCGTGGCGTGGTCCAAGATGCTGCACGTGGCGTTGGCCGCGGCCGAGGAATTGGCGAAGGACGGCGTCGAGTCGGAAGTGCTCGACCCGCGCACGTTACGGCCGTTGGACGACCGCCTGATCTTCGAGTCGGTCAAAAAAACCAACCGCTGCATCATCGTGGAGGAAGGCTGGCCGTTCGCCGGGCTGGGCGCGGAGGTCGCCTACCGCCTCATGAAAGAGGGCTTCGACTTCCTGGATGCGCCGGTCGTGCGCGTCACGGGCGAAGACGTCCCCATGCCGTACGCCAAGAATCTCGAACACGAGGTGTTTCCCGACGTCGAGAAAGTCGTCCGTGCGGTCCGCGGGGTGCTGTACAGCGAGTAGCCCGCCGCGGCGTCGCTACTCTCTTGGCCGGGGCGGGGTGGCGGTGCCGAGTTCGTCGAGCCGCTGTCGCGCCAGCGCGAAGCCCGGGTTGATGTCGAGCGCCGCGTCGAACGCGGCACGTGCTGCGGCGTTCCGTCCGAGTTTCCGGTAGATTTCTCCCACCTCGAAGTGCGCCACGTCATCGCTCGGACATGTCCGCAGGCCGGCTTGGTAGTGCGCGAGCGCGGCGGTCGGGTCTTCTGCCTTGCGGCCGGCGTCGAAGTCGCCGAACGCGCGGTTGCAGGCTTCGAGGCGGCGTTGCTCTTCCGTGCGCTGCCGTTGCAACGCCTCGGTCTCACGCCGCAGCGCGTCGGCTTCCTGTCGTAAGCGCGTCAGCTCGGCGCGTTGCTGGTCCAGGACGGTCGTATCGAACAGACTGCACGCCGGCAGCACGAGACCCAAAGCGCCGGCCGCGCAGAGGCGGGCGGCCTCCCGCCGACTCGGCAGTATCGATGCAACGGAAACTGTCGGGCGTGTATCGGGTTGCATTCGTATTCTGGGAGTGTGGACCTCCGGCCTGTACCACGGGCGGGCGGGACACCCGCGTTCCCAGGTTCAGGGCACCGGGAGTTCGGCTTCGATACGGGAGACCGGCATTAGGTGAATCGCTACGTCCCCTCTTCGTCCGGAACCGTCCGCCCGCTTTTCCTCTCTGGCGTGTACCGTGAGTTCCTTATACCCTGCCGGTACGCCACACCGGCGAAGGAGACGGCAATGGCCGATCGGATCGTCCTTCCTGCGGAAATCGGGGAGGGGAAAACGCGTGAATCGAAAACCGTGTTTCAAGATGCGTTCCGACGGCTCGTGCTCATCCGCCTCCGGAATGCGGAAGTTCTCTCCGACCACGCGGTCGACGATCCGATCACGATTCAGGCTCTGCACGGAAAGGGCACGCTCAACGTCGCCGGGCAGGATCATCCGCTGACTCCCGGCGTCCTCGTCCCGCTCGAGGGCGGCGTCGTGCACCATGTCCGCGCCGAACCCGCTCTTTCCCTCCTCGTCACGTTCTTTCGTCAGCCTGCGCACTGAAGGCGGGGGAGCGCCCGCTCTCCCACCGGCTGAACCCGCGACCCGAGCTCAGAAGTTGTCTTTGAGAAAGCGGGTCTTCTCCAACACCGACACCGGGTCCAGAGCGAGGTCCGGGAATTCTTTCTTGACGTGCGCCTGCAACTCGGGGCTGTCCATCCGCACGAACGGGTTGATGCGCTTTTCTTCCGCGACCGAGCCGGGAACGGTCGGCAGGTTTTGGGCACGCTGTGCCTGCGCCCAGCGCAGCTTCTCCTGCGTCGCGGCATTCGAGGGCTCCAGCGCCAGCGCGAACTCCAGGTTCTGCACCGTGTATTCGTGGCCGCAGTAGATGCGCGTGTCGTCGGGCAGCGCCATCAGCTTGACCATGTTGGCGTGCATGTCGGCCGCGGTGCCTTCGAACAGCCGGCCGCAACCGGCAATGAACAGCGTGTCGCCGGTGAAGGCCACCTTTTCCGCCTCGAAATACGCGGTCACGTGGCCGCTGGTGTGGCAGGGAACGAACAGGAAGCGCGTTTCCAGCGTGCCGATCCGCACGGTATCGCCGTCCTCGACCAGGTGTGTGATGCACGGGGTGCGCGTCTCGTCTTTCTTGTGGCCATAGACCTTGAGCGCGGGAAACTCCCCGACGAGTGCCTCGTTCCCGCCGACGTGGTCCCAATGGTGGTGGGTGTTGATGATGGTCGTGAACGCGACGCCCTCGCGTTTCACCGCTTCGGCGACCGGCCCGGCCTCGGACGGATCGACTACGCACGCCTCGTTCGTCTGTTCGTCGATCAGCAGATAGGCGTAATTGTCGGACAGAACCGGAATGGGAACGATCTTCATCGGCTGCTCCTCTCTCACTGCCCTTCTTGCCGCGGCCCGTCGGCGCGCGCCGGTTCGGGCGGAAAGCCGTACAGCTCGACGGCGTTGTCGAACACCAGTTTGCGCCGTACGTCCGCGGGCAGATGGGCGAGTTGTTTGCGCAGAAATTCCTGCGAGTCGGGCCACACGCCGTCGGGATGCGGAAAGTCCGACCCCCACATGACGTTGTCCACGCCGACGCGCTCGATCATGTCCAGGCCGGTCTGATCCTGCTGGAACGTGGCGTACATCTGCCGATACCAGTACTCGCTGGGCTTCATCTTCAATTCCAGGTCCTGAAACTGGTCCTCCCACTCGTAGTCCATGCGTTCCAACACGTACGGAATCCAGCCGATCCCCGCCTCGCCGATCACCACGCGGCAGCGGTCGTAGCGTTCCAGCGCCCCGCCGTAGATGATCGCGCCGATGAAGCCCGCGGTCGCGATCTGGAACTCGGTCAGGATGGTCGCCAGCCACAGGCGCCGGGAACGGCGGTCCGTGGCCCACGTCGTGTCCAGCCGCGGGCCGATGGTGTGCAGGTGGACGGGCAGGCCGGTCTCGTGCGAGGCGCGCCAGATCGGATCCCAGTCGGGGTGCCAGAGCGGCATCATGTCGTGCCGCACCGGCAGTTCGGCGCCCTTGAGCCCCAGCGTGGCGCAGCGCCGGATTTCGGCCGCGGTGTCCTCGGGCGACGACGCCGGCAGGCTGGCGACGCCGGCGAAACGGCCCGGTACGGCGCGGCAGAAGTCGGCCGCGAAATCGTTGTAGATGCGCACCACGACGTCGGTCACCTCGGGGTCGTCGATCCGAAACGCGGCACCCAGAATGCCGTACACCACCTCGCCGACCACGCCGTCGCGCTCCTGATCCTCGACGCGCAACGCGGGGACGGTCGTGCGCATGATGCCCTTGCCTTGATCTTCGTACAGTCCGGTGGATGCCATGCGGTCGGCGCGGTGGATCTGGCCGGGCACGTACTCGCGGCCGGCCGAGCCCATGCCGCCGACCAATCCCATGCTCGTTCCGTTGTGCGTGATCCAGGTTTCGCCGTTGGGCGTTTCGACCACCTTCGGCATCTTGTCTTTCAGCCGCGGGGGCGCGTTGTCGGTGAACAGCGTGGCCGGCAAGCAGGGGATGTCGATGTGGCCGTCCGCGGAAATGACCGGATGGTTGAACATGACGTGCACTCCGTCGCGAGAGGTTCGGACCGCTGGCCGCGCCAGTCTTAGCAGAAAGCCGCGGAGCCGGAAAAGCCGCCAGCCCGGCAAGGAAAGTCTCGTTTGCCGTTCCTCCTCCCCTCTCCCCTGGTGGGAGAGGGGGAAGGTGAAGCACCGTTTTCAGGTGGAATTACAGACAAGAAGATCCCAAATCCGTTGCGACACCCTTCGACAAGTCCAGGGACCAAGCTCGATGGGCTGGACCCTGAGCTTGTCGAAGGGTCAGGGGTGAGGGGCGAAGGCCGAGGTGACATCGGGGGTCGTTTCGATGTTTCGACACCCTTCGACAGGCTCAGGGGCCGAGCGCAACACATCGCAGGCTCAACGAACTTGGGGATGGGAAGGTCCTTGACCTGTCGAAGGGGTTTTCGCCAGGGAAGCTCGGCATGGAAGCCAGGAAAAGCTCTAGGATCGCCTTGTCTGTAGTCCCGTTTTCAAGGCGGCTTTCAGCAAGCGTCGGAGCATATCCCCCCGGATTTTCGCTTGCACGGAACGACGGAAAACAACGGCCCGACCGGGATCGTCTCAAACCGAAACACTCCCCACGTTGCTTGTCGGGCGTCGGGGCGTGTGCAACAACCGCGGCTTGAACCGCCGCCTCTTCTCCATCCTCAATCTGGCCATCTTCACGTCCATGCTCGGCATGGGCATCGTGATTCCGTTTCTGCCCATCTATGCCAAGACGCTGGGCGCCACGGGCGTCAGCATCGGGATCTTCTTCGCCAGCTTTCCCCTCGCGCAGATCGCCTGCATGCCGGTCATCGGTCGCCTGTCCGACCGCCGCGGACGCAAGGCGTTCATTGCCGCGGGGCTGCTGCTCGGCGGCCTCACCTCGTTCGCGTACGTGGGTGCGCCCGACATGATCTTCCTGACGACGATCCGGTTCTTTCAGGGGTTGGCGGTCGCGCTGATTCTGCCGATCTCGTCGGCCCTGGTGGGCGACCTCGCGCCGCCGGACAAGCGGGGGGAACTGATGGGCATCTTCAGCCTGTTCCTGACCGGCAGTATCGGGGTCGGCCCGCTACTCGGCGGCTGGCTGAGCGATACGTACGGTATGCCGACCTGCTTCTATCTGATGGGCGCGCTGAACTGTGCGGCCTTCGCCATCGTCCTGCTCTTCCTGGACGAACGGCGCGCCGAACGCGGGGGAGGGCCGCAAGCTGCGTCCTACCGGGAACTCTTCCGCCGGCCGGGCGTGCGTGGCATCGCGGTGTACCGCATGGTGAGCGCGATTCAGATGGGCCTGTGGTTCTCGTTTCTGCCGCTGCTGGCGGTCGAGGCGCTGCACATCAGCCGCTCGCGCCTCGGCATTCTCATGGCGGTGTACATGCTGGTGAACAGCGTGCTCCAGGTGCCATTCGGCCGCTTGGCCGACCGCTCCAGCAAACGCCGGCTGATCGTGCTGAGCGGCTGGCTGGCCTCCGCGGCCTTCGCCACGCTCCTGTTCGCGCGCGACTTCTGGGACCTGCTGCTCATCAGCGCGGTCGCCGGCAGCATGGGCGCCCTGGCCCAACCCGCGCTGACGGCGCTGGCCGCGGGGGAGGGCAAGCAGGGCGGCATGGGCGCGGTGATGGGCGTCCTGAACATGGCGCTCAGCGTCGGCATGATGCTTGGCCCGGTGTCGGCCGGCCTGCTGTCGGACCACGTCGGCTTGCGGTCGTTATTCGCCCTCGGCGCGGTCGCCGGCGGCCTCGGCACCCTGGCCTTCGCCCGCCTGACGCGCGGCAATGCGGCTGCGGCGTGACGCTACGTCCGAGAATCGAATATATCGCACTTCGGGGAAAGACGGATCAACCGACTATCCGGGAGGGATACATGGTGATCGTGATATTTCGCACGCGGCTGAAGGATGGCGCCGACCAGGACGCTTTGGCGGATCTGACCCGGGAGATGCGCGACCGCGTCCGGAACGTGCCGGGCTTCGTGTCCATCAAGGAGTTCATGGCAGCGGACGGAGAAGGGGCCGCCGTCGCGGAGTTCGAGACGATGGCGGCGGTCACCGCGTGGCGCGAACACCCGGACCACCGGCAGGCGCAGGAACGAGGCCGCAAGGAGTTCTTTTCGCGTTATCGCGTCCAGGTCGGCGAAGTGGTGCGGGACTATACCTTCACCGAGTAGCGGAACGCCGCGGTTTCGCTCCGTGGCCGTGTCTCCGGTTTGCAATGTTCCCGCTCGGCAAACGCCGGCATTGAGATCGTAGGGGCAACCCCCTGTGGTTGCCCTGGGGCGGGGCAGGGTAGGGCAGGGCAGGCACGGGGGCCTGCCCCTACGTAATGCGCGACCCCAATTGACCGACGGATGGAGCGCCTCCACTGCGACTGATCTCCTTATCGTCAGGCGTGGGAGGATTCCGTCACGTCGTCCGCCGGGCCAACGCCCGCAGAAGCGGAAGCGACATGGCAATGCGGAACTCACGCGCGACGGTGTCGGCGATGATCCGGTCCCGCAGCCCGGCGCGCCGGAGTTCGACGATGCGCTGCACGATCACCCGTTCCTCGGCCAACGGATGTTCGTTCGCCTCCCGTTCCCGCATGGGCGATACGCCCGAAGGGAGATGACTCGACTGGACCGCGCCGCTCGGACGAGCCAGATACGAGTTCAGCAGCGAGACCAGGGCTTCGCGGTCCAGTCCCAGTATCGCGCAGATCGGGTCGGGGTCGGGGGCGTCGGGAAGCCGGCGTTGCAGCCAGGCCCGTGCTTGGGTTTGGAGCTTGACACGCTGTTTTGCAGGCAGCGAGCTCGGGAAATGCCCAAGATACTCGACACACGCCTGAAAAACGACCTCGGCCCACAACCGCTGCACGGGCGACCACCGGCGGGTCTGTCCATAAAAGGCCGCGGGCAACTCCAGTTCGGCAACGTTGGTGTGGAATTCGGTCCCGTGCGGCATGTGTTTCCTCTGAATCCTGCGCGGGGCGGGCCGGCGGCTGCGTCAGGACGATGCGGAGGCGCGGGGTCGGAGTCTCCGCACCCGCGCGCAGGCTGACGGTCGTTGCCTATCGATCCCGGGCATCCATTTCCGTCCGACTTCCCCCGGCCGTGGGAACGGCGGGCAGGAGCCGGTCGAGCGAGCCGTATCGCACAGCGGATTTCCGTCCGGGGCGTTTGGCCTGCCGCCAGCCGCGGCCCCAGATTTCAGTCCCGGGCAGGTCCAGAATCTCCGCAACCCGGGCGCGATACGCATACCCCTGATACCCGTCCTCCGGGTCCAACAGCCGGCAGAGCGTGGACGTGGCAATGCCCGTCTCCCGGGCCACCAATGCGAGTGTCAGCCCGCGCTGCACCAAGGCGACTTTGACGATCTTCTTCATGGATACTCCCCTGCTTGCCGTAGGCGTTCCGTCGTGTGGAAGGTTTATTTCACGTGATTAGCTCATAATAAGGGAAATAAACCTTATTTCAAGTCCATCCGAATCGATCGACGTGGACTCGGTTCGCATCGTCGTCGGGCGTCCGGGGGAACCGCACGTTCCCCTTACTCGCCGCAGCTTTCCCTTCAGGCGGAGGGTCGGAGATGGGGTTTCCCGGAATAGCGAACCGAGACGGGGCCGGGTTGGCTTTCGGTGTGGTATGGGTTATACCCCGCATCATGCGGGAAATTCTCGACATCATCGAACAGGCGTTGCAGGAGCGCGGCATGTCCGCCCGGCGGGCGTCGCTGGAGGCGGGCGGTACGCCGGAGACGATCCGCGACATGCGTCGGGGTAGAGTGCCGTCGGTGGAGCGGGTGCGGGCGCTGTGTCGGGTGCTGGGTCTCGAATTCTACATGGGGCCGCGACGGGGGGAGGCGGGAACCCCACCGCTAGCAGGCGACTCCGCGGAGTCGGCCCCGGTGCTGAATGGACTCACCGCCTTGCGGGAAGAATTGCGCAGCGGGCTGGCGGACCTGCGCCGAGACGTCGGCGTGTTGGTGAAGGGGGCGGATCTGCTGACCGATCCCAGGGCCGACGCCCCGCACGTCCAACACGTCGAAGTGCGGGAACTGCGCGCTGCCGCGGGCGGCGGCGCAACCGACCTGGACGAGACGGTCACCGGGTATCTGACGTTCCGGCGCGATTGGCTCGACGAGAACGGCCTCACCCCGTCGCAGTGCACGGTGATTCGCGTCAAGGGCGAGTCCATGGAACCGGCGCTGCCGGACGGCTGCGCGATCCTGATCGACCGCAACCGGCGTCGGCGGCTGGCCGGACACATCTTCACCCTGCGTACCGAAGACGGGCTGGTCGTGAAGCGTCTGGGGCGCAGCCCGAACTCCGGCTGGCAACTCGTCAGCGAGCACCCCGCCTATCCGCCCGCGGCGTGGACGCCCGGCACGGAGATCATCGGCGAAGTCAAATGGATGGCACGGACGTTTCCGTGAGACGTTGTGAAGTACGCGAAGAGTTGGGAGTGTCTCGATTGAGGAAGTGCCTCTCGACATGGTGTGACCCTTCGACCTTTCAACCCTTCGACAGGCTCAGGGACCGAGCTCAACACATCACAGGCTTAACAAACTTAGGGGTGGGAAAATCTCCGAGCCTGTGGTCCCTGAGCCTGTCGAAGGGTGTCGAAACATCGAAACGAACCTCGATGTTACCCGACTCTCGCACCTTACCCCCGGCCCTTCGATAAGCTCATCTCCAGCCCGCTGAGATCGGCCCATCAACTTCTTGGACTGATTCGCCCCTGTGGGAGATCCTCTCCCCCGGATCAAGTCAGGGGCAGGCTCTAGCCCTTTCCTAGCGGTCCCCGAGTTTGCGGTGCCTCGAGCTTGTCGAAAGGTCGAAGGGGGATGAGGGGATAGGAAGAGGAATTTCGTTTCCTCGATATCGTATCCAAGACAGCCGGAGCGCGGTTCCTTACGTTCGTGAGTGCAGAATGAGGGCGCTGCGCGTGGCCGGACCTACGACGCCGTCGGGCGTGAGCCCGGAGTGGCGCTGAAACGCAGTGACGGCCTTCGCCGTTTGCAGTCCGAAGCGGCCGTCCGGCGTGAGGGCGAAGCCGCGGGCCACAAGCGCGCGTTGGACGCTGCGGACGTCTTCGCCGCACAACATCGGATCGGTCAGCAAAAGCAGTCGGGCCGTCCACCCGGCACTTGCAGATTCGGGTCGTCTTTCCCGCGAGGCGGCCAAGGCGGCTTGGACGACCGGAAACTTCTCGTCCCAGACTGCGGGCGCGAGCAGGTTCAGCGTATCGTCGAAATGGACCGGATCCCCGAAGTCCCCGCCCCACCGTAAGGTCCCGTGTGCCCGCACCGCGTCCAGAAACGCATGCACCGCCGCGGGCAGCGAACCGCCGTCTCCCAATTCGACACTGCGGTACAACCGGCCTCGATAGCGTACGTTGCAGTCGATTGCGTGGCCGACCAAGTGGTTCGAGCGGGTCGCAGGACGGACCACCGCGTCCGCCAACGTCTGCTGCTGTAACCGGGCCGCGTGCGTCACGTACAGCCTGAGTTCGTGTCCCGCGGCCAGTTGTTCCAGTTGCTCCAACGCCGGCAGGAAATCGGCGTCCGCCACGACCGGCGCGCCTTCCAGATGAACAGAAATAAACCGTACCAGCTTCGTATTCATGGTGGTCCTCCGTATCGCCGCGTCGTCTCAGTGTAGCACCGCGGTTCGCGGAAATACTGTAAAACTTTTTTACAATTGAAGGCTTGTGGAGAACTTCCTACAATTCTCACGACACCCGCCGCCGCGAAAGAGCCCGAGGCGACAACGTCGAGAGAGTGGGTAAAAACCCGTATTCCGAATTTTTCGAAGCATCCACGAATGGACGGACACGGCATGATCCGGCATCTCCCCGCCGCTTTCAGCAGGAACCCGGCCCTCCACCCGCCCCGGCCTCTCCACGAGAAAGGAGTTTGCGATGTTCGGGATCGTATCCGCGGTCGCCGGCTTGGCGACCACGTGGCTGACGAGCCGCGCAGAAGAGCGGCGCGCCAAAGCCGCGGCGACGACCGAGGCGCTGAAGGCCGAGGCCGAAGCCAGACATGCCGCGGCGAAAGACGTTGCCGCCTGGGAACGGTTGCAGGCGTGCGGGGCCACGGACTCGTGGAAGGACGAAGCATGGACGCTGTGCTTCATCGCGATCCTGGTGAGTTGTTTCATCCCCGGCGCACAGCCCTATCTGGAACACGGCTTCACCGCGTTGAACGCCGCGCCGGACTGGTTCCAGTGGGCGCTGCTCGCCTCGATCGCGGCCAGCTTCGGGCTGCGCGGCATGCACACGCTCATCAAGAAGTAGGCACCCGTTGCAGGAGCACGACCATGATCGGCGTCGGGCGCACGCCGCGCACCGGCGCCGGGATCGGAGGCCGGCCGTGAGAGACGTACTCATCGCCCTGCAAGCCGCGCTCGAAGCGGCCATTCCCGAGGCGGGCCGGGTCGCCGTGGTGGAGTCCGAGGACCTGCCGCTGGCCGACACCCGGCTCCCACTCGTCAGTCTCAAGGACGGCGGCGCGACCTACCGCGGTCAGCCGAGCCACGCCGACCTCGAAACCGGACGGATCCACGTCCGCATCTCCCAAGCGGTTCTCCCGTCCGAGCCGGGCGCCGCGGTCGAAGGCGAGGCGAACCCGCCGGGCGTTCTCGAACTCGCCGAACGGATCCGCGCCCTGCTCGGGCAGACCGACCTCGGCGGCACCGTGGCCGATCTCCACGTCGACCGTATCGGCGCCAGCGAGATCGGCCCGGCCGAGGGCGGCGGTCGGATGCAGTGGGTCCGCATCACGGCCCGCTACCGGAGGATCGTTCCGTGACTCCCGTCGTTTGCAGCTTGTATTTCACCCCGGCCGGGGCGTGCGCTTCGGCCCCAACCGTAAGGAGGACCAGTCATGGCAGACTTGGGGACGACCTTCAGCGTCAATCGCGACACCGTGGTGTGGGCGAAAGAGGAGATGACGTTCGGCACCGAGGCGAAGCCGGGCGCGACCGACGCGGTGCGGCTGACCGGTGACGGCACGATCAGCCAGCCGCGCGTGTACGTGGACGACCCGCAGCGCGTCAATGCCTACAGCCGGACCGACCGCCTGCAGGCCGGCTACGATCCGGGCGAGCTCAGCTTTCCGATGTTCTGCAAGCCGTCGGGCACCGCGGGCACCAAACCGCCGGGTGCGGCCCTGTACAAATCGCTCTTCGGCCGCGAGACCGTCACGTCCAGCACCAGCGTGGTGTACGACCTGCTGCGGTTGTCGGACACTCGGCCGGGCGTCACGGTCTGGCTCAAGAAGGGCCACACCGTCTTCCGCGCCGTCGGCTGCGTGTTGAACCAGGGCGTGTTTCGCATCGCCGCGGGCAACGACGAGGCCGGCTTCGCGCAGGTGGAATTGTCCGGCGTGTTCGCCAAGTTGCTGCTCACCGGCACCGACGAGGTCAAGACCGCGTCCGCGGCGAGCGCGACCACCGTCGTCGTCAAGGATTCCCACAAGTTCGACGTGGGCGCCTACGTCACGATCGGCTCGGCCAACACCGAATACCGCATCACCGCCATCGACCGGGCGACCGATACCCTCACGGTCTCCCCCGGGTTGGGTGCCAAGGCGGACCCGGACGCCGTGGTGGCGCCGTCCGTGCCGTCCGTGACGGACAGCGGCACGCCGATTGCCGGCCGGCTCGGCACCGCCCAGCACGGCACGCAGACCCTGCCGCTGCTGTCGTCGGAACTCACGCTCAACAACAACGTCGAGTTCATGGGCGGAGAGAAGACCGCCAGCGTCTATCCGGAACGGTTCGGCAACGGGGGGCGCACCGTGGACGTGTCGGTCGACGTCCGCTGGGACGCCAATGCCACGCGCTTCTTCTCGCTGCATCGGACGCACGACAAGAGCGACGTCAAGATTCCCGCCGGCGCGACGGCCGGCTCCATCGTGGAGTTGCTGGCCAAGAACGTGGCGCTCGACTTCCCCAACGTGAACGACGACACCATCCGCGCCCTGACGATCGGCGGGGCCGCGTTCGCCAGCAACTCGCTCGACGACGAACTGAAGCTCACGTTCAAGTAAGGAGGCCGGCATGCGGGGCAGCAGCATCCTGTGGCGGACGCTCGTCGGCGCCGCGGGCGCCGCGATTGCCGCCGGCACGTATCGGGACAGCGTGGCCGTCGGCGTGGCCGGTGCCGTCATCGGCGCCGGCGTCGTGCGGCTCGGCACGCTGGCCGCGGACCGCGGCCAGCGGAGGAAGGAGGACGCATGAGCGTCATTGCGAACAAGGTCAAGGAACGGTCCGAGCGCCTGCTCTGGGCGGAGTACGCCCCCGACTTCCGGCTCCGGGTGCGTCATCTGACCACGTCGGAGATCCTGCGGCTCGAAGACCAGGCGCGCAAACAGGAATGGGACCGGCGCACGCGGCAGAAGAGCGAAGAACTCGACCGCGAGAAAATGGCGCGCCTCATGGCCGAGCGCGTCATCGCCGACTGGCGGCTCGACGGCGACACGTTGCGCTCGCTGCTGGACCTGGACGAGTACCCGGAGGGCGCCGTGCCGTACAGCGCCGAGGACTGCGCCGCGCTGCTCACCCACAACCTAGACGTGTACGTCTATGTGCGCGGGGTGTGTCAGGACTTGGCGCTGTTCGAGGAGGCGCGTAAGGTGGAAGCGGCAAAAAACTCCATGCCTTCGCCCGGCGCCGACTCGGCCCGGACGGAGGCGGCCGCCCCCTAGACTGCGACGAGTGCGAGCAACTCCATGCCTACGACCCCGCCGCCTATGCCTACCCGTGCGAAGCGTGCCCCCGGGCTGGCGCCGCCGACCTGTGGCCGGAGAACCGCGCGGCGTGGCGCCTGTTCTGCGACTGCGCGGCCCGCCACGCCTGGACCGACCGCCACAAGCGGGAACGGACCGGCTTCGAGGTCGATTGGCAGTTGGCCGACATTCTCGTCCGTCGCCGCGGGCTGGACGACGAGGACTTCGAGAAGCTGCTCGATTTGGCCAAGGAGATGAATCGGGGCGAGGAGCCGTCCTGAAGTCCCTCCATCACGAATGAGGAGCGCCGCGGGCGATCGATGTCCGCGGCGCTCCTCGTTTCCGCGGGGTGGGGAAGAAACAACGTTGGGGAGCTAGGGTGCAAGACGATCCTGAAGACGGTTTTTCCTCGTCATACCCTCGTTCAAGCCGGGGATAGGCTCTGCGGAAGCAGGTATCCATCCTCTGGATTCCCGCTTTCGCGGGAATGACGACCGGGTGCGATCTTCAAGTATGTAATACCTTTTCCAAGCGTGGATGTTACTGGAAACGCCCGTTCGGATTCAGACTTCGACATGGTTCGGCCCTTCGACAAGCTCACGGCTCTGCAAGCTGATCAACTGGGCGCAGGGACCAAGCTCAAGGAGTGTAGGCTCGGCAACCGAGCTCGGGGATCGAGGCAGTTGCCCTCCCTGGGCATGTGGGGATTTCAAGCCGAGACACTTCCCGTCCGTCTTAAAATCCGGCTGTTTTTCGGGTATCTGCGAGCCGAAGCGGGACGATCCGGGAAAAAGGGAATGGGCAGAGAACGCGATGGCTGACCCGAACCTGACGCGCCGCGTCAGACTCGGCGAAGACTCGATGCTCGAGTTGAAGACCGTTCGTTTGGCCGGCGACCGCGTCACGGCCCCGGACCGAAGGGACTTCGCGGACGAATTGGCTGCCCTGGCCAACAGCCGTGGTGGAACGGTGGTCCACGGCGTGGACGACCGGACCCGCCGGGTTCACGGGATTCCACTCGACGACATCGACGCCGTCGAAACCTGGACCCGCGAAATCTGCAACGATTCGGTGAAGCCCGCGCTCGATGCCGACATCCTCAAGGCGGAACTGGAGAACGAGGAAGGCCGCCTCGTCCCGGTGTTGCGTGTGGACGTTCCGCGCAGCCTGTTCGTCCACGAAAGCCCCGGCGGATACTTCCGCCGGATCGGCAGTTCCAAGCGTGAGATGGCCCCGGACGCGCTGGCACGGCTGTTCCAGGAGCGCAGTCAGACCCGGGTCGTCCATTTCGACGAGTCCATCGTGCCGGCGACTACGATATCTGACCTGCACTCTTCGCTGACGTGGCGTTTCCTGGACGGAGACGTTGACGACAGCGGTTCGGATTTCTCCGCAGCGTCCGAGAACACGTTACGCAAGCTCCGCATCGTCGCCGACGACGCGGATGGACACGCCCGGTTGACGCTCGCCGGGGTGCTGCTCTGTACGCCGGACCCCCAACACTGGCTTCCTCACGCCTACATTCAGGCCGTAAGCTACGCTGGGGAGCGAACCGACGCCGACTACCAGACCGACGCGCGCGACATCGGGGGACCGCTTGACGAACAGATTGCCGAGGCGCTCCACTTCGTGCGGCGGAACATGCTGGTGCGGGCGACGAAGACCACGGCTCGGGAGGAGCGTCCGCAGTTCGGCGAGCGGGCCGTCTTCGAGGCGATCGTGAACGCCGTGGCCCACCGCGATTATTCGCTGGCCGGTGCCCGCGTCCGCCTACACATGTTCGGCGACCGTCTCGAACTGTACGTTCCGGGCACTCTGACCAACACGCTCACCCCGGACAGCCTGCATCTGCGGCAGTCGAACCGGAACGAACTCATCGTCTCCTTGTTGGCGCGTTGTGCTGCGCCGTCCGGTGTCGGCCGCACGCGCCTGATGGACCGTCGCGGCGACGGCGTGCCGATCATTCGCCGCGAATGCCTGGAATTGTCGGGACGTCTGCCGGAGTACAGCCTGATCGACGACAGTGAATTGCGGCTGGTGATGCGGGCCGCGGCGTAACCGGTGTGCGATGTGAATACTAAACGTTCGCTTGACCGACAAGTACTGGATGATTGTAGGCCGGTGCTAAGAATAGAAATAGGGCAAGTGAGTCATTCATCCTGTAGTCTATGAATGAGATTTTGGCAATGTTCGTTTGTCGGATCACGTTTCCCCCCGACCTGAGCGATGTCCAGGGCTCGTTGTGGGTTGCCAATGTTCAGGTACAACCAAGCTAAGCGAGAACAGTCCGTAGCTGACAATTTACTTAAATGGCGTTCCATTACTCCGATCACTTTTTCGAGGAGTTCTTGGACCTCGCTCGACCAAGCATCCCTATTAACATTGCTCTTAAGGTCACGAATCCGATTGTTCAAACGATTCGCGAAACGGCTTAAGTCTTCATGGTCTGACGTAGGAAGCAAGGCGGCCCCGCTCAGAGCGTGAATCTCTCCGATCACGTCATGATCCGACTGACAAAGATCCGCTAATCTAAGCCACGCTTCTTGTCGGTCTGGAAGAGGGGCATTCTCAAGAAAATTTCTGACATAACTTTTAGCACGAGCTGTGGTCCCGTCAGCCTGTAGTACCAAGTCAGCCAGTTGGAGATATGTTTTCGGCACCCGAGCCGCAAGGTATTCTAGGACTGGTAACACCTCTTCTGAGGAAGCGGAGTTAGTGCTTATTCTCTCGGCTGCGGCCCGGACGAATTTTTCGATTCGCGGAAAAACACCCTGCTTGACACCATTTCGTTGTCCGGCCCCGAACTCGATCAAAAGCTTTCGATCTTCCTCAACCGCTATCTTGAATGGGCTCACTTTCAGCTTGTGCCGTCCGTATATCGATGCGGCTAGTGGGACGCCTACAAGCCCTTCATTTTCTTCGTTCGAGACGACACGATTGACGAGAGAGAACCGCTGTAATTCCTCCAGAGACCCTGCAACGTCAAAGCGCTCGGTTCCGGGACGAAGGGAGACGGCTTCTACCGCTACTTCAGGAACAAAGACTCGCCAGCTACAGAGTAAAAGAAAGACTCGCTGGCTGCCCGGTTTCAACATATTATATGTTCTTTCGAAGAGGGCTCTGAGAAGATGGTCTGAACTCGCCACGATACGCTCCGGCTTGACCGCTCGACGCTCTTTCGCAACTTGTCCTAGAAGGATTTTCATCACATAAGGGTGTCCATCGGTTTCACGAATGAGTTCATCCTTGTAACTTGGGCTGAGGAGGGCAGCGATACTTAATTGTGCAGCGTGTCGATCAACAAGGCGATGGGCTTCTTCTTCTGTCATTCCTCCTATCTCGATTGGATAATCTCCTCTAAAGCTGCGGAACCGTGTCGTGATTAAAACCTTATTCGGGGGCCGGATGTAAGTATCGATCCATCTGAAGACGTCAGTAGGGTTCTGCACGGTCTCGAAATTATCGAGTACGAACAGCGTAGCGCCTACAGTTCCGTTTTCGAGATAGTCTTGAAAGAGTGAGTCACAATCCGAAGTTTTTGACGATCCGGACGCCTCCAATAGCTCTGCCGCAACACGCGATATGTCCTGCTGTGTAATTACCCGCGGAGTGACGGGCTTCGGACCGGATTCAAGCAAATCAATGTCCCGGGCACTGATCCATAGAACGGCCTGATAGGGTGAATCTCCATCTTTCGAAATTTTCCGAATCGTAGCAATCGTTATACTCGTTTTTCCAATTCCGCCCGGCCCCGTCAGCGAAATGATAGGGTGCCGTTCAGTCTTCAGTAACTCTTCTTTCAGGCAGTTCTCCAGGTCTTTCCTATCAACATAGTCGACCAGTTCAAGAGGTATATTCGCAAAGGTAGATTCTCCGAGAGGCTCCATATTGGACTGGCCTTCGGTCTCGCTTTTCGGGAGCCGCGTCGGTGGATCCGACCATGCCGAACCATCTATGAATCGCTCTTCATTCGTGCTGTACGAAAGGACTTTGAATTTGTCCCCCCGATAATTTCCATTTGGAACCGCAATATCGCGCACATCAGGGTCACTGAAAATCAAAGGGACGTGAACGGGGCGGCCTAGATAGATATATACTCCATTCTGGAAAGAATCCTCGCGAATTTTCTTCAGATAGTCGAATTCCGAAGAGTCGCCTAGGAGAAGGGACACGCGATATTTCCCCGAAAGATTCCGGTGGAGGTAGGCCCACGGCTTTTTGAAAAACTCAAGGTTCTGTGCGACAGCATCTAGGCATCCGACCAGGAGGACACAGGATTTGTTGCATTGGGCCGTTGTGGTTGCACCATGCCCCCGGCTTCGGTTTCGGAGTGTCGTTCCAATATCGAAAAACTGTCGGAGAGCGACACGGTCTCCAAGTCGCGGAGTGTCGGCGCCAATAGCTTTTGCTGCTTGGTCGATATCCATGACTGCCGAATATCGCCAGTCCCCTGGTCCGACTCGCTCGGTCAAGTCTCTGATCATATCCCCTGCATTGGGATCAAGGAACTGTGCCGGTGGGCCAACCAGAACTCTATTGAGGGCTTCTGTCCAATCTCCGATAGAATCGGCACGAACGAGTTTGTGTTCAAGGGAGTAGCGATGTCTCTCTACATCATCGCCGATACAGGCGACTACCCCAGAAGCGACAATCTTTGTCAGATATTCTAATTTCAGACTCAAAGCGTAGAAGTATGCCTGATCGCCATCTTCCTTGCCCTGTTCGACACGATTGTTGATCCCATTCAAGAGTGGCTGTTCCGTCATGATGAGCCTTTCTATCTTGACTCGCCCTCCCATTGCAACGCCTTTAGGGTGGACGTCCTCCCAGGTCCTGGTGTTGATAGAGGGTGTAGGATGGCCCGGACGTTGGCGGCTCCAGTAGGGCACCGTCCGGGTAACGGTCCGATGTTCATTGAACGCCGGGGAATGCGCAAATCCGGGCTCCGTTTGTGCTTAGGCCGCGGCTCTCCGGCGAATCCGCCCACGAATGTTCTCGCCGTTCTGGACCAATTCTTTCGACAACTCATACACCTTTTGTGCGTTCATCCAGAATTCCGGGGTCTGTCCGAAGTACGTCCCTAGCGCGATTGCCGTTTCCGCGCTCACGCCGCGGCGTCCATGAATGATTTCGTGGAGCCGGGTCGCCGGCAGGTCGACGTCTCGGGCAACGGCATTCACGGTCAGGCCCATCTCCTTGATCTGTTCGAGCAACAGGGAACCGGGATGCGCAGCGACTCTGTTCTTTGGCACGCGAGCCATGGTTTCCTCCCTTCTTCAGTCGTAGTGGTGATTCAGTTCCACCTCAAAGGCGTCTCCGTTCCGCCACACGAAACATATCCGCCAACTCCGAGAAACGCGAATGCTGCACTGCCCGCGACGATCTCCAATCAGCCGCTCGAGTCGATTTCCTGGGGGAGTCCGGAGGTCATCAAGGAGTGCCGCATAATTGAGCCGATCCAACTTGCTTTGTGCCCGATTAACGATTGATGCCGGTAAAGACCCATCTCGCAAGCCGTCGAAGACTTCTGCCGTGCGTTTGTCCGCAAAGGATCGGATCATGTTTTTATATCACACGTAATTCGTAATACGGAAAGAGTATAAGACGAGCCGCGATCCGTCAATTCAGAGGCCGGATCGTTTTTCAGGGATGTGATGAGGAGGCTTCCATCGCGGCAGTCTCAGCCGAGGCCGTGGCGCTGGCGGAGGATACGGGCGGCTTCGCTGATGACGGCGAGTTTTCGTTCGGCGAGGGCGGACGAGGCGATGGGGTTGTCGGCGAAAGTGGCGAAGCCGCAGTCCGGGGTGAGCAGCAGGCGGTCGGCGCAGAACAGCGCAACGGCTTTTTCCGCCTTGGCGACGATCTGCTCGACCGGTTCGACGGTCGGCGTTTTCTGGTTGACGACGCCGATGCCGATGCGCCGGTCGGCCGGAAGGTCGCGGAGGACGGCTTCGTCGCCAGCGCGCGGGGTGCACGTTTCCAGGAGCAGGGTGCCGACCCGGACGGCGTGCAACAGGGGCAGGAGGGGGCGGTAGTCGCCGGCCAGGGCGACGCTTTCGTCGGGGGTCCAGTTGCCGCGGCAGACGTGCAGCGCCAAGCGGTCTTGCGGCAGGCTGGCGACGACGCGATTGATGAGCGATTCGGCGAACGCCAGTTCCTCGCCGGCTTCGCGCTTTTCGCCCAGCGCGCCGCACATGAAGGAGCGGTTGTTGGACGTGCCGCCGAACACCACTTCGGTCAAGACGGGTTCGTCCAACTGCACGAGGCTGACGCCCGCGGCCAGCAGGAAATGCAGTTCTTCGCGCAGGACGCGGACGACGTCTTCGGCCAGTGCTTCGCGCGTGTCGTAGGCGCGGTCGGAGATGCACTCCATCCACATCGTGCGCGTCAGCAGATACGGGCCGGGCAGGGCGATTTTGACCGGCGCCTCGGTCAGTTCGGCGAGAAACGCGGCCTCGTGCACGGTCAGCGGGCGGCTCCGGCCCAGCGGGCCGAACACCGCGGGATGCCGCACCTTGCCGGCGGGGACGTCCAGGGCGCGCAGTTCGCGCTCGAATTCTTCCGGGTCGTCCACGTAGGGGAGCAGGTCGGTGATCGGAATCAACTGGCAGTTGTCCAACAGGCCGCCGACGAAGCTGGCGTAATTGTCGCGGCGCTGTTCGCCGTCGGTGAACACGTCGACGCCGGCGCGCTGTTGCGCGGCCACGGCGAGGCGAACCGCGTCGTCCGCGGTCGCGGCGAACTCGGCGTCGGACATGCGGCCTTCGAGATGATCGTTGAGCGCACGCAACAACCACGCCGGACGCGGCCAGCTTCCGACGCCCATCACGGACAGTGGGGCGATGGGCGCCGCGGGTTGCGGCTCCGGGAGCCGGTCGGGGATGACGATTTCTGCAATGGGTTGGGTGATGGGCGCCTGCTCTTTTCGACGCGCGCGGTCCTTGCCGCGGCGCTTCTTTTTGCCGGCCGGCGGGGGTTCGGGTGGTGCCGCGGACTCGGCTGCCTCGGTCGGTGCCGGCGGCAGGGAGGCCGGGCCTTTCGAGACGAGGAAGCTGTTCCGGTTTCCCTGTTGGACGTGGGACACGAGGTCGTTGCCGGTCAGCCGGCACCACGCGGGCAGATCTTCGACGACCGACGCTTCAGTGGACAGGATTTCGAGCAACTGGCCGGGCGTCAACGGGTCGATGTGCTTGCGGATGAGCAGCAGGAGCCCGTTGCCGCAGTCGAGGTCGCCGCCGTCGAAGCTGTCCGCGGGCTGGTAAGGGTGCCGGTCGGGCATGACCTGTTTCGGTTTGAAGGGATGATTGTGCAGTTTCGGAATGCGTGGGAGCGTGGGAGTTTGCAGTGACCTCGGGGGACCCCCTCCCCCGGATCAAGTCCGGGGCAGGCTCCAGCCTTCTCCCACGGGGAGAGGATATTGAGGATGACGAGATTTAGTACGAGACGCTGGGGGTGCCGCCGGCGAGGAATTCGACGAGTTTGGCGCCGCCGACGATCTTGGCGCCGGGCACGAGCGCGTTCTCGTCCAGGCCGCGTTTCTTGAAGCAGGGCGAGCAGACGTAGATGCTGCCGCCGGCTTCGGCGAAATTGGTCATAAGGTCCTTCAGCGGGGCGAAGCCGTCTTCGTGGATGTCGTCGGCATAGCCGGCGATGGCCAGCCGGACGCCCTCGGTGCTCAGGAAGACCAGGGTTTCCTGGTCCGAGCCGAGCGCGGCGTTGGCGATCACGAAGGCGACGGTCGCCTTGTCGGTGTCGTCTTTGGAGTGAGTCAGCGAGACGCAGAATTTGCCGGGCATGAGCGGTTCCTCCTTGATTTGTATTGAATCGTAGGGGCGACCGGCCGGTCGCCTTTCCTCGGTGCGGCAATATAACCGTGAGATATGAATGGAACAACGGTCGGGGTGAAGTGTTGGGCTGGAACATCGGCGGGGACCCCTCACCGCAGCCGCCGTCACCGAGAATGCACAGATTAAGCTGAGGCAGGACCAACGACGCGGCGTAGGCGCGGGTCGCGCCACACTGCTATACTGCCGCCCGCCCAACATCCTGCGTTGCAAAGGAGTCGATGCCCATGAGTCGGACGCTGAATCGGCAATGGCGGCTCGCCTGCCGGCCGCATGGCATGGTCAAGGAGTCGGACTTCGAATACCACGAGGCCGAGGTTCCCGGCCTCGTGGACGGCCAGTTTCTGGTCCGTAATCTGTATCTGGCGTTCGAGCCGGCCATGCGTGGCTGGATCGAAGACCGCAAGAGTTACGTCCCGCCGGTCGCCATCGGCGAAGTGATGCGCGCGCTGAGCGTCGGGCAGGTGGTCGAATCGCGGAACCCCAAATTTCGGCCGGGCGAGTGCGTGGCCGGCGGCTTCGGCTGGCAGGAGTACGCCGCGGCCAGCGAGCGGGGCGGGCTGATGCCGCCGACCAAAATTCCCGCGGATGCCTCGCTCACGTGGCCGCTGGGCGTCCTGGGCGTGACCGGGCTGACCGCCTATTTCGGCATTCTGGACGTGGGCCGGCCGAAAGAGGGCGACACCTGCGTCGTGTCCGGGGCCGCGGGCGCGACCGGTTCGATCGCCGGACAGATCGCCAAGCTCAAGGGCTGTCGCGTGGTCGGGATTGCCGGCGGTCCGGAAAAATGCGACTGGCTGACGCGCGAGGCGCACTACGACGCGGCGATCGACTACAAGGCGGAGGACGTGGACGCGCGGCTCCGGGAGTTGTGTCCCGACGGGATCGATCTCTATTTCGACAACGTGGGCGGCGACATTCTGGACGCGGCCCTGGCCCACATCGCGCAGAACGCGCGCGTCGTGCTGTGCGGCGGCATCTCCCGTTACAACGCGACCGAGCCGCCCCCGGGGCCGAAGAACTACATGAATCTGGTGATTCAGCGGGCACGCATGGAAGGTTTCATCGTGATCGACTACGCCGACCGGTTCTCGGACGCGGCCCGCGAGATGACCGGCTGGATCACGGGCGGCACGCTGACGTTTCAGGAAGACGTCCAGGAAGGCTTCGAGAACGCGCCGCGCACGTTCTTGCGGCTGTTCGAGGGCAAGAACGTCGGCAAGCAATTGTTGAAGATCGCGGAGCCGCCGCTGCCGCGGGTGTAGATGGGCACGCGCCGGAGCAAGACGAAATCGGGCTCACACCGACCGGAGAACGTGGCTCTACCGGGGCGACGCATGCGTCGCCCCTACGACGGATACCCGATGGGAAGGAAGGATTCGGTTATGAGGAAAGCGTTGCTGCTCGTGTGCTGTGTCGGTCTGATCGCGAGTTTCGGAGCGAGGGGCGCGGCGGCGGACCGGCATGAAACGTCCGCCGGTTACGCGGCGTACACGCCGGACGCCATGCAGTGGATGGACGAACCGGGCCGACTCCCGCCCGGGGCGAAGCTCGCCGTATTGGCCGGCGACCCGACCAAGGAAGGGCCGTTCACCTTCCGCCTGAAGTTGCCCGACGCCTATCCGGTGCCGCATCATTGGCACCCGAAGGCGGAAACCATCACCACCATCAGCGGGACGCTGTATATGGGCACCGGCGAAACCGAGGACAGGGATAAAGTGATGGCGCTTACGGCAGGCTCCCTCATTGCCATTGACGCCGAGGTGAAGCATTACGGCTGGACCGAAGGCGAGACCGTCATTCAGGTGAGTTCCGACGGCCCCTTCATCGTGCATTACGTGAATCCGGAAGAAGACCCCGCCAACAAATAGCCGGACGATACGCTGCGGGACGCGGCCCGGCTGGACTGTTGGAGACCGGGTGGCGTTGCGGCGTGCACCCTCACCCCAACCCCTCTCCCGAAGGGAGAGGGGCTCTGCTTTTTTTATTCTCTCTCCCTCTGGGCGGGGGAAAGAAGCGATCGGAGACCCGAACGAGCCGGGACGGTTACTGCGGCGGGGCGGGTGCGGCGAAGACATGCTTCTCGAAGGCATCCGCGGCGCGCAACACCGTCGCGTCGTCCGCTTGGCGGCCGACGAGCATCATGCCGACCGGCAGCCCCTCGGACACCGCGCAGGGTAACGTGATGGCCGGGTGGCCGGTCACGTCGAACGGGCAGGTGTTGACCAGCATTTCGAGGGCGCGGGCCACGATTTCTTCCCGCTCGGCGTCCGGTTCCGGAATCTTCGTCGCCTTCATGGGCAGGGTCGGCATGACGAGCAGGTCGCACGCCTGCAACGCGCGGTCGTAGGCCGCGGCCAGGGCGCGGGCCAGATTCTGCGCCTTGGCGTAATAGCGGCCGTGGTAGCGCTCCTGCATGTAGCGCCCCATCATCATCACCATCTTGACGGTTTCGGACAGGTCGTCGGCGCGCGTCAGCCGGCCACGCGCTGCGGCGTCGAGCAGGCTGGTCGTGTAGTGGCCCTTCCAGTTCGTGCCCATGCCGGCGCCTTCGATCATGAGCCGCGTCGGCCCTTCGGTCGCAATGCTGGTCCAGACGTGGCGGCCGTCGCGATGCCACGGCAGGGAGACCGTCTCGACCGTCGCCCCTAGTTTCTCGAAGGCGTGCGCAGCCTCTTCGACGCTGGCGTCCACGTCGGGCTCCGACTCGTCCCAGCCGAAGCCTTCCCGCACGATGCCGAGCTGCAGCCCGGCCACGTCGCCGGTCAACGCCGCGGTGTACGCCTGCCCGTCGAGCCCCGCTTGCTGGCGCGGGTCCAGTCCGTCCGGCCCGGCCAGCACTTCCAGCAGCAACGCGGTCTCGTGCACGGTGCGCGCCATCGGGCCGGTGTGGTCGAGCGTGAGTTCGATCGGCATGATGCCGGTGTACGGCACCAGCCCATACGTCGGCTTGTGGCCGTAGATGCCGCACCAGCTTGCGGGCATGCGGATCGAGCCGCCCTGATCCCCGCCGATCGCCATGTCCACCGCGCCCGCGGCGACCAGCGCGCCGCTGCCGCTCGACGAGCCGCCCGTGGTGCGGCTGCGGTCGTGGGGATTGCGCACCGGCCCGGTCGCGCAGGTATGGCTGCCGCCCGAAAAGCACAGGTTTTCGCACACCGCCTTGCCGAGAATGCGTCCGCCGGCGTCCAGAATGCGCGTGACGATCGTCGCGTCGATTTCGGGCGTATAACCTTCCAGAATGGCGCTGCCGTTCATCATCGGCACGCCGGCGACACACACGTTGTCCTTGACGGCGAGGGTCTTGCCGGCCAGCGGGCCGGTCTCCGCACCCGCGATGTCCGTGCGCCAGTACCAGGCGCCGAGCGGATTGTCCTCGGGTTGGGGCCGGGCGCCCGGGGTGCGCGGATACGCGACCGGCAGGCCGGGTTCGGTCAATTCGTCCAGGCGGGCGTAGGATTCCACCATGCCGGACATGAGACCCTGGAACGATTCCAGGTCTTCCTCGGTCAGGTTGAGCCGAAAGTCCTCGGCAATGTCGGCGAGGTCGTCGAGCGACGGATGTTTGATCGCCATCGGGCGGGCCTCCTTCTCGGGATGGGGTTGGCAACGTCGGGCCGGTGACGCATCGGTACGTACCACGGCCGGCCCGCCGCGGAGAAGACGGACGGCGCCCCGACGAATTCGAGAAAGAGGGGAATGAAGAAAGGAAGTGGAGCCGATGGGATTTGAACCCACGACCTCTAGAGTGCGATTCTAGCGCTCTCCCAACTGAGCTACGGCCCCACGGGAAGGTTGGCGGAGGGAGGTTCGTGACCGCAAGGAAGCTAACAGCCGATCCCGGGCTTTGCAAGCATCAGGCGGCTTTGCGCCCGGTAATGGCCTCGCGCAGCCCTTCCTGGAGCCCTTCGAGTACGGAAGATTGACGGATCGATTTTTCGATAGCCGTCATTTGTCTTGCTGATTAGCCCTTCACCCTTCCAACGAGAGACGGCAGCATAGACCTGTTCAATCGGTTTCCCGCTACGTTCAACCAACATGGTTGCAGAGAAGTGAATTGGTAGATCCCCATACAATTTCTTCCAATCGACTCTCCTTCCCCGTTTTCCTGACGTTTCGACGTCTGGAGAGGTCGAGTCGCCCGGGTCATCTGGAAACAGACCAACGGCCTCGGCTTCTAATCGCAGGAGATTCAACAGTCTTTCTTCCGCGTTGGCGAATATCGTCTGCTATCGTCGTTCTTCGGGCGTAATCCTCGGCCGACCATCTGCAAGTGCCGTCTTGACGCGCCCCAACAGTTCCCGCTGATAGTCCCGCAGTTCCGTCATCGGTCGGGCGCGCCTCTACGGTTTGGGCGGCGCGGTGCGTTCGATCATGGTTTCGATTCCGCGGCTGACGGTTTCGAGGCTATGGGGTGCCGCTGAACGGCCTCTTTCCTAGACCAAGCCGACTTCCAGGTAGGTCAGGATGGCGCGCAGGCCGCCGGCATCGACGCGCGCGTTTATGCGCGAGCGGAAGATGAAGTAGTAGTTGCCGTCGTCGGCTTTGGCTTCGGGGGGCGGATTCTCGTCCCAGGCGCCTTGTTGGCAGGCGTCGAGCAGGCTCTCGTCCACAGCGTAGCTGCCCGACCGTGTGTGCATGGTGAGGCCGAGCAGGGTGCCCTGCTCGCTGAGTTTGGCCTGAATCTGCACGGGGTGGCGCGCGGCGACGACGTCGTCGGCCTGGAGGTTGCGCCGCTGGCGGATCAACAAATGCTGGAAGACGCGCTGCGCCACGCGGCGCACGAACGGGGCGAAGCGGCTCGCTTTGGTGTTCAGAAAGGTGAGGTTGCCCTTGCGCACGTCGGGCAAGTGGTCGAGCGTACCGCGCGGGCCGGGCATGGTCAGATAGTTTTCGCGCGCCGGCGGCGGGGCCATGGCCAACAGTTCGTTGCCGGTCGGGGGGCTGCGTTCGGCCTGTTCCTTTTGGGCGTCGCCGTCGTCGGACAGCCAGCCCTCGGACAGCAGGTTGTCTTGCCGCGCGAAAAGCTGGGGTCTGGGGCGTTGCCGCGGTCGGGGCTGCTCGGCCGGCGTCCGCGGGGCGGGCTGGGCGGGACGTTCGGCCCGCGGCGTGTCGGGGCTGGTGCCGTCTGGCGCGGGTTGGCGCTCCTGCGGCGGGGTGCTGAGCGGGGTGCCGACGGCGACCTGTTCTTCTTCGACCGCGGTATTCCGGTCGCTCAGGAAGCGGGTTTCGTCGGGGACCTGGTTATTGACCTCGTCAGGGACGCTGACGATCTGCTGGTCAGGGACTTCCGGGACGGGCTGCGGCTCTTCTTTTTTCGGTTCGGGCGGAGGTTCGGGTTCCGCGACCTGGGGCGGCGCTTGCGCGATTTGCGGCGGGCTCAGGGGTTCGGGCGGCAGCAATTCTACTTCGGTCAGTTGTTCGAGCGGGGGCTCCGCCCGTTTGACGTGCGGCCACAAGAGCAGGATGAACAGATGGACGAGCAGCGAAACGATGAGGAAGATCAGCAGGGGATCGCGCTGTTGGGCCGGGCGCAGGGGGAGGGCGGCGGCAATGGACATTCGGCGCATTCTAACGGTCGGTCGGCACAGCCGCAAGGAAACTGCGGGTTGGGTAGTGTCTCAACTCGAATCTCAGGCCGCTGTCGGTTGTGTAGGGGCAACCCCCTGTGGTTGCCCAGGGGGGGACGGGCAGGCATGGGGGCCTGCCTCTACACAATCATATTGTTCCCTCCCCCTCCGGGAGAGAGGTGGAGCCTGCCCCGGATTTGATCTGAGGGTGAGGGGAATCTTCGAACCGAGGGGGAGTCGCGGCTTGCCCACGGGAGCGGAGGGGCTTATAGTCGGACGGCTATGTTCGGTCTCGGCGTCGGCGAGCTCGCCATCATTCTCGTGATTGTGCTGGTCATCTTCGGGGCGCGGAAACTCCCGGAGATCGGCGAAGGACTGGGCAAGGGCATCCGCAGCTTCCGCAAGGCGGTCAAGACCTCGGACGAGATCGACGTCACCCCCGACAAAGAAGCCGGCGACAAGTAACGGTCCAGCCCGTTGAGAGCGATCCCTTGAGCCTGTCGAAAGGTCGAAGGGGGTCGAAACGGGTGCAGGGTCGTCTCGCCAGTAATCCTTCGCCGTTTCCTACGAGCGCCCGAACCGGGTCTCCACCACGCGGCCGCTGAACTCGGCCACCTGCTCGGGCGGATCGAGAAACGTCATCAGAAACTCGACGCTCCGCCCCCCCGGCACGGAAAAGCGTTTCGGCGGCGCCAGGTTTTGCAGGATGCGGACCTCGCGCAAGCTGAGGCTCTCCAACACCTCGGGCGCCGTATCGGTGCCGCAGTCGATCTCGCGCTGTTCCAGCACGCGGCCGTGCGCGTCCAGCAGGCGGCCCTGAATCCGAATGCGCTGCGCCGTGGTGTCCGCCTCGTTCATGGCGGTGCCGGCAATCGCGAACACGCGGCGGCCGTCCTTGGTGCGCCAGAAATTGCCGCGCATTTTCGTAAGCGCGACGTGGCGCGCCGACGGACGCTCGGCATCCAGCAGCGGACCGAGCAGCGGCAGGCGGGAGACGGTCGTCGCGGTGTCGGCGATATTCGAGACGGCAATCAACGAGATGACCGTCCACCCGGCGACGACCGAGGCGATCAGCCCGATGACGGATCGGTACGACACGCGGCGTTCGACGAACGCCGGAGCGCGCGACATCCGGGGCGGGTCTCCATCCGGAATATCCGCTCCTTCCAGCCTCCTTCCGCCGTCAGCAGCATAGCCGTTCCCCGTGGGTGCTTCCGGCTGCGTTCGGGACATCCGGGCCGCAGCACCGTTCTGCGCAGTCGCTCCATTCTGCGAAGCAGCGTGTGCGAACAACGACGGGGCATCGCCCGCAGCCCCGTTGCCGAGCTTTCTGTTCCTCCTGCGGCGTTTCGGCGCGCCGCTCGTCCCGTTCGGCTGCGCGTCGGCCGCGGGTTGGAAATCCAACGTGTTCTGCACGGAGGCGGAAGGCTCCCCGTCCGTTGCCGGCGGTCGGGCGTCGGTCGAGGGTTCGGAGAACAGCCCGACCTGCACCGTGGGCGGAGCGGACGGGAACACGTGCCCGCAGTGCGCCCGGGTACACTCGAAAAACGTGGTTTCATCGCCCGCACCCAAGGCTTGGGTACGGTATCGCGTCCGGCAGGCTGGACACTCCACGATCACACGCCACCTCCTCCGGCCGGCTGCCAACCCGACCCGATCATAGGCGCACAGGGCGGAAAATCAACAACGTTGACGCTGACTTCGACAAAAACCTATAATGCTGCAACGTTGATGGGAGGGAAGAGGGGCAGGTTGTGGTGGTTCTTGCCGCGGTGCGCATGGGCTTCATCGTCCTGCACACCGTGTTCTGGGGTCTCCCCGTTTATCTCGTGTCGTTTCTGGACCCGTACGCGGAACGGGCCGACCGCCTGATCCGCTGTTGGGCGAAAGGCAACCTGTGGGCGTGCCGGGTCTCGGTGCGCGTGCGCGGCCTCGACCGGCTGGAACCCGGCCGTGCGTACGTCTTCATGTCCAACCACCGCAGCCAGTTCGACATCCTGACGTTGATGGCCGCCCTCCAGGCGTTTCCCCTGCGCTGGGTCGCCAAACACGAACTGCGCAAAGTGCCGGTTCTGGGCGCGTGCATGAACCGCACGCATCAGATCCTGGTGGACCGCGACAGCCGCACGCAAGCCGTCGCCACGCTGCGCAAGGTCCGGGAACTGCTGGCCGCGGGCATCTCCGTGGTGTTCTTCCCCGAGGGTACGCGCAGCCTGGACGGGCGGCTGCTTCCGTTCAAGCCGGGCGGGTTCATGGCCGCGGTCGAAGCCGGCGCCCCGGTCGTGCCGGTCACGATCAACGGCAGCCACGCGGTGCTGCCGCCCGGCGACTGGAAGGTGCGCAGCGGGGACATCGACGTGGTGATCGGCGCCCCGATCACGGTCCGGCGCGACGGTTCGCGCAAGGCCGCCCGCGCCGCGCTGCGCGCCGATGTCGAGGCCGCGATTACCGCGCCGCTCAGAATCGACGCGCCCTGCACGTCCGCGGGGCCGGTTGCCGCTGGCGCCGGCGGAAGGACAGACCATGAGTGACGGACTGCTGCGCATCGTGCCGCTCGGGGGCCTGGGCGAGATCGGGCTCAACTTGATGCTGGTCGAGTACTGCCCGCCCGACGCGGACGAGGTGGCCGCGATCGCCATCGACTGCGGGCTGATGTTCCCCGAGCAGGAGATGCTGGGCATCGACGTCGTCATTCCCGACCTGAGCTACCTGCGCGAAAAACAGCATCTGCGCGCCGTGGTGCTCACGCACGGGCACGAAGACCACATCGGCGCCCTGCCGTATCTGCTGAAGGAATTCTCCGTGCCGGTGTACGGCACGCCGTTCACGCTCGGGCTGCTGCGTGACAAGCTGCGCGAACACGGCTTGGGCAGCGGGGTACGCCTGCACGAGTTCCGCCCGCGGCAGACGTGGCAGGTCGGGCCGTTCGGCCTGGAAGGGCTGCACGTCACGCACAGCATCGTCGACGCCGCGGCCCTGGCCGTGACCACCCCGCTGGGGACCATCGTCCACACCGGCGACTTCCGCCTGGACCAGACGCCGATCGACGGCCGGCGGTCCGACCTGAACCGTTTCGCCGAACTGGGCGAGCAGGGCGTGCTGCTGTTGATGTCCGATTCGACGAACGTGGAGCGGTCCGGGTCGGTGCCGTCCGAGCGCAGCATCACGCGGCCGATCGAAGACCTGATCGCGCACGCCTCGGGCAAGGTTCTCGTGGCGACGTTCGCCTCGCACGTGCACCGCATCCGGCAGGTCATCGAGTTGTCCGCGAAGCAGGGGCGCAACGTGGGCATCGTCGGCCGCCGGCTGATCGGCAACGTCGGCATCGCGGAAGAAACCGGCCACCTGCCGCTTCCCCCGGGCGTGTTGTTCGACGCCGCCACGGCGCACGACCGGGACCCGCGCACCGTCACGTTGCTGACCACCGGCTCACAGGGCGAACCGCTGTCGGCGCTGTCGCGCATCGCCGCGGGCGACCACAAACAGGTGCGGCTGGAGGCCGGCGACACGGTCATCCTGTCCTCGCGCGTCATTCCCGGCAACGAGCGCACCATCGCGCGGCTGATCGACCATCTCTCTCGCCGCGGGGCCGAGGTGTACTACGAGGCCATCGCGTGCGTGCACGTCTCGGGCCACGCCGCGCAGGACGAGTTGCGGCTGATGCTGAATCTCGTACGCCCGCGCTATTTCGTGCCCATTCACGGGGAATACCGCTTTCTGGCACGCCATTGCGCGTTGGCCCGCGAGGTCGGCGTGGACCCGAACGACGTCTTCCTCGTCGAAGACGGCAACGTGTTGGAGATCGGCGCCGACGAAGCCCGGCTGGCCGGGTCGGTCACCGCCGGGCGCGTGTTCGTGGACGGGCTGGCCGGTATCGAGGAAGAAGTGCTGCGCGACCGCCGACACGTGGCCAACGACGGGTTGGTGGTCGCCGTGGTCGGGCTGGAACAGCAGACCGGCGCACTTCTGAGCGGGCCGGACCTGCTATCGCGCGGCTTCCTGCCGTCCACCAACGGAGAGGGCTACAGCGACGCCAAGGACGCGGTCCGCACCGCGCTGGACGAATTGCCGGCGGAGTCGCGCACCGACGTCGGGGTGGTCAAGGAACAGGTCCGGCTGGCCTTGCGCCGCCACTTCCGCAAGACGCTGGGCCGGCGCCCCGTGGTGCTGCCCTTCGTGATGGAGATGTAGGGGGATGACGGACGAGATGATCCGGCCATCGTTTCGGCACGTTTCGACCTTTCGACACGCGCAAGGCACCGCCCGGTTGGGAGACCAAGCTCAACGGGGTGGACCCTGGGCTTGTCGTAAGAGTCGAAGGGGGCAGGGAGCGAAGGCCGAGGTGACATCGGGGTTCGTTTCGACAAGCTCAACGAACTTGGGGTGGGAAGGTCCCTGATCTCGTCGAAGGGAGTCGAAACGGGCGGGGGATCATCTGTGTAGGTAATTCCGAGTGACGCGATGGAACGGAGCGGACGGAAACGTGGAGACGTGGGGAGGATGGAACCGTGGCACGCACCAAACCGAAGTCGGAACGGAAAGTGGAAAACCCCGACGCGCCCGAGGCGGCCCGCGTCGCGCTGGGCGAGAGCGTCGGCATCCTGTGGGCGACGCTGACCGTATTCCTGGGGCTCGCTTTCTATTCGTACCAACCCGGGGCGCCGGAGGCGAATCTGGTCGGCCTCGCCGGCCACGTCGTCGCCCGGACGTTCGGCGACGCGCTCGGCCGTGCGTGCTACCTGCTGCCGGCCCTGACGCTGTACGCGACCGCGCTGCGGTTCCATCTGCTGCGCTGTCCCGCACCGCGCATCCAGACGTTGGCGTTCCTCGCCTTCACGCTGTCGGTCGCGGTCTTGCTGGACCTGTGGTTCGACAGTCCGGCGCACGACGTATTCCAGGCTGGCGGTTACGTCGGCGGGTTCGCCGCGTGGCACCTGCTGGAGGTCGGCAACCGCGCCGGCGCGTATCTGGTGCTGTGCCCGGTGTTGCTGGTTTCGTTCCTGGGCGCTACGCAACTCTCGCTGGCCGGGATGGGCGGGGGGCTGCTGGCGGGCGGCTTCGCTTTCGGCCGGGCCGGCCGCGCCCGAATGCAGAACTTGTTCGACCGATTGGGGCAACTCGTCGTTCGCCGCCGTGCACGCGCCGCCGCGGGTTCCATTCCGTTGGAAGACGACGGCACTCCGACCGACGCCCTTCCCGCAACCGTCCGCGGCGTGAACCGAACGACAGCGCAAGCGCCGGAAGCCGAGGCGTCCGAGGAATCCGGGCCGCCGCCGATCATCATCCACCGCCCGCCCGCGGAGGAAGGGGCGGAAGAACAGGACGGCGCCCCGCGGCTCCCCCTGTCATCCGGCACGCCCCCGGAATCGTCCGCACCCGGCGGCGCCGCGGACGAGCGGCCGTACGAGATGCCGCCGCTCTCCCTGCTCGACCCGCCGGTCCGGCTGGCCGTCAAGGTGGACGAAGACGCGCTGCACGCCAGTTCGCACATCCTGGAGAGCAAGCTGGGCGACTTCGGCGTATCCGGCAGCGTGGTGGCCGTCCGTCCCGGGCCGGTCATCACCACGTACGAGTTCGAGCCCGCGCCCGGCGTGAAGGTGAACCGCGTCGTGTCGCTGGCCGACGACCTGCAAATGGCGCTGCGTGCGGTGTCGGTGCGCATTCTGGCGCCGATTCCGGGTAAGGCGGTCGTGGGCATCGAGGTCTCCAATCCCAAGCGCGAGCGCGTCTGCCTGCGCGAAATCCTGGACAGCACCGCCTGCAAACAGACCGAATCGCCGATCGCGCTCGGCCTGGGCAAGGACACGGTGGGCAACCCGGTCGCCGCGGACTTGGCACGCATGCCGCATCTCCTGGTTGCGGGGGCGACCGGCACCGGCAAGTCGGTGTCGCTCAACGTCATGATCATGAGCATTCTGGCGCGCTCGTCGCCGCGCGACGTCCGCTTCATCATGATCGACCCCAAGATGCTGGAACTGTCCCTGTACGAAGGGCTGCCGCACCAGCTTTCGCACGTCATCACCAATCCCAAGGAGGCCGGCGCGGCGCTGCAGGAAGTCGTCCGGCGCATGGAGCACCGCTACCAACTGCTCAAGGAAAAGGGCGTGCGTAACATCGCGGCCTACAACCGCCTGCTGGAAACGGGCGAGAACGTGAGCGACGGCATCGTCAAGCTGACCGAGGTCGTATCCGACGACGAAGCCGACGACACGCCGCCCTGGGAAGAAGCGCAGGAGACCCCCGCGGCCCCGGCCGAGACCGACACGGAGCATCGCCACCTGCCGTATCTGATCGTGCTGGTGGACGAGTTGGCCGACCTGATGCTGACGGTCGGGCGCGAGATCGAGGAGCCGATCACGCGGCTGGCACAGATGGGCCGCGCCGCGGGCATCCATCTGATTCTGGCGACGCAGCGTCCGTCCGTGGACGTGATTACCGGGCTCATCAAGGCCAACTTTCCGGCGCGCGTCTCGTTCCAGGTATCTTCGCGCATCGACTCGCGCACGATCCTGGACGCGGCCGGGGCCGAGCGCCTGTTGGGCGACGGCGACATGCTGTTCCTGCCCCCGGGCAGCGCCAAGCCGCAGCGCGTCCACGGCGCGTACGTCTCCGAGCCCGAGATCCGCAAGTTCGCCTCCGCCATCAAGAAGCAGGGCGCACCGGTCTTCGACGCGGACTTGGTTGCCGCGTTGGAGTCGGCGCGCACCCAGAAGGGCGCCGATTCCGGCGAAGAGGAAGAACACGACGAGATGTACGAAAAGGCCCGCGAACTGGTGATCGACAGCGGGCAGGCGTCCATCTCGTGGCTGCAGCGCCGCTTGCGCGTGGGCTACAACCGCGCGGCGCGCATGATCGAGCGCATGGAGCGGGAAGGACTGGTCGCCCCCGCGGGCGAAGCCGGCAAGCCGCGCGAAGTCCTCATGCCCGCGCAGCAGGCCGAGGCGGAGTAGGGAGCGGGAGCTTCTTCGCCCCCTCTCCCCAACCCTCTCCCACGAGGGGAGAGGGGGCAGAATGAAGAAGGAGAGGGAGAAAACCGGAGTCTGGCGTTTGGCGCAACATGTACTTTCCCCCTCCTTTTCCTATCCCCTCCCCCCTCGCGGGGGAGGGTCAGGGAGAGGGGGTCCCCCGGACCGATCTCGAACGGACACGCCTCCCACGAACGCCCATACCCTCGCGAACATCGTCCACCGCAAACGCACCCCACGCCTCGCCGTCCGCACGCTCGTCCTGCTTTGCTGCTGCGTAGGCGCGCCGACATACACGGCGGACGCCCGACCCGCCGCCGCTGAATTAGCCGCCCGCCTCCAGGCGCGCTACGACGAGACGCGCGCCTTCCACGCCGACTTCGTCCAGGAGGTACGCTCCGCGGCGCTCGGCCGGACGCTCACGTCCCGCGGCCACGTCTATTTCGAGAAGCCCGGCCGCATGCGCTGGGAGTTCGCGGAACCGCAACAAACGCTGATCGCCGACGGCGCCTCGTTCTGGCTGTACCAGCCCGCGGAGAACCAAGTCATCAAGACGCCATTCCGGCGCGCCTTCGATTCGCAGACGCCCATCTCGTTCCTGACCGGCGTCGGCCGCCTGGAAGCAGACTTCGCCGTCTCCCCGCAGGGGGAAACCGAGCACGTCCATCGACTCCGCCTACTGCCGAAACGGGATGCAGCGGCGGTCGGCCACCTGGACGTCGAAGTGGACAAAGCCACGTTCGACATCCTGCAAGCCACCGTCACCGACCCGCTGGGCAACACGACGCGCCTGCGCTTCAGCAACGTCGAGCGTGTGGACGATCTCGACGACGAGATGTTCCGGTTCGCGTTGCCGGCGGGGGTCGATCTGGTCGAGCCTTTGGCGGGGCCGTAGGGACCGCGGTCCGGCTGGTTGTCTTCTGAGCCGTTTCCCCATCATTCCGGCGAAAGCCGGAATGATGGGGATAACAATTCAGCATCATTTCCCTCTCCCTCCAGGCGGAGGTTGTTTTTGGAGCCGGTTTGCCTGGATCCCTGCTTTCGCAGGGATGACGGAAGAGGAGGGCGGGATGACGAAGAGGGATGGCAGAACGACGAAGGGGGCGGAATGACGAGGAAGGCGGAAATCTGGCGCGGCTTGCGCAGGCTTGGGGATGCCAAGTAATGAGAGCAATCGGAGAAGGGGCTGATGGAGTCGTTGCGGGGAAAAGTCGCCATCGTCGGGGCCGCGGATACGGAGGTGGGCGTGGTGCCGCACCTGGGTGCTACGCAGTTGTCCGTGAAGGCGGCGAAGCTGGCGCTGGAGGATGCGGGCATCGGCAAGGACGACGTCGATGGGCTGATTACCTGCAACTCGTTCGTCGAGCCGTACATGTACCACGCCGAGATGATCGCCGAGTACATGCAGATCTTTCCGCGCTACTGCCTCAACGTGGCGACCGGCGGCGGGACGACGTTGGCGATCATGCACCACGCCGCGGCGGCGATTGCCAGCGGCCAATGTCACACGGTGTTGATGACGATGGCCGACAACATGCTGTCCGGCCTGTCGCGCGACCGCGCCATCGAGGCCATGTCCACCGCGGGCCACGCGCAATTCGAGCGGCCGTACGGGCCGCCCATCCCCGCGTTCTACGCGCTGATCGCGCAGGCGCATGCGCACGCCTACGGCACGACGAGCGAACAACTGGCCGCGGTGGCCGTGGCGTGTCGCAAGCACGCGGCGCTGAATCCCGCGGCCCAGATGCGCGCGCCGATCACGGTGGACGACGTGGTGAACTCACGCATGATCGCCAGCCCGCTGCATCTGTTGGACTGCTCGCTGGTGTCGGACGGCGGAGCCGCCATCGTGATGACCGCCGCGGAGCGTGCCGGGGATTTTCCGCACCCGCCCGTGTACGTGTTGGGCGTGGGCGAGGGCCATGCGCACGAACACGTCAGCCAAGCGCGCAGCCTGACGACCTCCGCGGCCAAGGAGGCGGGCGAACGCGCCTACGCCATGGCCGGGGTGGGACCCGACGACGTGGACGTGGCCGAACTGTACGACTGCTTCACGCCGGTGGTCGTCATCGAGTTGGAGGACCTCGGCTTCTGTCCGAAAGGGGAGGGCGGGCGGATCGAGTTGGGCGGCGCACTGCCGGTGAATACGCACGGCGGGTTGATGTCCCACTGCCACCCCGGGCATCCCGGCTCGATGTTCTCGGTGACTGAAGCGGTGTTCCAGTTGCGCGGTGCGTGCGGGCCGCGGCAGGTGCCGGACGCGCACGTGGCGTTCGTGCATGCGCAAGGCGGGATCATGTCCACGCACTGCTCGATGATTCTGGGGACGGGGGCGGCAGTATGAGCACGCCGACGGAAAAAACCGCGGTCGAAAAGACGCTGCCGGTGCCGACCGAGGAGACGCGCCCGTATTGGGAGGGCTGTGGCCTGCACGAGTTGCGCATCCAGCAATGCGGCGTCTGCGGTCACTTCCAGTTCTACCCGCGGCTGTACTGTACCGCGTGCATGAGCGAGCAGGTCGCATGGGTGCGCGCCAGCGGCCGCGGGCGCGTGGTGTCGTTCACGGTGGTATATCGCCCGGTCACCGCGGCGTTCGCCGCGGACGTGCCCTACGTCGTGGCGCTGATTCGGCTCGACGAGGGGCCGCAACTGATGAGTAACGTCGTCGGGTGCGAGCCGGAGCGGGTGACGATCGGCATGGCGGTGACGGTCACGTTCGAGGACTGGTCCGAGGACATTTCGGTTCCCAAATTCCGGCCTGTGGCGGAGTGAACGCGGGCCGGTCGAAATCGCTCCGTTCGGCAATTACGGACAAGACGATTTTAGAATTCTCCCCGGCTTACATACCACGCTTCCCTGGCCAAAAACCCTTCGAGACCCTTCGTTAGGCTCAGGGACCGCAGGCTTACCAACCGAGCGCAGGACACCGCAAGCTCAGGGACCAAGCTCGCCGGGCTGGACCCTGAGCTTGTCGAAGGGTCGGGGATCGGGTGCGAAGGCCGAGAAGACATCAGGGTTCGTTTTGATGTTTCGACATGGTTCGACAAGCTCACCAACCGAGCTCAACACATCGCAGGCTCAACGAACTTGGGGATAGGAAGGACTCTGGACTTGTGGTGTCCTGAACGTGTCGAAGGGTATCGCAACAGGCGCGGACCCCTCTTGTCTGTACTTCCCCTCCGGTTCCCCCCCTCGAACAGGCCACTCTACGACGTCTCCTCCGATACGGGCCGGAAGCCGGCGAGTTCCGACAGGCGGCCTTCCCGCAACACCTGCTTCACCCATTCGTGGCCTTCACGCGCTTCCTCGGGTTCCCGCCATTGCAGGCCGTAAAGCGCCTGCGCCTCTTCGGCGACTTCCTGGCCGTCATCGGTGAGGCCATACACCGCGGTGCCGAACCGCATGCCGCCCTGCTTCTTTTGCTGGCGCACGACGTACGGAGGGTACTGCTGCGTGGAGACGACGTATCGTTGCGGCTGATCGGCCGATTGCGGCGGGACGACCGCATCTTCCCAGCCGTGCGGCCGCCACATCGGGCTGAAGCCGTAGTACCAGCCCAGACCGGCGCTGGCGGCGAGTAACCCGAGGCTGCCGAGCGACATGCCGGCGCCGAACGGCGAGCCGTACGCCCAAGCCAAGCCGCCGAAGAACAGGCCGGCCAAGCCGGTCACGACGCCGGTGTGCGCGAGAATCGTAATCAGTCGCATGACGAAACGCCGCGGTAGGCGTGGCTTTCAATGCAGCGGGTGTAGCCTGTTTTCCGGTACCCGGCCACTCCCTACCCCAGGTTGAAATCCCGTCGATCCTTCCACATGGTTCGATAGGCTCCCCATCCGAGCTCGGGACACCGCAAGCCGAAAGCACCGCAGACTCAGGGACCCTCCTCACCCCCCAGTTCGTTGAGCCTGTCGAAACGAACCCCGACGTCACCCCGGCCTTCGCATCCCGCCCCCGACCCTTCGACAAGCTGAGGGTCCAGCCCGGCGAGCATGGCCCTGACGGTGCTCGGCCGCGGAATCCCTTGCCAAACCGCGGGCGAACCCGGACACTGCGAAGGCACGCGGCGTCTGCGCCGGCCGCGGGTCCGCAAATCGGGCGACTCGCTCGCGGGCGAATAGCAAGGCGCGGTTCGACGCTTCGGGAGAACCCATCATGCCGACACCACACGAGCGGACCGTCGTCGCCGGCGAGTATCCGGTTCGCGTACTGGAAGCCGGCGAGGGCGAACCGCTGCTGTTTCTGCATACCGCCCTGGGCGCGGGACTGTGGACGGACGGGATCGCCGCGCTGGCCGAGCACTACCACGTGCTGCTGCCCGACCATCCCGGCTTCGGCCCGTCGCCGCTGCCGGACTGGCTGGTGGGCATGGACGACGTGGTGTTCCACTATTGCGACCTGCTGGACGCGCTCGGGCTGTCCGGCCCGCTGCACGTCGCCGGCGCGTCGCTCGGCGGCTGGATCGCGGCGGAGTTCGCGGCGTGGCAGCCGCAGCGCGTCGAGAAGCTGGTGCTGATCGACGCCGCGGGCCTGCGGCTGCCGGACGCGCCCATGCCCGACGTGTTTCGGATGCCGCCCGAGGCGCTGCTGCCGCTGGTCTTCCACGACGTGTCGAAGGCCGCGGCCGTGCTGCCGTCGGAGATGAGCGTCGATACCCTGGTGCAGGTGTTCCACGACCGGACCGCGCTGGCCCGTCTGGCCTGGAATCCGTATCTGCACGATCCCAAGTTGCCGCGGCGCCTGCATCGCGTGCGGATGCCGACGCTGCTGGTCTGGGGTGCGCAGGATGCGCTCGTGCCGCGCGCGTACGCGGACGCCTACGCGCGGCTGCTGCCCGCGGCCGAAGTGGCCGTGATCGACGAGTGCGGCCACGATCCGACGGTCGAACAGCCGGATGCCTTTGCGCGCGCGGTGTGCGATTTTCTGCGCTGAACCGACCGCGGCTTCCCACGGGGAGGGGACGACGATGCAATCCTATTTCTTCCATCTCATGCCGTGGACCGATTATCCCGACGACTTCGAGACGGCGTACGAATCGTCCTGGGTCACCTTCCCGAACCGCTTCTACGATCCGGTCAAGGGCGCCGACCTGTACCACCGCTATCTGGACGAGTTGGAGTACGCGGATACGCTCGGCTACGACGGGATCTGCGTCAACGAACACCACCAGAACGCCTACGGCCTGATGCCCTCGCCCAACGTCATCGCGGGGATGCTCGCGCGGCGTACGAAGCGCGCCAAGATCGCGGTGCTGGGCAACGGGCTGCCGCTGCGCGCCAATCCGCTGCGCGTGGCCGAAGAGATCGCCATGCTGGACGTGGTGACGCGCGGCCGGGTCATTTCGGGCTTCGTGCGCGGGATCGGCTGCGAGTATCTGTCGCTCGACCTCAACCCGACGTTCTCGCGCGACATGTTCCACGAGGCGCACGACCTCATCGTGCGCGCCTGGACGCAGCCCGGGCCGTTCGAGTTCGTGGGCAAGCATTATCAGTACCGCTACGTCAACGTCTGGCCGCGGCCGTTCACCACGCCGCACCCGCCGATCTGGCTGCCGTCCGCGGGCAGTGCCGAGACGATCGCCTTCGCCGCGGAGCACCGCTATCCGTACGTAACCGTGTTCACGCCGCGCGAAAACGTCAAACGTCTGCTGGAGAGCTACCGCCACTGCGCGCGGGAGCAATTCGACTACGACCCGGACCCGGCGTTGCTGGGCTACGCGCCGGGCACGTACGTGTCGGACGACGAACAGCGGGCCAAGGACGAGGCCGCGGCGCACGGCGAATTCTTCCTGAACAAGGCGTTCAAGATTCCGCCGCACTTCCTGATCCCGCCCGGATACGTGACCGAGAAATCGCTCAAGGGCTTTCTGGCCGCGGGGCTCGGCAACCGCGGGACGATGGGCGCGACGATCGCCGGCACGCCCAAGACGGTGCTGGAGAAGCTGATCGCCGACTACGACTATCTGGGCGGCTTCGGCTACGTCATCTGCGGCGCCGGCCCGGGCAACGCCACGCACGAACAGACCGTGAAACACATGACGCTGTTCCAGACCGAAGTCATGCCCGGGCTCAAGCGCTACCACGCCCAGAAGACCGGGGCGGCAGCGGCGTAGCCGGTCCGCGGATCGCCGAAAGTGCAAGCACGGCAACGGCTTACCGCGCCCCGCGGCCGAAGCCGCGCGTTTACTCCGACTGGGGAATGTGGTAGCCCTGCACGAAACTCCCCTCTGCGGAGGAGGCACGCATGTCCGGCCATTCCAAGTGGAGCACCATCAAGCACAAGAAGGCCGTCAAGGACGCCCGCCGCGGCAAGATCTTCACCAAGCTCATCAAGGACCTCACCATCGCGGCGCGCATGGGTGGCAGCGATACGTCCGCCAACCCGCGGCTACGCACCGCGATCGCCGCGGCCAAGGCGGCGAGTATGCCGTCCGACACGATCGAGCGCGCGGTGAAGAAGGGCGCCGGGGAACTCGAAGGCGTCAGCTACGAGGAAGTCACCTACGAGGGCCACGCCCCGGGCGGAGCCGCGATCATGCTGCAGACCGTGACCGACAACAAGAAGCGGACCGTCTCGGACGTGCGCCACCTGTTCACCAAGAACGGCGGCAGCCTCGGCCAGCCCAACTCCGTGGCGTGGATGTTCAGCCACAAGGGCATCATCACGCTGGAGCGGTCGGCCGCGGACGAAGACCGGCTCATGGAACTCGCCCTGGAGTCCGGCGCCGAAGACGTCAAGACGACCGACGAGATGTACGAAGTGGTGACCGCGCCGGACGATCTGGATGACGTGCGCCAGGCGCTGGAGGACGCGGACGTCGCCATGCTGTCGGCCGAGGCGACGATGGTACCGCAGACGACGGTGAGTCTGTCGGGCAAGGAAGCCGAACGGACGTTGCGCCTGCTGGACGCGCTGCAGGAACTGGACGACGTACAGTCCGTGTCGGCCAACGTCGAAATCGCCGCGGCGGAGATGGAGCGGCTCAGCGCCGCATGATCGCCGCCCGGAGGAGAAGGGGAACGGCCATCGACGCGCGCACCGCGGATACGCCCCTGCGCGTGCTGGGGATCGACCCGGGCACGCTGCATACGGGCTGGGGGATCGTCGAACGCACGCGCCGCGGGCTGGTCTATCGCGCCGCGGGCGCCCTGTCCCCACGCGCCACGTTCGGCTTGAGCGAACGGCTGCGCCACATTCACGCAGGGCTCGCCGCGGTCGTCCGGGAATGGCGGCCCCACGTGGTGAGCCTGGAAAAGGCGTTCATGGCGCGCAACGCGCAGAGCGCGCTGCGGCTCGGGGAGGCGCGCGGCGTCGTGCTGCTCGCCGCGGCCCAGGCCGGCCTGCCCGTCGCGGAGTACAACCCGACCGAGATCAAGACCGCGGTCGCCGGCTACGGGCGCGCGGGAAAGGCGCAGATTCAGAAAGCGGTCATGGGCCAATTGCTCCTTGCCTCCGACACCGAGATTCCGGCCAGTCCCGACGCGACGGACGCGCTGGCCGCGGCCGTCTGCCATTGCGGCGCCGCGCGGGTGCCCGAAGCGCTGGGGCGGGCGCGGATCCCCGGTCGGCCGCGCCGGACCTCGAAGCCGCGCCGGCTGGCCGACGTCGCGGCTGCGGCCCTGGCGGCCCGGGCATACCCGTCATGATCGCGCGGCTCCACGGCGTGCTCCACGAAAAAAGCCCGGAGCAACTCGTCGTCGACGTCGGCGGCGTGGGCTATCAGGTGTTCGTCTCCTTGCAGACCTTCTACCAACTCCCCGAGGCCGGCGATCTCGTCAGCCTGTTCGTCCATACGCATACGCGGGAAGATACCTTGCAGTTGTTCGGCTTTCTGGACGCGAAGGAAAAGGCGTATTTTCTGCTGCTGCGCGGCGTGAGCGGCATCGGCCCGCGACTGGCCCTGAACATCCTGTCCGGGATTCCCGTGGACGAACTGGAAGCCGCGTTGCAGGACCGCGACGTGACGCGGCTGGTGGCCACGCCCGGGGTCGGACGCAAGACCGCGGAGCGGCTGGTGGTCGAACTGCAAGGCAAGGCCGGGGTCGGCACGGAGGGGGCCGATGCGCCGCGCGAAACGTCCGGCAGGTTGATGGGCGAGGCGGTCTCCGCGTTGGTGAATCTCGGCTACAAACCGCCGCACGCCGAAAAGACGGTGGGCGAGATCGTGCGCCGCGGGGAGGCCGATCTGGCGAACGTCATCCGTGAATCCCTGCGGAGGCTGGGCGGATGAACCGGGTGGACAACGACATGGACGACGGCCGGGCGCGCGGCCTGATCGATCCGCATCCCGCGGACGGGGACGGACCGGAAGGCGCGTGGCAGGACGAACAGCGCGTCGAAGGCTCGCTGCGCCCCCGCAGCCTCGACGAATACATCGGCCAGGAGCGCACCAAACAGACGCTGGGGATCGCGCTGGAAGCGGCCAAGCAGCGCGCCGACGTGTTGGACCACGTCCTGTTCTGCGGCCCGCCCGGACTGGGCAAGACGTCGCTCGCGCACATCATCGCCCACGAGATGGAGGTCACGATCCGGGCGATCACCGGCCCGGCGATCGAGCGGCCCGGGGACTTGGCCGCCATCCTGACCAATCTCGACGAAGGCGACGTGCTGTTCATCGACGAGATCCACCGCCTCAACCACGTGGTCGAGGAATTTCTGTATCCGGCCATGGAGGATTTCAAGCTCGACCTCGTCGTCGGCCAGGGGCCGTCCGCGCGGACGATGGAGTTCCGGCTCAAACGCTTCACGCTGGTGGGCGCGACGACGCGTGCCGGGCTGCTGACGTCGCCGCTGCGCGACCGTTTCGGGGCCACGTTCCGGCTGGATTTCTACCAGGTCGCCGAACTGGAGCACATCATCCGCCGCTCCGCGGCCATCCTCGCAGTCGAGACCGACGCGGACGGCACCGCGGAAATCGCGCGCCGGGCACGCGGCACGCCGCGCATCGCCAACCGCCTGCTGCGCCGCGTGCGCGACTACGCCCAGGTCAAGAACCAGCCGGTCGTCACGCAAGGGGTCGCCCGCGCCGCGCTCGACCTGGAGGTCGATGCCGCCGGCTTCGACCGCATGGACATCCTGCTGTTGGAAACGATCATCGAAAAGTTCGACGGCGGCCCGGTCGGAGTCGAGACCATCGCGGCCGCGGTCGGCGAAGAGAAGAACACCCTCGAAGAAGTGTACGAGCCGTATCTGTTGCAGGAGGGGTTTCTGCAGCGCACGCCGCGCGGCCGCGTCGCCACGCTCAAGGCGTACCAACACCTCGACGTCGCGCCGCGGCGCCGCCCGGACCGGGCCGGGCAGGGCGGCTTGTTCTGACGCCGCCCGACGGTGTCGCGGGGGCCGGAAACGCCATGCAGACGCAGGAGCCCGCGGGCGGACGGGCCGGCGCAGACGAACGGCGGTCCGCGGAGGCGAAACGCCGGCAACGCTGGGAAGTGGCGATCATCGTCGCCGCGGCAGTGGGGGCGTTCTTCTTCGCGTTCCTGCAGAGTCGCGCGCCACAGGTGACGGACGGGTCCGGCCTGATCAACAACGTCGTCTTCGTCCTGCTAATCAACCTCAACATCATCCTGCTCGTCCTGCTCGTCTTCCTGGTCGGCCGCAACCTGCTGAAGCTGTTCTACGAACGCCGGCGCAAACTGCCCGGCGCCCACCTGCGCACGCGGCTGGTGTTGGCGTTTCTCGCGATCTCGCTGTTCCCGGCCGTGCTGCTGTTCCTGATCGGCGTCGGCTTTCTGACCAACTCCATCGAGAACTGGTTCGCCCTGCGCGTCGAACAGTCGCTCGGCGGATCCATCGAGGTCGTCGACGGCGTCTATGCGCGGCTGTCCGACCGGACCCACGAGCAGGCGCGCGAGGTGGCGGACGCGCTCGCGCCGGTGCTGACGCCGACGCGCGCCGAAGACGTGCGGGCGCGCCTCGCCGCGGAGTTGCAGGCGCGCGGCGTGGCCCGCCTCGCGGTCTATTCGCCGCAACTGACGTTCCTGGCCGGCGTTGCGGGGACGGGTGGCGCCCCGGTCGTTCCGCAGATCGACGCCGCGCTGCTGGAACGCATGCTGGCCGGGGCCGAAGACGTGCGTCCGCTCGTCACCACCGACGCCGCGGAACTGACCTACGCCGGGGCGCCCATTCGCGCCGGCGACGGTCCGCTGGGGCTGGTCGTGGCCGGCAACGTGGTCCCGCCCGAGGTCGTGGGCCAGAGCCGCCGGGTGGCGGACGCGCTGAGCGAATACCGCCAGTTCAGAATCCTGAAGCAGCCGATCAAGAACAATTACGTCATCACGATGGTGCTGGTGACGCTGGTGGTCGTGTTCGCCGCCATCTGGGTCGGACTCTATCTCGCCAGGAAGATCACCGGGCCGCTCCAACAGTTGTCGGATGCCACGCGCGAGGTCGCCCGCGGCCACTGGACGCAGCGCATCGAGGCCGAGGGCGAGGACGAGATCGGCACGCTGGTATCGGCCTTCAACCGCATGACGGTGGACCTGCGCCAGAGTCACCAGGAGTTGGACGCCCGGCGGCGCTACATGGAAATGCTGCTCGGGAACATGAGCGCCGGCGTGGTCTCGTTCGACCGCGACGGCCGCCTGTCCATGCGCAACCCCGCGGCCGAACGCCTGCTGGGGTTGCCGTCCGATGTCGTCTCGCACGACTACCGCGCCGTGTTCGCCGTGCCCGCCTTCGCGGAGGTGCGCCGCATCGTGGACGAGTTACTGCCCGCTCCCGCGGGGGACCTCGACGGGCGCCCGCGGCACGGCCACCTGCGCCTGGAACGCGACGGGCAGGCAGTGTCACTACTGGTGACGGGCACCGCGTTGCCCGATGGAGACGGCCACGTCCTGGGGGTGATGTGTTTCTTCGAGGACGTGACGCAGATCGTGCAGATCGAGCGTATGGAAGCGTGGCGCGAGGTCGCCTGCCGGATCGCCCACGAGATCAAGAATCCGCTCACGCCGATCCAGTTGGCCGCCCAACGCCTGCACCGGCGGTTCGCCCCGGCCTTGGCCGACCCCGGCGGCGTGTTCGACGAGTGTGTGCAGAGCATCGCGCACGAGGTGGACGCCATCAAGAAACTGGTCAACGAGTTCTCGCAGTTCGCGCGCCTGCCGGCCGGCGACCATGCGCCCGAGGATCTGAACGCGCTCACCCGGGAATGCGTCGTGTTGCTGGCGGAGGCCCACCGCGACCTGGACATCGTCTTCACCCCCGACCCGACGGTGCCCACTCTCGAACTCGACCGCGAGGGCATGCGGCGGGCCGTGCGCAACCTGCTCGACAACGCGGTCGCCGCCTGCCGCGCCGCGCCGAACGGCACCGCGGGGCGCGTGGCCGTCGCGACCAGGTATTTCCAGGCGGTCGATACGGTGCGGCTCGAAGTCGCGGACACGGGCTGCGGCATTCCGCCCGACGTCAGGGAACATGTGTTCGAGCCGCATTTTTCGACGAAGACCGACGGCAGCGGCCTGGGCTTGGCGATCGTCGCGACGGTGGTGGCCGACCACCAGGCGTTCATCCGGGTGCGCGACAACGCCCCGCGCGGCAGCCGCTTCATCATCGAAATTCCCGTGCGCCGCGGCGCACGCCATACGCAGCCGGCCGAACCCGTGTCCGCCGAGCCGGTCGTCTGAGGGAGGGTGAGGATATGCCGGCGCCGATCCTGATCGTGGACGACGAGGCGAACATTCGGACCACCCTGCGCGGCATTCTGCAGGACGAGGGGTATCCGACGCTGGAGGCCGAGTCGGGCGACGGCGTTCTGGATTTGATCGCCGCCCATCGGCCGCGGCTGGTCGTGCTGGACGTGTGGATGCCGCACGTGGACGGTATCGCGCTGCTCGAACGCCTCCAGACCGAACATCCCGAGTTGCCGGTCATCGTCATTTCGGGGCACGGCACCATCGAGACCGCGGTGCGCGCGACCAAGCTCGGGGCCGCGGATTTCATCGAGAAGCCGTTTTCCCTGGAGACCATGCTGCATTCCGTCCAACGCGCGCTCGGGTCGGAGCGGGCGGCGGTCTCGGACGAACTCGCGGGCGTGGAGGCGCGCACCGCGGCCCGCCCGACGTCGGAAGCAACGCCGGGGTGCCGGGCGCGCACGATCGGCAAGAGCGTGGTCCTGCACGGCCGCGGGCTGCACTCCGGGGTGCGGACCGGGGTCATCCTGCATCCGCTGCCTCCGGGGAGCGGGATCGTGTTCGGCTCGCTGTCCTCGGACGTCACGATCCCCGCCACGGTCGAGTACGTGCAATCGACCGGCTACGCGACCAGCCTGCACCGGGACGGCGCCAGTGTGCGAACCGTCGAGCATCTCCTGTCGGCCCTGCACGGCTACGGCGTGACCAACCTGCTCGTCAAGATGCAGGGCGAGGTCCCGATTCTGGACGGCTCGGCCCTGGAATTCTGCGACGCGCTGGAGAGTGCCGGCATCGTCGAGCAGGACGAAGCGGTCGCAGCGTGGGAGGTGGACCGCCCGTATCGGGTCGGCGAAGGGGATAAGCTCTTGTGCATCGAACCGGCTCCCGACCTCGAAATCCATTACCACCTGGAATACCCGCCGCCGGTCGGGAAACAGGAATTCCGCTACGTCCACCGCGACGCCGCGGGCTACCGTGCCGCGATCGCGCCGGCGCGGACGTTCGGGTTTCTCGAGGAGATCGAGACCCTCGAAGCGATGGGGCTGGCCAACGGCGGCCGGCTGAACAACTGCATCCTGATCGGCGAGCAGGGGGTCATCAACCCGCCGCTGCGCTTCCCCGACGAGCTGGTTCGCCACAAGATCCTCGACCTGCTGGGCGACCTGTATCTGTTGGGCCGCCCCATCCGCGGCAAGGTCACCGCGCACCGGACCGGCCACGGCGACAACGTGGCCCTGCTGCGCGAGATCCGAACGACGCCGCCCGCGGGCAGTGCCTCGGTTTGAAACTTCCCTGGGTGGAATGCCATCCCTCCGTCATTCCTCTGTTCGAGCCGGGGGTAGGCTCTGTGCAAGCAGGAATCCGGCGGAAACCCTCCTCCTCAGTGGCGAAATGTCAACCAGGGCGGAATCTTCCCCCTCTCCCTAGCCCTCTCCCACCAGGGGAGAGGGGATCGGAAAACTCCGAGGAGACGATTTCGAAGGGAATTCCATACAAGAGGATCCTCATGGTCGAAGGGCCGGAGTGGGGGGCGAAGGCCGAGGTGACATCGGGTTCGTTTCGATCCTTCGACACCCTTCGACAGGCTCAGGACACCGCAGGCTCAACGAACTCAGGGGGGAGGCGGGGGAGGTCCTTGAGCCTGTCGAAAGGCCGGGGGCGGCGTGGTGGTCCTCTTGGGGATTGTTTCGGCCATTCGATACTTGGACAAGCTCAACACAGCGCAGGCTCAACGAACTGAGGGTTGGGGAAGTCCCTGAGCTTGCGGTGCCTCGAGTCCGATCCCTGAGCCTGCTGAAGGATGTCGCAACGAGCGCGGGATACTCTCGTACGGAGTTCCCATTTCGAACCGATGCACACCCCGCCCGCGGCGTTGCGCCACGTCAGGGGGTGACCCGCTCCAACATGCGGGGAAAGGGGATGGATTCGCGGACGTGGCGCAGGCCGCACAGCCACGTGACCAGCCGCTCGATGCCCATCCCGAACCCGGCGTGCGGCACCGAGCCGTAGCGCCGCAGGTCGAGATACCAGGCGAACGCCTCCGTTGGCAGGTTGTGCGCGTCGAGCTTGGCTTGCAACACGGCCAGGTCGTCCTCGCGTTGCCCGCCGCCGATGATCTCGCCGTATCCTTCGGGTGCCAGGACGTCCATGCACAGGGCGACCGTGGCGTCGTGCGGGTCGGCCTTCATGTAGAACGCCTTGTTCTGGACGGGATAGCGGTGCACCAGGACGGGCCGGTCGAACTGTTCGGAGAGCCGGGTTTCGTCGTCGCCGCCGAAGTCGTCGCCCCACCAGATGTCGGTCCCCTCGGCGCGTAGGCGTTCGACGGCCTCGCCATAGCTGATGCGCGGAAACGGTTTCTTCACCTGCGCCAGCTTCGCGGTGTCGCGCTCCAGCACGGCGAGTTCCGCCTGCCGGTCGGTCAGGACGCGCTGCACGACGCTTTCCAGAAAATCTTCGGCCAAGTCCATGTCGCCGTCCAGATCGCAGTAGGCGACCTCGGGCTCGATCATCCAGAACTCGGTCAGGTGGCGGCGCGTCTTGGACTTTTCCGCGCGGAAGGTCGGCCCGAAGCAATAGACCTTGCCGAACGCCAGCGCCCCGGCCTCCATGTAGAGTTGGCCGCTCTGGGTCAGATAGACGGTGTCGTCGAAGTAGGCGACCGGAAACAGCGTGGTCGTCCCCTCGCAGGCCGCGGGGGTGAAGATCGGGGCGTCGAGCAGGGTGAAGCCGCGGCCGTCGAAGTAGTCGCGGCAGGCTTTGACGACGTCCGCGCGAATGCGCAGCACCGCCTGTTGGCGCGCCGAGCGGAGCCAGAGATGGCGGTGGTCCAACAGAAAGGCGACGCCGTGTTCCTTCGGCGTGATGGGGTAGTCGGTGGCGTGGTGGACGACTTCGAGATCGGTGACGCCGACCTCGTATCCCAGCGGCGAGCGCGCGTCGGCGCGGACTTGGCCGCGGACGACGAGCGACGATTCCTGGGTCAGGTCGTGCCCGCGGGCGAAGGTGGCGTCCGGGACTTCGCCCTTGAACACGACGCACTGAATGGTGCCGGTGCCGTCGCGGACTTGCAGGAAGTGCAGTTTGCCGCTGGAACGTTTGTTGTACAGCCAGCCGCGCAACTCCACCGCTTGCCCCTCGTAGCGGGCGATGTCTCGAACGTACACCCAGCCAGGCATGGCGCCCCCTTCCAGGCTTCTTCAGAGAATTCCATACTCGACGATCCGGGGACCGTTTCGCCGAGCTCGCCGAGCTCAGAGATCACCGTGAGAGGGCTGGAGCCTGCCCCGGACTTGATCCGGGGGTGAGGGTTCCTCCGCCGCGGGGAATCCGATCCGCCCAGGAATTCAACCGAGACACCGCAGGCTTGTCCCCCTCCGTTCGGAGGCGCACTATAGCACAACCGGTGGGAAGTGGGGGAAAAGATGCTGCGACATCGGATCGGTCTCGCCACGCTGACTCGCGTCGGGCCGAACCCCCTTGGCCCTCTTCGTCAGGGGGGAAGAAGACGATGAATTGGATCGGCGTCGCCGCGCTCGTCTGCTTCGGCCTGGGCTTCGTCCCGCGGGTCGAGGCCGCGGACGTCGTCCTTGCCGCGGCGGGGCGGGTGTACGACCGCCCGCCCGCCGGCTGGGCCGCCAAAATGGACCGATTCGACCGCATCGCAACCCGGGTGCTGGCCGCGGTCCCGCAGCCTCCGGGCGTGCGATTCGTGCTGCTCGCGGACCAGGCGGCGATCAATGCCGCGGCCACGTTCGGATGGGTCATGGTCTCCAACGGCATGATGGACTTCGTGCGGTCGGACGACGAACTGGCCATGATCGTCGGCCACGAACTCGCCCATCTGACCGAAGGCCACGTATCCCGCGGGGCGACGAATGCCGTCCTGCTGCAATTGGGACAGGCCCTTGCCGAAGCGGCCCTCCCCGGTTCGGGCTTGGCTACCGGGGTGGTCGGACGGATGTTCATGAACCATTTCAGCCAGTCCCAGGAGTTGGAAGCCGACCGGGTCGGGATGGCGTTCGCGGTGCGCGCCGGCTACGACCCGGCCGCGGGTGAGGCGGTCATGCGGCGCATGGCGGTAGAGGTGCCCGCGTCCGCCACGGCGCATTTCTTCTCGTCGCATCCGTCGTCGGTCGAACGCGCGGCCGCCCTCCGCCGACTCGCCGAGCGACACGCCCGCCGCCCGCCTGCCTCGGAAACGGCCCCGAAACCGGGCCGCTTCGGCCGCGACGAAGCCGCCTGCCGCGGGGCGCGTCCGGTCTTCTATAAAGCGCTGGCGAGCACGGACCCCGCCCGCAAGATCGACCTCTACCACCGCGGGATCCGCCGATGTCCGCAGAGTCCGCGCGCCCATTTCGAGTTGGCCGCGGCGTACACCGCGCTGGGCCGCCACGAACGCGCGGCCGCGGCGCTGCTCGAAGTCCTGCGCTACGACCCGGCCTACCCGGAAGCCCAAGCGCGTCTGCGTGAAGCGCAACGCCGCGCCGCCGCGGGCCGCGGCCGAACGAGCCGGAAAGACGGTTGAGCCGGTCAGCCGCGGGATTTGGCGGCGAGAATCTCTTCCACCATTGCGGAGAGCGACCGCCGCGGCGCCGCGGGTGCCGGTCGCTTCGGTTGCTCCGCCGGGGTCACGAGCCGGCGGAACAGGCTGGATTCGCGCCGATAGAAGCCGTCCGTATGGTACGACTCCCGAAAGTGGAAATACGTATAATCCAGGTGGTGGCAGACTTCGTGGAGCAGGGTGCGCAGAAAGGTCCGAAAGGCGACCACCCGATTCTGCTTGGCCGTCCGCATCCAGACTTCGATCGTCGTGCGCGGCTGCGCGGGGCCGTCCGCGGCGTATTGGGTGTACAGGCCGTGCAGTTCCCCCCGGCGGTCCGACGGCCGAATCCCGCGCACGCGTACCTCGACCGTGCGCACCCCGAGTCCCCGGCAGATCTGGTTCACGATGGTCTGCGCCAGCACGGCGACGCGGCTGCGCTGCTCCGCGGCGAGCGCCACGGGCAACGCGGCCACGGCCTCCCGCAGTTTCGGCGTCGGGTTCAACTCGATCGTGCCGACCGCGTTGCTCCGCTCGAACGCCCGCCTTTGGGCCGGCGGCAAGTTGGCGATCCAGTTCTTCCGCATCCCGCACCCCGCGGCGTACCCATTCTGACTTTCCGCCCGCCGCGGGGCAAGCGTTCAGGCGGAGGCGCTCTTTGCAACCGAGCCGCGGTCCATCCGATCTCCTGAGACCGACATGGGGGTTTCCGAAGGTGAAACGGGAAGGAGTCGAGCGGGCGGATCTTGCTCGTAAGATTTTCCGATGTATAAGGCCAACATACACAGTACTGGAGGCGGAACATGGTCCGCACGCAAATCTATGGCCTCGCGGACGCCATCGTCGCCGCGACCGCCGTCACGGAGGGGGCGGAACTGAAGACACTGAACGTCAAACACTACCCCATGCTGCGAGGCATCCGGCCGGCCTACCGAAAATGAGGGGAATGACATGCTTGCCGCCCCCGCCGGTCGTCGTTCCCGCGGAATACGGAATTCCCGACCCTTCCCGTTCCACGGAGAATGACGTAGCCTGCCCGCGTTTCTCCGGACACGCGGGACGATCATGCGACGCGGCTTCGCCGCCATAGTATTTCTCTGCTGCCTGACGGGCTCGGCGCTCGTGCAGCCGAACCCCGCGGCCGGGGCGGGCGCCTTCGTCCGCTTCTTCGCGAATCAGGAGGTGGGGCAGGAGATCACGGTGACGGGCGGCTTCCGGCGCTTTCCGAACAAGGGCAAACGCCGCTATTTCGTCACGAACGCCCGCACGGGCGCGGTCGAATACGTGGAGTATTACGGCATGACGATGGTCCCGTCGCTCGTCGTCGGCAAGGGCTCGGTCTCGATGAAGGCGAGCCTGATGGCCAAGGTGTTGCTGTTCTATTCCGACCCGGCCCTCGTCGCGGACATCCCGCTTGTGGGCGAGTCCTATTGGTTCACCGGCACGCTGATCGGCTACCAGTACGGCACGACCGGGATCACGCGCGGCATGGGGATGGGCGGCGACCCGTACATTCTGCTGAAGAGCGTGTCGGCGAAGCCGCCCGAAGACTTGCCGACCCCTCCGCCCGCTTCTTCACCAGGGGAGGGGGCGCCGCGTCATCCGCCGGGCGCGGAATCCCCAGGCCGGTAGCGTCCCGTCCCCTAGGCGCCATTCGTTGGCGTCGAGTAGGACATACGAAACGGGCCGGGGGAGCCGTTTCGACACCCTTCGACAAATTACAGCGACCAAGCGCAACGGGCAGGACCTTGAGCTTGTCGAAAGGTCGGAGGGGCGGAGTGCGGTGCGAAGGCCGGGGTGACCTCGGGGGTCGTTTCGATGTTGCGACACCCTTCGACAAGTACAGTGACCAAGCGCAACGGGCAGGACCTTGAGCTTGTCGAAAGGTCGGAGGGCCGGGGTGCGGTGCGAAGGCCGAGGTGGCCTCGGGGGTCGTTTCGATGTTGCGACACCCTTCGACAAGTACAGCGACCAAGCGCAACGGGCAGGACCTTGAGCTTGTCGAAAGGTCGAAGGGGCGGAGTGCGGTGCGAAGGGCGAGGTGATCTCGGGGTTCGTTTCGATGTTTCGACTAGCTCAACACAGCGCAGGCTCAACGAACTTAGGGGGAAAGCTCCAGGGTCGTCTTGCCTGTCGTTTCCTAGGTATTTCCCCCGACGCTCCGTATCCCTTCAGCGCCCGGTGCGCTCCGGGCACTGCATGGCATCAGGGTTTTCCGTTACCTGAGGTCGTAGCCGAAGTCCGAAACGGGCCGGGGGAGCTGTTGCGACACCCTTCGACAAGTACAGCGACCAAGCTCGACGGGCAGGACCTTGAGCTTGTCGAAAGGTCGGAGGGCCGGGGTGCGGTGCGAAGGCCGAGGTGACCTCGGGGTTCGTTTCGATGTTTCGACTAGCTCAACACAGCGCAGGCTCAACGAACTGAGGGGGGAAAGCTCCAGGTCGTCTTGTCTGTCGTTTCCTAGGTATTTCTCCCGACGTTCCGTATCCCTTCAGCGTCCGGCATCAGGGTTTTCCGTTACCTGAGGTCGTAGCCGAAGGAGGCGAGCACGCCTCGATGTCGGCGGAACACGCGGTTGAACGTGGCGATCTGCGCGGCGTCGAGGCGCGCGATCTGCCGCGCGTTCATGTCGGTCAGCATCTCGTCGTAGGTGCTCTCCTTCACCGGCAGGCGCTGGCGCAGGTTCAGGTCGTCGAGTTCCGGGACCAGTTCCCGGATCCGCTGCGCCACCCGTTCGGGCTCGGCGCACATCGCCTCGTAGGTGAAGAAGACGCCGCGGTCCCGGTACGCCTCCACGTTGCGCCGCTGCCACGTGAGGCAGTTGGCGACGTGGATGGCGGCCTCCTCTTCCAGGCTGCGCCCCTCCGCCACGAACTGACTCCGGTAGTTGCGGCAGATGCCCTCGCAGACCGCGTAGGGGTTGCGCACCATGAACAGGAACTTCGCGTTGCGGAAGTGGCGGATCAATTGATCGACGAGCAGCAGGAACGGCGGCGCCTTGGTGACGAACACCGGCGCGTGCGGATCTCGGGCGCTGGCCTGGAAGTACCACGCCTTGCGGTTGCGCGGCCAATCGTAGTTGCGCGGGTCGGCGAACCGGTCGATCCAGTGTTGGCGGGCGCCCCAGATCAAGCCGGGCTTGGGCGCGCCGGGCGCGGGCGAACGGTAGGTGACCGGCCCGACGTAGCCGAGCATGCGCTTGCCCTCTTTGGTGAGACTCCACGCCGCCCGGCAGGTCGCCAGCGCATGGCCCAGGAACGTGGAGCCACTGTTGTTCGGACAGACGCCGAACAGATGGGTCGTCACCACCGCATCGAGGTCGCGTCCGGCGCCGCTGACGCGCGTCAACGGCGTGCGCGGGGCGTCGCGCGCCGGCCGTGGGGCCGCGGGAACGCCGGCGGCCAGTTCGTCGCGGGCCGCGCTCCAGAGCGCGAAGTACCGCGTCGGCGCATAGGTCGGGTTGGCCCAGGTCCAGCGCAGCAGGGCGTTCGGCGCCCAGGGTTTGACGGGATAGTTGAAGTGCACCGCCTTGGCGCGCTCGGCGGCGAGATGCTCCCGCGCCCGAATGGCCGCGGTCGAGGCCAGCAGATAGTTGTAGGTGGAACTGACGAGCGTGTGCCGCCCGGCGAAGTAGCGGTTCAGCAGGAACTGGTCCCGATGCGGGGCGTCGGGACCGGGCCAAGTCTCCGGCACCACCATCGCCAGCAGGTCCGCGTGGCAGGACCCGTCCGCGAGCCGTCCGTCGAACAGGAGAAAGCCGCTGTTGAAGGTATCGGCGAGCGCCGGCACGCCGGCCGAGTCCGCGGCCGGGAGCGGCGCGAAGGTGCGGGCATCGCGCCGCCCGCCGGCGAGCGCCACCTGGTCCGGGCAGCACAGCAGCACGTCGTCGGCGTCGAACAGGTCGTCCACCGGCGCGCGGACGAGGACGTCGCTATCGTAGAAGAGCACCTTGCGGTAGCCGCGCAGCCGGAACGCTTCGAGCGAGTAGAGATACCCCAGCCCGCGGGCGAAGGCGGGGTGCGTGGCGCGCAGGCGGGCCAGCCGCTCCTTCAGCGCGGTGGACACCGGCTCGAACCGCACGCGGTCGGAGGCCGCGGCGAGAACGTCCTGCGCGGCTTGGGAGAGTCCGGCGTGGATCACGACGACGTCGCCGGCGAAGCGGGGATGCTGTTGGAGGAAGGAGCCGAGCAGCACGCGCGTGCCCGGCACGAAGGCTTCCGTGGCGACCGTGACCAGACAGACGTCCGAGGTGGGCGACGACATCTTACGCTCAACACCGGGAGTCGCTGCGGCCCGGTATCAACGAGATCCCGGGTCGCAGTGGTTCAACGGGTCCAGGGGTCGGCACTACGACGGTGGGTGGTATTTGGAGTTCTCAAGATTCACGAGAGCCTGGTTCGCGCCGCTCTCGACCGTGACGACGCCGTCCATCGTGCTGATGGTCGGTTTGGACCAGGCTTTCTTCGCCTTCTTCTGCGGTGCGTCGGTCAACGCATCAGGCGAAGATGTGCGGGGGGGGGGGGGGGGGGGGGGGGGGGTAACGGTTTGTGGGTCATGGTCTAAGCCTCCTCCGAAGGATTGGGTCGGTCGACGGGATTGTCGGTGCCCGGGGCGACTACCTGACATCGGGCCGGATTGCAAGGTCCGACAAACGAAGGCAGCGGATCATTCGATACGTGATTTCCTTCCCTATCGTAACAGGAGATGTCGCCTCACTACTCCTTTTCTCTCATGGGGGAGAGCGCCTTCTGTCCCCTCTCGTTCCCTTCGACAGGCTCAGGGACCGGGAGAAGGCTCAGAGATCGGGGGGAGGCTCAGGGACCAGGGAGAGGGTGAGAGCCTGTCCCGGACTTGATCCGGGGTTCGCGGGAATGACGACCGGCTGGGATCTTCGAGTCCCTCATTCCCTTTGCCGACCGTTGTTCCCCGCGGATGCCCGTCCTTGAACGGCTCCGGCCTGATTGATACAGACGACGTTCCCCATCAGGTTCGCGACCCGTCCTCGGACGCCGGGTCCCGGAAGCCAGTGTCCAAACGCGTTGCGCGACAATCAGGGAACGATGCACCACCGACCGCAGGAATTCAGGAACTAAGTAAAAGAGGAAAGCCGGGTGACTGAACGAGAGCGGCGCGACGCGATTGCCGAAGGGCTCAAGCGGGTGCAATACCCCGGCTCCCAACGCGACATCGTGACGTTGGGGCTCGTCGGCAAAGTACAGATTCAGGACGACGGCGCGGTCGTCCACATCCGCGCCAGCAGCGTCAAGGAAGACGTGCTGCGTCACCTGCGCGGGCGCATCACCCAGGAATTGACCGCGGTTCCCGGCATCGACCGCGTCCACATCCACGCCTTCGCCGCACAGGCCGGTCAGGACGCGCAGGCCGGCGCGGCGCCGCAGGCCGGCAACCGCGCCGTCCGCGAGCGGGCGGACATCCCGGGCGTACGGCGCATCCTGGCCGTGGCGAGCGGCAAGGGCGGGGTGGGCAAGTCCACGCTGGCCGTGAATCTCGCGCTGGCATTGGGCTCGCTGGGCCACTCGGTCGGGTTGTTGGACGCCGACGTGTACGGCCCCAGCGTGCCGCTCATGATGGGCACCGACGCGGTCCCGCGCGCCGGGCAGAACAAGAAAATCCATCCGGTCGAGAAGTACGGCGTGCAACTCATCTCGATGGGGTTCTTTCTCGACGACCAGTCGCCGGTCATCTGGCGCGGCCCGATCGTGATGAGCATCGTGCGCCAGTTCCTGCGCGACGTGGTGTGGAGCGACCTGGATTATCTGATCGTCGATCTGCCGCCGGGCACGGGCGACGTCGCGCTGACGCTGGCGCAGGAAGTGCCGCTGCACGGCGGGCTGGTCGTGACCACGCCGCAGGACGTGGCGCTGCACGACGTCCGGCGCGGCATCGGCATGTTCAAGCAGGTCAACGTGCCGATTCTGGGCGTGGTCGAGAACATGAGTTACTACCGGTGCCCGGCCTGTGGCGAGAAGGACGAGGTGTTCGGCCACGGCGGCGCGCACAAGACCGGCCTGCCGGTGGTGGGGGAGATTCCGCTGGTCGAGGACATCCGGGCGCGCGGCGACGCAGGCAAGCCGCTGCTCGTGTCCGACGCGGAGCATCCGGCCGCGCAGGCGTTTCTCGGTATCGCCCGGCGCGTGGTGGAAGCCGAGGCCATGCGGCTGCCGGAGTCCGTGCACTAGGCCGCGGGGCCGGAACGATCATGCCCACGCCCGTCTTGCTGACGCCGCTTCCCGAAGAGCGCCTCCTGCGCGTGCTGTGGGACGACGACGCGCTGCGCGACTATCCGTTCTCCCACCTGCGGGGTTGGTGTCCCTGCGCGGTCTGCCAGGGCCACGGCGGCGAACGGCGCTTCGTGGAAGTCGAGGACCCGCAGTTGGTGAGCATCGACATGGTCGGCAATTACGCGGTCAATCCGACCTGGGCCGACGGCCACGAGACGGGCATCTACACGTTCGACTACCTGCGCAGCCTGGGCGACGATCTGCCCGACCGGAGCGATCGGCCGCGGGCCGAACCGGGCACAGAATAGGAGCCGGACATGGCGACCACGCCGACGCCGCAGCAATTGCGGGACGCGCTCAAACAGATCAAGTATCCCGGCTTCAGCCGCGACATCGTCGCGTTCGGCGTAGTCAAGGACATCGCCGTGGGCGGGGCCGCGGTGACCGTGGAACTCGCGCCGTCCACGGGCAACGCCGAGGTGGTCGAAACGATCCGGCGCAGCGTGTCCGAAACCCTGACTCCGCTCGTCGATCTGCCGGTCGAGATCGTCATCGAACGGCCCGCGGCACCCACGCCGGCGCCCGCGGCCACGCCCGCCATTCCGGGCGTGCGCCACGTCGTGGCCGTCGCCAGCGGCAAGGGCGGGGTGGGCAAATCGACGGTGTCCGTGAACTTGGCCGCGGCGCTCGCCCGGACGGGGCAGCGGGTCGGCGTGCTGGACGCCGACGTGTACGGCCCGAGCATTCCGTTGATGTTGGGCATGACCGACAAGCCCAAGAGCACCGAGGACAAGCGCCTGATTCCGGTGACGAAGTACGACCTGCGCGTCATGTCGATGGGGTTTCTGGTGCCCGACGGCCACGCCGTCATCTGGCGGGGCCCCATGATCGACAAGCTGCTGACCGAGTTCATCACCAAGGTCGAATGGGGCGAGTTGGACGTGCTGGTCGTCGATCTGCCGCCGGGCACGGGCGACGCGCAGTTGACCGTGGTGCAGAAGGTGCCGCTGTCGGGCGGGGTGATCGTGACCACGCCGCAGGACGTGGCGCTGCTCGACGTCCGCCGCGGCATCAAGATGTTCGAGGAGGTCGAGGCGCCGGTCCTCGGCGTGGTCGAGAACATGAGTTCCCACGTCTGCCGGGCGTGCGGACACGAATCCCACGTCTTCAGCCGGGACGGCGGGGCGCGCATGGCCGAGGAATTCGGGTTGCCGCTGCTGGGCCGGTTGCCGCTGGTGCGCGACATCATGGCCGGCGGGGACGCCGGCGCCCCGATCGTGGTGGCGCAGCCGGACCACGCCCAGAGTCGGACGTTCGTGGACGTCGCCCGGGCCGTCGTCCTGCGCCTCGAAGCCGGGCAGGTCCAGTCCGCGGCGCTGCAATAACTTCTCCTCCCCCTCCGCGCATGGCAAAGCTGCACGTCGCGTTCGAGGCCGGCGACCCGGACCGCGTCATCGAGTTCGACCCGGCCGACGCGCCGTTCCACCACGACGGTGAGCCGGGCTCCATTCTCGACGTCCTGCTCGGCCACGGCATCGAACTCGAACACGCCTGCGGCGGCAACTGTGCGTGCACGACCTGCCACGTCATCGTCCTGGACGGCACGGCGCATCTGTCCGACAACGAGGAAGAGGAAGACGACATGCTCGACAAGGCGCCCGGGCTGCGATCCACCTCGCGCCTGGGCTGTCAGGCCGTCATGGACGGGGGCGAGGTCAAAATCCTGATTCCCCGCTACACCATCAACCAACAGGTCTGAACCCGACGGGTTCGGCCCGCCCGCGGGATGGCCCCTCGTGTCTTCCGCCCCGACCTACACGGCGACCATCGAGCGCATCGTCGAGCGCACCCCGGAGACCCGCTCGTTCTTCCTGCGGCTCGCCGGCGGCCGCCGGCTTTCGTTCGTTCCGGGCCAGTTCTTGTCGTTCCTGCTGCCCGCGGGCGGAACGACGCTCACCCGCGCCTACACGATCGCCTCGCTGCCCGATGAAACCGCGTCGGTCGAGATCTGCCTGAACCGCGTCCCGGGCGGCCGGGGTTCGGCCTATCTGTTCGGCCGGCGGGAGGCGGACGAACTGCGGTTCACCGGTCCGTGGGGGAGATTCGTCCTCGACGAGGCGGCGGACGCCGAACACGTCTTCATCGCCGATCGCGTCGGCGTGGTGCCGTTCCGCCCCATGGTGGCCCGACTCCTGACCGGCCGGCCGAAAGTCCCGGTTCGTCTGGTGTACGGCGCGGCGCGCGAGTCGGAGGTGCTCTTCCTCGACGAATGGCGCGTGTGGGAGCGTCGCCGTGCGGGGTTCTCGTTCCATCCGCTGATACCCGGAGCAGGGCAGGGCGCGTATTCGATCGAGGCGACCTTGGTGCCGTACGTCGGGCAGCGGTTCGTCCACGCGGACGCGAACCGCGACCGCCGCTTCTACCTTTGCGGGATCGGACGCCCGACCCTGCGGTTGCGCGATCTGCTGCGCGGTGCGGGATATGCCCGCGGCGCGGTGAAATACGAGAGATGGTAAGCCGTCCGACGACGGGGCGCTCGAGATAACGCGCCACGTCATTCCGGCGAAAGCCGGAACCCAGAGGGAGAGCCTGAGGCAGGTGGGGAAGGCGGAGGGTCGAGTCTCCCTGTCTTCCCCCTCACCCCGGCCCTCTCCCTCCAGGGGAGAGGGAGTAGGAATCGAAGCGTGGCATTCAAGCAGGACCGGGCCGAAACGCCTCTGCTTCGTCATTCCGGCGAAAGCCGGAATCCAGAGGGACACGCTCCCCATTTCCGGCGCATTGCATACTTTGGAGTAATCCCACCTTCCCCCCTCTCCCACCAGGGGAGAGGGGATCGGATCATGATTGCGTTTCAAACTGTGGCGCGACGGAAGTCTAGCCTTCGGTTGCCACCGCCCGAATCCGTGTGGTAGAAGAACGTTCCGCAATGCAGCGTCCCATCCCAATTCCCCCCCACGCGCCCTTAGCTCAGTCCGGATAGAGCGGCAGACTACGAATCTGTAGGTCGGAGGTTCGAATCCTCCAGGGCGCGCTCTTCTCAACTCCCGTGGGCCTGTGGTAGAAGTGCGCCTCTTGGAAAGGAGGCCCACCTTGGCAGACATACAGTGGAAGGAAACGCAGTGGACGGTCGGCGACGCCGAGCTGACCGTCGTGCAGGGCGGCTCGGGCAGCCCGCTGGTCGTGCTTCACGAGGAGTTGGGACATCCGGGCATCACGAACTGGCACGCCGCAATGGCCCAGAACCGCACGGTCATGATCCCCCTGCATCCGGGTTTCGGCCGGACGCCGCGCGTCGAGTGGGTGAGCAACATCCGGGACTTGGCCGGCCTGTACGGCCGGGCGTTCCGGGAAGCCGGCTTGGTGCCGGCGGACGTGGTCGGCTTCTCGCTGGGCGGCTGGATCGCCGCGGAGATGGCCGCCGGCAACGCGGCCCAATTCAACCGTCTCGTTCTGGTCGCGCCGTTCGGCATCCGCCCGCCCGAGGGCGTCATCGCCGACATGTTCCAACTGACGGCCAAGGCGTACCTCGACTCCAGCGTCGAGGACATTCAATCCACCCCGGAATTCGCCAAACTGTACGGCGGCGAACCCACCCCCGAGCAATTCGAGGCGTGGGAGGACGCGCGGGCCGAAAGCGCGCGGCTGGCCTGGGTGCCGTATATGTACAACCCCAGCATGGCGCCGCTGCTCCAATGCGGCGAGCCGGTCAAGACGCTCATCGTCTGGGGCAAGGACGACCGGGTCGCTCCGGCGAGTGCGGCGCCGCTCTACCGGGACGCGATTGCCGGATCGGAATTGCTGCTGTTGGACGGCTGCGGGCACCGTCCCGAGGTGGAGCAGACCGACGCGTTCCTGGCGAAACTGAACGCTTTTCTCGCCTAGGCCGTCGGGTCCGACGACGCTTCGGACCGTATCCCGAGAGAACAAGGGCCGGCTCGCCATGAGCCGGCCCTTTTACGTTTGCGAAGGGGATTCCGTGCAAGGAGATCCGGGGACCAGGAGCCGAAGGGGCGGGGTGATCTCGGGGTTCGTTTCGATGTTTCGACACCCTTCGACAGGCTCAGGGACCGAGCTCAACACATCGCAAGCTCAACGAACTGAGGGCTAGGAGAACGGTCAGCGGTACGAGGTGTATTCCCGGCCGAAGGCTTCGCGGGCCACTATGCCCTTCATGATCTCCGGCGTGCCGTCGCCGATCTCCAACCCCACCACGTCCCGCCAACGCTGCTCCAGCGGCGACTCCATGTTGTAGCCGTAGTGGCCGTGCAGGATCATGCAGGCGTGGATAGCGTCCGCGGCCGCCTTGGGGCCGAGCCATTTGACCATCGCGGCCTCTTTGGTGTGCTTCTGCCCCTGATCCTTGAGCCACAGGCATTTGTAGGACAGCACGCGCACCGACTCCAACAACGTCAGATGTTCGGCGACCTGAAAGGCGACGCCCTCGAACGTGGCGAGCGGCTTGCCGAACACCGCGCGCCCCTTGGTGTAGTCGATGGTCTCGTCCAGCGATTGCTGCGCCGCGCCGATGCAGGCCAGGGCGATGACCGCGCGGTTGAAGTCGAAGGCGATCATCGCCTGGTAGAAGCCCTTGCCTTCTTCGCCCATCCGGTTGCGGGCCGGCACCCGCACGCCGTCGAAGAACAGCGAGCCGCGCTGGGTCAGCCGCTCGCCCGCGGCGAAGTAGGGCTGGCGGGTGACGCCCGGGGCATCGAGCGGCACGAGAAAGGCCGAAATGCCGCGCGCCCCTTCGGCGCCGGTGCGCGCGAACACGATGCAGGCGTCCGCGTATCCGGCGAACGTAATGGACGCCTTTTCGCCGGTGATGACGTAATCGTCGCCGACGCGTTCGGCACGGGTGACGATGCGGGCCGCGTCCGACCCGGCGCCGGGCTCGGTGAGGCCGAACGCGATGACCGCGTCGCCCGCGGCGTGGCGGGGCAGCCACTCCGCCTGCACTTCGGGAGCCGCGAAATCGGTCAGCAGTTCCGAGGCGATCAGCCCGAGCTGCACGTACAGGCTGTAGTTGAAGTCGCCGCGCGACAGTTCTTCGGACATCAGCCCGCAGGTCACGTAGTCGGCCATCAGGCCGCCGAACCGTTCCGGCACCCGCAGGCCGAAGACGCCGAGTTCGGCCACTTCTTGTATCAACGCGCGCGGGATGGTCTCGCCGCGGTCCCAGCGCGCATAGTTCGGCATGAGTTTGTCCTTGGCGTACTGCCGCAGGGTCTGCTGCAACAGGAGTTGATCTTCGGAAAACGTGAAATCCATGTCGGCCGTCCTTTTTCCATGCACTTCGCGGGCGCGAGATATGCGCCGGAAACCCGTCCGCTGAAAACGTCGGCGCATGGTATGGACCGCGGCCCACCGCTGCAAGCCGCAGCACTACCTCAAGCACAGGACACCGCAGGCTTGGAGACTTTCCCGTCCTTTAGTTCGTTGAGCCTGTCGAAACGAACCCCGACGTCGCCCCACCCGGCCCTTCGACAAGCTCAGGGACCTTCCCATCCCTCAGTTCGTTGAGCTTGTCGAAACGAACCCCGACGTCGCCCCGCCCGGCCCTTCGACAGGCTCAGGGACCTTCCGATCCCTCAGTTCGTTGAGCTTGTCGAAACGAACCCCGACGTCGCCCCACCCGGCCCTTCGACAGGCTCAGGGACCTTCCGATCCGTTAGTTCGTTGAGCCTGCAATGTGTTGAGCTCGGTCCCTGAGCCTGTCGAAGGGTGTCGAAACATCGAAACGAACCCCGACGTCACCCCGGCCTTTGCACCCCGATCTTGTCTCTTCCGCCGCGGCGCCACCCTTGACAGGCCGGGGGCAGGAGCGTAGGAAAAGCGCGCCTTTAACCCGGTCCCGCGAGGCTGGAAAGCGCGGCCATGAAATTCCTGTTCTGCGGTTCACGACAACCCCGGCCCGAGCCCCCTTGGACATCCGAGGGGGCTCTTTTTTTGCTCGCATGGCCCGCCTGATTCGCCATTCCGGCCCGCGCCTCGTCCTGGACGCGGCCGCCATCCGGCGCGCGCTGACGCGCATCGCGCACGAGATTCTGGAACGCAACCAGGGTGGGGAGCAGCTCGCGCTGGTCGGCATCCATACGCGCGGGGTGCCGCTGTCGCGCCGGCTGGCCGACAAGATCCGCGAGGTCGAAGGCGTGCGCCCGCCGTGCGGCGACATCGACATCACGCTGTATCGGGACGACGTCGGCCGGGCGCGCACGCAGCCCGAGGTGCACGGCACGAGCATTCCGTTCGAGGTGGACGCGCGGCGCATCGTGCTGGCCGACGACGTGCTGTACACCGGCCGCACCGTGCGCGCGGCCATGGACGCCCTGGTGGACTTCGGCCGGCCGCGCACCATCCAACTGGCGGTCCTGATCGACCGCGGGCACCGCGAACTGCCCATCCGGCCCGACTACGTGGGCAAGAACGTCCCGACGGCGCACGACGAGCGCGTGTCGGTGCGCCTCGCCGAACACGACGGACGCGACGAAGTGGTGATCGAGTAACGGGAGCGGCCATGACGTTCACGCAGCGCCACTTTCTGGGCATCGGCGATCTGTCGCGCGAGGAACTGCTGTTCGTCCTGCAGACCGCGGAGTCGTTCCGGGAGATCTCCGAGCGTGAGGTCAAGAAGGTCCCCACGCTGCGCGGCAAGACCATCATCCACCTGTTCTACGAGCCCAGCACGCGCACCCGGTCGTCCTTCGAGATCGCGGCCAAACGGCTGTCCGCGGACACGGTCACCGTGTCGGCGTCCACGAGCAGCGCGGCCAAGGGCGAGAGTCTGCTGGATACGGCGCGCAACCTGTGCGCCATGCGGCCGGCCGCGGTCGTCCTCCGGCATCCCGCGTCCGGGGCCGCCCACCTGCTCGCCCGGTCGAGCGACTGCCCGGTCGTCAACGCCGGCGACGGCACGCACGAGCACCCGACCCAGGCGCTGCTCGATGTGATGACCATGCGCGACCGTCTGGGCGACGTCGCGGGCAAGACCGTGGCGATCGTGGGCGACGTCCTGCACAGCCGCGTGGCCCGCTCCAACGTCCTGGCGCTGAACGCGCTGGGCGCCGACGTGCGGCTCGTCGGGCCGCGGACGCTGCTGCCGCGGGAGTGCGCGCAGTGGGGCGTGGAATGCCACACGGATCTGCGCGCGGGCGTGGCCGGCGCGGACGCGATCATGCTGCTGCGCATGCAGCGCGAGCGTCAGGCGCGCAATTTCTTTCCGAGCCTCGCCGACTACGCGCGGCGCTTCTGCCTGACGCCCGCCGCGCTCGCCGCGGCCGCGCCCGGCGTCGTCATCCTGCACCCCGGGCCGATGAACCGGGGCGTGGAGATCGACTCGCGCGTGGCCGACGGCCCGTATTCGGTCATTCTCGACCAGGTGACCAACGGCGTGGCCGTGCGCATGGCGGTGCTGTATCTGCTGACGACGCAGGACCGAACCGCGCACGCCGAGCCGGAGGAGACGCGCGCCGACCGTAGGGATGGGATACGGGATCCCGGGCGCGCCGTCCCGCGGCGGACGGAGCCGGCCCGCCTGCCCAAGCGCGCGGTCGGGGAGTAGGCGGATGCGGCTGGTCATCGCCGGGGGCACGGTCATCGACCCGCAGGAAGAGCGGGCAGCCCGCCTCGACCTGTTGGTGGAAGACGGCGCCGTCCGCGCCCTCGACCGGCCGGGCGCGTTCGACGGCGTCGAGGCCGACCGGATCGACGCCGCGGGCTGCATGGTCGCGCCGGGGTTGATCGACATGCACGTCCACCTGCGCGAGCCGGGTTACGAGTACAAGGAGACGGTGCTGACCGGCACGCGCGCCGCGGTCGCCGGCGGCTTCACCGGCGTGGCCTGCATGGCGAATACGAATCCGGTCAACGACACCGCCGCGGTGACCCGCTACATCCGCGAGCAGGCGCGCGCCGCGGGTTTGGCGCGCGTGTTTCCGATCGGGGCGCTGTCCAAAGGACTCCGGGGCGAGGAGTTGGCCGACATCGGGGACATGCTCGACGCCGGCGCGGTCGCCATTTCCGACGACGGCCGGCCGGTCATGGACGCCAACCTGATGCGGCGCGCCCTGGAGTACTGCTCCATGTTCGACGTGCCGATCAGCGTGCACGAAGAGGACCTGGACCTGGCCGCGGGCGGCAGCATGCACGAGGGCCCGACCGCGCTGCGGCTGGGGCTGCGCGGGATACCGGCCGCGGCCGAGGACGTCATGGTCGCCCGCGACGTCGCGCTGGCGCGGCTCACCCGCGGGCGCGTGCACATCGCGCACGTCAGCACGCGGACCGCGGTCGAAGAGGTGCGCCGCGCCAAGGCCGACGGGCTGGCGGTGACGGCCGAGGTGACGCCCCACCATTTCACGCTCACCGAGGAGGCGGTCGGCGACTACGACACCAACGCCAAGATGAGCCCGCCGCTGCGCCTGGCCGCGGACGTCGCCGCCATGCAGGCCGGCCTGCGCGACGGGACGATCGACGCCATCGCGACCGACCACGCCCCCCACCACCGCGACGAAAAAGAGGTGGAGTTCGACTGCGCCGCGCACGGCGTGACCGGCTTGGAGACGGCGTTGCCGCTCACCCTGCAACTGGTCCGCGCCGGCGTGCTGACCCTGCCGCAGGCCATCCGCAAGCTGACGCTGAATCCGGCCCGCATTCTCGGCCTGGACTACGGCCGCTTGGCCCCCGGTGCCGCGGCCGACGTGACGATCTTCGACCCGGCCGCGGTGTGGCGCGTGGACCCGCTCGCGTCGTACTCGCGCAGCCACAACACGCCGTTCGCCGGATGGGACATGACCGGCAAGGTGGTGCGGACGCTCGTCGCCGGCCGCCCCGTCCACGCCGCGCAGACGCGGGAGGCGGGCGCCGCGTGACCGCCATCCCATTCCAGAGTGGGGCCGACCCGGCGCTGCTGGCGCTGACCGACGGCACCGTCTTCGCCGGCACCGCCTTCGGGGCGCGCGGCGAGGCGGTCGGCGAGATCGTCTTCAACACCTCGCTGACCGGCTATCAGGAAATCCTGACCGACCCGTCCTACAAGGGCCAGATCGTCACCATGACCTGCCCCGAGATCGGCAACGTCGGGGTGAATCCCGAAGACGTGGAGTCGCGCCGCTCGTTCGTCGAGGGCTTCGTGGTGAAGGAGTACTGGGAGCGGCCGAGCAACTGGCGCGCCCGGCAGAGCTTGGCCGCGTACATGCGTGAGCAGGGCGTCGTCGGCATTCAAGGGATCGACACCCGCGCGCTGGTCCGCCGCATCCGCGACCGCGGGGCGCAGCAGGCCGTCATTGCGACGGAAGACCTGGACGCGCGCCGCCTCGTCGCCAAAGCGCAGGACGCCCCCGACCTGCTCGGCCGCGACCTCGTCAAGGAAGTGACCTGCCGCGCGCCCTACACCTGGACGCAGGGCCGTTGGGACCCGGCGACCGGCTACCGCGAGCAGGCGGGGACCGAACGCGCCGCCTCCGCAGTCCCGCGGCCGCCGGCGCCGCGCTATTCCGTCGTCGCCTACGACTACGGCGTGAAGTTCAACATCCTGCGCCACCTGGTCGAGGCCGGCTGCCGCGTGCGCGTGGTGCCCGCGGACACGCCCGCGGACGACGTGCTCGCCCTCGCCCCGGACGGCGTGTTCCTGTCCAACGGTCCGGGCGACCCGGCCGCGGCGCCGTACGCGCACCGCCACGTCGCCGCGCTGATCGGCAAGCTGCCGCTGTTCGGCATCTGTCTCGGCCACCAGATTCTCGGCCTCGCCCTGGGCGGGCGCACCTACAAGCTCAAGTTCGGCCACCACGGCGGCAACCAGCCCGTCATGGACGTGGCGACCAACAAGGTCGAGATCACGGCGCAGAACCACGGCTTCTGCGTGGACGTGGACTCGCTGCCCGGCCATGCCGAGATCACCCACGTGAACCTCAACGACCGCACGGTCGAGGGGCTGCGACACCCCGACCATCCGCTCTTCTCCGTGCAGTACCATCCCGAATCGTCGCCGGGGCCGCACGACGCGGACTACCTGTTCGGCCGCTTCACCGCCCTGATGGAGCGCTTTCGATCCTGACCGCAATTCCCGCGTCCGCGCGCGGCACCGCCATGCCCAAACGTTCCGACCTGCATTCCATCCTCCTGATCGGGTCCGGCCCGATCGTCATCGGCCAGGCGTGCGAGTTCGACTACTCGGGCACGCAGGCGTGCAAGGCGCTCAAGGAGGAGGGTTTTCGCGTCGTACTGGTCAACTCCAACCCGGCGACCATCATGACCGACCCGGACTTCGCCGACCGCACCTACGTCGAGCCGCTCACGCGCCCGGTGCTGGAAAAGATCATCGCCGCGGAACGCCCGGACGCGCTGTTGCCGACCATCGGCGGCCAGACCGGTTTGAATCTGGCGATCGAACTGGCCGAGGCCGGCGTGCTCGACCGTTACGGCGTGGAACTCGTCGGCGCCCGACTGCCGGCCATCAAGAAGGCCGAGGACCGCGACCTGTTCAAGGCCGCGATGCAGCGCATCGGCCTGGACCTGCCGCGCAGCGGCTACGCCCGGTCGCTGGCCGACGCCCGCGCGCTGCGCGAGGAGTTGGGCCTGCAGCTCATCGTGCGCCCGTCGCGCACCCTGGGCGGCATGGGCGGCGGCATCGTGCAGTCCGCGGACGAATTCGAGCGCGTCGTCGACTGGGGGCTGCAGGCGTCGCCCACGCACGAGGTGCTGGTCGAGGAGTCGATCGCCGGCTGGAAGGAGTTCGAGCTGGAGGTCATGCGCGACACCCGCGACAACGTCGTCATCGTCTGCTCGATCGAGAACTTCGACCCGCTGGGCGTGCACACCGGCGACTCGATCACGGTCGCGCCGGCCCAGACCCTGACCGACAAGGAATACCAACTGTTGCGCGACGCCGCGCTGCGCATCATCCGCGAGATCGGCGTGGATACCGGCGGCTCGAACATCCAGTTCGCCGTCCACCCGGACACGGGCCGGCTGGTCGTGATCGAGATGAACCCGCGCGTGTCGCGTTCGTCCGCGCTGGCGAGCAAGGCGACCGGCTTCCCGATCGCCAAGATCGCCGCCAAGCTGGCGGTCGGCTACCGCCTGGACGAGATTCCGAACGACATCACGCGCGAGACGCCGGCCTCGTTCGAGCCGACCATCGACTACGTGGTCGTCAAGCTGCCGCGCTTCACGTTCGACAAATTCCCGCAGGCGCGCGACCTGCTCGGGCCGCAGATGAAGTCGGTCGGCGAGGCCATGGCGATCGGCCGCACGTTCAAGGAGGCGCTGCACAAGGCGTTGCGCTCGCTGGAGATCGACCGCTCCGGCTTCACGCCCGCGGCCGGCGCACCGCAGGCACGGCTCGCCGCGCTGCGCGAGTCGCTGGCGATTCCCCACGCCGGGCGGCTGTGGGCCGTGGCCGACGCCCTGCGGCTGGGCATGGACGTGGACGAACTGTACGAGCGCACCCGCATCGACCCCTGGTTCCTGGGGAACGTCGCCCAGATCATCGACTGCGAAACCGAGATGGAACGCGCCGCGGCCGCGGTGCGCGAAGCGGATACGGGAGAGGCTGCGGACCCGGCCGCGGTCGTCCGCGGGCTGCCGGCCGGCCTCCTGCCGCGCGCGAAACGGATGGGCTTCTCCGACGCGCGGCTGGGCCGACTGCTCGGCGTGGGCGAGGACGCGGTGCGCGCCGAGCGGGAACGGACGGGTCTCGTGCCGGTGTACAAGACCGTCGATACCTGCGCGGCCGAGTTCGTCGCCCACACGCCGTACCTGTACTCGACCTACGAGGGCGAGGACGAATCCGCGCCGACCGGCCGGCGGAAGATCGTCATCCTCGGCGGCGGGCCGAACCGCATCGGGCAGGGCATCGAGTTCGACTATTGCTGCGTGCACGCCGCGTTCGCCCTCAGGGAGGACGGCTGCGAGGCGATCATGGTCAACTGCAACCCGGAGACGGTCAGCACCGACTACGACACTTCGGACAAGCTGTACTTCGAGCCGTTGACCCTCGAAGACGTGCTGCACGTCGTGCACCGCGAAAAGCCGGCCGGCGTGATCGTCCAGTTCGGCGGGCAGACGCCGCTTAAGCTGGCGGTGCCGCTCGAACGCGCCGGGGTGCCGATCCTGGGTACGCCGCCCGACGCGATCGACCGGGCCGAGGACCGCGAACGGTTCCAGCGCATGTTGGAACATCTGGGTCTGCGCCAGCCGGACGGCGGGACGGCGCGCACGACCGGCGAGGCGGCCGCGGTCGCACGCCGCGTCGGCTATCCGGTGCTGGTGCGCCCGTCCTACGTGCTGGGCGGGCGGGCGATGGAGATCGTGTACGACGAGGCCAGCCTGCGCCGCTACATGCGCGGGGCCGTGTCGGTCTCGGCGCAGCGGCCGGTGCTGATCGACAAATTCCTGGACGACGCGACCGAGGTGGACGTGGACGCGCTGAGCGACGGCCGGCAGGTCGTGGTCGGCGGCATCATGGAGCACATCGAACTAGCCGGTGTGCACTCGGGCGACAGCGCCTGTTCGCTGCCGCCGCGCTCGCTGTCGCCCGCGGTCCAGGACGAGATCCGGCGCCAGACCCGGCTGCTGGCCCTGGAGTTGGGCGTGGTCGGCCTGCTCAACGTCCAGTTCGCGGTCCGGGACGACGCCGTGTTCCTGATCGAGGTCAATCCGCGCGCGTCGCGCACCGTGCCGTTCGTGAGCAAGGCGATCGGCGTGCCGCTGGCGAAGCTGGCCGCGCGCGTCATGGCGGGCAAGACGTTGGACGAGGTCGGCTTCACGCGCGAGGTCGTGCCGCCGCACGTGAGCGTCAAGGAAGCCGTGTTCCCGTTCATCAAATTTCCGGGCGTGGACACGCTGCTCGGGCCGGAGATGAAATCGACCGGCGAGGTGATGGGCATCGACCGCGCGTTCGCGATGGCGTTCGCCAAGGCGCAGATCGCCGCCGGCAACACCCTGCCGGCGGCCGGCACCGCGTTCCTGAGCGTGCGCGACCGCGACAAGCCGGCTACGCGGGCCGTGGCCGAACGGCTCGCCGCGACGGGGTTCTCGCTGCTCGCCACGCGCGGCACCGCGGCGTTCCTGCGCCGTTCCGGGCTGTCGGTCGAAATCGTCAACAAAGTGCTGGAAGGGCCGCCGCACGTGGTGGACGCGGTGCAGGCCGGGCGCATCGCGCTGGTCGTCAACACGACCGACGGCGCCCGGTCGATCCACGATTCCTTTTCGATCCGGCGCAGCGCCCTGGAGTGTCAGGTGCCGTACTTCACGACGATGGCCGGTGCCCAGGCCGCGGTCGAGGGCATCGTCCGGCTGAAGCAGGGCTTGCTCGACGTGCGCCCGCTGCAGGCGTACCACGCCTGACCGCGGCGCGCGGACGGACGCCGCCACGGGCGGAAACGGGCATGCCTGACGGAAGAACCGCCTCCCCGCCGGCGCCGGACGAGCGGACGTTCGGGGCCGAACCGCCGCTCAAGAAAGCGGTCCAGTACGTCAAGGGCGTCGGCCCGCGGCGCGCCGAACAACTCGCCCGGCTCGGCATCCACACGGTCGAAGACCTGCTCTACCACGTGCCGTTCCGCTATCAGGACCGGCGCGAGGTGACGCCCATCGCCGCGGCCGAGGTGGGCATGGAGGCGACCGTCGCCGGCCACGTCGCGCGCATGGGCCGCCGCTTTCTGGGCCGCCGGCGGCGCTGGGTGCTGGAAGCCGTGGTGCGCGACGACACCGGCTTCCTGTTCCTGCTCTGGTATCACCAGCACCGCTATTTTCAGCAACGCTACCAGCTCGGCCAGCGCGTCCTGCTGCACGGCAAGATCGAGGAGGGCCGGCAGGGCGGCAAGTGGATGGTGCATCCTGACATGGAGCCGCTCGACGACGCCGCGCCGACCGCGCGCATCCTGCCCGTGTACGCCAAGACGAACGAAATGACGGTCGCCGCGCTGCGCCGCCTCGTCCACGGCGCGGTGGAGCAGTACGCCGAACACGTGACCGACGGCGTGCCCGCGGAGGTGCGTCGGCGCCTGACGCTGCTGCCGCTCGCCCACGCCGTCCGCGCGCTGCACGTACCGCCGCTGGACGCCGACGTGGCGCAGTTGAACGGCTTCACGTCGCCGGCGCACCGCGCCGTGGTGTTCGGCGAGTTGTTCCATCTGCAACTCGGCATGGCGCTGCGCCGGCGCAGCATCGTGCGGGAAGCCGGCCTGTCCAGCGTGCCGGGGCCGCTCGTGCGCCGGGTGCCCGACGTCCTGCCCTTCCGCCTCACCGCGGCGCAGGAGACCGTGGTCGCGGCGATCTTCCGCGACATGGCCGCACCGCATCCCATGAACCGCCTGGTGCAGGGCGACGTGGGCTCCGGGAAGACCATCGTGGCGTTCCTCGCCGCGCTGGCGGCGCTCGACAGCGGCTACCAGGTCGCGTTCATGGCGCCGACCGAACTGCTGGCCGAGCAGCACAGCCGGACCCTGACGCCGCTGGCCGAGCGGCTGGGCGTGTCGCTGGTGCTGCTGACCGGAGACACGCGCGCCCGGCGCAAGCAGGCGGTGTACGGCCTGCTGGAACGCGGCGAGGTGGACGTCGTCGTCGGCACGCACGCGCTCATCCAGGACGAGGTACGCTTCCAGCGCCTGGGGCTCGCGATCGTGGACGAACAGCACCGCTTCGGCGTGATGCAACGCGCGGAACTCCGCAAGCGCGGCGCCAACCCGGACATGCTGTTGCTCACCGCCACGCCCATCCCGCGCACCCTGGCGCTGACCATGTACGGCGACCTGGACGTGTCGGCCCTGCGCGAACGCCCGCCCGGCCGCCAGCCGGTCGCGACGCGCCTGTTCGGCGAGGCCGACCGCGACGCCGCGTACCGCCTCGTGCTCGCCGAACTCCGCGCCGGCCACCAAGCCTACGTCGTCTATCCGCTGGTCGAGGAGTCGGAAAAATCCGACCTGAAGGCCGCGACCGGCATGGCCGAGGAATTGGCGCGCACCCATTTCGCCGACTATGCGGTCGGCCTGGTGCACGGGCGCATGAAGGCCGCCGAAAAAGACGCGGTCATGCAGCGCTTCCAGGCCGGCGCCGTACACGTCCTGGTCTCGACGACGGTCATCGAGGTGGGCATCGACGTGCCCAACGCCACGGTCATCGTGATCGAGCACGCCGAACGCTTCGGCCTCGCCCAATTGCACCAGTTGCGCGGCCGCGTGGGCCGCGGAAGTGCGGCCTCGTTCTGCCTCCTGTTGGCCCGGGCGACGCCGGGCGACGACTCCCTGCGGCGGCTCCAGGTCATGGCCGACACCGACGACGGCTTCGCGATTGCGGAGGCCGACCTCCGGTTCCGCGGCCCGGGAGAGTTCCTCGGCCGCCGCCAGTCGGGCATGCCCGATTTCCGCGTCGCCAACATCGTGCGCGACGGCAGGCTCCTGGAGACGGCGCGCGACGAAGCCTTGGCGTGGCTCGAACGGGACCCCCACCTGAGCGCCCCGGAGTCCGAGACGCTGCGCGCCACCCTGGAGGACCGCTGGGCCGGCCGCCTGGACTTCGCCCGCGTCGGGTGAGCCCACCCGCATATTCCAGATGGAATTCTCATCCCGTCTCGGGACAAAAGGATCGGGTTGGTCTAGCCCGGGGGGAGGGGAGGGAGACCGAGCGCGATACTCAGCGCACGGTCGAGGTCGCCGATTTTCGATGCGGACAACGTTCCCGCGAAGTGCGTGAGCTTCGTCTTGAACATCAGCGTCAGAAAGTCACACCGAACGGCGCTGGTATGCTTCACGCCGTCCTCGGGACCCAATACGACTTCGGTCGAGAGTCCCAATACCTCGCTGTACACGGGGGCACAGATCACGGTGGACACGTCATCGTGGCTGGTGATGAATGATCTGGAAACCACGACATAGAAGCCGGGTTTCCCGCCCCGTTCCGAAATCCGCTCCCGCGTGCGGTACAGTTCGCCCCGCTTCATCATTGCGCTTGCTCGGCGATCAACGCCTCGGTTTGCCGGGCCAGACGCTTCCGATGCGTGCGGAGGATCCGGTCTTCGTGCGCCTCGGTCGTGCGGCGCCGTTGCTGTTCGGCAAACCCGCGAATCGCAGTCCGTACGAGCGCGGAACGACTCGCATGTCGGGGCGCGGCGTCCGCCATCTCGTCCAGCAGGCTTAATGTCGAGTCGTCAATGGTTACGGCAATAGTTTTCATATTGTCTGGATATCACCTCGGAATCAGAAATACAACCGGCAAGACAGGGGGGCAGGCCGCATTTTGACCGCCGAAAGGCGGCGGGGTATGGTGCGGGCATGGCGATTCGCCCGGCCGGCGCGGCCAAGCGCAAGTTGCCGATCGGCATTCAGACCTTCCGCGAGATCCGCGAGGAGGGCTGGTACTACGTCGATAAGACCGCCTATGCCCTCCGGCTGGCCGACGAGGGGAAGCACTACTTTCTGTCCCGCCCGCGCCGCTTCGGCAAGAGCCTATTCCTGGATACGCTGAAGGAACTCTTCGAAGGGAACGAGGCGCTGTTCGCGGGGCTGGCCGTCCACCGCGCGTGGGACTGGTCCGTCCGGCACCCCGTCTTGCGGCTGGACTTCAGCGGGCGGAACTTCACCGAGGCGGACCATCTGCACGCCAACCTGGCGGCGCAACTGGAGCGAATCGAAAACCGCGCCGGCGTCGGCGCGCCCCACCTCCCTGGACCCGAGCGCTTCGCCGCGCTGATCGAGGCGCTGCACGACCGCGCCGGGCAGCGCACGGTCGTCCTGGTGGACGAATACGACAAGCCGATCCTCGACGCGCTGGCCACGCCGGCGCTGGCCCGGGCCAACCGCGACGCCCTGCGCGGGCTGTACTCGGCCATCAAATTCAGTGACGCCCACATCCGGTTCACGCTGCTCACCGGTGTCAGCAAGTTCTCCAAGGTCAGCTTGTTCTCCGGTCTGAACAATCTGACCGACGTCACGTTGGACCCCTGCTATGCCGCCGTCTGCGGCTATACCGACACGGATCTGGATACCGTGTTCGCCGCCGAACTCCCCGGCCTGGACCGGCAGGCCATCCGCGACTGGTACGACGGGTACAACTGGTGCGGTCCGGAGCGGTTGTACAACCCCTTCGACATCCTGCTGCTCCTCCGCAACCGCACGTTCAAGGCGCACTGGTTCGAGACCGGCACCCCGAAATTCCTGATCGACCTGTTGATGCAGCGCGGGATCGCCTCTCCCGACCTGGACGGCATGATCGGCACCGACGCGCTCCTCTCCGCCTTCGACGTGGACGAGATCGCCACCGAGGCACTACTGTTCCAGACCGGCTACCTGACCATCCACGGCGCGGAGGAGCACAACGGCCAGACCCGCTACCGCCTGGGCTATCCGAACCGCGAAGTGCGCCAGAGCCTGAACGAGCACCTCTTGCACGCGCTGTTGCCGGAGACGTCGCGCCGGCTGGCGGAAAACGGCCCGTTGCGCGACCTGCTGGCGGCGCACGACTTCGTCGGGCTGGAGGCCCTGTTCCGCGCCGTCTTCGCCAGCATTCCGCACCAGTGGCACGTCAACAACGACATCGCAAACTACGAGGGGTACTACGCCAGCGTGTTCTACTCCTGTTTCGCCGGGCAAGGGTTCGACCTCATCCCGGAGGAAAGCTCCAGCCGCGGGCGGGCGGACTTGGCGCTACGTTTCGACGGCAACGTCTATCTATTCGAGTTCAAGACGGTGGAAACGACGCCGACGGGCGCAGCGCTGGCGCAGCTCAAGGCCAAGAACTACGCCGACAAGTACCGGCACGGCGGCGAGCCGGTCTCTCTGGTCGGGGTGGAGTTCAGCCGCACGGAGCGCACCATCGCCGCGGTGGAGGGCGAGCGCCTCCCCGCCTCGTCCTAGCAGCCGAGTCGGCACATTCCGGTCCGTATCGTGGAGAGACCGAGACGGTTCGGGGCGTTGCAAACGTCGTGACGAGCGGCTAGGCGTGGGGCCGACTCCCAGGCGAAAAATCAGGATTTCGGACGCTGTTCCGTAACGCCCCAAGCCCATCTTAGACGTCATCATGCCTACCCCCCGCGTGATCGTCGCCGTCATCTGTGACGACGTGCGCCACGAACAAGGCGAGAAGGAGAGCCTCATGGGGCTCTTCACCACCTTCCGCGTCTCCGACTATCAACAGCCGCTGCCCCGCTTCGCCGTCTTCCTGAAGCTGGGTTTCGACGAGGCGGGCGCGCACACCGTCGGGCTGAACGTCCGGTCGCACGAAGGCGACTTCGGCATCAACCTGGAAGGGCCGGTCGAGGCGGGCGCCCGGGACGAGGCGTATGGGCAATATCTGGCCGGCATGGTCCTCAATCTTCCCGACCTGAAAGTGCCGCGGGAGGGCCGGTACGCCGTCAACGTCAAGGTCGATGGCACCGAGGTCGTCCAGATTCCGTTCGTCGTGAAAACGACGAAACCCCCGACCGTCCAGTAGGCCGCAGTGCACGAGTGGCGTCACGACGGGAACGAAGGCGAGATGAACCAGGAGCCTGAGCGGAACACGTTGCGTCCGGAGTACGATTGCACTGCTGGGGTGAGGGGCAAACGCCACTGGGCCTGCCGGCAAGGGGCCGAACGTGGTGTTGTTGGCGCCCGATATTGCGGCGATCTTCAAGGATGCCGCGCCGTGAACGCGACATGGCGCATGCTGGCGTCAAACGATAATCAGAGCGCGGGGAGGCGGTCATGGGAAGAATTGTTGTCGAAGCCATGATAGAGAACGGGATCGCCGCAACGTTCCGCATTCAGAACGAGGCGTTGATCGACACCGGGGCGGCCTACCTGACGTCGCCGCTCGCGTGGCGCGACCGATTGAGCGCATTGAGGCGGCTCGACACGGTATCAGTGGAGACGGCTACCCAGGCCGTGGTGCGAGGCGACATCTGTGGACTGGTGTTACTCCGCATGGGAGACTTCCGGCCGGTACTGACCGAAGTATTATTCATCGACATGGAACCGTCCGACCGACAATACGAACCGTTGATCGGGTACATCCGGCTGGAGCAAGCCCAAGTCGTGGTGGATTTGGTCGGCCATCGGCTCGCCAAGTTCAGCCGGGTCAACCTCAAAATGGCACCTAGGTCGTCCAGATTCCGCTCATCGTGAGGACGCCGAAACTCCCGACCATCCAGTAGGTTACCGAGTTGAACTGTACTGTAGGAAAACCGTACATGACAAACGGTATCGAGGAGGATAAAGGAGAAGAAAAGAAGGGGAATGACAGACAAGATGATCCTTCGCCCGTTTCGATGTTTCGACAAGCTCAACACAGCGCAGGCTCAACGAACTGGGGGATGGGAAGGTCCCTGAAAAAGCAACGATACCCGTGCACGGGCGATGCGGTTGCCGAGCCCACGGCAGGGAACGGAGCGATGAAACGGCAGATGCTGGAACGAGCGCGGCGCACCGTGGAAGGCTTCCTGCACCGGCAGTGCGCGGATACCACGCTCACGGTACTGTCGGTGAACCCGGAAGTGGACGGCGACGAATTTCTCTTGATACACCTCACCTACGATGACGGCAGCAACGCCAAGGGCCTTCCCGACTCCTTAGCGCGGATCAAGCTGATCGGGCGCTTGCGGACCGAACTCCAGGGCGAGGACATCGAGGTGTTCCCCGTCGTCTCGTTCACCGCCGAATCGAAGGTTGGGGAAGAGCCGGAGTAGCGCGTCATGGAGCCGGAGCACCTCTTGCAGATAGCCACCGGCCTTGCCGAAGCCAACTCCGGTCGGCCGCGGCGGGCGGACTTGCGCCGCACGGTCAGCACCGCTAATATGCCTTGTCCCACTATCTGACGCGCACCTGTGCGGACCGTTTGGCAGGCCGCGCCGGCACGGCTGGCAACTGGCCGATGTGGCGGCGGGTGTACCGGGCGCTGGAGCACAGGCAGGTCAAGACGCGGTGCGAGAACGCACCATCCTCGTTTCCCTACGGCCTACAGGAATTCGGACACACGTTTTCGGTGCTGCAAAAACGTTCGAACGGCGATTGACCGGTTTCTTGCAACTTCTGCCAATGTCCGTCGCGACTTCGCCGTCCATGTGCTGATGAAGGTGAGAGCCGATGTCTAAACGGGCGGATGTGGGTGTGGCGGGCGAGACGCCCGCGTTCCCAGGGGCGGGCCTTCCCCTCTTGCCGAACCTCCGACCAACGAACTCCCCTGTAGAGTAGAACGACGAGGGAGGACGACCATACGACGCTCCGCCGGATATCGCCCCCCCCCCCCAGGTACTCTCCTCCCCAGCGCATGACCCCGGCGGGGGGGCGATGGCTGAGAGAGACGGAGCACGGCGGCGGTGGGCGATCCTTGTGCTCGTGCTGAGCCGTCGTTGCGGGGAGTGGAGGGCTCGTGCCGCGGGCGTTCGCCCAGACGGTGCCGAACCCGACGGTCTGGAGGAATCAGACCACAGGTGTGCAGGGAATCAGGACGTTAGGCGGGGGTGGAGCGTCACCACGAATATTCTCAATTGGGTGACGACTCAGAAGGGCGTCTCGGTCACCAATAGTGTTACCTCGGGCGATTGGAATCGGACGGACATGTACGTCTGCCCCTGGACGTCGGTGACGCCGGCCACCGCTCCCCGGGCACAACCTCGTCCCACCGACTCTACGAAATTGTATGATACCACCGGCTCCGGCTTCTTTTCCCAGACCCGCTCACTCGATCTCATGCTGACCCGGACGATGATCGACAACGGGGGTGTCGTCATCCTGGCCTACTACGAGGGCACCTCTTCTTCGGATCTCGGTATCGCCTTCACCCAATGGGTGCCGGTCCCGGAGATATATTTGAGCCGGACGACGGCGCTGACGCCCACCGAAGAAGGTAGCCGCCGACGCGTACACCGTGAGCCTCAGCGGGCAACCCTCGGAGCACATGCGGGTGTCCGTGGCGCGCAATAGCAGCGCCGTCCAAGTGCGCACCCCCGGCGGGTCGTGGGGGGCGAGCCTAGCGCTGAATTTTACGGCGAGCACATGGAACACCGCGAGACGATCCAGGTCAACGCGCCGCACGATGCCGACGGGGCAAACGCGAGCGTAGAGATAACGCATTCGGTGAATATCACGTAGAGCTCCTCACGAGCGGCCGAATATGACGCGGCGCCGAACAAGACGTTGACGGTGAACGTGACGGACAACGACCCGCCGCTGGCGGTGAGTCCGCAAGCGGTGACGGTGCAGGAGGGCGGGGATAGCTACACGGTGGCGCCAGGTGTGACGGTGACCGCGGTAGATGACACCCACAGGGTGGACGAGACGGAGACGGTGCAGCACGCCGCGGCGGTGGGGAGCGGCGATACGGGGTTCACCTTCGCAGCGCAGACGAAGGACGACGTGACGGTGGACACGGAGCTGGGGATGACGGGGGCGCAGACGACGCTGCGCGTGACGGAGGAGGATCCGACCGCCGGGAGCAGGCCGTACACCGTGGCGTTGGCGACGGCGCCGGTGACGGTGGCATCGGCCCGGCTGACGTACAGCGCGAGCACTTGGCAGACGGTAACGGCGACGGCGGTGGCCGATCAGAACCTGGACAACGAGACGGTGACGCACACGCTGACGGGAGCGCGGGAGTATGTCCCGCCGGAGCTGGCGGTGAGGGTGGCAGTGACGGACAATGACGCGCCGCGGATCGTGGTGAGTCGCGGAACCGGGACGCTGGCGCTCATCGAGGGGGGGAGCGCCAGGGCGTACGGCGTGCAGCTTGGCGTGGCACCGGCGGGGGACGTGGTGGTGCGGGTGTCGAGCGACAATACGACCGTGGAGGTCAGGAAGACCGGGAGAAATGCGGCGTCCTCGGTGGACCTGGGGTTCTCGATGACCACCTGGAACACAGCGCAGATGGTCGAGGTGTCCGCGGGGTCGGACGACGACGGGGCCGACGCCACGGCAATGCTGACGCATAGTATCGTGGCCGCCGGTTCTGCCGACGAATACGACCTGGTGCCGAATGTGGCGCTGACGGTGACGGTGAGGGACACCGACCCGCGCGGGGCGGCGGTGACGCCGAGGACGCTGGGGCCGCTGACGGAAGACCCCGCGGGCAGTACGGCGTACACGGTGGTGTTGGCCACGCAGCCGGTGGGCGGGACGGTGACGATCGCAATCACGAGCGACGACGAGACGGCGGTAAGCCGGGCGCTGGAGGCGCTGACGTTCACGGGGACGACGTGGAAGACGGCGCAGACGGTGACGGCGGTGATGGACGACGACATGGTGGACAAGGAGGTGACGCTGACGCACGCGCTGACGGGGGCGGACTACGAGGACGCCGTGACCGTGGACCCGGTGGTGGTGACGGTGGATGACGACGAAGAGCAGGCCATCTGGGTGGACACGGACCTGACAACGGCCCTGCGGCAGACGGGGCCGCTGAGCGTGGCGGAAGACGGGAACGCGAGGTACACGGTGGAATTGGAGAGCGCACCGACCGATCCGGTGGTGGTGTGGATCGGTGTGGACGACAACCCGGATGTGCACGCGATGCCGGGGCTGCTGCGGTTCGATGCGAACGACTGGAACACGGCACAGACGGTGACGGTACGGGCGGATGGGAACGCCGACGCGCTGGCGGACGAAGCAACGCTGACGCACCGGGCGGCAGGGGGCGACTACACGGGGGAGGCGGAGGTGGCGGTGACGGAGGCGACGCAGCCGGGGGTGATCCTTAGCCGGGAGGGGGTGACGGTGGGCGAAGGCGGGCGCAACACGTACACGGTGCGGTTGGTGCCGCCCCCGGCGGGCACTGCGGAGATGACGGTGACGAGCGGGAATACGGAGATCGCGCCGGTGGCGCCGGCGACGCTGACGTTCGGCCCGACGACATGGACCACGCCGCAAGCGGTGACGGCGCCGCTCAACGCCGGCTCCACGAACCGCGACACGACGCTGATGCATACGGTGGGCGGGTACGGTTCGGTGACGGCGGCGGTGAACGTCCGGGTGGATACGGGCTGGTTCATCGAGATCGACCCGCTCGCGCTGGAGGTCCAGGAAGAGGGGTCGCCTGTCACGTACACGGTCGCGCTGATCAACCCGCGGACCGACGCGCTGACGGTGTCGGTGCCCAGCCGGCACAGCATGAACAGCAATGTGAGTGCGCTCCCCTCCATGCTGACGTTCGACACGAGCAGCTCCACGACGCCGCAGACGGTGACGGTGAGGGCGGCGAACGACGGCAACACGATCTCGGGCACGGCGAGGGTGGACCACACCATAACGACAGCGGCGAGCCCGAGCGTCGTCGTCTTCCTGTTACCGGTGATGGTGACGGAGCTCAAAGACACGACGCCGACGTTGGCCGCGGTGCCGAATCAGACGTACCAAGTGGGGCAGGGGGTGAACGCGCGGTTGGGAGGGCCGGCGACGGGGGCAACGTGCCGTTGAGCTACACGTTGACGCCGGGGCCGCCGGCGGCGCAGACGTTCACGCCGACGGTGGAGGACAGGAGGACAACCCGCTACCGGGATTCCGGGAGCCGCCGGGGCGGTACACGCGGGGGGCGACGTACCCGCTGCCGGCGCCGGAGGTGTGGTCGGGGACGACGCCGAGGCTGACGTTCGTGGTGGAGCCGGCACTACCGGCAGGACTGACGTACGTGCCGCCGACGGAGACGATGGCGCCGTACGCGACGGGCGGGCAGATTGAGGGGACGCCGACGGGGAGGGTGCCGACGCGGCCATACACGTTGACGGTGGTGGACGGGGCGAGGAACGAAGCGGCGCTGACGTTGGCGTTGACGGCGCCGCCACCGCCGGACCCGGAGGACCGGCAGCCGACGTTCGGGACCGCGACGGTGCCTGCGCAGGTCTATCGGCAGGGCGAGGCGATTGCGCCGCTGGTGCTGCCGGCGGCCACGGACGGGGACGGGGCGCTAGGCTACGCACTGACGCCGGGGCTGCCGGCGGGGCTGACGTATACGCGCCGACGCTGCCCGTCATGATCGCGGTCGAGGCAGCGGGGCCGATCCGGCCGCAGGAGGGGACGCGGACATACCAGCGCCACGGGCAGCAGGTGACGGTGACGCAAGCGCCGGGGACAGTGGCGGGGGCGGAGGTGACGCTGGCGCAGGCCGTGACGCTCATGCTGACGCCGCCGGGGGACGAGGTGCCGCTGGCGGCGGGCACGACGGCGGGGATGTTGGCGGTGCCGACGGTGGACGACCGGCGGGTGGATCCGACGGAGACGTTCACGATGATGGGGAGGCTGCCGGCCGATCCGCTGATTGAGGGGACGGAGGCGACGGCGGAAGGGCGGATCAAGGACGACGACACGGAACGGGCGCGCCGCCGGAGCTTGGGGATGGTGTTGGCGGGCGTAGGGCGGACGTTGGCGACGGACGCGGTGGACGTGATCGGGGCGCGGTTCATCCGCCAGCCGTCGAGCAACCAAGTGAGGTAGGCGGGTAGGCATTGAACTTACGCCGGGAGGGCGACACGGCACGCTGGCGGCACGCGGCGGAGGCGTGGCGCAGGCGTTGGGCGTAGAAGTCGGCGTGCCGCTGGAGGGCGGCGCTGGCCAGTTTGGCCAAGTCTGCGGGGCGGCCTGGAGCGCATTGACGCGACAGCTGCGCGTCCCGCACGCGGCGACAGCGCCGCTGAGCGTGTGGGGCCCGCCGGGCGCGTTCGCCGCGGCGCGGGGCCGAGCCTAGCAGGCTACGGGACCGGGTTGGGCCAAGTGGGCTTCGACCTCGCGCATGCGACGACGCCGCAGGCGATGAACGTGGGGACGTTGCGGGCGCCGGTACGGTTCCGGCGGCTGTCGGGGGCGGAGGTGCTGGCGCAGAGCGAATTTCAGATTCCGCTGAGCCAGGCCGCGGCCGATCCGGGCGCGCCGGCGCAACCGGGCGAGACCACGGCGCAGGCTGCAGCGGCGGCGTGGACGCTGTGGGGCCGGGGGACGGCGAGTAGCTTCGACGGCAACGTGTTTACCGGCCACCTCGGCCTCGACTACCGCTTGCCGTATGCGCACTGGGGCCCGCGGCCGGGGTTGGGCGTGTAGGGGGGGTGTTCGGCGCGGGCTGGGGCAATCTGGCCCCAAAAGACGGGGCGGGCAGAGTCAAGACCGACCTGGAGATGCTGATGGCCGCGGTCGGGGCACCGCAAGAAGTGCTGACGTGGCGGCGGATCGACGTGGCGCTGAAGGCGGACGCCTTCCTGACGGAATTGGAGGCCGGCTCCGACGACCGGTTACCCAAGACGGCGGGGGACGTGCAACGGCTGCGCCTGATGGTGGAAGGCCGCACGGCATGGGCCATATCGGAGGACTCCCACCTGACGCCCCTCTTCGAGATCGGCGGGCGCTGGGACGGTGGGAAGGCGGAGACGGGGGGGGGGGGCGGAGTTGGACGGCGGTTTCGAGTACGCGCACACGAAGCTGGGCTTGGGGATCGAAGCCCGCGGGCGGTACCTGCTGGCGCACCAGAAATCGGCGTTCGACGAATGGGGGACGAGCCTGACGTTGAGGCTGGACCCCGGCGAGGCGAAACGCGGATTGTGGTTAGCGTTGGCGCCGGTCTGGGGCGCGGAAGCGGGTCAGGTCGAGCAGATGTGGGGCAGCGCGGAGGTGCTCCAGGCGGGCGCCGAACCCGCTACGAAGCCGAACCTGTCGCTGGCGCAGGTCGAATTCGACATCGGCTACGGGCTGGTGACGTACGAAGGCGCAGGCCTGCTGACGACCTACGGCGGCGTATCGATGGCGGGACCGCAGAGCCACGGCTACCGTTTGGGCGGACGGATCGAGTTGGGCGAGTGGATCGACCTGAGCATGGAGGGCGAACGCACCACGCAGGGCGGCGGCGCCGAACACCAAGTCGTCCTCTACGGCCACCTGGGCTGGTAACCACCTCCCCTGAACCCCACCCTCCTCCGTAGGGGCGACCGGCCGGTCGCCCCTACGCCCTGGGCCAACCCTACGGTCGTCGGACCCTCTCCCCCGGATCACGTCCGGGACAGACTTTCAACCTCTCCCGAAGGAAGAGGGGACAGAAAGAGAAAAAGGTCCCCAATAGAGGAGATGCTTCCCGAGGACCCCCTCCCTAGCCCTCCCCCTCAAGGGGGGAGGGAATAGCGGATTCCTTCGTTGCTATTGACAGAGGGCGACCGGCCGGGCGCTCCTACGGAGACACGCAGGGGTGTCTCGGGTTCAACCGGTATTGGTAAGGACCGGCCCCTCCTGTGGTGGGAAGGGCGAAAGATTTTTCGCCCCTACGTGCAGCGTTATCCTCCCCTCGGACGGCGGCTCATCATAAAGTTTCGTACGCTTCCGCTGTTCGAGAACAAGGAAAATGCGGACGGCACGTCGCTTGATCCTTCAGGACGCGGTCGGTACCGTTTTCACTTCTTTACATGGGAGCGGTGAGGAAACGGCGTGCGCTTCGAGCATCTGTCGATCGGACACACGGGTTTGGCGGGTGATACGGGACTCAGTGTCTTGCTGTTCTCCGAGCAGGTGCCCTGTGCGTACTATCCGTGCGGTTCGGCTCCTGGAACGCGGGACGTCGTTCCGCTGACCCTCGGAAACTCGGTCGAACGGATCGATGCGCTCGTGTTCACGGGTGGCAGCGCCTACGGGTTGGGCGCCTCCACGGGCGTCATGGAATATCTGGCCGAACGGGGCCGCGGACTCGCTACGCCGGGCCGCTTCGTTCCCATCGTGCCAGCGGCCTGCATTTTCGATCTTGCGGTCGGCGCGCCGGTGTATCCTACCGCGGACGATGCGTACCAAGCCTGCCGGACGGCAACACCGGGTGAGTACGCCAGCGGCCGGGTCGGGGTCGGAACGGGCGCGAGTGTGGGGAAGGGGTTGCAGGACGGCCGGCCGATGACCGGCGGGTTCGGGATCGGGTCCGTGCAGGCCGGCCCGGTGCAGGTGCTGGCGTGCGCTGCGGTCAACCCTCTCGGGGACGTGGTGGACCGTGGCAGGATCATTGCCGGCGCGGTGGACGAACAGGGCCGGTTTCTCGACACGGAGCGGCACGTTCTGGAGAACAGTTCCGCGCTCCGGACGTCGCTGACCCAGACCAACACCACGCTCATGGCGGTCATCTGTAACGCCGCACTCGGTCAGCAGGAGCTGTACATGGTGGCCAAAATGTCTGGCGCGGGGTGCGCCCGGGCCGTCGCACCCGCGTTCAGCCCGTGGGACGGCGACATCGTGTTCGGCGTGTCCGCGGGCGAGCTGGCCGCGGACGTGACGCTGGTCGGCGCCTTGGGTGCCGAGGCGGTTCGCTTGGCGATTCTCGACGCCGTGCGCGAGGCGACCGTGATCGGGTGAAGGTTCTGCTAGGACCGGCCTTGCGCCGCGGATTTCTGGACCCTGGCCCAAGTGTCGCGCAGGCCGACCGTGCGGTTGAAGACGGGCCGGCCCGGCGCCGCATCGCCGGTGTCCACGCAGAAGTAGCCCTGCCGTTCGAACTGGACGCGGCTGCCCGGTACCGCGTCGGCAAGGCCGGGCTCGACCTTGCAGTCGTTCAGCACTTCGAGCGAGCGGGGGTTCAGAGAGTCGGTGAACGGCCTGCCCTCCTCGACGGTGTCCGGGTCGGGCTCGACGAACAAGTGGTCGTACAGCCGGACTTGCGCGGTCAGCGCATGCTCGGCCGACACCCAATGGATGGTTGCCTTGACCTTGCGTTGGGCGGCCGGCCCGCCGCTGCGGGTCTCCGGGTCGTACCGGCAATGGATTTCGGTCACGTGGCCGGAGGCGTCTTTGACCACACCGACGCATTCGACGATGTAGGCGTACCGCAGGCGGACCTCGCGGCCCGGCGCCAAGCGGAAGAATTTCCGCGGCGGGTCTTCCCGAAAATCCTCCCGCTCGATGTAGAGCACCCGGGAGAAGGGGAGCGGGCGCGTTCCCGCGCTCGCGTCTTCGGGATTGTTCACCGCCTCGACCTGCTCGGTTCGGCCTTCCGGGTAGTTGTCGATCACCACGCGCAGCGGACGCAGGACGGCCATCACGCGCGGGGCGCTCCGGTTCAGTTCCTCGCGCACGCAGTGTTCGAGTATGGCGAAATCGACCGTACTGTTGCGTTTGGCCAGCCCGATGCGCGCGCAGAACGTGCGGATCGAGCCGGGCGTGTAGCCGCGGCGCCGCAAGCCGGCCAAGGTCGGCATGCGCGGGTCGTCCCAACCGCTGACGTGGCCCTCGGAGACCAGTTGCAATAGCTTGCGCTTGCTCAGCAGCGTGTGGGTCAGGTTGAGGCGCGCGAACTCGATCTGCTGCGGCCGACACGGCACCGGGAGTCGGTCCAACACCCAGTCGTACAGGGGCCGGTGGTCCTCGAACTCCAACGTACACAGGGAATGCGTGACGCCCTCGATCGCGTCGGACAGGCAGTGCGTGAAGTCGTACATCGGATAGATGCACCAGCGGTCCCCGGTCCGGTGGTGGGGCGCTTTCAGAATCCGGTACAGCGTGGGGTCGCGCATGTTGATGTTCGGTGCGGCCATGTCGATCCTGGCGCGCAACACGTGGCTGCCCTCGGCGAACTCGCCCGCTCGCATCCGCGCGAACAGGTCGAGATTCTCCCCGACCGTCCGGTTCCGGTAGGGACTGTCGCGGCCCGGCTCGGTCAGCGTGCCGCGGTAGGCGCGGATCTGCTCGGCGCTCAGACTGCACACGTACGCCTTGCCGGCGCGGATCAGGTGCACGGCATACTCGTACAGTTGCTCGAAATAGTCGGAGGCGTAGTACGCCCGCGCGCCCCAGTCGAAGCCCAGCCATGCCACGTCGCGCTTGATCGACTCGACGTAGTCGGCGTTTTCTCTGGTCGGGTTGGTATCGTCGAAGCGCAGATTGCAGCGTCCGTCGTTTTCCAGGGCGACGCCGAAATTCAGGCAGATGGACTTCGCGTGACCGATGTGCAGGTGGCCGTTCGGCTCGGGAGGAAAGCGTGTCACGACCGCGCCGCCGTGTTTGCCGGCGTTCCGGTCCGCGGCCACGATGCTGCGGATGAAGTCGCCAGCCGGCGGGGCGGATGACGTCGGAGCTGGGTCGGGAGGCGGTTTTGTCATGGCGGAGTAGGCGGGAGATCAGCTAGGGGCCTGTGCAAGCGTTGCCGCGGCGGTCGGTGCGGCAGGCAGCCGGAAAATCCGTGCCGCGTTGTCGTGCAGGAGTCGCCGCTCGGCTTCGGGTTCGAGTCGGAGCCCGGTGATTTCCCGACGGGCGCGTTCGGGATCGATCACCGGCCAGTCCGTCCCGAACAGCACCTTGTCCCGGCCCCAACTGTTGACGAAGTGGACGAACGCGGCCGGCCAGTGGCGCGGTGCATACGCGTCCGAGCCGACGTACACGTTCTCGTGTTTCCAGGCCACCGACATCATTTCTTCGGTCCACGGATACCCGAGGTGAATACCGATCAGCACCAGCTCGGGAAAGTCGATCGCCACTTGGTCGAGCGTGATCGGCCGCCCGACGCTCGGCAACACGCGGTCGCGCTGATAGCGCAGGCAGTGGCCGACCTGCAGCATGATCGGAATGCCCAACTCGCAGCACTTCGCGTAGATCGGATAGTAGCGGGCGTGGTCGGGCGGCAGGCCGAACCAGTGCGGATAGAGGTGGGCGCCGACGAAGCCGTATTCCTTGACCGCGGCTTCCAGGTCGCGCAAGCCCTGCATCCCGCGCGTGGGATCGACTCCGGCCAAGCCGGAGAAGCGGTCCGGGTAGCGGCGGCAGACGGCGGCCACGCGCGCGTACGGAATCTCGAACGAGCCCGTGATCCGCAGGTCGCCCGCGCGCACCGCGATCAGCAGTGAGCGTTGAATGCCGGCACGGTCCATTTTCTCCAGATAGGTTTCCAGCGGAACGCCCGCGCGGAGTGCCGCGGGAAAGCGCACTTGGTCGAGAAAGGATGCGTCCACGCCGGTCCGGCCCTCGTCCACCTCTTCCGGCGTGAACAGATTGCAGACGATGTCGATGGCAGCCAGCATGGGCAGGGTGGTGGGAACGGTGTACGTTCCGCCTCTGGACGATTTTCTCACGATGACCGGCTTGGGGCAGCGCGTCAATGGGCTCTGCCGGCGAGCCTTCCGTGCGCGGCGGGACCCCCCCCCATCCCCCTTGTCAGGGGGGCAGGAGTCGATTGGTCACGCCGAGGAATTTTCCGTGCGTGTGGGAAATCGCCGCAAGTGAGACTCGTGCGCTCCCTTGAACAACGAGGCCAGGGGCGAAGAAGACCAGGCAGGTTCGCGCTCGAACCCCGCACGACATGACGTCGCATAGCCCTGTTCGTTCCGCGGATGCTGCCCGGCTGGACGACCGCCGGTTCCGGTTCGGGCTGCGCGGCCTGTGCATGCTGATCCTCGGCCTGTGGTTGGTGAGCGGGGAGCCGCCGCGGATCGATTCGCGCGGTCTCGGCGAAGCATCGGTCCGCGGGCCTCTTCCTGCCGACTACTTTCCGTTGGCGGTCGGAAACCGCTGGCACTACGAGTCGAGCGAGGGCGACGCATTCTGGCCGGTAACCGAAACTTGGCGGATCGTCGAACGGCGGGGGCTCGGTTACGTATTGCAGATTCGCCAGAGCCTGCTCGCCGAGGAATTGCCGAGCGAATTCGTGTCCGTTTCGATCGCCGGCGTAGCGGTGCGGCCGCGGGCCGGTGCGCCGGCCGAGTTCCTCATCAAATCGCCGATCCGCCTCGGTACGACGTGGGAAACCGCGGCGGGGCATTTCGAGATCACCGGCTTGTCGGAGTCGGTCGTGGTCCCCGCGGGCGTATTCGAAAACTGTCTGAAGGTGCGGTTTCGGGCGCATAACGGGCAGGCGGTAGCCGTGACCTTGTACGCGCCCGGCGTCGGCATGGTCCAGCGCGATGAGACCTTTACGATTTTTGGAAGATTGGGTTCGGATGGGGCGGCTTCGGCACTTCTTGGCGATCCGGTGGCGGCGGATCCCGCAGCCGGCGCGCATCTCGGCAGAGTGAGCCTCTGGCTGTCGGAATGGGAATCGGGACCTTCTGCCCCTGACGGGTAACTCTTCGTCCGGTCGTGTATCCGTTTGAAGTTGGGATTACATACGAGGGATCAAGCTCAATGGGCGCAACCCTGAGCTTGCCGAAGGGCCAAGGGTGGGGTGCGAAGGTCGAGGTGACATCGGGGTTCGTTTCGATGTTTCGACAGGCTCAACACATCGCAGGCTCAACGAACTCAGGGATGGGAAGGTCCCTGAGCTTGTCGAAGGATTTTGGCTGGGGAGAGGGGGAAAACGACATCCCCTCCACCGGCCGGCATTCGCCGAGAGTGGGAGCCTCTCCGCCTGGATTCCTGTTTTCACAGGAATGACGGGAGAAGGCAGGAATGACGGGATGAAGTAGGGGTAACGGGATGAAGTAGGAGTGGCGGGATGAAGTAAGAGTGACGGGATGGAGTAGGAGTGACAGGATGGAGTAGGAGTGACAGGATGGAGTAGGAGTGACGAGGGAAAGGCGTCCAGAGCGGGGAAATTCCGAACCGATACACGGCCTCCGCCCGGATCGGAAAGCGCGGGGTCTAGCGCCGATGCCGACGCCGGGCGTAGGCGACGAGTCCGCCGATCAGCAAAATGACGCCGGGTTGCGCCAGAATCGCGACGTAGAACAAGCGGCGCGTCTGTTCCGCGGTCAGAATCAAGCTCGAAATTTTTCCTTGAATGGAGTCGTCGCGCGGTCGTTCGGTGATGAACGCCTCGTCCTTCACCAGCCACTGGACGGTGTTCAGAAACAGATCGCGATTGCCCAGGAGCGACAACCGGGCGTTACTCGCAAAATCGCTGTCCCCGTACACCACGAGCCGCGCTGCCGGCGTGCCGTCTTCTTCACCGGCCCGGTCGTCCGACTCGGCGAGGGTCACGGCCACGGCGAGCGAGACCGGGCCGGGCCGGGCCCGGCTCCCCTCCAAATCCACGGCGTCGTCCGCGCCGGTCGCGCCGGCCCGAAATCTCGCCCAGGCGCCGGGTCCGGTCCGGCAGAACGGTTCGGCAGACCGGACGTTGGCCGGCCTGTCCGCCGCGGGCTCCACCGACCGCGAGAGCGGGAAGATCGTGCTGACGCGGAAGTCGCGCACGATGGGGACGCCGGTATTGTACAACGACACCAGCGGGCTCAGGGCGTCGCCGCCGAACAGGCGGTTCTGGGGATCGTACACCACGTCCTGCGCGAGTTGGACGCCGTAGCGCGCCAGAAACTCGGTCAGGTTCGGGGCCGGCATTGGGTCGAGCATGAACAGCAGGCTGCCGCCGGCCTCCAGATAGGCCCCGAGCCGGGCGAGCTCGTCGGGCAACAGGTCGGTCTGCGGCCCGCTGACGACGACCGCGGCCGCCCCGTCCGGTACGCGCGCGACGCGGCCCAACATCAGGGGGCGGATGACGAAGTTCTCGTTGCGCAGCGACGCGGCCGCCTCGCTGTAGCCGTGCTGCGGTTGTCCGCTGGTCGGGTCCTTTTCGCCGTGGCCGCCCACGAAATAGAGCGTCTTCTCTTCTTCGCGCAAGAATTGGTAGAGCCCCTCGGCGATGCTCTTTTCATTTGTCCCGGACAGCAGCTTGCGTTGTCCGGCGTATTCCAGCACCGCGGTGCCATAGTGCGTGGCGCCGTATTCGCGTGCCAGGCCGACGTTCCGGTCGCGGTGCAGAATGCGGTAGCCGAAGCGGGAATTCTCGGCCGTGAAGCGCTTGAGCACGTCCTCGTAGCGCTGGTAGGCGTCCGGCGAACCGCCGAAGAAGAGGGTGAGCCGCACGTCGTCGTCGAGGTCGGCGAGCAAGCTTTTGGTCTGCGGCGAAAGCGACAGCGTTTTGGTCGGCGTCAAGTCCCAGCGGACGTTGTGCCGGATCGACAGGGTTTGCAGGCCGACCAGGCCGGCCAGAATGAACAGGTCGAGTACGGCGACCGTCAGCCATCGTTTGCGGCTCGGCGTGGCGAGAAAGGTCTTGAGCGACGAGAACTCGCCCCGTCCGCGCCAGCGCCGCGAGCGGAGCGCTTGCCACGTCAGCAGCAGGAAGAACCCGGCAAAGAACAGAAAAAAGCTGATTTCCTGCGTGTCGATCGCGCCGCGCGCGAAATTGTAGAACCGGTCGAACAACGAAATTTGTAGCAGCGTGTTCAGCCACACCTCGCTGATCGCCTGCTCGTTCCAGGTCAGCGACCAGAACAGGACCAGCACGCCCAGCGTGGACATGGCGGCGATGGCTTGGCTGTCGGTCAGCGACGATAAGAGGAGGCCGACGCTGATGAACACCACGCCGATCAGGAACAGCCCCAGATAGCCGGGCAACAACGCCGGCCAGTGCACGTCCGCCTCCCAGCCGGACAGGATCAGCGGGTAGAGCAGGGTGAGCCCGAGGACGACCAGCAGCAGGCTGGCCGCGGCGAGGAATTTGCCCAGCAGGACGCTCCGCTCGGGAATCGGGTACGTCCACAACAGATCGAGGGTGCCGAGTTTCTTTTCCTCGGCGAACGACCGGGCGGTGATGGCCGGCACCAGGAGCAGCAGGACGTAGCGCAAGTCGTGAAAGAAGAACTCCCACAGCCCGCGTTCCAGGCTCTGGCCGCCCCACATCATGAAGAAGCTGATGTCGGTGTAGAAGAAGAACCCGCCCAGGGCGAGCGCCACCGCCACGATGGCGTAGGCCAGGAACAGCCCGAAATAGGCGTGCAGTTCCCTGACGAAGACGGCCCGCAAAACCATGCTGTTGCTTCTTCCCGGAGCCGCGGGGCGCTCAGGCGCCGGCCGCGGGTCGGTCGATGACGCGCTGAAAAATTTCTTCGAGGTCCATCTCGCGGGAACGGAGCTCGAACAACCGCCAGCCGCGGCCGGCGACCGCTTCGACCACCGCCGGCCGTACGTCGCCGTGGCGCGCGGCCCGAATCGTATAGGAGGCCGGGCCGCCGCCGTCCGAAGCTTCGGCCTCGTGAGCTTCGACTCGGACGTCGTGCACGTCCGGAATCCCGCGCAGCAGGCGCTCGACCTCGTCGCGCGGACCCGCAATGTGGGCGACGACCTCGCTGGCGTCGCGCAGACGCATGGTCAGGTTGCCCGGCGTATCCAGGGCCAGCAGCCGGCCCTGTGCGATAATCATCACCCGGTCGCACGTCAGGCGGACCTCGGGCAGGATGTGCGTGGACAGGATGACGGTACGCCGGCCGCGCATGCCGGCAATCAGGTGGCGGAACTCGGCGGCCTGTTCCGGGTCCAACCCGATGGTGGGTTCGTCGAGGATCAACACCTCGGGATCGTGCAGCAGGGCTTGGGCCAAGCCGACGCGTTGCCGGTAGCCCTTGGACAGCGTTCCGATGTACACGCGGGCCACCGAACCGAGCGCGAGTTCCTCCATGACGCGGTCCACACGTTGGATCCGATCTGCGCCGCGCAGGCCCTTCAGCTTGCCGACGAAGTGGAGATAGCCGCCGACCTCCATCTCGGGATACAGGGAGATGTTCTCCGGCATGTAGCCCAGCCGGCGGCGGACGGCGAAGGACTCGCGCAGCACGCTGTGTCCGGCCACGCTGGCGGTGCCCGACGTAGGCGACAGGATGCAGGCCAGAATGCGCATGGTCGTCGATTTGCCGGCTCCGTTCGGCCCGAGCAATCCGACGATCTCGCCCGGCGTGACCGAGAAACTCACGTCCGCAATGGCGCGAAAGGTCCCGTACAATTTGGTCAGGCCGGCGGCTTCGATCATGGCGAACGTGTTCTTGATTCGGCAGCGAAAAGCCTGCGTCTCGAAGACGGGGCGCCGCAGGAATATCGCGGCCCGCGGTGTCGGGTCTAGTGGGCGCTGTGACCGCCGTCCACCGGAATGACCGCGCCGGTCATGAAGCTCGCCTCGTCCGACGCCAGAAACAGCGCCAAGCCCACCACTTCGCGCGAATGCCCGAAGCGTTTGAGCAAATGCATGTCCGCGATCTGTTGCCAGACCGCCTCCTTGTTCTCCATGTCCTTGATGTATTCGCGCGGCATGGGCGTATCGATGGCGCCCGGACAGATCGCGTTGACGCGGATGTCGTGCTCGGCGAGATCGACGGCCATGCAGCGGGTCAGATTCACCAGCCCACCCTTGGCCGCGCCGTATGCGGCCATTTGCGGATACCCGAGGATGCCGCCTACGGACGAGACGTTGATGATCGAACCGCCTCCTTGCCTCTGCATGTGTGCCACGACGGCCTGACTCATCAGAAACGGGCCGGTCAGATCGATCCGTAGAATCCGTTCCCACTCCGCGAGCGTGATGTCCTGGAACGGCTTGCCCAGAATGACGCCGGCGTTGTTGTACAGTACGTCGATGCGACCGAAGCTGGCGATCGCCTTATCGACCACCGCGGCGATGCCATCCGGGTCCGCGGTGTCGGCCTGCACCCATTCGATACGTCCTCCGGCCGAGGGAATACCCGCGGCGGTCCGTTCGATGTCGGGCAGAATATCGCTGATGACCAACGTCGCGCCTTCCTCGGCGAACGCCCGCGCTGCTTCCGCACCCTGGCCGCGCGCGGCTCCCGTAATGATTACGACTTTTCCATCTAGGCGTCCCATTCTTCGTGCTCCTTTGTATTTCGGTCGGTTGTATCAGGGATTCGGATCCGCAAAGAGTGCGCTTGCCTCCAGCGCGTCGGTAGCCATATCAGAAACTCGTTTAGGCCGCCAAATAGGAGCCTAATGGAGTTTTCTTTGACCGGTCTCTCTCTATCATTTTGGAAGTTGTCTTATGTCCTGGCCATTGAGGCTTGCATGGCTAACTTAATCAGGCTAACATGGCCTTATAGAAAGATGGGGAGGAACCAGAATGATCCGAGCGACGATCTCCGAGGTCAAGGACGGCTTGAGCGCCTATCTGCGCCGAGTCAAATCGGGAGAATCCATATTAGTCACCGAGCGGCGCACGCCTGTCGCGCGCATCGTTCCGCTCGGACACGACGCGGGAGGGATTCGAGAAATGGGCGACATAGAAAAAGAGACCAAACTTGCGCGGCTGGAAGAGTCTGGCATCCTCGTCCGCCGTAGCCTGGAGAGCCCCTTGGATGTTTTAGGGCAGCCTGTGCGTCAAGGCGTCGGGGTTCTGGAAGCCTTACTCGAAGAGCGCTCGGAGGAGCGCCGCGAGGGTTCCCGGTGAATTTCTGGGACACCTCGGCCATCGTCGCCCTAGGCGTGGACGAACCCCACAGGCAACGCGCGCTCCGCGTTCTCGAAACAGACGATCAGGTTGTCGTGTGGTGGGGCACCGCCGTCGAATACGTGTCCGCGGTCTCGCGGCGGGAACGCGCTGGAAGCCTGAAGACGGACGAGGTCGCAACGCTCCTCAATCATTTCGGCGGGTTGTCGCAGGTGTGGTACGAGGTGCAACCCGGCCAGCGGATCAAAGCCCTGGCGCAACGCCTGCTGCGTGTCCATCCGCTTCGGGCCGCGGACGGCCTGCAACTCGCGGCTGCACTCGCCGCCGCAGAGGACGATCCGTCCAGCATGGGCTTCGTCTGCTTCGACGCCCGGCTGAACCAGGCCGCGTCCCGCGAAGGATTCACTATCCTCACGCCGTGACTACCGTAGGTTTTGCTCTGTCCGAGGTTGTTCAAAAGATTGTTCCGCCGCGGTCGGAGGCTCCGTTCGACGCGACTCAATGCTTTGCGGAGCCGGGGACGTCGCGCAAGCACCGCCGCAGAACTCTAGCTGGGATGTCGCTGTGAGGAAGAATGGATCCGCTGGATTCCTGCTTGCGCAGGAATGACGGAGGAACGGCATCCCGCCCAAGGAAATCTCAAACCGATGCACTACCTGCGCGAGACTTGCCGGGCCGGAAGGGCCTGGGTATGGTGCGTTTCGCATCGGACAGGAGCATGTCGTCCTGCGCTTCATCGACCGCCTTCCTTTCGGATGGCGACTTGCGAGAACGTCACAAGTTGTTGTCTTTCAGACCCGGATGTATCGGACAGCGTGAGAGGTGAATCATGGCGGAGATCGATCCGATTACCTTGGCCGTCATTCAGGGCGTGCTGGAATCCACGCAGCGCGAGATGACGCTCACGATCGAAAAAACCTCGCGCTCGTCGGTCTTCAACATCGCGCGGGACTATTCCAACGCGCTGTTCAGCGGCAACGGGGAGATGGTCCTGCAGGGCCAGGACATCCCGATTCATCTCGGTTCGCTCATGCCGGCGCTGCGCAGCGTGGCCGATTATTTTGCCGACGACATTCATCCGGGCGACGTGTTCTACCACAACGACCCGGCCTGGAGCGGGTCCCACATCGTCGATTGCTGCATGTACAAGCCGGTCTTCTACCGCGACGAACTCGTGTTCTGGACGGTCAGCAAGGGCCACGTGACGGACATCGGCGGGCCGGTGCCCGCGGGCTACAACCCCGATGCGAAAGAGATTTACGCCGAGGGGTTGCGCATTCCGCCGCTCAAGATCCGGGACCGCGGCACAGAACGGCGCGACGTCGTGAATTTCATCCTGACGAACGTACGCTCGCGCCGCCTCCAGGCCGGGGACATGCGCGCCCAACTCGCCGCGGTCACCATCGGCGAGCGCAACCTGATCGGGCTGCTCGACAAATACGGCAGGGACACCGTCATGGCCGGCATGACGCAATTGCTCGATCTGGCCGAGGCGCAGATGCGCGCGTTCATCGCCGACATTCCCGACGGGCGTTACCGGGGCAGTTCGGTGCTCGAAGATGCCGGCCACGGCTGCGGCGACATCGAAATCGCGGCGGACGTAACGGTCGAGGGCGACCGCATGGAGGTGACGTTGTCGAGCCCGCCGCAGATTCCGTATTTCATCAACTCGTACGCGGCCAACTCGCTGTCCGGGGTGTATCTCGGGCTGATGATGTTCGCCCAGCTTCCGCCGCCGTACAACGCAGGCCTGTACCGACCGCTGTCGGTCGACGTCGGCCCGCCCGGCACGCTCACCAACGCCAGAGAGCCGGCCCCGCACTGCAACTGCACGACCACTCCGTCGGAGTCGATCACCGACGCGGTACGCATGGCTCTGGAACAGGCGTTGCCCGAACGCGCGGTCGCCTCGTGGGGCCACTCCAACGGGCTGAACATCGCCGGGAAAGATTATCGGTCGGGCGAAGACTACGTGTCCATGATTCTGGCGACGATCATCAGCGGCGGCGGGGCGTCGCACAAAACCGACGGTTGGCCCGCGGTCGGCCCGCAGTGCTGCTTCGGCGCGCTCACCAGCGGTGACGTCGAAATCCTCGAATACCAGTACCCGATCATCATCCACCGGTACGGCCTGATGACCGACTCGGGCGGCGCCGGCAAACTGCGCGGCGGCTCGGGCACGCATTGGGAGGTCGAGCCGCTGCGCGACCCGATGACGGTCGTCATGTTCGGCGAGGGCCGCCGCTATCCCGCGCAGGGTGCGTTGGGTGCCGTCTCGACGTTGCAAGAACCCAAGGTCGGGCGCGCGCTCTATTACAAGCAGGACGCCCGCGTCGAGGAGATCAAGACCAACCGCATCGTCGAGATCGAGCCCGGCGAACGCTTCGCCAACCAGAATCCGGGCGGCGGCGGCGTGGGGGACCCGCGCGACCGCGACCGGGACAAAGTCCTGAAAGACGTGAAGAACGGTTTCGTCTCCGTCCGGGCCGCGTGGGAAGAGTACGGCGTCCGAATCGAAGCCGACGCGCCGCGCAAACTCGCCGTCGGCAAATGAACCGCCACAAATAAAGTGGAAAGAGAATATCGGAAGGAAGGGCATGTCATGTCCGAATACGAAGTCGCCAACCTCGGCCTTCAGCAAGCCAATCTCGACATCCAGCAGGCCAACCTCGGCCTCCGGCAGGCCGCCCTCGGTCTCCAGCAAGCTGCCCTTACGGCGACCTACTGGCAGACCGGCATCAGCGCCGGGTTGAGTCTTCTCACCTTGATCGTCTCGTCCTGCCTCGTCCTGTACGGATTCCGACTCATGCGTCGCGGTACGGAGCGACGTGCGCGAGAAGCCGATCAGCGGCATACCGAGGCCATGGCCGCACTCCGTACCCTCATCAGCGGCATGGAGCAGGGGGCGCGGGAAGCCGAGCAGCGGCACACCGAAGCCATGACCGCACTCCGCACCCTCATCGAGCGCACCGCACCCCCGGGTGCCTCCGATGCTTGACGAAGCGCCTCCGATGTCACGTCATACTGCCGGTCCCAGCCACGCTTACCGCCTCGGTATCGACACCGGCGGGACGTTCACCGACTTCATTCTGAGTTCCGCGGGAGAGGGCATCCGGCTCTACAAGACGCCGTCCACCCCGCACGACCCGACCGCGGCCGTGCACGATGGGCTCGGGCAGGTCGCCGCGGACATCGGCTGCGACGTCGCCGCGTTCTTGCAGGATTGCGACTTGGTGATTCTGGGGACGACCGTCGGCGTGAACGCGCTGATCGAGCACAAGGGCGCCAAGACCGGCCTGTTCTGTACCGCGGGCCACGAGGATTCGCTCGAAATCCGGCTCGGCCACAAGGAGGACGGACACCGTTACGACGCGGATTTTCCGCAGGCGACCATGCTCGTGCCGCGTGCGCTGCGCATTCCGGTCCGCGGGCGAGTACTGAGCACGGGCGAGGTGCGCACGCCGCTCGACGAGAACGACGTGCGCCGCGGCATCCGGCTGTTTCAGGACGAAGGTGTGGAGGCGGTCGCCGTCTCGCTGTTGTGGTCGTTTCTGCACCCCGACCACGAGCGGCGGATTGCCGAGATGGTGCGCGCCGCAATGCCCGACGCGTACGTGACGCTGTCGGTCGATCTGTTGCCCCAGATCCGCGAGTACACGCGCACCAGCACGACGGTGGTGAACGCCTACATCGGCCCGATCATCCGGCGCTACGTCGAGCGTATGGAGCACTTTTTCCGCGACCTCGGCTACGCCGGGCAGGTGCGTTACATGCAGAGCAACGGCGGCCTGACGACCGGACCGTTTCTGACCGATCAGGGCATCTACGCCCTGAACTCGGGGCCCGCGGCCGGGCCGAACGCAGGGTTGTTCTTCGCCGAAAGTAGGGATGCGCGGGACGTGATTACCGTGGACATGGGCGGCACGAGTTTCGACATCAGCCTCAGCAAGGACGGTAAGACGAACGTGCTCAAGGACTTCGATTTTCTGCGCTACCGGATCGGGGTCCCCATGCTCCAGGTGGAGACGCTGGGCGCCGGCGGGGGCAGCATCGCGTTCGTCAACCCGCTGGGTCTGCTGCAGGTCGGCCCGGAAAGTGCGGGCGCGCAGCCGGGGCCGGCGGCATACGGCCGCGGCGGCCGGCGGGCGACCGTCACCGACGCGCTGGTCGTGCTGGGCTATCTGAACAACGAGTCGCTCCTCGGCGGCCGGCTGCGGATCGACGCGGCGGCGGCCCGCGCCGCCATTGCCGCGGACGTGGCCCGGCCACTCAAGCTCGACGTGGAACAGGCCGCGCACGGCATCTTCACGGTCGTCAACTCGAACATGGTCAGCGGCATCCGGCGTGTGTCCATCGAAAAGGGCTACGACCCGCGCGACTTCATCATGGTCGTGGGTGGCGGTGCCGGTCCGGCCCACGCCGGACGCCTCGCCGCGGAACTCGGCATTCCGACCATCCTGATTCCCAAAGTGTCGTCGGCGTTCTGTGCGTTCGGTGAAATTCTGTCGGACATGAAGCACAGCTATCTGTCGTCGAGCGCGGTTCGCGTGGACAGCATCGACTACGCCTACCTCAACGGCCTGTTCGCCGGTATGGAGCGCCGCGGCCGCGCCGAATTACGCTTGGCCGGCGTGGCACCCGAGGCGATCGAAATCGCCCGCTCTCTCGACATGCGCTACGTGGATCAGGTCCACGAGTGCCAGGTCGATATTCCGAACGCCGACGTATCCCCGGACACCATCGACACGATTGCCGAGGCGTTCCACCGCCGTCACGAGGAACTATTCACTTATTGCGAGCGCGACAACGCCGTGGAGATCATGAACGCCGAGTCCACGCTGGTGGGCCGCGTGCCGCGGCCGCGGCTGCCGACGCTGGCCGCAGGCAGCGCCGATCCGTCCGCGGCGCAGATCGGCGAGCGCCCGGCGTTCTTCGCGGATGCCGGCGGCTTCGTCCCCACGCCGGTGTACGACGGCGCGCGGCTGCTTGCGGGCAACCGCGTCGTCGGCCCGGCAATCATCGAAGAAGAGACCACGTCGGTCGTCGTATTCCCCGGCTGGCAAGTCCGTCTGGACGACCCGGGGGTGTACGTCATGACCGTTGACGATTAGATGGCCAAGATTCTGAAGGGTGAAGTCCAGGAAAGGCGCGCAACTATAGAACAAGAGAGCTGATGTGCCCACACCTCTCATAATCTAGGGACAATCGGTATCGCTCATAGGAACAGCTATCTCAGCCTTGTCGGGCGCCGCTGCGTGAAAATGAGGCCAAATAAAAAACAACACTGGTCTAAACACTCATATCCAGAGGATCCATACCGTGCATGGTGGGAGAGCGGTTCACCTGGCCCAAGAAAGAACGAACTCGTTTCTGTGCTCTATGGGTAGAATTTTGCTTTTCGACAAGTTTGGGAAACATTCCCCAGATCGGCACAGGCTCGGATGACGTCTCCCTGGCCGGATAGGCCGTAGATGATCTCTCCGTTGGAATCGTACGTCGTCTGCGTGACGTTCATCGGTCGGTCGTTCCTGTCATGCTGAACGACCAGCACTCCGTCGTTTTGAAACGCCCCGATATGAGTGTCCGAGCCCGCTAAGAAGACGACCAACACATCTTCGGGCAGAAAGCTGATGGACACCTGGCCATCCTTTTTGACCGTCACTTCGCAGGATCTTCCCGTGACCTCAATGCCGGAGTGGGAAGATGTCGGGTCAGGGGCCGGGATGTGCTCGCACCCGGTGTAGGACCCCGGCATGAGCACGCTCTCTGCGGCGTGGGGATTTTGCAGCAGCCGCGTCAGGTTCCGTCTGGTCAAGTCGTTCGGTCTCGCGTTGCTTTGGCGCGTACAGTCGGCGAGGAACAACAGACTGCACAGCAGCGCCAGGGCGACCATCGTCACTCACGGCCTTTGCGCGTTCGTCCGGCTGCGTTACGCATTGCGCAGGTCCGTGTCGGGGAACGTCGGGCAGCAGGCGGAACGGGAAATCGGCCCGTCGGGACTGAAATAGGTGATGTGACCGTCCTGGTCGCAGAGCCAGAATTCCTGCGCTCCGTGCTCGAAAAACAACTCGCGCCGTTCTTCGATTTCCTTGTCGGTGTTGCTCGCCGACATGATCTCCACGCAGATTTCCGGGGCGACGGAGCATTCCGTTTCGTCTTTGATCTGTTGATAGGTTCGGCTCGACGCCCACGCGACATCGGCGACCGTGGTCCCTTTCCGGGTCCGAATCGCGCATTCGGTGAGGGCGACTCCGCCTTGGCCGTGGATGTCAAGACGCGCGGCAATCCTGGCTTGCAGCACGGAATGATAGACCTTGGTGGGAGACATGACGATCCTTCCCCGTTCATCGAGTTCGATCTTGTAGGGGAGATGTTGCAGCTCGGGACGACTGCATGCTTCCTGCCAGTCCATGCCGACTCCTTCTCCGACCGCCGCTTCACTGTCCCAACGTGCCCGTCCGGTCGAACAACCCCAATTCCATGCGGATCCGATCCAGGCGGGCTTCGCGTTCACGTCGGGCCTGCAACGCTCCGTCGATGCCGACCTCGTGGAAACGGATGTGGCAGCCGGGCGAGGTCTGGGCGATCAGGTCCAAGTCCGCTTTGACGACGGTGCCGATGGTGGTGTAGCCGCCACCGGTCACCGCGTCGTTCAACAGCACGATGGCTTCCAGGCCGCCCGGAATCTGGATCGATCCGATGGGGTAGCCGAGGTCCACGACGTTGGACGGGTCGGCGCCGGCGCCGAACGGCTGCTCGCCCGCGTTGAACGCGAACGTCGGACCTTTGAGGCGGTAGCCGATCCGGTCGGCCTCGGTCGAAACCTCCCAGTCGGCACGGAGGAACTCGGCCAGACTGTCCGGCGTCACGCGGTGGTTGCACATACCCATCACCACGCGCACGTCGAGTTGCTTCTGCGGAACGGGAATCAGCGCCGGGTCGAACGTTCGCCCTAGCAAGGCGTCGGGCGGCGTAACTGGCGTGCCGAGGGGAAGCCGGTCGCCCGCGGCGAGTTTGCGTCCGTCCATACCGCCGAAGCGGCCGAGCATGTACGTCGCGCGGCTGCCCAGCCGTTCGGGTACGGTAATCCCGCCGGCCAGACAGACGTACGCGCGTGCCCCGCGGCGCACCCCACCCAGGTCGAGGCGGTCGCCGGTTTGCAGCGCATGGGTGCGCCACCGCGCCGCAGGGCGGTCGTTTATGGTGAAGTCGATGTCGGCGCCGGTCACGGCGACCATGCCATCAGCTTCTGCGTCGAGCGTGGGACCGGCATACGTGACTTCCAGTCCCGCGGCGTCCTCCGGGTTGCCGACGAGCAGGTTGCCGACGCGGAACGCGAAGTCGTCGAGCGCGCCGGCGGGCGGCATGCCGATGTGATACCAGTGCAGCCGGCCCAGATCCTGGACGGTCGTCAACAGGCCGGGCTCGACGACGTTCAGCATGTCGCGGCTTCTTCTTGCAGGCGTTTCAGATAGCCCGCGGGATCATCCAGATAGCGCCGCGGCTGGAAGTCCTGCTCGACGATCCGGTAGCGGTAGCTCCCATCTTCGACCCGGACGCGAATGTCGTTGTACTCGTCCAGATCGATCGGACGGAACTGCCAGCGGTCGCCTACCGTGGCCAGGATGAGGCGGCCCTCGAGGTCGGCCAGCCGCTCTTCCGGATCATAGACCGGCACCGCGGACATGCCGATCATCTGATAGCCGCCCGGCCCTTGGACCGGATAGATGCACAGAAAGACACCGGCGTGGGCGACCGCGCGTTCGGGCGTATCCGTGCGCGGTCGAATGTATTTCGGGGCCTGAATCGCCTGGTCGGGTGGACACATGCGATAACACCACGCGGTGCCCGGCACGAAGCCGACCATCGAAATCCAGTACGGGCGGTCGCAGTAGGCGGTGATGAATTCTTCTTTCGACGTGTAGCCGTTGACCCGCATCAGATATTCGAGATTCGATACGGACGGGTCCTGATGCCGGTCGCCGAAACGCCTGGCGCATTCGCGCGTCCACGGGTCGTCGAACAAGACGGGAATATCGACCAGCCGCGAGGGCAGCGTCTCCGCGGATTCGATTTCGCGTTCGATGTCTCTGAGCGTGGCGATCAGGCGGTCGGGGTGGACCGCTTCGGGCCGGAAGTGGACGAGGTACGAGGCGTTGGCGGGACACACCTCGATGACGCCCGGCACGGCGCGGCGCTCGATTTCCCTGCAGATGGACAGCAGTTTGAAGTTGACGGCGAGGTCCATCGCCTCGCTGAACACGACCAGCACGTACTCGTCGCCGCCGTAGTCGTATCGCGTCTCCGACACGCCTGCGTCCTCCGTGGCGACGTCCGCCGCTGATCCGGGAGCCGTCCGCCGCGGCTTACGCCCGGGCGGTGAACGGCAAGACGTCGGCGCCCTGCGCGCGCAAGGCGCTACGCACCTGAATGCCCTCGCGTTGCAACGCGGCGTGCAGGCCGTCGAGCACTTCGGGCGCGTTGACCACGTCGCCGTGCACGCACACGCTGTCGCCCTCCACGTCGATGACGCTGCCGTCGGTGGCCGTGGTCTTGCCGTCCACGGCAAAACGCAACACGAGATCGACGATCTCCTGCACGTCCTCGGTGCCGTAAGTCCGCTTGACCGTGATCGCGCCCGCGGCGTCGTACGCCAAGCCGGGGTAGAACTCCTTCACGACGCGAAAGCCCATCTGCTCCGCGCCGGAGACCAGCGGCGCGTGCGGCAGCGCCGGCAGATACACGGTCAGGTCGGGGTCCACGGCCTGAAACCCTGCCAGAATGGCGCGCGCCTGATCCTCGGACTGGATGCCCCACGAATAGAAGGCGCCGTGCGGCTTGGCGGCTTCCAGGCGCAGACCGTGCATTGCGCAGAACGCCTTGAGCGCGCCGGCCTGATACACGACGTAGTCGGTCGCCTCTTGCAGCGTGACGTTCATCAGCCGGCGCCCGAACCCCATCAGGTCGGGAAAGCCGGGGTGGGCGCCGACCGTGACGCCGTATTGTTTGGCCCAGCCGACCGTGCGGCTCATCCAGTGCGGGTCGCCGGCGTGAAAGCCGCAGGCCACGTTGGCGTGCGCAATGCGCTTCATCACCTCTTCGGGCCGCCCGAGGACGAAGTTGCCGAACGACTCGCCCATGTCGCTGTTGAGATCGATCCACGTTCTGCCCATGTCGTCCTCCGTTTGCGCGGGCTTAATCCCGGAAATGGGGCATGACTTCCTTGGCGAACAGGCGCATCGCGCGCATGGTCTTGGCGTGGTCGGCGCCCGGGTAGTGCATCCAGCAGATCAGATAGTCCATGCCCAACTCCCGCTGATAGGTCTCGATTTCCCGAATGCAGTGGTCGGGGTCGCCGATGATGAAGCGTTCGCGATGGGACTCGAACGTCACGCTGGCCGGGTCCTCGACGACTTGGCCGGAATCGTCCTTGAGCGGTCGCACGTCGGACCATTTTCCGTACATGCCGCCGTGGATGTACATGATGCCGTCGCGTGCCTCGGCCTCGGCCTGCGCCGTGGTTTCGGCCACATAGACTTCGCGGATGACGGGCACCGCCGCAGGCGTCTTGCCGAACCGCTCCAGTTGGCGGCGGTAAAGCCGATAATGCTCCTTGATCTCGTTCAGGTGATGCCGCGGGGAGGCGACCAGGGCCGAGGCCCACTGCGCCGCCCGACGGACGCCGCCCGGGGTCGATGCGCCGATCCAGAGCGGCGGATGGGGTTTCTGGTGCGGCTTGGGTTCCACGGTCAGGTCGCTGACTTGGTAATGCTGGCCCGAAAACGAGAAGCCGTCGGTCGTCCAGCACTTGAGCATCAGGTCGAGTTGTTCTTCCATACGCGCTTCGCGGCCGGTGCGCCGTTCCTGGTAGCCGGCGTATTCTTCGGGCCGGTAGCCGGTCGCCACGCCGAAGATGAAGCGCCCTTCGGCGATGTTGTCCAGCACGGCGACGTCCTCCGCGGTCTGCACCGGACGGTGCAGCGGCAGCAGATACATGCTGGTGCCGATGGTCAGCGTCGAGGTGCGCGCGGCCATGGCCGCGGCCGTCACCAGCAGGGACGGACACAGGCCGTCGTCCATGAAGTGGTGCTCGACCAGCCACGCCGAGTCGAAGCCGATCTCCTCGGCGATCACGACCTGTTCAAGCATTTCGCGGTAGAGTTGGGCATAGGACAAGCCGGAGCCGGGCGGCGACTGCATCGAGAACGGGCCGAGACCGAAGCGCATCATGGAGCGACCTCCTTCCCCGCGGTTTTCATCTTCGCGGCGGAAAGACGCGGAAATTATCGCGCCGCGGTGCCAGGCTGTCAACGCGAACTCCGCCGGCGTGTTGGCCGAGCAAACGGACGGGTTCGACCGTAGGGGCGACGCATGCGTCGCCCCTCCTTCTCACCGGTAGGACACAGTCAGGAACGTGCCGCCCGTCAGTTCGGCGTATCGAGGAGCATGGTGACGGGCGGAGTCCGGTTGCGGGGTAGGCTCGCCCGCGGCTGCCGAATCGTCCGGAACCCGGCGTGCCGGTCGGGTGCGGGGCGGTCTGGTGGTGTTCCTATCGCTCCGCGTGGAATTCCACGACGGCGCAGACGACTTCTTCCTGCATGGCAGGCGTGAGTTCCGGATAGATGGGCAGCGCCACGCTGCGCGCCGCGGCGGCTTCGCAGTGCGGGAAATCTCCCGCTTCGTAGCCCAGACCGGCAAAGCAGGGCTGGAGATGTAACGGGGTGTGATAATACACCGCGGCGCCGATCCGCCGCTCGCGCAGGCGTTCGAGCAGGGCGTCGCGCCGGGGGCTCTGGATGACGAACTGGTGATAGACATGGCCGAGGACAGCGGCCTCGGCCGGCAACGAGATGGGGCAGGGGGAGCGGCCCGTCTGCGCGTCGGCGAACAGCGCGCGGTACGTGTCGGCGTTCCGCCGGCGGGCCGCGGTCCAGGCGTCCAGATGTGGAAACTTGGCGCCGAGGACCGCGGCTTGCAGGGCGTCCAGCCGGAAATTGCCGCCCACCAGGACGTGCGTATATTTCGTCTGCGCGCCGTGGCTCCGCAGTTGGCGCACGCGCTCGGCCAGATCGGCGTCGTTGGTCGTCACCATGCCGCCGTCGCCGCAGCCGCCCAGGTTCTTCGACGGGAAGAAGCTGAAGCAGCCCATATCTCCCAGCGAGCCTGCCCGGTGGCCTTTGTATTCGGCGCCGATCGCCTGCGCGGCGTCTTCTATGACCAAAAGATTGTGCGCCGCGGCTAACTCCAGTAGCGGGTCCATGTCGGCCATTTGCCCGAACAGATGAACGGGCAGGATGACTCGCGTCCGCGGCGAGAGCGCCGCCTGCACGTGGCGCGGGTCGAGATTGTAGGTATCGGGGTCGATGTCCACGAAGACGGGCTTCGCACCCAGCCGGACGATGCTGCCGACCGTGGAATAAAAGGTGTAGGGCGACGTAACGACCTCGTCGCCGGGTTGCAGTTCGACCGCCATCAACGCGGCCAGCAGTGCGTCGCTGCCCGACGAAACGCCGACCGCGTGATCGCAACCGCAGTATTCGGCGATCCGGATTTCCAGGGCCGCGACTTCCGGGCCGAGGATGAACTCCTGCGACTCCAGCACGCGCTCCACCGCGGCGCGCACCTCGTCCCGAATCGCGGCGTATTGGGCTTTGAGGTCGAGTAGGGGCACCGCCATGCGTGTCTCTCCCGCGGCTTCCGCTGACTAGTCGCTCCCCGCAAGGCGGTCAAGAGTATAGGAAAGGGGTCTGATTGAAGCGCAGACACCGTCCTCCTCTCCGACCCGCGGCCGGCCGTTTTGTAGGGGCAACCCCCTGTGGTTGCCCTTCTCCGAGCAGATACACAGGTCGGACAGATTCAGCGGGCCGGGCAGCACCCCTCGACAGGCGCCGGGACCACAGGGGATTGCCCCTACGGGTCCCCCGCCCGGAATACTCTGAAAATCAGCCGTTTGTAGTGCCCAATATCGATGAAATTTTCGTGAAACGCGCCTATCAGCCTGATTTTTCTTGATATTTTGGCGTGGCACGCCTACACTGTTGCAGAAACTTTCTGTGAAATCTTGACGGAGAATTCCCGCCGACGCGCAACGTTGGCATCCCGGCTGCCATCCGGTGAATAGAACGGTGCCATGAGATTTTTCGATTTCCTAGCGGACGGTTGGGGCCTGGGCTGGGAATTCCGCTGGCGGGACGGGGTGGACGTCGCCCTGATGTCGTTCATCGTCTATCACGCCTACCTGCGTTTTCGCGGCACGCGCGCCGCGCGCATCGCCGTAGGCTTGGTCATACTGGGGATGTGCTACTTCCTTGCGCGCCAGACCGGCCTGTTTCTCACCACCTGGGTGCTGGGCGGCATCTGGGCCGCGGCGTTCATTCTCGTCGTCGTCGTGTTTCAGGCGGAGATCCGTCAGATCCTCATGCAGGTCAACCCGGCGGCGTCCCTCCCGGACGTTCTGCGCTGGCGCACGGCGGCCCCACCGAAACCCGCGGCATTCCTGACGGACGTTGCGCGAACCTGTTTCGATCTGGCGAAAAAGCATTGGGGAGCCATCGTCGTCTTCGAGCGGCAGGACCCGGTCGAACCGCTCCTGCGCGGGCAGGGGGTCCCGATCGACGCCGAAGTCAGCGGCCCCCTGCTCGACAATCTGGTGGCGCCGTCCAGTCCGTTGCACGACGGCGCGATGTGCCTCAAGGCCGGCCGCATCCGCCGTGCCGGCTGCGTACTGCCGCTGTCGGAAACCCGCTCGCTGCCGTACATCTACGGCACGCGCCACCGCGCCGCGGTGGGGGTCACCGAGCGGTCCGACGCGCTGGCCGTGGTGATTTCCGAGGAGCGCGGGTCGGTCTCCGTGGTGGAGCACGGCGGCATGGTGACGCTGGTCGAAGCGTCCGACTTGCTCGCATGGCTGAACACGCGGCTGGCCGGGCCGGAACGGACGAGCCGTCCCGCGGGGTGGTGGCGCGACACGCTGACTACGAATCTGACTGCCAACCTGCGTCCCAAGCTCGGCGCGTTGGCGTCGGTCTGCGTCCTGTGGCTCGTACTGGTCGGGCCGCAGAACAGCGAAGTCGGGTTCCGCGTCCCGGTCGTCTATTCCAACATCCCGCGGCATCTCGACCTGGTGGGCGCCAACACCCAGGAAGTGTACCTGCGGCTGCGCGGGCCGCGGGAATTGCTGTCCCTGCTGGACGCACGCGGCCTGCGTGCCCAGGTCGATCTCTCCAGCGCGCAGGCCGGCCGCAGCCGTCTGTCGTTGACCGATAGCGACGTCAACGTGCCGCTCGGCCTGCAGGTCGCGGACATGGACCCTTCGACCGTCCGGGTACGCCTGCGCGAGCGTCCGTCAACCGGGGAGGAGCCCGACCGCAACGGCGCGGCGCGGCAAACATCCTGACCGATTTGTTTTTTTTCAGCAGGCCAATGGTCGAAACGAGACAACGAAGGGGGCTTGTGATGACGGAATACGAAACGGCCAACCTTGCCTTGCAGCAGGCTGCCTTGACCGCGTCCTACTGGCGAACCGGAATCACCCTGGCCGTGTTGTCCGGCGTGGTACTCTACGGATTCCGACTCATGCGCCAAGACACGGACGACCGCCGCGCAGAAATGGACGCCACCGCCAAGACCGCCGAACAGCGCCACGTCGAAACCATGACCGTGTTCCGGCAGCAGGGCCGTACCTTGCTTGGACCAGCAGAGCCGTGCCTTGGATCAGCAAGGCCACGCCTTGGAACGGCAAGGTCGTGCTCTGGAAGCCCTGATCGAGCGAACTGCACCGAAGTGAAGTAGGGGAGCCATCAATCCGTGAGACTTCGACTGCCTGATGAGGAGATACCAATGGAGCCGATCATCGTTCATTCTCATTGCAGTCTAGTCTGAATCGGCCGCGGCCTCGCACAGCAATTGCCAGACGCGCTCGACATGGTCGTGCGTGGTGGCTTGGTTGCCGATGGCGACGCGCAGCGCGTAGCGGCCGTCCAGGACGGTGTGCGACAGAAACGCCTGTCCGCTCGCGTTCACCGTACTGAGAATCGCCTTGTTATGCGCGTCCGCCCGCGTCGTGTCTGCCTCCTCGGCCGGCAGGTGGCGGAAGCAGACGGTGGAGAAGGGGACCGGCGCCAACCGCTCCCAACCCGGTTCCGCGTCGATTTGCGCGGCCAGCCACCGCGCCTCGCGCACGTGCCCGGCGATGATCTCCGCCAAGCCCTTCCGTCCGTACGCGCGAATGACCATCCACAGCTTGAGGGCGCGGAAGCGGCGGCCCAGCGACAGGCCGTAATCCATCAGGTTGACCACGTCCTGCTCGTCCGTCTTGAGGTATTCGGCCACGAGCGAGAACGCGCGTTTCAGGTCGTCCGGCCGCCGCGTGTACAGCAGGCTGCAATCGATCGGCGTCAGCAGCCACTTGTGCGGATTGGTGACAAACGAGTCGGCGCGGTCGCAGCCCGCCAGCACGTGCCGGTGCGAAGGCACCAGCACCGCGGGGCCGCCGTACGCCGCGTCCACGTGCAGCCACACCCCGTAGCGTTCGCAGACGTCGGCAATCGCCGGTACGGGATCGATGCTGGTCGACGAGGTGGTGCCCACGGTCGCGACGACCGCCATTGGTGTCACCCCCGCGTTCAGGTCGGCGCGGACCGCTTCGTCCAGCAGGTCGGGACGCAGACGGAAGTCGCCATCGACGGGGATGTGCCGCGTCCAGCGCCGGCCGATGCCCAGCGCAATCGCGGCTTTGTCGATAGAACTGTGGGCGTGGGCCGAGGTGTACACGGCCAGCGGGCGTAGGTCGGCGCGCCCAGCCAATCCCTGTTCGCGGATGTCGAGACCGAGCGCCTCGCGCGCCGCGGCAAGTGCGTACAGCGACGAAGCGGAGGCCGTGTCGGTGATCTCGCCGAACCAATCCGTAGGCAGGCCGAGCAGGTCGGCGACCCAGCCGAGGGTCCGTTGTTCCAGTTCGGTCGCCGCGGGCGAGGTGCGCCACAGCATGGCGTTCACGTTGAGTGCCGCGGCGATCAACTCGCCCACGATCCCCGGTCCCGACCCCGTAATGCCGAAATAGGCGAAAAACGCGGGATGGTTCCAATGCGTGATGCCGGGCATGATGAGCCGGTCCACGTCTTCGAGGATGACCGCGAGCGGCTCGCCCCGTTCGGGTGGGCGGGCGGGCAGCCGCGCCGCAATCTCGCCGGGCGCGACCCGTGCCAGCACCGGTTGCTCGCCCACGTCGCGCAGATAGTCCGCGACCCACGCCGCGGCGTCGTGCAGGGCTTGGCGGAGTTCTTCGGGACTCGGACCGACCTGGGACGACATGACTCCTCCGGTTGAGCGCGCGGAGCCTAGCACGAAACCGGGACGCGCGGCAGCCGAAGCCCTCTCCCTTTCTTTGGCACGTAGGGGCGACCGGCCGGTCGCCCCTACGTTGATCGCGGGGCGTCGTGCACGCTGGAACCAGGGATTCAATAGCGATAGGGTGAACGTCGTAACCAAGCCGTGCTCGTCACGAGGTCCCCATGTCCGCGGACGCATCCCCACTGGCCCATGACCTTCAACCAACGTCTGAAACGCGGGGCGTAGGACGAAAAGCCGATCTCATCGACTTCTCCACCCGGCCCGCGGACTACCGCCACTGGAAACTGTCCATCAACGGACGGGTCGCCCACTTGCTGATGGACGTCCGCGAAGATGCGCCGCTGACTCCCGGCTACGAACTGAAACTCAACTCCTACGATCTGGGCGTGGACGTCGAACTCTACGACGCGGTGCAGCGGCTGCGCTTCGAGCATCCCGAAGTGGCCGCGGTCGTCATCGGGTCGGCCAAGCCGCGGCTGTTCTGCGCCGGGGCCAACATCCGGATGCTGGCGCAGTCCAGCCACGCCCACAAGGTCAATTTCTGCAAGTTCACCAACGAAACCGGCAACGCCATCGAGGAAGCCGGCGCCGAGTCCGGGCAAGCGTACGTGTGTGCGATCAACGGACCAGCCTCGGGCGGCGGCTACGAATTGGCGCTGGCGTGCGACCGCATCGTGCTGATCGACGACGGCTCCAGCGCGGTCTCGCTGCCCGAAGTGCCGCTGCTCGCGGTGCTGCCCGGCACCGGCGGCCTGACGCGGCTGGTGGACAAACGCGGGGTGCGGCGCGATCACGCCGACTTCTTCTGCACCACGTCGGAAGGCGTGCGCGGCGCCCGTGCCCTGGACTGGAACTTCGTGGACGTGCTCGCCCCGCGCTCGCGTTTCGACGAAGTCGTCCGCGAACAGGCCGAGGCATGCGTGGCGCGTTCGGATCGGCCGGCCGGCGCCCGCGGTATCGCGCTCACCCCGCTCGCGCGGACGCTGACCGGGGACCGCGTCTCGTACCGCTCCGTCAACGTTCATCTGGACCGTGAACTGCGCGCCGCGTTCTTCACGATTCGCGGTCCCGGCGCCGGCCTCCCGGACAGTGTGGAGGGCATCCACGCCGCGGGGGTGAATTTCTGGCCGCTGGCGCTCGCGCGCGAACTGGACGACGCCATTCTGCACCTGCGTTTGAATGAGGAAACCATCGGGACCTGGGTCTTTCGCACGCAGGGCAGCCTCGCCGCGGTCGCCGCGGCCGACGCGCTGCTGGCCGACCATGCCGGCAATTGGCTGATACGCGAGATCCGCTTGTATCTCAGACGGACGTTGCAACGTCTGGACGTGAGCGCGCGCAGCCTGATCGCGCTCGTCGAACCGGGCAGTTGTTTTGCCGGTACGCTGTTGGAACTCGTGCTCGCGGCCGACCGCTCGTACATGCTGGACGGCACGTTCGAGGAGGGCGACCTGCCCGCGGCGTGCCTGCGCCTGACGCCCATGAACTTCGGCCCGCTGGCCATGCACAACGGCTCGGCCCGCGTGGCCGTCCGCTTTCCCACGCGGCCCGAACGGGTCGCCGCGCTGGAGGCATGTCTGGGACAGGACCTCGACGCCGCGGCCGCGGACCGGCTCGGGCTGGTCACGTTCACGCCCGACGACATCGACTGGGAGGACGAGGTGCGCTTGGCCCTGGAAGAACGCGCCAGCTTTTCGCCCGACGCCCTGACCGGGATGGAGGCCAGCCTGCGCTTCGGCGGACGCGAGTCCCTGGCGACGAAGATTTTCGGCCGGCTGAGCGCCTGGCAGAACTGGATCTTCCAGCGCCCCAACGCGGTCGGCGAGGCCGGCGCCCTGACCGTGTACGGGACCGGCCAACAGCACCGCTTCGGGAAACACCGCGCCTAGACGGGGGTATCGCCATGACGACCGATTACGCCGAGCGCATTCCGAACAACGTCGGGTTGGCCGACAACCGCCGGCTGCGACGTGCCCTGGAATCCTGGCAGCCCGATTATCTGCGCTGGTGGGACGATCTCGGGCCGGCGTCGAGCGGCGCTTTGGACGTCTATCTGCGCACCGCGGTCAGCGTCGACGCCGACGGCTGGGCGCATTTCGGCTACGTCAAAATGCCGGATTACCGCTGGGGCATCTTTCTGGCGCCGCCGCCCGACGACCGGCGCATCGCCTTCGGCGATCATCTCGGGGAGCCCGCCTGGCAGGAAGTGCCGGGCGAATACCGCAGCCTGTTGCGCCGGCTGATCGTCACGCAGGGTGATACCGAGCCGGCCTCGGTCGAGCAGCAGCGTCACTTGGGCGCGACCTGCCCGTCGTTGTACGACCTGCGCAACCTGTTCCAGATCAACGTGGAGGAGGGCCGCCACCTGTGGGCGATGGTCTATCTGCTACACGCCTACTTCGGGCGCGACGGCCGCGAAGAGGCCGACATGATGTTGCAGCGGCATTCCGGCGACGCGGACAAGCCGCGTATTCTGGGCGCTTTCAACGAAGCCACGCCGCACTGGCTGGCCTACTTCATGTTCACCTTCTTCACCGACCGCGACGGAAAATATCAACTCGCATCCCTGGCCGAGTCCGGCTTCGACCCGCTGGCACGCACCTGCCAGTTCATGCTGACCGAGGAGGCCCACCACATGTTCGTAGGCGAGACCGGCGTCATGCGGATCATCGAACGGACGTGCGCGGTGATGGACGAACTGGGCACCGACGACCCGGACCGCGTCCGCGCCGCGGGCGCCATCGATCTGTCCACCCTGCAACGCTTCGTCAATTTCCACTCCAGCGTGTCGCTGGACCTGTTCGGGCAGGAGCGATCCACCAACGCCGCGGACTATTTCACCACCGGACTGAAGGGCCGCTACCGCGAAACGCGGATCGCGGACGACCACCGGCTCCACTACGCCACGTGGCCGGTATCCGCGCCGGAGAACGGTCAGATCGTACGTCAGGACGCGCCCGCACTGCTGACCGTCAACGAACGCCTGCGCGACGATTACATCGCCGACTCACAACGCGGCCTGGACCGCTGGAACCGCGTCATCGAGCGGCACGGCTGGGAGCAGCGGCTCCGCCTGCCGCACCGCGGCTTCCACCGCCGGATCGGCGCGTTCGCCGGCATTCCGGTCACCCCGGATGGCCAGATCGTCACCGAAGCGGAGTGGACGCGCGCCGCCCCGCACTGGCTGCCGACCGCGGACGATCACGCCTTCGTCGTGTCTCTCATGCAGCCCCTCACCGCACCAGGTGAGATGGCAGGCTGGATCGCGCCGCCGCACCGCGGCATCGACAACCAACCGCTCGACTTCCCGTATGTGAAATTTCCGCAGGCGTAGAAGGCGGATCGGCTGCATTGAGAGGGAATAAGGACCGCTACGACGTCCGGGGACCGTTTCGACCTTTCGACCCTTCGACAAGCTCAGGGACCGTAAGCTCAACTGCCTGTTCCCTCCTTCCCCCCGAATCCCCTCCCCCTCTGGGAGAGGGCTGGAGCCTGCCCCGGACGTGATCCGGGGGTGAGGGTCCTTGGGTCCTGAGCAACGTTGAATCATCCCCGAAATCTCGAACAGCGACCAGACCGAAAGGCGCCGCCCCATGCAAGCCAACACCGTCAGCATCGACCCGACCGCCTCGCCGTCGGCGATCACGTTCGCTCCGCGCTTCAACGTGGCCGTCCCGTTCATTGACCGCCACGTCCAGCCCGGCCCGGAGTGCCGCGGGGACAAGATCGCGATTCACATCCCCACTGCGCAGGTCAGCTACGCCGCGCTGGCCGAGAACGTCAGTCGCTGCGGCAACGCGCTGCTCGGGCTGGGCGTCGAACCGGGTGCCCGGCTGCTGATGGTCGTGAAGGACCGCCCGGAATTCTTCTTTCTGTTCTGGGGCGCGATCAAGGCCGGCATCGTGCCGGTGCCGGTCAACACGCTGTGGGGCGCGTCCGACTACCGCTACCTGATCGACGACTCGGAATGTGCACTCGCCGTTTGTGCGCCCCAGGACGAGCCCACGCTCCGCACCGCGGTCGCCGACGCCGACCATGCAACGCGCCTGCTGCTTCTGGACGACGGCCCGGCCGGCCTGAACAAGCTGATGGCCGCGGCGGCCCCTGCGCTCGATCCCGCGTCCGCCACTGCGGACGACGAATGCTTCTGGCTCTATTCGTCAGGCTCGACCGGCCGGCCCAAGGCCGCGGTCCACCGCCAGCGCGACATGGTCGTCACCTGCGTACAATACGCGCAGGGCGTGCTGGGCATGACCGCCGCGGACGTGTGCTTTTCCGCGGCCAAGCTCTTCTTCGCCTACGGCTTGGGCAACGCCATGACGTTTCCGCTGTGGTGCGGGGCCGCGGCGGTGCTGAACGAGGCACGGCCCACGCCGGCGCTGACGTTCGACGTCATCGAACGCTTCCGGCCCAGCCTGTTCTTCGGCGTGCCCACGCTCTACACCGGCCAGCTTGCGGCGCTCGAACAGGCGCCGCGCGACCTGTCCTCGTTGCGCGTCTGCGTGTCCGCGGGCGAAGCCCTCCCCGCGGACGTGCTGCGCCGCTGGAAGGATCGCACCGGGCTGACGATTCTGGACGGCATCGGCTCGACCGAGTTGCTGCACATCTTCATCTCCAACCGCCTGGACGACGCCCAGCCGGGCAGCAGCGGCCGTCCGGTGCCCGGTTACGAAGCCAGGATCGTGGACGAAGACGGCAAGCCGGTCGCACAGGGCGACGTCGGGCGGCTCTTGGTCAAGGGCCGGTCCGCCGCGGTGCGCTACTGGAAGAACCCGGAGAAGACCGCGGCGACCATGCTCGGGGACGACTGGATCAACACCGGCGACACCTACCTGCAGGACGCGGACGACCGCTACGTGTACTGCGGCCGGTCGGACGACATGCTCAAGGTGTCAGGCCAATGGGTTGCGCCGGCCGAGGTCGAGGGGATTCTGTTCCAGCATCCCGCGGTCCTGGAAGCCGCGGTCGTGGGCTGGGAAGACGACCACAAGCTGGTCAAACCCAAAGCCTTCGTCGTCCTCAAAGCGGGGCAGACCGCCGGCGAGGCGCTCGCCGGGGAACTCCGTGCGTTCGTCAAGGAACGCACCCTGCCGCACAAGTATCCGCGCTGGGTGGAATTCGTCTCCGACCTACCCAAGACCGCGACCGGCAAGATTCAGCGGTACAAGCTGCGTGCTAGGTAGAGACGGGCGGTAACAGGAAGTTGAAACGCCCCCACGGATCCCCCTCCCCCTCAAGGGGGGAGGGAAGGAATCGGGAAAAGGTACTCGAGGCGGCTGGTTTCTCTCTTCCCCGGAGAGGGCGGGTCGAGGTGAGGAGGCAAGCTGGGCCACTGCCCGACATTTCGCGGTGTGGGGTTTTGGGACATAATGCCGCGATCCGAAAACCGATCACGGAGGGAGCCGTATGTACACCGATTTCAACGTCATCGACGCGGACGGGCACGTCGTGGAGCCGAAGGGCATGTGGCTCGACTACATCGAAGATCCGTACAAGAGTCGCGCGCCGCGCAGCGTCGGAGCCTTCTCGCTGGTGGTGAACGACCGCATCGCGCCAAAGCGCGAAGGCACCAACCGCGTCGTGCCGGAAATGGGCGACGAGACCAAACAGTTGTTTCTGCGCAAGTTCAAGGACGCCGTGGCCGAGGAGTTCAGCCCGGAACAGCAGTTGAAGGACATGGCCCGCGAAGGCATCGACCAGGCGGTGCTGTATCCGACCCAGGGGCTGTTCGCGCTCGCCCAGGACGACCTGGAGCCGAAATTCGCCGCGGCCATCGCGCGGGCGTACAACAACTGGCTGTCCGATTTCTGCGGCCACGCGCCCGGCACGTTCTTCGGCGCGGCCATGATTCCGTTGCAGGACGTCGATGAGGCGGTGGCAGAGGCACGCCGCGCGGTGCGCGAACTCGGGATGAAGGCCGTCTTCGTCCGGCCCAATCCCATCCACGGGCGCACGCTCGACGACCGCTACTACGACCCGCTGTACGCGGCGCTGGAAGACCTGGACGTGCCACTCGGGACGCACGAGGGCATGGGCTCGCTGCTCCCCACGGCCGGCGCCGACCGCTATACGCACTCCTACTTCAGCCACATCTGCTCCCACGCGATGGAGACCATGCTGGCCTGTCTCAGCATCGTCGGCGGCGGCGTGCTGGAACGTTTCCCCAACCTGACGGTGGCCTTTCTCGAAGCCGGTTGCGGCTGGTTGCCGTATTGGCTGGAACGCATGGACGAACACACCGAATGGGTGGGCGGGGTGAACTGGCTGAAGAAGCAACCCAGCGAGTATTTCCTGCGCCAGTGCTACATCGGCTGCGAAGCCGGCGAGGAGTCGCTGCCGCAGGTCGTGCAGTTGCTCGGCGACCGGAACGTCGTCTTCGCCTCGGACTATCCGCACCCGGACGCAAAATTTCCCGACACGGTGAAGGTCACCGCCGCGCTCGACGGCCTGTCGCAGGATGCCAAGCGCGCGATCATGCGCGACAACGCCAAACGCCTGTACCGCTTGTAACCGATCCCGGCGTCGAAACCGGCCATGCGCTGCCCGCGGTGCGCCACCGAGAATCCCGACGGGGCGAAGTTCTGCATCGAGTGCGGCGCCGCGTTCGAGCGCCGCTGCCCGAAGTGCGGGGCCGCGGCGCCGGCGCGGGCGAAATTCTGTGCCGAGTGCGGCGCTGCGCTCGGCGCGTCAGGTGACCCTGCATCCGCTTCGTCGCGCAGCAGCGGTGCATCACCCGCGGCGCCGGTCACGCCGCCGCGGCATCTGGCCGACCGCATCCGCGCCGAACGGGCCGCGCTCGAAGCCCGCGGGGGCGCACATGGCGAACGCAAGACGATCACCGCGCTGTTCGCCGACATCAAGGGCTCGATGGCCCTCATCGAAGACCTCGATCCCGAAGACGCGCGCTCGGTCATCGACCCCGCGCTCCAACTCATGATGGACGCGGTCCACCGCTACGAGGGCTACGTGGCACAGTCGATGGGCGACGGCATCTTCGCGCTGTTCGGCGCGCCGCTGGCCCACGAGGACCACGCCCAGCGGGCGCTGTTCGCGGCGTTGCGGATGCAGGAGCGCGGACGTCGTTACGCCGAGCGGCTGCGCGGCGAGAAGGGCATCAACCTGCAGATCCGCGTCGGCGTGAACAGCGGCGCGGTCGTGGTCCGCTCGATCCGCAAGGACGACCTGCACACGGATTACGTGCCGGTCGGCCACTCGACCAGCTTGGCCGCGCGGCTGGAGGGGTTGGCCACGCCCGGCTCGATCGTGGTCAGCGAGCACACCCACAGGCTGGCCGAGGGTTATTTCGAGTTCCGCGACCTGGGCGCGGCCAAGGTCAAGGGCGTCAGCGGGCCGCTGCACATCTACGAGGTGCTCGGCGTCGGGCCGCTGCGCACCCGCCTCCAGGTGTCCGCGGCGCGCGGCCTGTCGCGCTTCGTGGGCCGCAAGAACGAGATCGACGACCTCAAGCGGCTCCGCGAACAGGCGCGCGGCGGACATGGGCAGATCGTGGGCGTGATGGGCGAGCCGGGCGTGGGCAAGTCGCGGCTGTTCCACGAATTCCGGCTGCTCTCGGAATCGACCTGCCTCGTGCTCGCCACCTTCTGTCAAGCCCACGGCCGCGGGTCCGCGTATCTGCCGCTGGTCGAACTCCTGCGCGGCTACTTCGGCGTGCAGCCGCAGGACGACGAACGCACGCTGCACGAAAAAGTGGCCGGCCGCGTAGTCGCGCTCGACCGCGACCTGGAAGACGGGTTGCCCTACGTGTTGGCCCTACTCGGCCACACCGAGTTCATCGCCGCCTTGCAGCAGATGGACCCCGATATCCGCCGCCAACGCTCGTTCGACGCGGTCAAGCGGCTGCTGCTGCGCGAGAGCCGCACCCGCACCCTGTTGCTGATCTTCGAGGACCTGCAATGGCTGGACCCCGAGACCCAGGCGTTCCTCGACGCGCTGGCCGACGGCTTGGCGACCGCCGCGGTGGTGTTGCTCACCAACTACCGGCCGGGCTACCGCCACGACTGGGGCGGCAAGACCTACTACAGCCAACTGCGGCTCGACGCCCTGGGCGTGGACGATGCGCGGGAACTGATCGACGCGCTGCTCGGGGACGCGGCCCGCACGACCGTTGCGCTCGACCCGCTCAAACGCCTCATCCTGGACAAGACCGAGGGCACGCCGTTCTTCATCGAAGAGATGCTCCGCGCCCTGTTCGACCAGGGCATCCTGACGCACGGGCTGGGCGGCGTGACGCTGACCGCGGCCCTGGACGACCTCCGCATTCCCGACACGGTGCAGGGCGTGCTGGCCGGCCGCATCGACCTGCTCGGCAGCGAGGAGAAAGACCTGCTCCAGACCGCGGCCGTCATCGGGCGCGAATTTCCGCTCGGGCTGTTGGGCCGCGTCGCCCGGAAATCCGAGGCCGACCTCGCGCCGGCCCTGTCCCGGCTGCAATCCGCGGAGTTCATCTACGAACAGCCCGCGTTCCCCGACGTCGCCTACACCTTCAAGCATCTCCTGACCCAGGAAGTGGCGTACGGCACGCTCGTCTCCGCCCACCGCCGGGAACTGCACGCGCGCACCGCGGCCGCCATCTCCGACGCCGCGGACCCGCTCGACGAACCCCGGCTGCGCGACTTGGCCTACCACTCGGTGCGCAGCGGCGACACGGAACGCGCCGCGGCCTCCTATAAGCAGGCCGGCGACCTGGCGTTGCAGCGGTCGTCGTACACCGAGGCGATGCACGACTTCACCCGCGCCCTGCATCTGCTCCCGTCCCTGCCGCAGACCCAGGAGCGCCAACAACAGGAATTGTCGCTGCTGATCGCGCTCGGCATGTCGCTGATGGCGACCAGGGGCCACACCGACCCCGAAGTCGAGCGGGTCTATTCGCGCGCGCGCAAACTGGCGGGGACGCTCGGCGACGTCCCGCAGACGTTCGGGGCGCTGTTCGCCTTGTGGCGCTTCTACGTGGCGCGCGGGGAATATCCCGAAGCCGGCCGGATGATCGAGAGCCTGCGCACCCTGTCCGAGGGCGTGCCCGACTCGGAACGCTTCCTGCCCGCACAGCAGGCGCTCGGGATGACCGCGTTCCGGTTCGGCTCGTTCGTCGAGGCGCGCACCCACCTGGAGCGCAGCGTGGCCCTGTACGAAACCGACCGCCCCGACGCCGACCACCCCGCCTTCACCCAGGGCGACCTCGACCCGGGCGTGAGCAGCCTGTCGTTCCTGGCCTGGACGCTCTGGCATCTCGGCTACCCGGACCAAGCCCTGCAACGCAGCAATCAAGCCGTCGAAGTGGCGCGCGCCCGGTCGCATCCGTACAGCCTCGTCTTCGCCCTGCATTTCAGCGCCGGGGTACACCGTTTCCGGCGCGACGGGGCACGCGCGCAGGCCCAGGCCCAAGTCGTCATGCGGATGGCCGCGGAGCAGGGGTTCCCGTTCTTTCAGGCCGGCGGCACCTTTCTGCGCGGCTGGGCGCTCGCCGCCCAAGGGCAACGGGAAGACGGCATCGGGCAGATGGAGGAAGGGCTGCGCCTGTGGCGCGAATCGGGCACGCGCCAACTCGGCCAGATCTCGCTGCTATTGGCCGAAGCCTACGCCGCCACGGACCGGGTGTCGGACGCCTTGGCGATCGTGGACGCCTCGGAAGCCGAGCTGCACGAGAGCAACGAACGCTGGTGGGAAGCCGAACTGTTGCGCGTTCGTGGCGAGGTCCGGCACCTGTCCGACCCGACCTCCGCTCCACGCCTCCAGGAAGCGGCCACGTTTTTCGAGCGCGCCATCGAGACCGCCCAGCGCCAGCAGGCCACGTCGCTCGCCCTCCGCGCCGCGGTCTCGCTCGCCAAGCTCTGGCAGGGCACGGATCGGCAGGGCGAGGGATACCGCCGCCTCGCCGACCTCCACGCCGCGTTCAGCGAAGGGCGGGACACCGCGGACTTGCTGGCCGCGAGGGAACTGCTGGCTGAGGAGGGGTGACGCGGTCGGCCGGCTTGCTTTCAAAGCGGGGCGTCTGCGCAGACCAATCGCCCCCGGATTGATCCGCTGGATTATCGCATCGAGGACAGACGTTCACGGAACACGCGCGGAGTGAGGATCGGAACCGGGAATTGGGACTCAAGTGCAAGCAAATCGCGGTCGCCGGTCACGAGGGCATCGGCTTGAGCGGTCAGGGCAAGCTCGAGAAAGGGGACATCGAAAGGGTCGCGACAGTGGGGGACCGGAGGCGTCTCCGACACGATGACCACCTTGCACCAGGGAAGATAATCGGCCAGCAGATCTTCCCGGTCCTGGCTCCCGAGATAGAATTTCGGATAGGCCAACACGCGGATCAACTCGTCCATCGTCCGACGACTGACGAGCGGACGAACGGAGCCCGTCTGCCAAGCCGTACGCAGCCAGGAGAGCGTTCCCGCATGGAACAACAGGGCCGAAAGCAAGACGTTGGTGTCGAGGACGACGCGCGGCGGGTTCATTCCGCGCGGCGTGCCCACGCGACTGCCCTAGAGACGTCGGATTCGGACAAGCCCAGTTCCACGAGCTTCGCCCGTACCGACCCCGCCCGCGTAAGCTGCACGGGCGTCAGCATGATGCGCCCGTTCTCCTCGGTCACGTCGAAGTACTCGGCGCCCTCGAAGCCGGACAGCACACTTTTCGGAACGGTCAACTGGTTCTTGGAAGTCAATTTTGCCAACATGTTCACCTTCCTAGTAAGGATGTAAGGAATAATTACTCCTTTACTTTCCCCTCTACAAGTCCTCACCTATTCTCGTCTTCGTCCGAAAACATCCCCCTCCAAACCCTCATCTTCGACCTTTTGACAACTTCAAGGCACTGCGGGCCCAGGGAGCTTCCCATCCCTAAGTTCGTTGAGCCTGTCGAAACGAACCCCGAGGTCACCTCAGCCTCCGCCCCACACCCGACTCCTCGATAATCTCAAGGACCGGGGAGAGGGTTCGGCCCGAAACGGGAACCAGCCCAGGATTTCGAACTGGAAGGCTCTCTGCTTTCAGGCCATCAGCCCGCGGATGTCGTCGTCCAGGCCCCTGAGAATCTCGTCGGCGAGGGCGCCGCGGGCGCGCTGCTTGGTCCGGGCGTAGGAGGGCAGGTGAAGCGCCGCGAGCCGACGCGCCTCGGTCACGGCCTCGGCGACCACGTCGTCGGGCGGGCAGACGCGGTCCAGAAAGCCGGCGTCCACGGCCGCGCGCGGATCGAACAGGCGGGCCTGCATGGCCGCGTCGGTGAAGTGGCGTTTGGAGACCCGCTCGCGGGCGAACATCAGGCCGAACTCCGGCAGCGTCATGCCGATGGCGACTTCGTTCAGGCCGATCTTGAAATCACCGTCCGCCCCGAACCGTGTATCGCTGGCGAGCAGCATGAAGCCACCCGCGGCAATGGCATGGCCGGTGCTGGCGGCCACGACCGGCTGCGGATGCGTAAAGATTTTCAGCAGCATTCTGGCCCCCGCGGTCACGAGGGCGAAGCCGGCGTCACGGTCCGAGCGCAACACGTTCAGGTCGAAGCCCGCGGAGAACCGGCCCGGTCGTCCGGTGACGACCACGGCCTTGGCCTCGCGTTCGGCCCGGTCCAACCCGTCGGTCACGCCGTCGATGAGCGCGTGATTGACGGCGTTCGCCTTGCCGTCGTCGAGCCGGATCACGGCCACTTCGCCGTCGAGTGCATAGTGTACGGTCTGGTCTGGCATGGCATCGTCCTCCTTCGGTCACGTCCGCGTGTCTTAGCTCGCGTATTTCCTTCATCCTAACCCTTTCCCGATAGTCTCTGAATCTGCGTGCCTGAATTTGTCGAAGGGTCGAAGCGTGCGAGAAGGGCTTTGCTTTCTCTCCCTCCTCCGACCTTTCGACAAGCTCAAGCCACCGCAGGTTCACTAACCGGGCCAGGGACCGGGGAGAGGGGTTTTGCCTCCCCTTTTCTATTTTGTTCTTTCTCCCTCCAGGAGCAGGGTTTCTCGGTCATGAAACGTCCCGGGAATCACAGACCGGTATGCCCCCTTTGCTGTACCGTCCCGGGTTCGATGTCCGTTCGGACGAGGTGATGCCCAGGTTGGCACGTTTCTTCTTGGCTCCAGGCGTGGCGGAGAACCCTCACCGGCTCGACTACGGGATGGCCCCTTTGTCTCGTAGACTCTTCCTTACCCTTCGACAGCTCAGGGACCGGGGGGAATGATGGAATTAGGACATCCACTCGGGGAGTATCTCAGTTGGAAGGGCTCTCTACCGCACTCGCTGGCATCCATGTAGAGGGCAACTCCATCGGATCCTGAGTTTTCCGAAAGGCCGAAGGGGAGCAAGCCGTTCGATTCCTTCCCCCTGGGCCCTGAGCTTGTCGAAGAGTGAGAGGGAGGGCTAGGATGGGAGTCCATGGATGCCATCGACACTTCCCCGGCCATATAGCGGTGGAGCATGACACCTGAGTTCGACACCCCTGGACCGGGTAGCGCACCCGCGCAGGACTAGATCTAGATGGGCGAGGCGCTGATCAGAGGCCACGCGAGCCGTGGCGGATAGCGAAGTGCCGGTCGGCGCGTTAGTTATCCTGGACGGGTAGGTCATCGGCCGCGGAGCCAACGCCCCTATTGCCACGAACGGCCCGGCCGCGCACGCCCAGATTCCGACCCTAAGGTAAGCCGGCTGGTGCGTAGAAAACTACCGCTTGACTGATGCCACGGTCAAGCGGTGTCTGATGTGCATGGGCACGCTATTACGCGCATGTGTCGCCCGCATGGACGTTCGGCTGCTTCGACCCGAAGGCGGGATCTGCGGGCTCGTTATTCAGCGTCCCGCGCGATACCCGTCTCACGCACTGCCTGGACGTAACCGGCTGTGTATGCGAGGCCGAGTGCCGCCGGCTGTTGCGACGCTTCTTCCTGAGCTAGGACGTGTTCACACTAACGCAGGGCGTCGAAGATGAGCGCGAATACGAGGAAGCCGAGGAAGGCTACGGCGAGCTTCTCAAATCAAGAGAAGATGCGACGAAACCCTTTCAGTCGCCCGAACAGGCGCTTGACCTCGTTGCGCCGCTTGTCCAGCTCCAGGTTGGACGCCCAGGGGGCGCGCCGGGTCCTGAGCGGAGGAACCACCGGCGCGAACCCTAACTTCAGCGGCCAGCTGGCGGGTCTCGGTGCCCGCATCTGCCCGGTCCATCAACACCGGCAGCTTGTCTCGCCAGCCTCCCAGGCGTCGGAACCGCTTGCGTCCTTTGGGCGCAGAATGGGCCTGTCCGGGGGATAGCGAGAAGGTCCTCGCCGTGCGTGCATCTGCGGCAACCAGATGAATCTTGGTGGTCCATTCTCCGCGAGACTTGCCGAGAGCCTGCGGCCTGTTTTTTTTCCGCACCCCGGTCTCCCGTCCGGATGGACCTGCACGATGGTGCGGTCCAGCGACATCGTCTCCAGCTTGATCCGGACGAGCCGTTGCTTCCGGAGGTGTTTGAACACCCGGTCGAGACCCCTGGTCTTCGCCCAACGATTCATCCGGGTGTAGATGGGGTGCCAGTGCCCGAACCGCGCCGGCACGCCCCGCCCCTTGCAGCCATGCTCGGCGACGTACAGGATAGCGTTGAGCCCTTGCCGGTTTGAGATGCGCACGTTCCGGCGCTGCACCGGCAGCCCCGGTGCAATTCGGTCATATTGAGCTTCGGTCAGTTCCATCCATGAATGAGACCACTATCCAGTCATTTGTGTGAACATGCCCTAATCCGCTGCCCGAAGAGATCGTGGAGCCAACTTTTCTCTCCCACCGCCGCGTACCTCCAATCCTCTGAACCCCAACACGCAAGCAGGAATCCAGGGAGAGACATCCCTTCTCACGGCGAACGCCAACCAGTGGTGAGGCATTCACCGTCCCCCCTCTTCCCCAGGAGAGAGGGGAGGGAAACCCCACGCGGAGACGATTTCAAACTGATATCCTGCCCCGCCGCCTTGACGGGCAAAAGCCGCTTTCCTAAGTTCGGCGCTCCGCAGAACTCCCCGCACAGGAGGCCGACATGGGCATCAAAAGAAAACTCTTCGACTATCTGCCCTGACCGTTCGCCATGAGAACGAGGATCGTTCTCAAGGAAAAAGACCTCGACTTCGACCGCATCCTGATCGACCTGCCCAACAAGGAGCAGAAACAAGCGTGGTTCCTGGCCCTCAACCCGTACGGCAAGGTGCCGGTGCTGGTCGAAGAGAATGCGTGGGTGTACGAGTCGGCGATCTGCAACGAATATCTGGAAGATGCCTACCCCACGCCCGCGCTGACGCCCACCTCGCCCGGGGACAGGGCGCGTATGCGCGTGCTCATCGAAATGTGCAACAGCCAGTTCGTGCCGCCGGTCATCCGTCTGCTGTACACCAGCCGCAAGCCCAAGGCCGAACAGGACCCCGCGCGCATGGCCCGCAACACGGACCAACTCGCCGCGCTGTTCCCGCAACTCGAAGCCCAACTCGACGGTCGGGACTATCTGATGGGCGCGTATTCGCTCGCCGACCTGACGTTCACGCCCTTTCTCACCTTGTGCGAACAGCTCGGCGTGGACATGAGTCCGTATCCGAACGTGGTCGCGTGGCACCAGCGGCAGAAGAACCGGCCGAGCTACGAAGAGGTGCGGATCGGCCTGACCGGCTGACCGGCCTCGGTCTGCGCGTACCACGGCTGGCATCGGAGCGGTGACGCTTTCTCTCCCGCGCAGGCCGGCCTGGAGGCGTACCGCAGCGGGCAGCCTCCTCGTCCTGACGCTGGCCGCTGCGCCCGCCGCGGCCCAACCTGCCAAAGTGTTCGTCAATTCCGCGGTGCTGGCGATCGGCGACCGTCCGACGCTGCTCGACCTCAAGAGCCAACGCATCGTCAGCCACGGCGAGAATTTCGAGCCCGACCTGAGCCCGCGGCCCGGGGCCGCGGCGCCCAAGGTGTCGGAGTTCCGTCGCGTGCTGTACCGCGACCTGGAAGCCGGGCGCTTCCGCTCCGAATGGCAGCGCCGGCTGACGTACCCCCATCCGGGTGTCTGGGAATATACTGAAGTCGTGAGCGGCCTCGACGGCGTGGTGTTGGGCCACGACGGCTTCGGCAGTCCGCCGCGGCGGGCGATGTCGAGCGCGCGCATCGCCGCGCGCCGCAAGGAGTTGCGCCGCGCGCCGGTGTCGGTGCTGGTCCACGCGCTGAGCCGCGCCGACTCTTTTCTGCGGCTCATGGACCAGACGATCCGCGGCCGGCGCCACGTCGTCGTGTCGTTCACCGACAACGATCAACTCGTCGTGCTGGCGATCGACGCGGAGACGCGGCTGTTGGCGAAGGTCGGTTTCGTCGAAGACGATCCGTTGTATGGCGACGTACAGAACGAGGTCTTCTTCGACGACTGGCGTCAGGTCGGCAAGCTCACCCTGCCGTTCGAGATGACCTACCGGGTGAACGGGCAGACCGTGATGGTGGAACACGTGGACGAGATCGAGAACGATGTGGACTTGGCGCCGGTGGATTTCACGATTCCCGACGACGTCGACTTTCCCGACGAGGCGGGCGCGGAATGGCGGGGCGAACGCGGCGAGTACGGCTCGCACCGGGTATTGCGCCGGCTCGCGCTCGGACTGCCGGCCGAGACGCCGTGGGCCGGTGTCGGCCTGCGCGAGTTGGCCCCGGGCGTGATGCAGGTCGTGGGCGGGCGCTCCCACAGCTTGGCGGTCGAGATGGGCGAATATCTGATCGTGGTCGAGGCGCCCGAGGACGACCGGCACTCGCGCGCGGTGCTCGACACCTTGCGCACCCGCTTTCCGACCAAGCAGGTGCGCTACGTCGTGAACACGCATTTTCACGCCGAGCAGGCCGGCGGCTTGCGCGCGTACGTGGCCGCGGACGCGACCGTCGTGACCGGCGCGCTCAACGTGCCGTTCTTCCAGGACGTCTTCCGCGCGTTGCACACCCAGGTCCCGGACGCCCTGCATCGCCGCCCGCGGGACGCGGTCATCGAAGCGGTGCGCGACGAACGGAAGTTCTTCGTGGACGCGCACCGCGTGGTGATCGTCTTCCCGGTCGAGACCGGCCACGCGGACGGCATGGTGCTGGTCTATCTGCCCGAGGAACGGCTGCTGTTCGCGTCCGAACTGTTCACGCCCGGGGCATCGCACCAAGTCGCTGCGTGGTGCCGCGACCTGGCGCGCGTCATCGAGGCGTACCGTCTGGACGTGGAGACGATCGTCGGCAGCCGGGGCGGGGTCGGCAGCTTGGCCGAGTTGCGCCGCGCAGTTCGGGAGTCCGCGGCCGGCGCCGATATTCCCCCGACCGTATCGGCCGTGGAGCATGGCGACTGAACCCAACAACCCCGGCCCGATCCGTGTGTCCGCGCGGGATCGGGCCTGGATGGAAGAAGCGTTAGCCGAGGCCACGCGAGCCGCTGAGGCCGGCGAAGTGCCGGTCGGCGCGTTGGTCGTCCTGGACGGGCGGGTCATCGGCCGCGGGGCCAACGCGCCCATTGCCACGCGCGATCCGACCGCGCACGCCGAGATTCTGGCCCTGCGGCAGGCCGGCCGGCACGTCGACAACTACCGCCTGTCGGGAACGACGCTCTACACCACGGTCGAGCCGTGTCTGATGTGCATGGGCGCGCTCTTGCACGCGCGCGTCGCCCGCTTGGTGTTCGGCTGCTTCGATCCGAAGGCCGGGGCCGCGGGCTCGGTCTTCGACGTCCCGCGCGACACACGCCTCACGCACCGTTTGGATGTCACTAGCGGCGTCTGCGAAGCCGAGTGCCGCGGGCTGTTGCAGCGTTTCTTCCTTGCCCGACGGCGGAGCCGGAAAACGCGGTCGTGACGGGAGAGTGGCATCCCCAGGCAGCCTCTTTCGTCATTCCGGCGAAAGCCGGAATCCAGAGGATGCAGGCAACCGCCGTGGGGAGACGTCAGGCGTTGCGCGAGAGTGACTTCGGAGGACCCTCTCCCTCGGATCCAGTCCGGGGCAGGCTCTAACCCTCCCTCAAAGGGGGGAAGGGATAGAACGGAAGGGGGAATGGGAGAACAGATGGTCAGATGCCTATATTCGAGAGGCTTTCAAGCAGAAGAACTCTCTACAAGCGCGGGCAAATTGGGGATTACATACAAGAGGATCCCAAAGACAATTTTTCTCCATCATACCTGCGAAAGCAGGTATCCATGCCCGGGATTCCCGCTTCCGCGGGAATGACGATTGGGGTGGGATCTTCAAATATATTATTCCCAAAACGAACCGTGCTTTGCGCCGGTCGGGAAATGGCCTATGTTTGCAGGCCGTTCGGCTCGCCCGCGGAGAGGTGGCAGAGTCCGGTTGATCGCGCACGACTCGAAATCGTGTATACCTTCGGGTATCGGGGGTTCGAATCCCCCCCTCTCCGTGCTTCCCCGCTTGCCCCGCCCCCGATGATCCGATGAGGCCCGACGGATGCCCGAGATCATGTCCGGCACCCGCGGCCCGACTACGCCGCGGCTGGTGGACGCCGTGGGGTTATGGTGCGTCGCGGGGTACGCCGCCTTGGCGTGGTTGGCGCGCCGGCCCGGCGAACCCGACCTGACCGCCTTCTTCCTGCTGGTCGCGTGGACCGGCGCGCCGGTCTTCGGTCTCTTTCTCTACTTCCGCAACCGGGACGAGGGCTTCCCAACGGGCCGGCTGATCGGTTGGGCGGTGGCGTTCCGCATCTGCGGGCTGGTCGGCGGTCCGTTCTACGAGGACGATTTCTACCGCTATCTGTGGGACGGTTATCGCTTCGCTACCGCGGGTACGCCGTACGGGGCCGCGCCGGAGGCGTTCTTCGCCGACCCGGAGGTTCCCGCGCTGTTTCGCGGGGTGCTGGATGGGATCAACAATCCCGACCTGCCCACCATCTACGGCCCGACGACGCAGTTGGTCTTTCTGCTCGGCTACTGGCTGCGTCCGGGGAGCGTGGCCGCACTCCAAGCCGTTCTGATGCTCGTTGATCTGGCGACCATCGGGTTGCTGCTGCGGTTCGCGCCGGCGCGCAACGTACTGCTCTACGCGTGGTGTCCGCTGGTGGTGAAGGAAGTCGCCTTCACGGCGCACCCGGACGGCGTCGGAGCGTGCCTGGTGCTGGCGGCGCTCGTGTGCATCCGGTCTCGGGGTTGGGGGCGTGCCGCGCTGTGGCTGGGACTCGCCGCGGGCAGCAAGGTTTTCGCGCTGGTGCTGGTGCCGTTCGTGTTGGCGGGCGCCCGTCTCCGACATTGGCTCTTGTTTGCCGCGACGCTGGCAATGCTGTATGCGCCGTTCGTCCTGGGCGGGGGGACGGACTTGGCGTCGCTGCTGGTCTTCGCCCGCGATTGGGAATTCAATTCCGCGGCCTTCGGGTTGCTGGCCGCGGCGGTGCCCGCGTTCGAGGCCAAGGTGCTGCTGGGCACCGTCTATGGCGGGTTCTGGGGCTGGTGCTATCTCCGCTATCGCCGGAACGAATCGGGTGACGTACCGCGCGGGGATCGGCTCTACGGTGCACTGCTCGCGGTATCCCCGGTCATCAATCCTTGGTATCTGCTGTGGCTGTTGCCGTTCGCCGCGATTTTTCCGAGCGTCTGGGCGTGGACGGCCGCAAGCGCGGTGCTGCTGTCGTACGTCACGGGGCTGAACTTGAACGTGTACGACTTGCAGGCATATCAACAGCCTGCGTGGGTGCGACCGGTGGAGTTCGGGCTGATTCTGCTGGCGCTGGCGTGGCCGGCGGTGTCCATTTTGACGTCGCGCCGCCGCCCACGGCCCGACCTTCGCTCCGAAACGGAGCTGCATACAAGATGATCCTGGAGCTTTCCTCGGGCTTACCTGTCATGCTCCCCTGTCCAAAATCCCTACGACCTTTCGACCCTTCGACAAGCTCAGGGACCGCAGGCTCAAGGACCTCTTCCCACCCCTAAGTTCGTTGAGCCTGTCGAAACGAACCCCGATGTCACCTCAACCTTCCCACACTTCCCCCGGCCCTACGACTCTTCGACAAGCTCAACGGGCTGGTTCCCGAGCTTGTCGAAGGGGGCGGGAAATCAGCGTGTCTGTCATTTCAGATCGAAAGGAGAAACGTCCATGCAGCCAATCCGGATCGAGCGAACACACCTCTGTGCCCCACTCGTGAGGACCCCCCCCAACCCCCCTTCTCAGGGGGGGGCAATCCGATGGTTCGGCTGGCTGAGCGTCGGTCTGCTCGGCTTGGCGCTGATGACGACGAGCGCCGCGGCGGCGCCCGAGTCGGAACTATTGACGGGCTGGGACGTCAGCGACGAAACGAACGCCGGGCGGATCGACCACGGCGCGTGGCAAGGGCTCCTGGATGGCTATCTCAAGACGCATCCTTCGGGCATCAACCGCTTCGACTATGCCGCGCTCAAGGCCAACGCGGAGGATACCGCTACGCTGGCCAGCTACCTTACGGCGCTCCAGGCGCTCGATCCGAGGAAGTACGCGCGCGCGGAACAGAAGGCGTACTGGATCAACTTCTACAATGCGTTGACCGTGCAGGTGGTGTTAGGCGCCTACCCCGTGGATACCATCCGCGACATCCATGAAGGCTGGATTCCCAAAACCGGCCCGTGGGACGACGTGCACGCCAAGGTCGCCGGAATGGACCTGACCCTGAACAACGTCGAGCACGGCATTCTGCGGCCCATCTGGCGCGACAACCGGATTCATTACGCGGTCAACTGTGCGAGCTACGGCTGTCCGAATCTGTCGACGACCGCATTCACCGCGGAGAATACCGAGGCGCTGCTCGATGCCGCGGCGCGCACCTACGTCAACCATCCGCGCGGCGCGGATTTCGTGGACGACGATTTCCTCGTCATCTCCAGCATCTACGACTGGTACGCCGTGGACTTCGGCGACAGTGAAGCCGCGGTGATCGAACACCTCGTGCAGTACGCCGAGGACGATTTGGCGGCGCGGCTCGAGAACTTCGCCGGGTCCGTGGATTACGAATACGACTGGAGCCTGAACCAGCCGTAAAGTACGGGAATTCCGTACAAGACGATCCCGAAGGCAATTTTTCCTTCGTCATCCTCCCGTATTTTCTCGTCATCCCCCCGTTCAAGCCGGGGGCAGGCTCTGCGCAAGCAGAAATCCATCCCCTGGATTCCCGCTTGCGCGGGAATGACGACCGGGGGGGGGGGGGGGGGACCTGCAAGTACGTCATTCCCTGAAGTGCCGGCCCGTGCGTCCTGGCTTCGTGGGAAGTTTGGACCTAGCGGCGCCAGCGGTGGAATTTCTCCACCCAGTCCAGCACGCCCTGCGGGGCGTTGTTCCGGCGCCAGACGCCGGCCGCGAATTTGTTCGCTTCGGCCAGCGTCGGGTAGATGTGGATCGTGCTCATGATCTTCTTCAAGCCGAGCCCCCACTTCATGGCCAGGATGAACTCCGCGATGAGGTCGCCGGCGTGGTGGCCGACGATGGTGACGCCGAGGATGCGGTCCTTGCCCGGCGGCGTCAGCACCTTGACGAAGCCGTGGCCTTCCCCGTCGGCCAGGGCGCGGTCGAGGTCGTCGAGGTCGTAGCGCGTCACTTCGACGGGGATGCCCCGTTGTGCGGCGTCGTGTTCGTTCAGGCCGACGCGCGCCACTTCCGGGTCGGTGAAGGTGGTCCACGGGATGACCGAATAATTCGCCTTGAAGCGCCGGAAGGGGCTGAACAGGGCGTTGACCGTCGCGTACCACGCCTCGTGCGAGGCGGTGTGCGTGAACTGATACGGCGCGATCACGTCACCGCACGCATAAATGGTCGGCACGTTGGTGCGCAGGTACTCGTCCACTTCCACGGCTCCGCGTTCGCTCAGCGTCACGCCCACCGATTCCAGACCGAGGCCGGCGGTCGTCGGCCTGCGTCCGACCGCGACCAGTGCGGCGTCGAACGACACCGTCACTTCCTGCCCGTCGTGCGTGCAGACGAGCCGATGTCCGTCGTCCGCGGGCTCGACGCGCTGTGCGGCATGGCCGGTGAGGAGGCGGATGCCTTCCGCAGCGAACCGCTCCTGTACGCTGGCGACCGCGTCGTCGTCCTCCCGCATGAGCAGATGGGGGTTGCGCTCCACGATCGTCACGGACGAACCCAGGCGGGAGAACGCTTGTGCCAGTTCGCAGCCGATCGGGCCGCCGCCGAGAACGACGAACCGCTCCGGCAGGGTGCGCAACTCCCAGATCGTATCCGACGTGTAACAGCCGGCCTCGCGTAGGCCGGGGATAGGCGGCACGAACGGCGCGCCGCCGGTCGCGACGATGATGGTGCGCGTGGCGGTCTCCCGACCGTTCACGCGCACGCGGTAGGGCGAGACGATCTCTGCGTCGCCCTGGACACAGTCCACGCCCAGCCCGGTGTACCGCTCCACGGAATCCTTGGGTTCGATCGTCGCGATGATCCGCTGCACGCGCTCCATGACGTCCGCGAAGTCGAACTCCGCGGTCGCCCGCTTGAAGCCGTAATCCTCGGCGCGCGCGATGTAGTTCAGCATCTTGGCCGAACGCAGCAGCGACTTGCTGGGCACGCAACCCGTGTTCAGGCAATCGCCGCCCATGCGGTTGCGCTCGATCAACGTGACCTTGGCCTTGACCGCAGCCGCGATCAGCGCGCAGACCAAGCCGCCGGACCCGGCTCCGATCACGACGAGGTTGGTGTCGAACCGCTTGGGTTTCTCGAATCGACGCAAGACCGTGCGCGCCTTGGCGGCGTCCAACGCCTTTTTGGCGAGCAGCGGGAACAGCCCGAGCAGGGCGAACGAAACGATCAACCCCGGGGAGACGATGCCGGCCACGGACGTGATCTGTCCCAACTGCGCGCCGGCGTTCACATACACCACGGTGCCGGCCAGCATCCCGACTTGGCTGACCCAGTAGAACGTCCACGCCGACAGCGGCGTGACCGACATGGCCAGATTGACGGCGAAGAAGGGGAAGGCGGGCACCAACCGGAGCGCGAACAGGTAGAAGGCGCCGTCTTTTTCGACCCCGCGGTCGATGGCGGCAAGCTGCCGCTCGAAGCGGGCACGCACCGCGTCGCGGAACAGATAGCGGGCGATGGAGAACGCCAGCGTGGCGCCCAGCGAACTCGCGAACGACACCAGGACGACGCCCTGCCCGAATCCGAAGATCGCCCCGGCGATGAGGGTGAGCAGCGCCGCGCCGGGCAGCGACAGGCCCGTGACCGCCACGTACAGCGCGAAGAACGCGCCCGCGGTGGTCAGCGGCGCCCGGGCGTGGAACGCAGCAATCGCGTCGCGTTGCGCGGCGAAGTATTCGAGCGTCAGAAACCGCTGCAGGTCGAACGCGAAGAACGCGGCGATCAGCAGCGCGAGCACGCCCAGTACGACGGCTTGTTTGAGCTTCATTCCGCTCCCCGCTTGCTCGATGAATTCAGATGGGAGACGACAATCTCGAGTATCTTTCCATCCCTGAGTTCGTTGAGCCCGTCGAAACGAACCCCGATGTCACCTCGGCCTTCGTATCTCCCGACCCATCGACAAGCTCAACGGGCCCGCGCCTATCGAGATGGGCGCCGGATCATCGGAGAAATCAACCCGCCCGCTCAGAACGTATCGAACGCATACCCGAGCGACACGCTGAACACGTCGGAGTCCGCGGTGTTGCGGCCGTCCACGACCGTGGCGTACGCGAACCCGAGGTTCACCCGGTCCAAGACCGTGACGTTGACGCCGGCACCGATGACCTGGATTTCTTCGGCCACCTCGGGGAACCGGTCGGGCGTGAATCCCGGGTCGCCGATGTCGAAGTCCGTCCACGGCGTGTCGATGCGCTCGTAATTGACGCTCAGCCCCACGCGGTTCCAGAGCAACATCCCGCCGGACAGGCGCAGGAAGAGGTTGTCCGGGATGTCGTTGTCGCGGTTGCGGTAGCCGAACTCCCCGGACACGGCGAAACGGTCGGCGAGAAACTTGCCGGCCAGCATCGACAGCTCGAAGCCGTTGCCACCGTCTCCGAGCGCGTTGACGTAGCCGGTCTCGTAGTCCCCGGCGATGATCCCGCCGGCCCGCAGCGCCAAACTGGGCGTCAATGGGCTCTCGCTGATCGTCTCGTCCAGCAGGCGGTAGGTGACGCCGAGGCTCGTGTCGGCCAAGCCGGTATAACCGTTCTTGCCCCCGGACGCGCCGTGCTTGCGCCAGAAGTCGCTGTCGGCGAACCCCAGGCGCACGTCCAGGGCAACCTCGTCCAGCAATCCGTAGCTGGCGTCCAGCCATACGGTGTGCTGGATGAGGTCCTCCGGCAGTGTTCTCTTCGAACTCGGGCCTCTGCGGTCCGCGGGACCGATCTTGCGGTAATATTCGTCCGCGGTCTGAAAGGTGTAGGACACGGACACGTTGCCGGACGACGGCGCGGGCAGCCACGCCGTCGCGCCGGCGAACGCGGGCGTGGCGGCCGGCGCCGCGGCCCAACCGGCCAGCGCCAGCACGAAGACGGACACACGTACACGGTGCATGGATGGGTTCCTCCGTTGGGTGGTGGCAGGAGTCGGGCGGGCGCCGGTGCGACGCGACGCCCGCGGGAATGCGGCTTACAGTTTGTAGCGGCGGGTCAGGTAGTAGTGCACGAGTTCCTGTTCATCCCCGCCGTCGGCACAAGCGGTGCCGCGGCTGCCCGGACACAACACCTGGATGTGTTCGTCGTCCGGCGTACCCGGCTTGGCTTCCGCGTCGCGCGCTTCGAGGCTGGTCTTCAGGCTCTGGGCGCGCGCCTTGTCCAACTCGCCGCGCTGAATCGGGCACGCGCTGCATACGAGCTTCTTGAACGTCAGCGCCTTGCCTCTGGTGTAGGCGTCGCGCGGGTTGATGCCCCCGCCCGCGGAAATGGAGCCGGAGGCGAACACCTGCACACTGCCTCCGACCATGAGCAACGCCAGCAAACCGATCGCATATTTCGCCATGCTTCTTTCCTCCGTGGAGTTTTTGCGCGCCTTTGGATCGTTGTCGGCTCGCGACTATTTCCCTTCCCTACTCTCCCCCGGGTCGAGTCCGGGGCAGGCGCTAGTCCTCTTCCACCAAGGGAGGGGGAATTGAGAAGCCGATACGCTCCCTGCTTCTGGTTGGCCTTTCGCCTCGCCCTGAATACCGTTATGAACCAAAATGTTCAATCGACACCGTTCATGCACCTCGCTTTCGAAAATCCGCACCCCGCACGTCGGAGGGGCGGAACAGGCTGACCATGGAAATCGGATTGGGAATCGCGCTATTGGCCGGCTTTCTGTCGTTCGCGTCGCCGTGCGTACTGCCCATCGTACCGGGCTATCTGACGTTCATCACCGGCCTGAGCTTCGAGCAACTGACCGAACGCCGCGGCTCGTCCCGGCTGGCGGTGAGCGCGCTGCTCAAGAGCGCGCCGTTCGTGTGCGGGTTCTCGTTGGTGTTCATCGGCCTTGGCGCGTCGGCCTCCGCGGTGAGCGGGCTGCTGCGCGCCAACCTCGGCATCCTGCAGAGCATCGCCGGCCTGGGCATCATGGTGCTCGGGCTGCATCTGGCCGGCCTGTTGCCGATTCCGGCGCTGCTGCGCGAGCGGCGGTTCCAGCAGGCCGGGACCGAACCGGGCATGATCCGGGCGTTCGTTGCGGGTGTGTTCTTCGCCTTCGGCTGGACGCCGTGCGTGGGGCCCATCCTGGCCGGTATTCTCACGATCTCCGCGACAACCGAAACCTTGGGGCAGGGGGTCTTGCTGCTCGCGGTCTATTCGCTGGGCCTGGGCATTCCGTTCATGCTGTCGGCCGCGTTCCTGAACGGGTTCCTGTCCGTGTTCCAGAGGATGAAGGGTCACTTGCGCCAAGTCGAAGTGGGCGCCGGGCTGCTGCTCGTGGGGGTCGGCCTGCTGGTGTTCACGGACAAGCTGGCCTGGGTGTCGGCGCGGCTGAGTTTCCTCAATCCGGAAGCGCTGCTGGTGAGCGAGTCCGCGGGGCTCGACGCCCCGGTCGGGTCCGCTGCGGCCCCGGGCGCAACGGCCGGCTATGGGGACTACGACTTCACGCTGACGAGCATCGACGGCGACCGGGTGCGCCTGTCCGACTACGCCGGCAAAGTCGTGCTGGTGAACTTCTGGGCGACGTGGTGCACGCCGTGCATCATCGAGACCCCAGCCCTAGTGCGCCTGTACCATAAGTACAAACGCCACGGCTTTTCCGTCATCGGTGTGGCCTTGCAGAGTGAGGACGACGGCGTGCGCGATTTCGTGCGCCGCTTCGACATCCCGTACGCGGTCGCGCGCGACACCTCGGACGAGATCGGCTTGCGCTATCAGGTGTTCGCGCTGCCGAGCAGCTTTCTGTTCGCGGGCGACGGATCGGTCCAGCGGGCGTTCACCGGCTACGTGGCCGAAGCGGAACTGGACCGTGAACTGTACGAGACGTTTCGGGCGCGCCCTCCCGCGAATGATGCGCCCGGGGTCGATGCGGTCGCCTACACTCCGCATGACTAGCCGTGCAGCCTCCTCCGTCCCGGACGGATTCCGGCATCCCGTCGCCGAATTAGCCCGCGGTTCGTGCACGGTCGAACTGCACGCCGGGCGGTACGCCTGGACGTTGGACGAGCCCGCGGAGTTGGGCGGCGGCGCCACGGCCCCCGATCCGGTGACCGCCTTTCTGGGCAGTCTGTGCGGGTGTTTACTGATGTCGTTGGAGATCACCGCCCGGGCGCGCAACGTGCCGCTGGCCGGGGCGACGGCCTCGGCCCGGGCGAACGAAAAGGGCTTCGTGCGGGCGATTGCGGTCGATCTGACGGTGCGCAGTGCCGCGCCCGAAGACGTGGTGCGCGGCGTGGTCAGCCGCGCGGAAAAAGGCTGTTACGTGCGGAACCTGCTCAAGGACGACATCGCGTACTCCCTCGCCGTGACCGTCCTGCCCGACTCCCGTGCGACGTGACGCGCCCCCCGCGGCTTTCCTCTGCGCCTTGCGTGGCCGAACCGTCGTCCGCACGGGCGCCGTGCTCTGCCTGCTGCTGGGCTACGCGGGGCCGGGGTTCGCGGACTGTGGCGAGGGACTCGATGAGGTCGAGCGTGCCGTGGGGATCGAGTTGGCCGAGTTGCGCGTCGATGCCGAAACGGCCAGAGAAGCCGACGCCCTGACCGAGGGGAGCGAGACCGCCTTTCATGCCCTGTACCGCTACCGCCCCGAAGAGTATCCGCCGCGATACGATGCCGCCCTCCACCGGCAGATCCGTACCCTGCATCGGAACGTCGTTGCGCCCAAGCGGCAGCGGTTGAGCCGGTTGCGAGATCGGGCCGCCGCGGCGTACCGGGTGCAGGAGCGACGGGTACGCCAGGACCAAACCCGGTTCTTCGAGGCCGCCGCGCTGGCCCAGGACGAGGGGGCGGACCGGTCCGAGTTATGCGGGGCACGCGCGGCGTATGCCGCGGGGATGAACCGCTATCGGGCGGAGCTGGTACGCTACCGGGCGGGGCTGAAGAGCTATACGACCGGACTCGACGTGTATCGTGAGCAATTCCTCGGTCCGGCGATGCGCGGGTATCACGCCCCTGCGGTCTGGACAGCGCTGGTCGCGCGGTTCGAGTCCGAAACCGCCACCGAGCGTGCCGAATTTCTGCAAACGTATATCGACGCGTTGGAAGCCGGGGTGGAGGCCGCGGCTCCCTCGGATGGAGCGTCGGCTGCGACTCCTTCGAGCGGACGGTCGGACGAGAGCGGGGCTCCCTGAATTCCGACATGACCGAGCCGACCTTGTACCTCGTCCGCCACGGACGGGCGCGCGCCGGCTTCGACGAAGCGCGCGACCCCGGACTCGACACCGTAGGCCGCGACCAGGCTGCCGCGGCCGCCGCACGGCTGGACGCCGTCGGCCCGCTGCCGGTCGTCAGCAGCCCGCTTCTGCGCGCCCGTCAGACCGCCGCGGCGTTCGAAACACGCTGGCGCGTGCAGGCCCGCGTCGAGCCGGCCGTGGCCGAAATCCCGTCGCCTGCACCGATCGCCGCGGACTTGCAGGCGCGGGCCGTTTGGTTGCGCGGCGCCATGCGCGGAACCTGGAGTGAATTGCCCGCGGAGTACGCCGAGTGGCGCGACCGCCTTGTCGCGGCGCTCGTCAACATTGAGACGTCCAGCGTCGTCACCACGCATTTCATCGCCATCAACGCGACCGTGGGCGCGGCCACGGGCGATGACCGGATCGTGTGTTTCGCGCCCGACCACTGTTCGTGCACGCGGATCGGGGTAGAAGACGGCAGGCTCGTCCTGCTCGAACTGGGCCGTGAGCGTCCGACGCAGGTTCGCTAGTCCGCCATGACGAGGCGCACGGCTCGGTTGGAATCTTCCCCGTCACTCGGTGTGTAGGGGCAACCCCCTGTGGTTGCCCTGAGGTTGCCGAGGGGAGTTACCCTAGGGCGGGGAAGGGCAGGCACGGGGGCCTGCCCCTACGCAATGCGCGCTCGGGCGGACCCTCTCCCGGTGGTCCCTGAGCCTGTCGAAGGGGGGAGAGGGAACGAAGATGGAGAAGGAATAAGAGGCTTGCCCGCGATGGAGCCGCCCTTGCGCATGCCGGACGCGAATGGTTGAAACGGGCGGACGGAAACCGGGCCACACGCGGGAGAGGGCGCCATGACAGCAGCCGAAACCGACATGATGATGACGCCGCGTACGTCGCTGACGACCGAGACCGCGGACGTCCTCGACCAGCACCGTTTCGACGAGGCCGCGCTCGAACGCTACCTGCTGGACCACGTCGACGGCTTTCGCGCGCCGCTGCACGTCGGCCAAGTGCGCGGCGGCATGTCCAACCCGACCTTCGTGCTGACCGACGGCGCCGGCCGGCGCTATGTCCTGCGCAAGAAGCCGCCCGGCAAGTTGCTGCCCTCCGCGCACGCCGTGGACCGCGAGTTCCGGGTGATTTCCGCGTTGTGGGAGACGGACGTGCCGGTCGCCGAGCCGCACGTCCTGTGTCAGGACCCGAGCGTCATCGGCGTGGATTTCTACCTCATGGATTTCGTGGACGGCCGCGTCTTTCGCAGCTACGAACTCGCCGACCTAGCGCCCGCGGAGCGTCGCGCGATCTATCGGGCCATGGTCGATGTGCTCGCCAAGCTGCACCGCGTCGATTTCGCCGCGGTCGGCCTGACCGGCTACGGCAAGGTCGGCGGCTACATGGAACGCCAACTCCGCCGCTGGTCCACGCAGTACGAGGCGAGCAAGACCGACGACCTGCCGGCCATGCAGAAGCTACAGGACTGGCTGCCCGCGCATCTGCCCGCGGACCAGGAAACCACGATTGCGCACGGCGATTTCCGGTTGGAGAACATGATCTTCCACCACAGCGAGCCGCGCGTGCTGGCGGTCGTGGACTGGGAGTTGAGCACGCTGGGCGCGCCGCTGTCGGACTTGGCGTACAACTGCCTGCCGTACCACGTGCCGGACGACATGCGCGGCGACCTGACCCGAATCGACGCGGCCTCCGGCATTCCGTCCGAAGCGGAGTACGTGGAACGGTACTGTCGCCTGGTGGGGAAGACCGACATCCCGGACTGGAACTTCTATCTCGTCTTTTCGCTGTTCCGGCTCGCTGCCATCGTGCAGGGAGTGTACAAGCGCGGCCTGGAGGGCAACGCCAGTTCGCCCGAGGCGATTACGCGCGGCGAGAAATGTCGCGAACTCAGCGACATCGGCTGGGCGCTGGCCGAGCAGAGCGGGTAACGCCGCCCGCGGTTCCCCCCTGCGCCCCGATCGTCATTCCCGCGGAAGCGGGAATCCAGGGCATGGATACCTGCTTTCGCAGGTATGACGAGAAGGATCTGGCTTTAGATCGGTTCGTCCGCAATCACCCTTGCTTCCTATTACCTTTCTAATCCCCTCCCCCCTTCGACAGGCTCAGGGACCACCGGGAGAGGGTTAGGGCCTGCCCCGGACTTGATCCGGGGGTGAGGATCCGAGGGACGGTCAGTTCACTTCGCGGATCGGGGTGACGGTCACACTCGGCGGAGACAGGAAGAACGCCGCGGTCGAACGGATGACCGCGGGGTCGTGGCTGTCCAGCACGACCGCGAAAAGCGACAGACGGTAGCTCCCGGTTTCCAGTGCCGAGAAGTCGGAAAAACGGAAGCCGAACGTGGGCCGGCCGCGGCCCGCGGTGGAGAAATATACCTGCTGGTCCAACGCCTGGAGCGCGCCTTCCAGGCGGGTCGCCAAGAGCAGCGTCCGCCCGTTCGGCAATTGCAAAGCCGCCCAACGCGGGGCTCCGCGGCCTTCGGTGAGTCGTCCGTTTTCGGTCGCCGCGGGTTGGACGACGCCGGCGCCGCCGAAGTCGAGAAAGTCGAACGCCGTGCGCAGCCACCCATCCGCCAGAACGTAGCGCGGCGCGATCTTCAACCTGACGCGCGCAGTGCCTTCGACGAAGTCGGGGTAGCACAACAAGTCCACGCGCCCCTTGGCGCGCAGCCCGAGCGGCAGGGATAGCCAATAGCGCGTCCGTCGCGTGAGGCGCACGGCGCCCGGGGAATGGCCGCGCACCTGGTAATCCAGATCGTCCTGGGTGCGGCGCACCGTAATCAGATTGCCGAGAAAGCCGACTTCGCCCATGAACGACGACTGCGAGATGAGATTGCGGCCGTACTCTCCGAGCCGGTCGACAAAGGCGACGTGACCGGGCAGCGGGGCGTCGAACCCGACCGTGTAGCGTTCGGCATAGATGCGATCCTGCGCCGGGTCGTAGCGCACCAGCGGCGCCGCGGGCCGTGGCGGGGTGTCGTCCAATCCGACGTACACGAAGCCGTCGGGCGCTGCGGCCGGACCCAAGCGTACCTCGTGCCTGCTCTCGACCCGGGGAGGGAAGGGGAGGGCTCCAGCTTTCCTGCCGAGGTCTCGGCGCAGGAAGACGACCGCGTCGTTGGCATCGAATACGCCGGGCCGGTCGTCCTGCGTCGGTCGGGTGCCTTGAGCGATGACCCAGCGGTCCTTGCGGTCGCGCGCGGCGATCTGGAACGGAATGGCCGCCAGTGCGTTTCCGCGTATCGCGAAGACGTGGATGCTGGCTTCGGGTTTCCCGTCGAGAAACGGCAGATCCGCGGCTTCGATGACGATGGCGCCGGGCGGCGGGGAAGGGGTTGCGGTCGGAGGTTGGGGGTCTGCCCGCAACGGGGCAGCATACAGGAGCAACAGAGCGGCCAAGCCGAGAAGCGGTCCGAGGCAGAATCGATGCCGGCGGCGAGGAAACCGAACCGGCGACGAGACCCCGGGCTGCCGGTCGGCAGCCCGGGGTAGCAAGGGTCGGACAGAGCCGTCGGGCAGGCTCGCCCTAGCCCCCCTGACAAGGAGGGTTGGGGGGTTGACGCGGTGTTGGAGAAAGACGGGAGGCAGCCTATTTGCCACTGGCCTTGCGCCACTCCCCGTCGAGTTCGTTGCCGACCTCCAGAATGGCGCCGCGCAACGTGTCCACCATTTCGTCGATCTGCCGTTCGGTGATGATGAGCGGCGGACACAGCGCAATGCTGTTGGCGCCGGCCACGCGCGTAATCAGGCCGTCGGCCAACGCCTTCTCCCAGACGCGCAGGGAGACGCGCAGGTCCGCGGCGAACGGCTCCTTGGTCGCCTTGTCCTGGACCAGTTCGACCGCGGCGATGAGGCCCTTGCCGCGCGTATCGCCGACCATCGGCAGGTCGTGCAGCGTCGCGAGCCGCTTCTGCAGGTAGCGGCCCTGCTTGCGCGCGTTCTGGACCAGCTTTTCGCGTTGGATGATCTCCAGGTTGGCGAGCGCCGCGGCGCACACCGTCGGGTGCCCGGTGTACGTATAGCCGTGCCAGAAGGCGTAATCGTCGCCCGTGTCCAGAAAGGTCTGGAACATCTCTTCCCTGAACAGCACCACGCCCAACGGCAGGTAGCCGCTCGTGACGCCCTTGGCCGACACCAGAATGTCGGGCGTGACGCCGAAGCCGGTGCAGGCGAACATGGTGCCCGTGCGGCCGAAACCGGTAATCACCTCGTCGCACACCATCAGCACGTCGTGGCGCGAGCAGATCTCGCGGATCTTCGGCCACCAGCCGTCGGGCGGTACGATGACCCCGCCCACGCCCTGAATGGGCTCGGCCTCGAACGCCGCGATCGTGTCCGCGCCTTCGCGTTCGATGATCCGCTCCAGCAGTTCGGCGCCGTTGTCTTCACGGTAGGTGTAGGGCCGCGGCATGTGGATCACGTCGGGCAGCCCGGGCGCGACCTGATCGTTGAACACCGGGATGCCGGTCAGCGAGGCGGCCCCGCTCGACGAGCCGTGGTAGCCCTGTTCCAGGGTGATGAATTTGGTTTTCTTGGGTTGGCCCTTGGCTTTCCAATACGCCCGCACCAGCCGGATCATGGCCTCGTTCGACTCGGAGCCGCCCGACGTCAGCATCACCCGGGAGAGGCCCTTGGGCGCGATCTTGGCGAGTTTGGCGGCAAGCTGGACGGTCGGCACCGCGGTCGGGCCGATCAGCGTGGGTGCAAAGGCCAGCTTGTTCATCTGCGCGGTGACCGCACGGTTGATCTCCTTGCGGCCATGTCCGACATGCACGTTCCACAGCGACGACAAGCCGTCGATGTACTTCTTACCCGCGGTATCCCACAGGTAGATGCCCTGGCCCTTGACGAACACCGGCACGCCCTTGTCCTGCTGCAAATGGAGCGGCACGAAGCCGTGCACGAGGTGGGCGGCGTCCTGTTTGCGTAGAGTGCGCGTTTCCTGTGGACTCAGGGCGACCCCCGCCGCCTTCTTCGATGAACGTAACGGAACGACCTTGCCCCGTGTCTTCGCGCGTTGTGCCATGTCGGACTCCTTTCGCGGTGCTGCGATCCGATACCGCCTTGATCTTTCCAGACTCGCGGCCGTGATGGTAGGAAACGGACGGCAGAGGCATAGCACCATCGCGCGGCAGGCGCAAAATCCCGGCGGGCGACGTCCTTGAGCCCACCGGAGGCCGCGCCGGACGGCGGGGGCTGCCTCAACCGCCCCCTCTCCCTAATCCTCTCCCACGAGGGGAGAGGGGACAGAACGAGAGCGGGCCCGTCGTCTTTTTCGAGTTCCTCTTTTCCATTTTTACTCCCTCCCCCCTCCGTGGGGGAGGGTTGGGAAGAGGGGGAGAAAAGTAACCTCAATTGAAGGAGAACAGGAGCGACCATGAAGACGAAACGTATGGGACGGACGGGCTTGCAGGTCTCGGAAATCTGCCTGGGCACGATGACGTTCGGCCGGCAGTGCGACGAGGCCACGAGTTTTGCGATCATGGACACGGCGTTCGAACACGGCGTCGATTTCTTCGACACCGCGGACGTCTATCCCGCCGGCGGAGGCGTCGAGACCGCGGGCCGCACCGAAGAGATCGTCGGCAAATGGCTGAAGGGACGGCGTGAGGACGTCGTGTTGGCGACGAAATGCTGGGGTGCGATGGGCGACCGTCCCAACGACGGCGGACTGTCCCGCAAGCACGTCTTCGCTGCGGTCGAAGCCAGCCTGCGGCGTTTGCAGACCGAGTACATCGACCTCTACCAAGTACACGCGCCCGATCCGCGCACGCCGATTGACGAAACGCTGGGTGCGTTGGACGACCTCGTCCATCAGGGCAAGGTGCGGTACATCGGCTGCTCCAACTTCCAGGCGTGGCGTCTGGCCCTCGCCCTATGGCAGAGCGACAAGCTGGGCTTGGCCCGCTTCGAGTGCGTGCAGCCGCGCTACAACATGCTGTTCCGCGAGATCGAGCACGAACTGTTCCCGCTGTGCCGCGAGCAGAACGTCGGCATGATTCCCTACAACCCGCTGGCCGGCGGCTTCCTGACCGGCAAGCACCAGTCCGATGCCCCGCCCGCGGCGGACACGCGCTTCGCCCTGAGCGGCCGGGCGGGAGAAACGTACCGCGCCCGCTACTGGCACGACGCGCAGTTTCACGCGGTCGAAGACCTCAAGCAGTTCTTCGCGGCACGCAACCGCTCTATCGTCCAGGTCGCGATCTCGTGGGTCCTAGCGCAGCCCGAGGTGACTGCGCCGATCGTGGGCGCGACCTCCGCGGCGCAACTCGAACAATCCCTGCCCGCGGTGGACCTGACGCTCGACGACGAGGAGACGGAGACCTGCAACGACGTCTGGTTCCGGCTGCCGCGTCCGCGGGACAAGGCCGTGGCGCTCCGCTAGGCGGGCTGCACACTGGCCCCCTCTCCCTTTGCGAGAGGGTCCCATCCGAAACGGATGGGAGAACTTGGAGGCTGAGCAAACCTCAACCTTTCGACCCTTCGACAAGCTCAGAGACGAGCTCGTTGAGCCTGTCGAAACGGGCGGCGGCGCTAGTCCAGATTGGAAACGATGTAGATCAGGAAGGCGACGATGATGGAAGCGACGATGCCGAGGAAGGTAAAGAACGTGCTTTTGGTGGGCATGCCGTCCTTGACCTCGGTCACCTCCGCTTCAACTCGCGTCAGACACTTTTCGATGTTCTCGGTCCGCTCATCGATGCGGCCCAGAGTGTATTCCCAGGATCTGTCTTCGGCGGCATTCATCGCAGCGACCTCTACACGATGAGGGACAACGCGGCTATGCCGGATTGAGCGGGGACGGGCAGGCGGCAGGCTCACCAACCAAGCTCAGGGAAGGGGCAGGATGAGAACGAATCCGTCTCAAGTTCTGCTGTTTTTCGTTTCTATCCCCTCCCCCCTCGTGGGGGAGGGTTGGGGAGAGGGGGCGGTAAATAGCATCTCGGCCCCCGCTCACAACATCTCGTAGAAGCTGCCCTCCCCGGGCACGAACAGCCGGCTGTAGAAACGCATGGCGTACGAATCGGTCATGCCGGCCAGAAAGTCGCAGATCACCCGCTTGCGCGCGGTCTCGTCCCCGTCGAGCAGGGCTTTTGCATAGTGCTCGCCGTGATCCTCGGGGAACAGGCCGACCGACTCGCGGCCCTGGTCGAGCACGCGGAACAGCCGTTGCAACACTTCCTTGCCCTTGTGGCCGAGCGTGGTCACGCGCGGGTTGTCGATGACCTTGACCGACTCGAATGCCTTGAGCGCCTCGATCCGCAAACGGTTCGCAAAGTCGGTGTCGATGCGACCGTGCGGCTGCACCGCGACGGTGTTGGCAAAGGCATGAATCAGATCGCGCGTCAGCATCTTCCGCCCGGCGCGGACCGACCGTTGCTCCAACTGTTCGAGCCGGTCGGCAATGCCCGCCAGTTCTTCATGCACCGCGGCTTCGTCGACGATCCGTCCCCAAGTCGTCAGCTTGGCGTTGACCGCTTCCACGACGCGCTGCGGTGGTCGGCGGCGCAGATCCGCGGTGGTCAGCAGGCCGGCCTTGAGGCTGTCTTCCAGGTCGTGCACCGAGTAGGCGATGTCGTCGGCCACGTCCATGATCTGCCCCTCGAAGCTGGGGCCGTCCCCGCTGCCGGTGCGCCGGATAATCGTCTCGACCAGATCGCGGTCCCAGGCGTAGAAGCCCTTGACCGGCTGGCGCGGGGCGTTGGCGGCAATGGCCGGCGCGTCGATGCAGGTCTTGTATTTCAGCACTCCATCCAAGGTTTGATACGTCAGGTTCAGGCCGGTGTAGTCGGCGTGCTTCTGTTCGAGATAGGTCAGAATGCGGAAGGTCTGCGCATTGCCCTCGAAGCCGCCGTACGGGCGCATGAGTTCATGCAGGGTGCGTTCGCCGTTGTGCCCGAAGGGCGGATGGCCGAGGTCGTGCGCCAGACACACGGCTTCGACAAGATCCGGGTCGGCGCCGTGGGCCAGCGCAATGCCCTTGGCGATCTGGGCGACTTCGAGCGAGTGCGTCAGCCGCGTCCGAAAGAAGTCTCCTTCGTAGATGCCGAACACCTGCGTCTTGCCCTGCAAGCGGCGGAACGCCGCGGCATGGATGATCCGCGCGCGGTCGTGCTCGAACTCCGAGCGCCGGTCGGTCGCGGCGCGTGCAGGCTCCGGCGTGTGGCGGACTGCGTCCGCGGCGCGGGCGGGGGTAACGATGTCCATGCTCCCAAATCCGTCAACGGCTCGTTTCGCAAAGAGATAGAGTCGGGTGTCTGCATACCATGCCAGCCGTGTCGCGTCATTCCGCAGAATAATAAGGGCGTCGCGCCTGGAGGGGCGAAAGATTTTTCGCCCCTACGCATCTCACCAATCCCGTCGCCTGCCGAGATCTGACCTCTCAGCAGAGTCAGTGATCTCGCGCTCCCTGAGCTTGCGGGGTGCCTCGACTCGGTCCCTGAGCCTGTCGAAGGGACAAGGAGGGATCAGCCGAACGGAGACATTCCCGTTTGACAAAACCGACTGTCTTATGAAAGAAGGCGCATCGCTAACTTCATGTAGGGACCTGCTGAGTCGGGTCGCCTGCGAAATACAAAAACCATCTGGACGCGGTTTGGCCACCGCGTTCCGGTGAATACGCGGGGAACCCTCACATCTCTGTGCGATGGTAGCAACGGCCCGGCGACGGAGCCGGACCTAACGAACCCACACGGAGGTGTATGGTGCGGAAAAGACTCAACGTTGTTTCAGCCTACGATTTAGCGTCAATCTTTGGGCGCCGAACTATCTCTCCGCGGCCCCGCACGGAGGAAACCGGAGGGAAAGGACAGGCTACGCTCGTAAGGAATTTTTATTGGGGAGGGGTGGCGGTTGCCACCCTTGTCCTGCTGCTGAACGGATGTAGCGCCGTCAAGCGAGCGACGCCAATAGGCGGAAGTCGAGCCGATGGGACGATTGAAATGGGGTATGAGCAAGGAGAGTTTCAAACGGTTGAAATTGATTGGGTAATCGCAGACCGAGAGGCAAAAGCTCGGTGTCAGAGCTGGGGCTATACCGACGCGCAACGATTCGGCGGAATAAAAAGAGTCTGTAATCAGCCTGGGGGGCTCTCAGGTTGCGCGCGTCACATGGTCACCGTGCAATACCAATGTCTAGGCGATGACATTGAGAAATAAATCTCGACCCTCAATGTGTGACGCCGCACGAACTGAATAGATCACTGTAGACCCGGCGGGGTGCGCCGGACAGGGAGCGACAGAGACGAAGCAACGAAACCGCGCCCGCCGCAAGGGAGTCAGCCAAAAGGGGGGAAGAAGGAGTGTCCGGTATGAAGAATGACTCATCCAGCCGGCAAAAAACGCCAATTTTTACAGGTACCCCGATGAACGTGGACAAGACAGAAAAAGCGCGGCGCCGGACCACATGCGAAGTCTTCAGCCTGGACCAGATCGGGTACGGGGCTATACGCGCTTCGGCAACGACGCGCTGATTCCTGTAGCGATACATTGAGCGGTACCAATCTGACACCTAGGCGCTCAACCGTCTTTGCCTGGGCTCTATAGTCCGCTTAGTTGAACTCATCATCGAGTCACAAGTGGCCTTATCCCAGCGGGTTCCAACGGTCGGCTGTACGTGGAATACGCCTCTTTCGTGACGCCCCCGTTGTCAGAGGCTCTGGTTGTATCGAGGATCTTCGGGTGTTAACCTGTTCCGCATCCATGTCGAGTTGTACTCTGGCGGTGTGTCCAGAGGCTGTTGGAGAGGAGGCCCATCTGATGAAACGGTTCAAGATTATTGTTGAAAAGCACGCTGACGGATACGTGGCTTATCCGCTCGGACTCAAAGGCGTCGTCGTCGGCCAAGGCGAGACGTACGAAGACGCTCTTGCCGATGTCAAGTCCGCTATCATGTTTCACATTGAAACGTTCGGTTCCGAAGGATTCGAGACGGACCCCCCGGCGCTGGAAGTCTTCGTTGCGGAAACCGGCGTTGCCCTCTAATGGCTCGTTTCCCGGCGGCCGCACCTCGTGAATGAGTTCTCAAGGCTTTACAGCGTTTGGGATTCCATTTGGTAAGGCAAGGCAACCATATTGCCTTGCTACAAGAGAAGTCGGATGGAACACGCATTCCCCTGACCATGCCGAACCATCGTCGCATCAAGCGTTCGACGCTCCGTACTATTCTGACGCAGGCAGGGATACAGAGAGACGAATTCATCAGGGTATATTATGAACACGATTGAACAACCATTATGAATAGATGATTCTCCTTCTAATCTCGAGCAACAAAGATCGCCGGCTGAACACTTCATTCTTTAGTGGGCGGCTTCGAACTTGGTCATGTTTTCTCCTCTCGATAGAGACATCCCAAGCCCGGCAAATGCTTGAGTAGCTCTCCGTAGAGAGGTGCTACTCAACCGCACGGCCTGGACCGCCCGCGATCCGTTCCGCAAATTCGCCGCTGAGCTTTTGGGCCTCGGCAAGCTGCTCGGCGGTCAGACTTTTTCGTATCTCGTCCCGGTTGCGGCCCGCCTCTTCGTCGCCCTGCGCTGCGGCGATGTCGAACCAGACGTAGGCACGGACAGGGTCCTTGGCGATGCCTTCGCCCTTGGCGTAGTGGACCGCCAAGTTGAACTGACCGTCTGGGTTGCCGGCCGCTGCGGCGCGCTGGAACCAGAACACGGCTTGGCCCGGGTCCTTGGGAACGCCCCGGCCCCTGGCGTACATGGCGCCCAACTTCACCTGCGCCGGGACGTGTCGCCGGTCTGCGGCCTTGCGATACCAGTCCGCGGCCTCCTCGTCGTCTTGGGGAACGCCGCGACCGTTGGTGTACATGAAGGCCAGATTATCCTGTGCTGCGGGGAGTCCCTGTTCCGCGGCCTTGCGAAACCAAGTCGCAGCCTGAGATTGATCTTCGGGAACGCCGCGGCCTGCGGCATACATCAGACCGAGGTTGAGTTGGGCCGCCGGGGCTCCCTGCTCCGCGGCTTTGCGGAGCCAATGCACGGCCTGTTCGTCATCCTGTTCGACGTTCCGACCGTTGGCGTACATGAGCCCCAAGGTGAACTGCGCCGGAACATCGTCCTGCGCCGCGGCATTACGCAGCCAGCGCAATGCCTGCTCGACGTCGCGGTCGACACCCTCGCCGTTGGCGTATCTGACCGCCAAGTTGTATTGCGCCGCGGCCAAGCCCTGGTCCGCCGCCTTGCGAAGCCACGTCACGGCTCGGCTGGCGTCCTGCTCGACGCCGTGGCCGCTGGCGTACATGATTCCCAGGTTGTACTGCGCCGCGGCGAGTCCATCCTCGGCCAACGGCTGAAATTCCCGCATGGCTGCGGCATAGTCGCCCTGCTCGTATGCCTGCATCCCCGCGTCGAAGTCCGCGGCCAAGACCGACGTTGTCGTCAGAAGCAACAGGGCCGTGGCGGTGATTCTATGGATAATCACGGTTCCCCTCCATTCGGTTCGAGACGACATAACAAAGAAAAACCGGATGACCCTACGAATCCTGGCGGCAAAGTATCGAAATATATCCCAGATCAATTGGGCTGTCGTTCCCTGGGAGTGCCTCACTTTGCAATTTCTCCGGTCGGAGGGTCGTTTTTCCGTCATTCCTATACAAATGCTGAGGTCGGGTGATTCCGATGGGCAGCGGGAGGCAGAGGGGACGATCACGACAGGGTTGGCGGGTGCGGTTGTACGTGTAGGCGAGACGTTCGATGAAGCAACTGCGGGCGGTATGGGAGGCAAAACATCCCTAGGTGTCGGGCGGCTGCGTCAGACCCCCTACTATCCCTCGCCAGAACCCGGCCCGTAATCTGCCCACCCGAAACTATTATCGGTACATTTCCACCCCCTCTGCTTCGTACATGCAATTATCAGAACTGCATTATTTGCACAGATGCAAATAATGCAGGAGACAAGATGGCTAGATCGGAGAAATTTCCAACTAAGATACACCCATCGGACTGGACCCTTCTACTGCGTGGTGGTCGCTTTCCGAGCATGTCCTCCCCCCTGGTGCCGTATGAATGCCTTTGGTAGAGGCGAAGAGAGCGATGCGGACTCGTGCCTCTCGATGAAGAAGCGACATGGGGCGGATCGCCTATAAAAGACAAGGCGAGGGAGGACGGAATGAGCGATAGTTCTGCGAAGCTGCCGAAAAGTCCGGTGGTCGATGCCGACGGCCACGTCATGGAACCCGCGGACCTGTGGCTCCGCTACATCGATCCCGCGTTCCGCGACCGGGCGATTCGCATCGACCGCGACGAAAACGATTACGAGGTGCTGCTGATCGACAACCGGCCGCTGGAACTCGTGCGCGGGCACATGGGCGTGCTGGGCGGGATCGGGATGGACCCGGTCGCGCTGCAAGAGAACGGCAAGCTGACGTACGCGGACGGCTGCCCCGCGGGCGGCTACGACCCGCGGGCGCGTCTCGAGGTGATGGATGCCGAGCGCATCGACGTCGCCATGCTCTACCCCACGCTCGGTATCTGCTGGGAGGGCGCGGTCCGGGACCCGCAACTGGCGACCGCCTATACGCGCGCCTACAACCGCTGGATCGCCGACTTCGCCCGCGAAGACCCCGCACGGCTGCAACCGATTGCGCACGTCTCGCTGCTCGACCCCGAAGGCGCCGTGGAAGAAGTGCGCCGCGCGCGGGAGGACGGCTGCGTGGGCGTGTATCTGTCGCCCGACATGGCGGCGCGCGGAGACAAGCATTTCGACGACCCGGCGTTCGCGCGGTTCTGGGCCGCGGTGCAGGACCTCGCCATGCCGATCGGGTTCCACGTCGTGGTGCGCGACACCCCCGCGTTCGCGGGCTGGTTCCACAACGACAAGCGCGACCGGCTGTTCGGGTTCTCGTTTCTCGCCATCGACGTGATGGCCGCATTCACGCAGATGATTTCGTGGGGCATGTTCGAGAAATATCCGCGCCTCAAGTGCACCGTGCTGGAGGCGGGCGCCAACTGGATTTCGGCGTGGCTCGACCGCATGGACCATAAGTACGAGGTGATGGGCGAGTACGTTCCCACCACGCTCAAGCCGAGCGAGTATTTCTACCGCCAGTGTCTGATCTCGGCGGACCCCGACGAGTCGCTGACCGCGGCGATCATCCAGCAGATGGGCGCCGAGTATTTCGTGTGGGCCTCCGACTATCCGCACGTGGACGCGTCGTTCGGGGTGGTGGCGGAAATGCAGGAGCGGCTGTCTCCGTTGCCCGAGGCCCAGCAACGTCTGGTCCTGGGCGAGAACGCGGTGCGGTTCTACGGGCTGGCGTGAGCGGTGGGAACTCCATGCAGATGCTCCCGTGCCCGTTTCGACACCCTTCGAAAGGTCGAAGGGCTGAGGGTAGGGAGCGAAGGTCAAGGTAACATCGGGGTTCGTTTCGACAGGCTCAACGAACTTAGGGTAGAAAGGGCGCTGCGCCTGTCGAAGGGGTTTCGACCGGGAGGCGCGGTAGGTATGCCGGGGAAAGGTCCAGAAGCATCTTGTAGGGAATTTCCCGGCAATCGAAGGAGGCGGACATGTCCGTGAACCTGACGGAACTGTTGAAGGACGCGCCCAAGAATTGGGGGCGCTGGGGGACGGACGACGAGGTCGGGGCGCTCAACTTCCTGACGCGAACCGAAGTGCTGCGCGGCGTGCAGGCCGTGCGCAGCGGCAAGGTGTTCACCCTGCAAGTGCGTATGTGCCACCCGGACGGCGACCCCGGCTACAAGGGACGCAGCCAGCCGGTGCGTATGATGGTCATGGACAAGGGCCATTATCTGAGCGGCAAGGCCCAGCCGTTTCCCGGCGGGATCGAATATGCCGACGACGTGATGATGACGAATCTGCAGGCCACGACGCAGTACGACGCGTTGGGTCACGTCTGGTTCGACGATCGGCTGTACAACGGCTACGACGCGCGGACGACGATGGGCGGCGGGCTGAGCAAGGACAGCATTCTGCCAGTCGCGGAGCGCGGCGTGGTCGGCCGCGGCGTGCTGCTCGACGTCGCCCGCTACAAGAACCTGCCCCACCTGCCGGCCGGGTACGGCATCGGCCTGGACGAATTGCAGCGGACCGCGGCACACCAGGGCCTGACGATCGAACGACACGACATCCTGCTCGTCCGGACGGGGTGGCTGAACCGCTTCTTCGCCGAGGGGCCGGCGGCGTATTACGGGGAGGATTCGACCGACGACGCGCCGGATACTGCGGTGCAGTCCATGAGCGAACCGGGTCTCGCCTACAGCCCCGAACTCGTGGACTGGTTCCACGAGATGGAGATTCCGAGTCTGGGCAGCGATACGCTCGCCAGCGAGCAGACCGCGCACCCGGAGTCGGGCTGTTTCGTACCGTTGCACGCCGCGCTGATGCGCAACCTCGGCGTGCTGTTCAGCGAGATCAACTGGCTGGAGGATCTGGCCGCGGACTGCGCCGAAGACGGCCGGTATGCGTTTCTCTACGCCTGCACGCCGCTCAAGATCGTGGGCGCTGCGGGCTCGCCGATCAATCCGATCGTGGTCAAATAGGCCGCGCCGGTCGCGCGACGTCGGGGGAGTCCGGGTTCGGGCTCAGAGGCCGTCGAGAATCTTGGCGCGGCGTTCCTCGTACTCCACGTCGGTGAGATAGCCCTTTTCGTGGAGGCGCTGGATTTCTTCGAGCCGCTCTTCGGTGGCGACGTACTGCACGGCCAAGCCGGAGGCGAACGCGCTGCCGTCGGTGCGCGTCTTGTAGCGCGCCTTGATGATGGCATCGACTTGGCTGCCGTATTTGCGTAGCGCGTTGGCGCTCAACATGTCGAACAGGCGCAGCTCGCTCGTGCGTTCCTTTTCCTCGTCGCTGCGCATCCAGGCGAGCGGCGCGTCCAGAATCTTTTCCTTGAGGGTCTTTTCGTCCAGCCGCACGCTGGAGCGGACTTTCCCGAGCCGCCGGTACGGCCGCATGGGCGTCCCTTTGGTGACCACCACGTTGCCCGGGGATTTCTTGCCGGCAGAGTCGGGTTCGGGCGCTGTGGCCGCGGTGACTCGCTTGGGCGGCTCATAATGCGTCGTGACGTTGGCCTTGAGCGGGTCGAGCAGGGCCGCGGGCAGGGCGGCCACGCCGGTGCCCACGCGCAGCGTGCTCCCGCCGTCGGGGTCGGTTTCGACGAACACGTTCTGTTCCGAGCGGCCCAGCGGCTTGTCCGGGTTGCGGACGGTGACGACCCAGCGGTCGTCGTTTTCCACCGCCTTCTGCTTGGGCGCCCAGCCCTCGGTCTTGGCCGTCTTGATCAGCAGGGCCGCGAGTTGCTGGGGCGGGACCGAGAAGCGGGCGGTCTGTGTTGCTGCGTCGACCTTGCCTTCTTCAGCCAAGGCAGTGGCGGGCGGCGTTGCCGCGGGTCGTTCGAGTTTCGGAACCAGGCTTCTGCTGCATGCCGTCAGACTCACGACGAGGAGCAGAAGACACGCACATCGAAAGGCCATACAGGGGGTTCCCTCCCGGGTCGGTCGTGATTTCGGCAGCGCAATCAGCCGTGACGAACGGGCGGTATTCTAAGCGAAGACGCGCATCCGAACAACGTACCGTCCGAGCCGGAAGCGTTGCCGGACGCCATTCGGGGCCTGCGTCGGACCCTCACCTTAGCCCTCTCCCAGAGGGAGAGGGAATTGCTCTCTAATTGGGAATTTAATGCAAGACGCTCTCAGAAACCTCGCGAGTCTATAATACCGCTCCCCTACCCGCCGGCGGGGCAGTGGAGTCCGTGGGTGGGATATGGTAAGGGCGGCCCGATGGACGGCGCTTCCAGCCGCCCGCCGCGCCGCGGGACCCGACGCCGGCTTCGACTCGGCAGCGGGAGACAACGGAGGAACATCGCATGAGCAGCGAAGAACGGAAATTCGGCTTCAATACCCACCAACTCCACGCCGGCCAAATGCCGGACCCCACCACCGGCAGCCGCGCCGTGCCCATCTATCACACCACCAGCTACCAGTTTCAGAACACCACGCACGCGGCCGACCTGTTCGCGCTCAAGGAGCCGGGCAACATCTACACCCGCATCATGAACCCCACGAATGACGTGCTGGAACAGCGCATTTCCGCGCTGGAAGGCGGCGTGGGCGGCCTGGTCGCCAGCAGCGGCCACGCCGCGCAGATGATGGCGATCATGGCGCTGTGCAGTGCGGGCGACCACATCGTGACCAGCAGCCGGCTGTACGGCGGGACGTTCAACCAGTTCGCGCATACGTTTCCGCGCATGGGCATTACGTCCACGTTCGTGGACCCGACCGAGCCCAGCGCGTTCGCCGAAGCGATTCGGCCGAATACGAAAATTCTGTACGGCGAGACGCTGGGCAACCCGGACATCACCGTCTTTCCGTTCGACGAGGTGGCGGCCCTGTCCCGAGCGCACCACATCCCGGTCATGATCGACAATACGTTCGCCACGCCCTACCTGTGCCGGCCATTCGAGTGGGGCGCGCACATCGTCACGCACAGTACGACGAAGTTCCTGAGCGGGCACGGCACCGCGATCGGCGGCGTGATCGTGGACGGCGGCACCTTCGACTGGACGAGCGGACGGTTTCCGAATTTCACCGAGCCCGACGCCTCCTATCACGGCTTGGTGTACGCCGACTTGGGCGCGCCGGCCATGATCCTGAAATCCCGCGTGCAGATCCTGCGCGACGTGGGCGGCTGCCAGGCGCCGTTCGACAGTTTCACGACGCTGCTGGGCGTCGAGACGCTCAGCCTGCGCATGGAGCGCCACGTGGCCAACGCCCGGCGGGTCGCCGAGTTTCTCGACGGCCACGCCGGGGTGCAATCGGTCGCCTATCCGGGGCTGGCGAGCAGTCCAGACCATGCCAAGGCCGAAAAGTATCTGCCGCTCGGGGCCGGCTCGATCATGGGATTCGAGATCGGGGGCGGCCGCGCCGCGGGCGAAAAATTCATCAACGGCCTCAAGCTGCACAGCCACGTGGCGAACGTCGGCGACGCCAAGAGCTTGGCCATTCACCCGGCCAGCACCACGCACAGCCAGCTCAACGACGCGGAGTTGGTGAGCGCGGGCGTGACGCCGGAGTTCGTGCGGCTGAGCGTCGGCCTGGAAGACGTCGACGACATTCTGTGGGACCTGGACCAGGCGCTGGCCGCGGCCCACGCCTGAGCCGCGGCCGGGCTGCAGTCCGCTTCGGGAACGCGACTGACCTGACATCATGGCGACGCAGGGTTCGGTCGGGCTGGTCCGCCCGCAGCAGTTCACCTTCGCCGAGACGGAACCGTTCCCGCTGGACAGCGGCGCCAGTTTGGGGCCGGTCACGCTGGCGTACGAGACCTACGGCCGGCTCAACGCCGCGCGCACGAACGCCATCCTGATTACCCACGCGCTGAGCGGCAGCGCCAACGCGGCCGGTTCCCATGCCGCGGACGGGGCCAAGCCGGGCTGGTGGGACGACTGCATCGGCCCGGGCAAGGCGTTCGATACCGACGCCTTCTTCGTCGTCTGCAGCAACGTGCTGGGCGGCTGCTCCGGGTCCACCGGGCCGGCGCACGTCGATCCCGCGACCGGGCGCCCGTACGGCATGCGCTTTCCGGTCGTCACCATCGGTGACATGGTGCGCGCGCAGGTGCGGCTGATCGACCATCTGGGCATCGAGCAACTGCTGTGCGTGGCCGGCGGTTCGATGGGCGGCATGCAGGCCCTGGAGTGGGCGACTCACCATCCGCAGCGCCTCAAGGCGGCGATTCCGATTGCGACCACCGCGCACCACAGCCCGATGCTGATCGCGCTGAGCGAGGTCGGCCGCCAAGCGATCTACGCGGACCCGGCCTGGAACAACGGCGATTACTACGACGCCGCGCTCAAGCCCGACGCGGGGTTGGCCGTGGCGCGGATGGTCGGCCACATCACCTATCTGAGCGAAGCGTCCATGCAGCAGAAGTTCGGCCGGCGGCTGCAAGACCAGGTGCGCTACGGGTACGAGTTCCGCTCCGAGTTCCAGGTCGAGAGCTATCTCAAGTACAAGGGCGACAACTTCACGCGCCGGTTCGACGCCAACAGCTATCTGTACGTGACCAAGGCCATGGACTATTTCGACCTGAGCGCCGAGACCGGGTCGGTCGCCGCGGCCTTCGCCAACTCCGCGCACGTGCGCTTCCTGGTGCTGAGCTTCACGAGCGACTGGCTGTACCCCAGCTACCACAGCAAGGCGCTGGTCAGCGCCCTGACCGCCGCGGGCGCGGACGTGACGTATCTCGACGTGCAGAGTTCGTGGGGCCACGACGCGTTCCTGCTCGAAGTCGGGACCATGACGAAGCTGTTGCGCGGGTTTCTCGACCGGCTGGTCCAGACCGAAGGCGTCGCGCTGCCGGCTCCCACCACCGAACCCGTCGAGGCGGTGGCATGACCGAGAAGATCGGTCCTCCTCCCGCGGCAGAAGAAACCCCCACGCTGGACGCCGGACTGCTGCGGCCCGACCTGCTGGCGATTGCCGACATGGTGCCGCCCGGCTGCCGCGTACTGGACCTGGGTTGCGGGGACGGGGCGTTGCTCGAACATCTGGTGCGCGGCAAACAAGTGACCGGCCGCGGGGTGGAGCGCAGCGAGGCCGGCATGCTGGACTGCGTGCGCCGCGGGCTCAGCGTCCGGCAGGGTAACCTGGAAGAGGGCTTGGCCGACTATCCCGACGCCAGTTTCGACTCGGTGATCCTGAGCCAGACGTTGCCGTTCCTGAACGACCCGGCCATGATTCTGGGCGAGATGTTGCGGGTGGGCAGCCGCGCGATCGTCAGCTTTCCGAACTGGGGGTTCTGGCGCTGCCGGGTGGAGTTGCTGTTCGCCGGCCGCATTCCGCACGTCGGCGATCTGGCCGAACGCTGGTACGAAGCGCCGCGCTGGCAGGCGTTCACCGTGGCCGACTTCGGCGATTTCTGCCGCCGGCTGGGCATCGACATTCTCCGAGCCATCTATCTGTCGCACAGCCGCCGCTTGGGCTGGGTGCCGTATAAGAACTTGCGTGCCACGACCGCGGTGTACGCCTTGCAGCGGCGGTAGGGTCTCGGGTGCGTACGATTCGTGTTGTCTCGGTTTGAAAGCGGCAGATCGGTTCAGCGCCGCGGCGGGGACCCTCACCCTAGCCCTCTCCCAGAGGGAGAGGGAATTTTGCTGTTCATTGGCTTCTCCCTCTACATGGTTTGACAATCTCACCAACCAAGCTCAGGGATCAGAGAGGGGGCTCCTGGTTCTGTCCCCTCTCCCTCTGGGAGAGGGCTAGGGTGAGGGTTCGGCGGACTTGATTGGAGGACGAGGCAACCACAAACCGCCGCGCTCCCTGTATCCCCTCCGAACGTGGCGCGGCGCGGGCGAGTGTGGTATGCGAACCAATCCGCAACTGAAGCCGTCCGCGGCAAAGCCGATCGAAAGAAAGGAGACTGGTATGGCAATTCGTGAAATCACCTCGGGCCTCCAATTCCCCGAAGGCCCGATCGCCATGGACGACGGGAGCGTCATCCTGACCGAGATCAAACGCGGCACGTTGACGCGGGTGAAGCCCGACGGGTCCAAGGAAGTCGTGGCCGAAACCGGGGGTGGGCCGAACGGCGCCGCCATCGGCCCGGACGGCAAATGCTACGTCTGCAACAACGGTGGCTTCGAGTGGATCGAGGCCGGCGGCCTGACCGTGCCGCACGGCATCCCCGACAGTTATACCAACGGTTACGTCCAGCGCGTGGACCTCGACACCGGCGCGTGCGAAACCATCTATACCGAATGCGACGGCCACAAGCTGTGCGGGCCGAACGACATCGTGTTCGACGCCCAGGGCGGCATGTGGTTCAGCGACTTCGGCAAGATCCGCGACCGCGACCGCGATGTGTGCGGCCTGTACTTTGCCAAGCCGGACGGCTCGCTCATCAAGGAAGTCGTCTATCCGATCCAGGGGCCGAACGGCATCGGGTTGGCCCCTGGCGACGCCACGCTGTACGCCGCGCAGACGTTCGAGGCGCGCGTCTGGAAGTGGAACATCACCGGCCCGGGCGAGTTGGAACGCGTGGAAGGCCCGGGCGGCCCGCTGCTGGCAGGCCCGGGCGGCGGGGTGCTGGTCGCCGGCCTGTCCGGCTACCAGTTGCTGGATTCGCTGGCGGTCGAGGCCGGCGGCAACGTGTGCGTGGCGACCATCTTGAACGGCGGCATTACGGTCTTCGCGCCCGACGGCTCGTCCGTGGAACACGTACCCGTGCCGGGCGACCCGGTCGTGACGAACGTCTGCTTCGGCGGCCCGGACCTGCAGACCGCGTACATCACGGTGTCGGGCACCGGCAAGCTGCTGGCCATGGACTGGCCGCGGCCCGGTCTCAAATTGAATTACACCCGCTAGTCGGACCCGCTCCCCGGCGTGCGTCGGGCACGCCGCGGGTAAGGAGAAGCGAGAGGGGATTCCCTCTCGACCGGGCAATCGGACGTATGCGCGTCATCACCTGCAACCTGAACGGCATCCGCTCCGCGGCGCGCAAGGGCTTCTTCTCCTGGCTGGAAAAGCAGGACGCGGACGCGGTGTGCGTCCAGGAACTCAAGGCGCAGGCCGACACGGTCGTCCCGACGTATCGTGAAGTCGCCGGCCTGACCGGATCTTTCCATTACGCGGAAAAGCCGGGCTATTCCGGGGTGGGTATCTACGCCCGCCGCGAGCCGGACAAACTCACGGTCGGCTGGGGCTGGCCGGACGCGGATAGGGAAGGGCGCTATCTGCGCGCCGACTTCGGCCGGTTGTCGGTCATCTCCATCTATCTGCCGTCGGGCACGAGTTCCGACGAGCGGCAGGCCGTGAAATACCGCTTCATGGACGCTCTCTATACGGAGTTGTGCACGCTGCGCGCCAGCCGGCGCAACGTGGTGCTGTGCGGCGACTGGAACATCGCGCATACCAAGCAGGACATCAAAAACTGGCGCGGCAACCAGAACAACTCCGGGTTCCTGCCCGAAGAACGGGCGTGGATGACGCGCGTGTTCGACGAGGCGGGCATGGTGGACGCCTTCCGCTGCCTGAATCAGGAAGACGGCCAATACACGTGGTGGTCGTTTCGGGGCCAGGCGCGGGCCAAGAACGTCGGCTGGCGCATCGACTATCAGATCGTCACGCCCGGCATGGCGAAACGCGCCGTCGATACGTCCATCTACAAGGGCGAGAATTTTTCCGATCATGCCCCGCTGACCATCGACTACGACTATCCGTTCACCGAGACCGGCGCGCAACGGCGGGGCAGCCGGACGAAGTAATGCGGCGAAAGCGGACGGGACCGCCGATGTTGCAACGACACGTCATGCAGCGCAGTCTCGGCGTCTTGCTGGCGGTGGCGTTGCTCGCACCGGGCTGGCTGCTGCGCGAGGCGTCAGGGCTGTTCGCCGCGGGGCCGCACGCCTGCTGCAACGCGCGGCAGCATTGTCCGATTCGCTATGCGAAGCAGCCGCACGGCGGGGCGCATCACGTGTCGCACGGACGCGACTGTCCGCACCAACGCCATACGCCCGCGGCCCACGGTCCGAGTCTGAGCCTGCAACCCTGTCATACGTCCGGGCCGACCGCGGTCACGTCGCACGAGTCGCCCCGCTACGTCTTGACCCGCGCCGCCCGTTTGACGCCGTTTCCTCTCGACCGACCGTATCGACTTGCGCCGTTCCCGCATCCGGCTGACGGCACGCTCCTTCCCCCGACGCCCCCGCCACGTCCGGCCCTTTCGGCCTGATCGTCGGTCCGGCCGCGGCGCCTGCGGTCGGTTCCCCTCATCAGCGTCTCTCTCCGAACGCTGCGCATTCTGCCGCGGCGGGCGGGGTGAACCGTTCGTCCGGCCATGCGCCGTGCACGGCCGGGCGGGTATCGTGGAGGAGACAGATGTTCGATCTATGGCGGAAGCACGGGGCAAGATGGATATGGAGTCTGATCGTTCTCGGCCTGACTCTCGGGAACGGACCGGGAAATTCGAGTGTGGCGAACGCCCAGGACGCTTCGGATGAATCGGCGGACCCCGTTCGAGAAACGGCATCTGACAGGGCGCGCGAACCGGTCGCGCTCGAAGAGATGGTGGTTTCGGCCGACCGGATTACGCCGGTCAGCGGCGCGTCCAGCGCGGTCGTCACCGCGGATGAGATGCGCGAACGTCAGGCGAAAGACGTGGCCGAGGTGTTGAAGACCGCGGTGCCGGGCGTGACCGGCAAACGCGCCGGCGGGATGAATCTCGACCCGATCGTGCGCGGGCTGCGCGAAGACCGCGTGAGCGTCATGACGAACGGCACGAAGATCTGGGGCGCCGGGCCGTTCCGCATGGACCCGCCGACCTCGCTGCTCGAAACCGCCGAACTGGAAGCCATCGAGGTCATCAAGGGGCCGTATTCGGTGACGCGCGGCCCCAGCGGCGTCGGCGGGACGATCAATCTGGTGACCAAGAAGCCCGAGTTGTCGCCCCAATGGTATGCACGCGGCAGCTTGGGCGGCGTGTACGTCAGCAACTTCGACGGCTATGCCGGCCAAGCGACGGTCAGCGCCGGCGGGCCGAGCGTGGCCTTCCGGCTGTCCGCGGGCTACCGCGATTATCAGGATTACGATGCCGGCAACGGCGAACGGGTCCAGTCGGGATTCCAGAGCCAAGCGATCTCGGGCGCGATGCTCTGGCAACCTCACCGGAAGCACCGATTCCATCTCTCTTTCGGTCGCGAGTCGGATCGCGACGCGCGGTTCGCCACCCTGCCGCTGAACCTGGAAGAAGACGACGCCTATCTGGGCTCGGTGACGTACACCATCGCCGACCCGTTCCCGTCCGTCGAGAGCCTGGAGTTCACCGGCTACTACAACTACGTGCACCACCGCATGAAGAACGAACACAAACCGAGCCGTCTGAGGGCTGGGGGACATGCGCAGCCGGAGACGCCGGGGGGCCAAGTGAGCGGCGGACACGGCGGCCATACGACCGGCGGGCAGGGCGGCCACACGGCCGGCGGACATCCGGTCACGCGCATCGTGTTTCCGCTCGACGCGCGGACGTTCGGCGGACGAGCGCAGGCGAACGTCCTGCCGGGGTTCGGCGGGCGGCTGTCGGTCGGGGGGGACCTGTATCGAGTCGAACGCGAGGGCACCAATCACGTGACGTTCCTCAGCGGCGGTGGTGTGCCGCCCGGCACTACGCGCTTCTTCGACATCTGGCCGGAGACGCACATCGTGGATGGCGGTCTCTTCGGGGAATGCGCCTATCGGATCGCTCCCAAGTGGCGGCTGGTCGTCGGCGCACGGGTGGACTTCGTCGATGCCGGGGCGAATCCGAGCTTGGATGAACGCGAGCAGTATCGCTATTACAACCACCGCCGCGCCGCCGGGGCCGACGGCCACGACGTGCCGATGCCGGGAAGCGGCCACCAGCATGGGACTGGCGGCAATCGACATGGGCAGCCGATGGGGGGCGCGCATGACGAGCGTGGACCGATCACACCCTGCACCAGAGCCGGCGGCGGCCACGGACCCGGTGACCGGATGTGCAGCGGCCCGCGGGACGGCGGCGCGGGTGCGCGAAAAGACGTGGACGAATTCGAGACGAACGTCAGTGCCAACGGCCGGCTCATCTACTCTCCGCGGTCCTCGCTTGACCTGTTCGTCGGGCTCGGACGGGGCGCCCGGACGCCCGACGCCACCGAGCGGTACTTCGTCCTGGGGCCGGGGCCGGGCGGGTTCTACGTCGGCAACCCTCGGCTCGACTCGGAGGAGAGCCTGGAGGTGGACGTCGGCGCGAACGGGCGCTGGGGTCGGCTACGCTTCGACGGGTCGTTCTTCTACAACCGCATCGACGACTACATCCTGCAATACGTCGTGGACGACCGGTTCGCCTGTCCGCACGGGCCGTGCAATCTACGCGGCTTTCGGAACATCGACCACGCCTCCTTGCTGGGAGTGGACGTCGGCGTGCGGTACGCGCTGCGCGACGACCTGAGTCTGCACGGGTCGTTCGCGTACGTGCGTGGCGAGAACGAGGACGACGACGTGCCGCTGCCCGAAATGCCGCCGCTGGAAGGCCGCCTGGGGTTCCGCTACGACCTGTTCGATCGGGGGATGTGGTTCACCCCGACGCTGCGACTCGTGCAGAGCCAGCACCGGATCGATACGGCGTTCGGCGAGAACGTCACCGACAGTTTTGCGACCGTGGACCTTGCGGCGGGCTGGCGGTTTCTCGGCCGCCACGAAGTGACGGTCTCCGTCGAGAACCTGTTCGACAAGCACTACCACGAGCACGTCACCCGCGAGGATCCGTTCGACGGGCGGGAAATCGCCGAGCCCGGCCGGGTCGTCACGGTCGGCTGGCGGACGACCTTCTGACCGGACGGCAACCGAGGCGGGCGGTCAGGATTGCCGCCCGTCCGCCCCGTCGAGTTGGTCCAGCGGAATGGCTTCCTCGATCAGCATGATGGGAATGTCGTCGCGGATCGCGTAGCAGACGACGCGGTCTTCGCGTACGAGCGCGGCGTCGAGCGGTTCCGCAACGGTTTGCGCGGCCCGGTTCTCGAGCGTGCCGTCCCGTACGCGGGCGTTCAGGCGGTCCAACAATTCCGCGTCTGCGAGCGAGACGGGCTGTTTGGTTTCGGGGCAGACGAGAATGTCGAGCAATTCCTGGTCGAGGGCCATGTCGTCGTCTCCTTGCGTTCACGGTACGGGTGGGCGCGGTCTCGCAGAGGGGATTCGGCGCAGGTATGTCACAGCGCGCGGACCGGTTCAACGCGGCTACGGCACGGGGGGCGTCTGAGTCTGAATTTGACGGTACGGTGCGTAGGGGCAGGCCCCTGTGCCTGCCCTCCCCCGCCGGGCAACCACAGGGGGTTGCCCCTACACTGTGCGCGGGCGCTTGTTCCGGTCCGCGGAGCCCGCTAGACAGACGCCGAACGTCGGTATCAGCGCGCCGGAGAGGAGCAGCAACGCCTATGAGCGGACACCCCATATTCGACCTGTCGGATCGGCGCGGTTACGTGACCGGCGGGGGTTCGGGGCTGGGGCGTGCGATTGCGCAGGGGCTGGCCGAGGCCGGCGCCGCGGTCGTCGTTGCCGACATCGATCAGGAAGCCGCGGGCCGGACCACAGACGAAATCGTCTCCGCCGGCGGTCGCGCAGTTCCTTTGAGCGTTGACGTTTCGCAGAAAGATCAGGTCGAGGCGCTGGTACGAACCGCGCTTGACGAACTGGGCGGCCTCGACTTCGCCTTCAACAATGCGGGCATTCTCAAGCTCGGCAAGCCCGAGGATGTGACCGAAGCCGACTGGCAGGCGGAACTCGACGTGGACCTGAGCGGCGTCTTTCTCTGCTGTCAGGCCGCGGGCCGCCACATGCTCGCACACGGCGGAGGCAAGATCGTCAACACCGCGTCGATTTCCGGGCTGGTCGTCAACTCGGGGCTGACGTATTCGACGGCCAAGGCGGGGGTCATTCAATTGACGCGAGTCTTGGCGGCCCGCTGGGCACGTCGCGGCGTGTACGTCAACTGTTTCAGTCCCGGCTACATTCGGACGGGAATGACGGCGCCGCATCTGACGCGGCCGGAGGTGGAGCAAGAGATGCTCCGCCAGACCCCGCTGCGCCGCCTCGGAGAGCCGCAGGACTTGGTTGGGACGGCCATCTTCCTTGCCTCCGCGGCGTCCGACTTCGTGACCGGCCAGAACATCGTCGTGGACGGTGGCGTCACCCTGCTGTAGCTTGGTTTGCCGCTCGGCAAATCTTGGCTCGTGAACAGGTGAAAACCCGGGCGTATGCCCCTAGAGTCCTTGTTCCTTGCTGGAAGAAGTGGTAGGGAGCCGGAAGAGTCATAATCAAGCGAACGCCCCGTCAGCAAAGGGAGGCCGATATGCCACGCGCGACGCTTCTACGGGTGAATCTCAGCACGAAAAAGGTGAAGAAAGAGGCCGTCCCGGAACAGATTCTGCGGGACTACGTGGGGGGACGCGGGGTCGCCACGAAGCTGCTGATGGACAATATGGACCCCGGCGCGGACGCGCTCTCTCCGGCCAACCCGCTCATCTTCGCCACCGGCCCGACCACCGGCACGTACGCGCCCACCGCGGGGCGCTACATGGTGGTGACCAAGTCGCCGCTCACCGGCGCGGTCGCCTCGTCCAACTCGGGCGGCTACTGGGGACCGGCGCTGCGCTACGCGGGCTACGACTACCTGATGTTCGAGGGCGCGTCCAAAGAGCCGGTGTATCTCTATGTCAACGACGACACGGTCGAGGTTCGCGACGCGAAACACCTGTGGGGGAAGATCGTCGACGACACCGAAAACATGGTCCGGGAAGCCACGCACCCGGAGGCGCGGGTGGCCTGCATCGGTCCCGGCGGAGAGAATCTGGCGCGGACCGCCTGCGTGATGAACGACAAGGGCCGGGCCGCCGGCCGCTCGGGCGTGGGCGCGGTCATGGGGGCGAAGAAGCTCAAGGCCGTGGCCGTGCTGGGCTCCAAGGGCCTCACCATCGCCAATCCCGGCGCATTCAAGGACGCCGTGCTCAAGGGTCGCGACAAACTCGTGGCCGGGCCGACGACCGGCGGGCTGACCATGTTGGGCACCGCGGGGACCGTCTCGTACATGAACATGGTCGGGATGCTGCCCACGAACAATTTTCAGCAAGGCGTATTCGCCGAGGCCGAAGCGGTGGACGGGCCGGTCGTGAAAGAACAGTTCATGACGCGCAACCGGGGCTGCCACAGTTGCATGATCCACTGCGGGCGCGTGACCAAGATCACGGGACACGGACAGTTCGACGGCCACGGCGAGGGTCCCGAATACGAGACCATCTACGGGCTGGGCACCGACTGCGGCGTCGGCAATTTGGCCGCAGTCATCAAGGCGAATTATCTGTGCAACGAGTACGGGCTGGATACCCTGGAGGCGGGCTGCGCCATTGCGACCGCCATGGAGCTGGCGGAAAAAGGCCATCTGCCCGAGAGCGACGTGGGGTTCCCGCTCAAGTTCGGCGACCCCGAAGCGGTGGTCAAACTGCTCGAAGCGCAGGCGTATCGCACCGGGACGCTGGGCAACCTGCTCGCCGAGGGCGGGTACCGCCTAGCCGAACATTACGGCCACCCGGAACTGTTCATGGGCTCCAAGAAGCAGGGCTTCGCCGCGTACGATCCGCGCGGCTCGGTCGGCATGGGGCTGGCGTACGCCACGTCCAATCGCGGGGCGTGTCACTTGCGCGGCTACACCGTATCGGTCGAACACTTCGGCAACCCGGTCAAACTCGATCCGTTCACGACGGAAGAGAAGCCGTACTGGCTGTCGATCATGCAGAACACCACGTCGTTCGTGGACTCCGCCGGCATCTGCCTGTTCTCCACGTTCGACATGGACCCGGGCACCGACGTGATGGCGATGCTCAGCGAGGTGTGGGGCGAGAACATGGGCTCGCCGGAAGACATGCTGAAGATCGGCGAGCGGGTCTGGAACCTGGAGCGGCTCTTCAACAACGCGGCCGGGCTGACCCGGGCGGACGATAGCCTGCCCCCGCGGATCACGTCGGAGCCGCTGACCGAAGGGGCCAGCAAGGGCCACGTCGTGGACCTGCAACCCATGTTGGACGAGTACTACCAACTCCGCGGGTGGGACGCGCAGGGCCAACCGACGACCGCCAAGCTCCAGGAATTGAGAATTGGCTGACGCCGCGCGCCGCCGTTTCGGAACGAAAAAGGGGACTCGATGCGAGTCCCCTTTTTATTTTTGGAATCACATACAAGACGGTCCCGAAGTCGTTCTTCTTCGTCATGCCTGCGCAAGCAGGTATCCCATGCCCTGGATTCCCGCTTGCGCGGGAATGACGAGGGGAGGGCGGGAATGACGAGGGGAGGGCAGGAATGACGAGGGGAGGGCAGGAATGACGGCTGAGAAAGCAGAAAATGACGAGGGGCAGGGTGGGGATGACGACCGGAGAGGTGGGAAGTGCGAGGAGGGCGGGTGGGAACGATGATCGGGAATCGTCGAGTATGGACTTCCCTTGTTTTTTCGCGTTTGGCGGAAAGTCAGCCGGACGCGCCGGCCGTCACGGGCTCGGCGGGGGATTCGGCGGGGTTCGACTTGGCAGCGCGACGTCTGCGGGGGGTGCGACGCCTGGAGGGGCGCGCGCGCTTGGCCGGTCGGGGTTTGGGCCGCGTTTCGGTGACCGTGATCTCGAACTGGTCGGGGTGCAGGTCGTAATCGGTCTGAAAAAAGAACCGGGTGTGCAACTGCGCTTCCAAGTCGTCCAACCATTCCGCCTCGGCGTACAGAAAATCGACGACCTGCTGGTGGGCGCGGACGGCGACCGCCTGGGCGTGCGGCTGGCGGGAGACCTGGCTGCGTAACTGGCGGAGCAGGCTGTACGCGGTGGTGGGCACGGACTGGATGCGGCCCGTCCCCTCGCAGTGTTCGCAGGGCGCGCACAACTGCTGCTGCAGGCTCTCGCGCGTGCGTTTGCGCGTCATCTGCACCAAGCCGAGTTCGCTGATTTTGCGGACGTTGCTGCGCGTCTTGTCTTTCTTCAGCGCGGCGCGCAGCGCGTCGGTGACCTTGGTGCGGTTGGCCGCGCGCTCCATGTCGATGAAATCGACGATGATGAGGCCGCCGATGTTGCGCAGGCGGAGTTGTTCGACCACGACCTGGGCGGCCTCCAGGTTGGTCTGCAACATGGTTTCTTCCTGGCTGCGCTTGCCCACGAAGCGGCCGGTGTTGACGTCGATGGCGGTCAGCGCCTCGGTCCGGTCGATGACGATATGGCCGCCGGATTCGAGCGGCACGCGCCGGTCGAGCGCCTTGGCGATCTGGGCTTCGACCTTGTAGTGGTCGAAGACGGGCGCCGGCAGATCGTGCAGCTTCACCCGGCCGGTCAGCCGAGGCATGAAGGTCGTGACGAACTCGTTGATGCGTTCGTAGTCGCCGGCGTTGTCGATGACGATCTCGTGCACGTCGGGGGTGAACACGTCGCGGATGATGCGCAGCACCACGTCCATGTCGTCGTGGACGAGCGCCGGCGCACTGCACGCCTCGCGCTTCTGGGTGATCCTGCCCCACAGTCGGAGCAGGAATTTCATGTCGTCCTGAATCTCTTTCTTCGTCAGCCCCTCGCAGGCGGTGCGGACGATGAAGCCGCCCTCGGCCGGCCTGACGCTCTCCACGGCCTCGCGCAGGCGTTTGCGCTCCTTGCCGTCCGCAATCCGCCGGGAGACGCCGATGTGGCCCATGGTCGGGGTGTACACGAGTTGGCGTCCGGGCAGGGACAGGTGCGCGGTCAGCCGCGGCCCTTTGGTCCCGATCGGGTCCTTGGTCACCTGCACGAGGATTTCCTCGTTCCTCTTGAGCTTGTGTTCGAGCGGGGTGTGCGGTTCGGCCCGGCTGCGCCGGCGGGGGTGGCCGCGCCGCGGTGCGGGTCCGGTGTCGCCATCGGACTCGCCGTCGGCCAAGTCGAATTCGCTCAACAGGTCGCCGTTCTCGAGGTCGTCACCGTTGCCCGCGGGCAGCGCCCCGTCGAACACGTCCGAGGAATGGATGAAGCCGGATTTTCCGAGCCCGATGTCGACGAACGCGGCCTGCATGCCGGGCATGACGCGCATGACGCGCCCGAGATAGACGTTGCCGGCGATGTGGCGCTGTTGGGCGCGTTCGATGTGGATTTCGACCAGGGTGTCGTCTTCGAGCAGCGCAACGCGAGCTTCCTGGGGGGTCGAATTGATGATGATTCTGTGGCGCACGGGGTTCATCCTGTTGGCGAGAGCCGTTCGGGCTCCGGTTGTGCGGCTGCGCGCTCCGCAGGGCGAGGGCGGAAACGGGTCGCCGTCTTCGTCACGCGCAGCAGCTTGACGTCGTCCGGTGACAGACCCAGGAGGCTGCCGACGAATTCGTGTGGCTTGAGCGTCCCGAGGCCGGTCATGGCGATGTCCACGCTTAGCAGGCTCGGGGTGACGAGGGCGAGGGCGTCGACGAACTGCTTGGCGTCGAGCGTCCGCTCCCTATGCCGGTTGCGGCGACGCATGGAAAAGGCGTCCGCTTCGGCGAAGCTGCGCAGCCGTTCCGCGAGGAAGGCGGGCTCGCGACGTTCGTCCGGCAGGGCATCGAAGGCGACCTGATAGCACTGGCTGGCAATGCTCGCATCGATACTCGGCTCGTCGAGATCGATCGCGTCTGCGGCGTGGACGTGAAAGCCGGCCGGCAGTTCGTCGTTCAGCGCGTGCTGCAAGGTCGCGGGGTCGGCTTCTTCGACCAGGAAGACGTCCAGAAACTCGTCTTCGCTCTCCATACCGACCGACAGCGCAGGGCCGAAGCTGAGACGGGGCAGAGGGTGGAAACCCTGGCTATACGCCATCGGCAGGCCCGCACGGCGGCAGGCTCGCGCAAACAGCGTGGCGACCTCTTTGGCGCCCAGGAAGCGCGCCATGCCGAGTTTGCTGTAGCGGAGCCGGTAGCGCCCGACCGCGGCTTTGCGGCTCCCGCGGCTCACGGCGATGGTATTAGGGTCGCCGGCCAGCCATTCGTCGGCGTTGCCCGACGTCGGCCCGTCCGCCTCGGTCCGCGGGTCGGACGAGAGGACCTTCGTCGCAGAGATTTTTATCGGGTCGTCGTCCGATGCAGGCTGGTCGGATGGAATTGCCGTCGCAGGCCGCTTGCTATCCTTATCCCGCGTGAGTTGCCACTGTCGGGTGCCCCAGGCGTCGAGTTCCGGCAGGGCGGTGCGTGCCCAGCCATCCACCGCGGGCCCGCGGTGGTCCGCGCCCTTGGCGCCGTTCAAGTGGTAGGTGACGTTGCGCACGCGCTGAAAATCGCACGCCCCGCAGTAGGAGCAGCGTTCCACGCTACAATCGGGGGTCAGGCTACCTTCGAGGGCTTTGGCCAAATCGCGTTGCAGCCATTTCTTGGTCACGCCGCTGTCCAGGTGATCCCACGGCAGCGGCTCGTCGAGTAACCGGCGCCGCAGATAGTCGTTCGGGTCGATGCCGTGGCGGGCGAACGCCTGTTGCCACCGTTCGAGCCGGAACTGTTCGGTCCAGCCGTCGAACCGGCACCCCGCGCGATAGGCCGCCAACAGGGGCGCCCCGAGCCGGCGGTCGCCGCGTGCGAAGACGCCTTCCAGAAACGACAGCCGCGCGTCGTGCCATTTGAACTGAATGCCGTGGCGGCGCAGTTCGCGGCGCAGCAGACGCTGGCGCGCCTCGGTTTCGTCCAGGTCCACCTGCGCCGCCCACTGGAACGGCGTATGCGGTTTCGGAATGAAGGTCGAGACGCTGGCCGTCACCTGCCGCCGGTGTTTGCCGGCCGCGGACACCTTGCGGCACAACTCGACGATGCCGAGCAGGTCTTCCTCGGTCTCGGTCGGCTGGCCGAGCATGAAATACAGTTTCACGCTCTTCCAACCGAGTCCGAACAGCAACCGCGCCGCATCGATCAACTCGCTTTCTCGATATTCCTTCTGGATCACGTCGCGCAGCCGCTGGGTGCCGGCCTCGGGCGCCAGCGTGAAGCCGGTTTTCCGCACGCGGCGGATCTCCTCTAAGATGTGCGGCGAGAGCGCGTCCACGCGCGTGGACGGCAGCGAGACCGCCACTTTCAAGTCCGAGAAGCGGTTCATCACCGACCGCAGCAGCGGATTGACGCAGCTATAGTCCCCGGTGCTCAGGCTCAGCAGCGAAACTTCTTCGTATCCGCTCTGCCTCACCAACTGTTCCACCTGTTCCTGGAGGGCGCGCGGGTCGCGTTCGCGCAGCGGCCGGTAGATGTAGCCGGCTTGGCAGAACCGGCAGCCGCGCACGCAGCCGCGCATGACCTCGACCGCCACCCGGTCATGCACGATGTTGACGTTGGGTACGACCTGCGCAGTGAGTTGGGGGACGGCGTTCAGATCCTCGACCACGCGCTTTTCCACGCGGGGCCGGTTCGGGTCGCGTGGACGTACCGTGGCGAGGCGCCCGCCCGCGCTGTACTCCGGCTCGAACAACGCCGGCACGTAGAGACCCGGAACGTCGCTCAGGGCGCGCAGCAAGTGTTGCCGGTCCCGGCCGTCCCACGCCAGATAGGCGTCGCAGATATCGAACACCGCCTCTTCGCCGTCCCCGAGCAGAAAGCAGTCGATGAAGTCGGCGATGGGCTCCGGGTGAAACGCGCACGGCCCGCCGGCGACGATCAGCGGATGGTCCGGGCCCCGATCTCGCGCAAGCAGCGGGATGCGGCCCAGATCGAGCATCGCCAGCACGTTCGTGTAGGTGAGTTCGTACTGGAGGCTGAAGCCGACGACGTCGAAGGTGTCCAGCGGTCGGTAGGTTTCGAGCGATACGAGCGGGACGTCGTGCGCGCGCAGTTGCCGTTCCATGTCCGGCCAAGGCGCATAGGCTCGCTCCGCCTGCACGTCGGCGCGACCGTTCAGCAGGTTGTACAGAATCTGGAGGCCGAAATGCGACTGCGCGATTTCGTACACCTCGGGAAAGGCGAGAGCGAAGCGCAGACGGACGGTTCCGGGGTCTTTGACGACGGTGCCGAGTTCGCCCCCGGTGTAGCGGGAAGGGTGTTCGACCAGCGGAAGGATTGCGGCGTACGCCTGTCTCAGGTCGGTGTCCTTCTCCGTGGCTCTACGCAATAGATACCTCCCGCCGCCCGTGAACTATACCGGAAATCCTGACGCAGGTGCAAGTTGAACGCCCCTTGCTCTGCTCCCTCTCTCTCCGGGAGAGGGCTAGAGCCTGCCCGGACGCGATCCGGGGAAGAGTGTCCCCCAGCATAACGTTACATCGACTGGAACCTACGAACTGATACCCCACCCATCCGCTCTCCAAACTTGACACGGTCGGAAGCGCTGGCTATACGGACAGGATACCTTTTCCCTAAAAAAACCTGACTTCCTCATCGAGTGCGGCGCGTATGAGCCTTTTGAACAGCAAAGTGCTCGTCCTCAACCGCTCCTATTTTCCGGTGCACGTGACTTCGGTGCGCCGCGCGTTTTCCCTGCTCTATCAGGGAATCGCGAAGGCGGTCGACGCCCAGTACCGGACGTTCGACTACGAGAGTTGGAGCGCGCTGTCCACGTCGGTCCACGACGAGACGATCGGGCTCATCGGTCGGGCGATCCGCGTGCCGCGCGTCATCCTGCTCGTGTCCTACGACCGCGTGCCGCGGCGGCGCGTGCGGTTCAGCCGCTTCAACGTATTCGCCCGCGACAAGAACACCTGTCAGTACTGCGGCGGTCGGTTCGCGCGTAACGAATTGAATCTCGACCACGTCGTGCCGCGTTCGCAGAACGGCGAATCGACCTGGGAGAACATCGTGTGTTCCTGCTTCGTCTGCAACCGCATCAAAGGCGGGCGCCGGCCGGAGGAGGCGGGTATGCGGCTGATCAAGAAACCCTTCCAGCCCGAATGGACGCCGTTCATGCTGGAAACGTTCAGCCTGCGGCACTATCAGGACTGGCTGCCGTTTCTGAACGAGGTCGATGCCGCGTACTGGAACACCGAGTTGCAGCACTGATCCCGCCGTAGCCGTCCGGTGCCGCGGCGCCTCTGGATTTTCCGGTGCCTACCAGATATAGGGGGTGACACCATCCCCGAGCCCTTCCGGTTGTGTTGCCAACACCGATTCCCGGTGCCGCGGCAGAGCGGAAGTTGGCGGCGGCGGACGGGGAGGAGGCGGGGCCGATGCGGATCAAGCAACTGGAACTGATCGGGTTCAAGTCCTTCAAGGATCGGACCACGCTCACCTTTCCCCGCGGCATTACCGCGGTCGTCGGTCCCAACGGCTGCGGCAAGTCGAACATCGTCGATGCGCTGCGCTGGGTGCTGGGCGAGCAGAGCGCCAAGCATCTGCGCGGCCACGAGATGAGCGACGTCGTGTTCGCGGGCAACGAACACAGCGCGCCGCTGGGCATGGCCGACGTCTCGCTCCTCCTGGAGAACATCCCCCCCGCTCTTCCACAGACGGCGAACGGCACCAACGGGCAGCACGTAGCGAACGGACTCGACCGCCTCAACGGGCGCGTGACGCTTCCCGGAAACGGACGCGACTGGACGGAGGTCATGGTCTCGCGCCGCTACTTCCGGTCGGGCGACGCGGAATATCTGTTCAACAAGCTCCCGTGCCGGCTCCGCGACATCGTCGAGTTCTTTCTGGGGACCGGCGCCGGCACCAAAGCGTACTCGATCATCGAGCAGGGGCGCGTCGAGGCGCTCATCAATGCGAAACCCGACGAGATCCGCGCCCTGGTGGAGGAAGCGGCCGGGGTGAGCCTGTTCCGCAGCCGGCGCTTGGCAGCGGAACGCAAACTCGACCGAACCCGCGACAACCTGTCCCGCGTGGCCGATCTGCTGCACGAGATGGGCCGCCAACTCGGTTCCCTGCACCGCCAGGCGAAAAAGGCGGAGCGGTATCGCGCCCTGCAAGACGAACTCCGCACGATCGATCTGACGCTGTTGTGTCGGGCGTACACGGCCTTGCTTGAAGAGATACGCGGCTTGCAGGAGCGGCGGATGGCGTTCGAGCGCGACGGCGCACGTCTCGACGAGCAAGCCCGGACGCTGCAGGCCGAACGCACGTCCGCCGTGGAGCGTGCCGCGGCGGCGCAGGCCGTCCTGCATGAACTTGAAGCGGACGTCCACGGGATCGAGCATACGCTTCAGCAGGCCGGGCAACGCCGGGAATTCCTGTCTCAGCAGCAGACCCAGTTTCAAGCGCGCATCGTGGCCGCGGAAAAAGAATACGAAACGGTACGCACAAGGAAGGACGAACGGCAGCGGGAGATCGCCGAGCGCGAAGCGTTGGGCCGGCAGGTGTCCGAACGCCAGGAGCAGGCCGAGGCCGCCCTCGGTGACCGGGAACGCACGCTCGTCGCGTTGCAGGAAGCCGCGCAGGGACACGAAGCGCAGGTCGAGGACTGCAAGACGGACATCGTCGAAACCCTCACGCAGGCGACGCGCGTCCAGCATACGCTGACGAATGCCCGCGCCCGGGGTGAGGACGTGGCCAAACGCTTGGCCGCGTTGGCGCAGGAATCCGACCGGCTCGGCGAACTCCGGGCCGAGGCCGAACAGACGTCCGCTGCGCTGCAGGAACAATCCGCTCTGCAGGAGGCCGAGGCCGGCCGGCTCCGGCAACAGTGCGAAGACAAGCGCGCCGCCTTGCAGGCACTCTCCTCCGACGCCGAACGAACCGAAACCGCACTGTCCGCGGCGCAGGATACGCGCGCGGAAATGCGTGCACGCCTGCAGACGCTGCACGACTTGGAACAAGGGTACGAGCGGTATGGGCAGGGCGTGCAGGCGGTCATGGCCGACCCCGCGTTTCCCGCCTCGGTGCGCGGCGTGCTCGCCCGGATCATCGACGTCCCACATACCTATGAGCGGGCGGTCGCCGCGGTACTGCGCGAAAAGCTGGAATACATGATCGTAGCGGATACCGCCGCGGGCGTCGTGGCCGTGGAGCACCTCGACGCCGCCCAGGCCGGCTACGGGAGCTTCATCCCGCTGCACGCGAAAACGAACGGCCGGCCCGCGCGCGCGAACGAGGCGCCGCTCGCAGAATCGGCGGCCGGCAGTGAGGCCGCGGCACTGATCGAACACGTGGACGCGCCGGCCGAATATCGTCCCCTGTTGGAACGCCTGCTCGGCGACGCCGTCCTCGTGCCGGACCTGCAGGTCGGACTGCACCTGTGGGATCGGAACCGGGGGCCGCACTCCTACGTGACGCCGCGCGGAGAGGTCATCTCGGCTTCGGGGATGGTCAGCGGCGGGAGCGGGGACGTTGCGGAAGCGGCGCTCCTGGGCCGCCGCCGCGAAATCCGCGACTTGCAGGACGCCCTGTCGGAACAGGAAGCGCGCGTTGCCCGACTGGTCGAGGAGCGGCAGACGTTGAAGCAACGTCACGCCGCGGAAGAAGCCGAACTGGGCGCGCTGGAAACCGCCGCCCAGGAACTCGACCGGGAGCGGGAAGCAAACCGGCGCGAAGCGGAACGGCTCGAAGGCGAACTCCGGCGGGCGGGCGAGCGGGGCGAAGGCATCGTGTTCGAGCGGAACGTGCTGGAAGAGGAACACGCAGCGTTACGACAGGACGAGCAGCGCGCCCAAGCCGAAGCGTCCGCGATTGCGGCGCGGCGCCGGGAACGCGAAGCCCAACTCGCCGCCAAGCAGGCCGAACTCGCCGCGGCCAAGCGCGACCTCGACCGGGAACGCATCCAGGTCGGCGACCTGCGCGTGCGCGTGGCCGAACAGCGGGAACGGCGCGAGGGGATTCAGGCGCAACTCGACCAGCTCACGCAGCAGTTCGGCGAGCTCGACCAGCGTATGCGGGCCTGCCGGGCCGAAATCGAGACGGCCGAGCAGGACGTGGCGCGCGTCCGATCCGACGCGGCTACGCTGGCCGAGCGGACGGCGAACCTGACGGCCGACCTGGATGCGAAACGACAGGCCCACGCACAGCAACAGCCGGAATGCGGGCGCCTCACCGCGGCCTGCCGGCAGTGCGACACCCGGATCGAGGAGAACCGTCGCGCGGTCTCCGGGCTGCAGGAGGAAAAAGCACACCTCGACGTCGGCTTGGCCGAGCGCCGCGTGAGCCGTGAACATCTCGAAGCGACCGTGCGCGAGCGCTATCGGCTCGGGCTGCCCGACGTCGTGGACGAGTATCGCTCCCCGGACGTCGACCAAGCCGAGGCCGAAGCGCGCCGCGAGGAATTGCGCGGCGCCGTTGCGCGGCTCGGCGAGGTCAATCCGAACGCGGCGCAGGAACTGGTCGAGGTCGAGGAACGAGTCGCGGACGTCGAATCCCAGAAAGCGGATCTGACCGGCTCGATCGAGGATCTGCAGACGACCATCGACAAGCTCAACCGCGAGTCGCGGGGCCGCTTCCGGGAGACGTTCCAGCGGACGGACGAAAAATTCCGCGACGTGTACGCCCGCTTGGTGGAGGGCGGAAAAGCGCGCATCGTGCTGACCGATGACGGCGACCTGACCGAGGCGGGGGTCGAAATCGAAGTCCAGCCGCCGGGAAAACGGCTGCGCTCCATGCAACTGCTGTCCGGCGGGGAGAAGGCGCTGGCCGCGTTGAGCTTCACGTTCGCGCTGTTCCTGATCCGCCCGAGCCCGTTCTGTATTCTGGACGAGGTGGACGCGCCGCTGGACGACGCCAACGTCGGCCGCTTCAACCAATTGTTGCGGGAGATGAGCGAAACCACGCAGATCGTGCTCATCACGCACAACAAGCGCACCATGCGGGCCGCGGACACGCTGTACGGCGTGACCATGCAGGAGCCCGGGGTCTCGACCATCGTATCCGTCCAAGTCTCGGACCCGAATTCGGATCCCGCTGCCGACTCCCCGGTGGAACGGGTCGCATAATGGCCGTTCGCTTCTGGCGCCGGAACGAGGAAACGACTGCCCCGGCTCCCCGGTCCGTGGACGAGGAAGCCGGCGCCTCCGCGCCGCACACCGCACGCTGGCGCCGCGGGCTGTCCCGGTTGCGTGCCGCGTTCCGGCGCCCGTTCGAACGCGTCGCCGGCGCCCGACAGGCGTCCGAGGACCTATATACCGAACTGGAAGAAGCGTTGATCCAGGCCGACGTCGGCGTCGAGACCGCGCTGGACATCATCTCCCGCGTGCGGACGCGCATGAAGACCGCGCCGCGCGACGGCCGGCCCGCGGCGGACGTCGTCCGCGACCAACTCGAACGGGAACTCCACGATGCCCTTCAACAGGAGACCGAATCCGCGAACGCCTCGGACGATCCACAGCCGCGCGTCGTGCTCGTGGTCGGGGTCAACGGCGTGGGCAAGACCACGTCGATCGCCAAGCTGGCCGCCCGCTCCCAACGCCGCGGCCGGACGGTGCTGCTCGTGGCCGGGGACACGTTCCGCGCCGCGGCCATCGAACAGCTTGGCGTCTGGGCCGACCGCCTCGGTCTCGACGTCGTGAAGCGTGAGCACGGCGCGTCGCCGACCGCGGTCGTGTTCGACGGGCTGCGCGCCGCGCTCGCCCGCGGCACGCAGGTCGTGTTGATCGATACGGCCGGCCGGCTGCATACCAAAACGCCGCTCATGGAGGAACTGAAGAAGATGCACCGCGTCATCGGACGGGAGGTTCCCGGAGCGCCGCACGAGGTCCTGTTGGTATTGGACGCGGGGACGGGGCAGAACGCGCTCAGTCAGGCGCGCACGTTTCAGGAGGCGTTCCCGCTCACCGGCGTGATCCTGTCCAAGATGGACGGCTCGGCCAAGGGTGGCGTGGCCGTGGCCGTGGCCCGCCGGCTCGGCGTGCCCATCCGCTACGTCGGATTGGGCGAAGGGCTCGACGATCTGGAAGCGTTTTCCGCGGACGCCTTCATCGACGCGCTGTTCGGCGACGCCGAACCTTCGCTTGACGCTCCGACCGACAGCCCATAAGGTGCACTCAAACTTGTACTTTATTCCAGGGTGGTATGGCGCTGGAAAGCTTGAAACTTCTCGAGGCAAGGCTGAGCGGATTCCTGGAACGCCACGAGCGGGTCCGCAGTGAAAACGCCGCGCTGGCGGTTCGGGTGCAAGAGCAGGAGCACGCACGGGCGTTGTTGGTGAAGCGGATGCAGCAGTACGAGGCCGAGCGGGACGAGATCCGCAGCCGCTTGACCAGAATCCTGACGCAATTCAGCCATCTCGGCATTGCCTGGGAAGACGAGGGCGAGAGACCATGAAACGGGCGATGGACGTGGAGATTTACGGACAGACGTTCACTGTCACCAGTGAAAACGACGAGCAGTACGTCCGGACCCTCGCCTCCGTCGTCGACCAGCGCATGCGCCAGATGGCGGGAAGTACGAAGGGTACCGTTCCTCTCCGGGTCGCGATCATGGCGGCGCTGAGTCTTGCCGACGAGTTGGAAACGGCCAAGTCCGACCAGCGGGCGACGGCCACCGTTGAAGAAGAAGCCGAGCGGATTTCGAGCCGCCTCCTCGCGCGTCTGGAACGCGCCGAACACGCCGGCAACGGCGTCAGCCCCGTGCCGCGGCCGCACTCCGCCAGCCCAGCGTCTCCGACTCCGGCCCCAGAGGAACCCGCACCGCTCCCGTCTTGACGACGGGCGGCCGAAGCGACCCTTTCCCCACCACTGACGCTCCTTCCACCCGAGGGGAAACCCGGGAAGGAGAACGTCCACGCGGATCATCGGCTCGTCATCGTCCCGTGCAACGGGGCGTCCACTCTCCGCTCCGAGCGGAAGGGGGGACGTCCACGCGTTGACGGGACGGAGCCGCATACGGCGGATGAGTTGCCGGGGGAGTAGCGACCGTGCCGCGGCTTTCGGGCCGGGGCGCGGGGAGGAGGGTACGCATGGAACTGGTGATCGGACTGCTGGCAGGCGCCGGGGGCCTCGGGGTCTTCGTCCTCGTGCGCCGCAGGTGGAATCGCGCGACCGTACGCAACGCGGAGGAGGAAGCCCGACACATTCTCGAGGAGGCCGAGAAAGAAAGTTCGGTCGTGACACGTGAGGCGAAGGTTCAAGCCAAAGACACGGTGTTGCAGGCCAAGACGCAGGCGGAACGGGAAATCGCCGAACGGCGCAAGGAGATTCAGGGGACCGAGCGGCGGCTGCAGAACCGCGAGGAAACCATCGAGAAACGTCAGCAGGCGCTCGGCGACCGGGAAGACGGCCTGACCCGGCGCGAACAGCGCGTCAAGGCCCAAGAGGATGCCGGCCAGAAAAAGGAGCAGGAATACGCGCGGCTCATCGACGAAACGCGCCAGAAGCTCGAACACGTCGCCGGCCTGAGCCGCGACGAAGCCAAGCAGAGGCTCGTCGATCAGATGGTCGAAGAGGCGCGCCAGTCCGCGGCGCGGCGGATCATGACCATCGAAGAGGAGGCGCGCGAGGAAGCCACCCGGCGCGCCCGGAAGATCATCAGCATCGCTATCGAACGCCTGTCCGGGGAATTCGTGTCCGAACGCACCGCGTCGGTCGTCCATCTGCCCAGCGACGACATGAAGGGCCGGATCATCGGGCGCGAGGGGCGCAACATCCGTGCGTTCGAGGCGGCGACCGGCGTCGACCTGGTCATCGACGACACGCCGCAAGCTGTGCTGGTTTCCAGCCACAGCCCGATCCGGCGGGAAATCACCCGGGTCGCGCTGGAACGGCTGATCTCGGACGGCCGCATCAATCCGGGCCGCATCGAGGATGTCGTCAAGAAAGCCGAATCCGAGGTCGAAGAGTCGGTGCGCGAGGCCGGGCAACGCGCGGTGCTCGAACTCGGCGTCAACGGCGTACATCCGGAGATCGTCAAGCTGGTCGGGATGTTGAAGTACCGCTACAGCTACGGCCAGAACGTGCTGATGCACTCGATCGAAACCGCGTACATCTGCGGCATCATCGCCGCGGAGTTGGGGCTGAACGAGAAACAGGCCAAGCGGGCCGGCCTGCTGCACGACATCGGCAAAGCGGTGTCGCACGAGATCGAGGGGTCGCACGCGATCATCGGCGGGGAGGTCGCGCGCAAATACGGCGAGTCGGCCAAGATCGTCAACGCCGTGGCCGCCCACCACGAGGAAGTGCGGGCCGAAACCGTGCTGGCGCCCATCGTCGATGCCGCGGACGCCCTGTCCGGGGCGCGGCCGGGCGCCCGCCGCGAAGTGCTCGAAAGCTACGTCAAACGGCTCGAAGACCTGGAGCGCATCAGCGGCGCGTTCGACGGCGTCGAAAAGTCGTTCGCGGTCCAGGCGGGGCGCGAGGTGCGGATCATGGTCAACCCCGGCGCGGTGTCCGACGGCGCAGCGTCGAGCATCGCCCGGCAGGTCGCCAAACAGATCGAAACCGACATGACGTATCCGGGGCAGATCAAGGTGACCGTCATCCGCGAGTCGCGGGCCACGGAGTACGCGCGCTAGGCCGGCGGGCGCGCCGACGCTCATGCCGCTGTCCGTCGCAGCCCAACTCCGGGACATCGAGCGCGGCACCGTCGCGATCATCCCGCGGCAGGAGTTGATCGAGAAACTCGGCCGCGGGAAACCGCTGCGGGTGAAGTGGGGCGCCGACCCGTCGGCCCAGGATCTGCACCTCGGGCATACGGTCGTGCTGAACAAGCTGCGCCAGTTTCAGGAGCTCGGGCACACCGTCATCTTTCTGATCGGCGATTTCACGGCCATGATCGGCGATCCGACCGGCCGCTCGGAAACGCGCAAGGCGCTGACGCGCGACGAAGTGCGGGCGAACGCCGAGACGTACGCCCGGCAGGTCTTCAAGATTCTCGATCCCGACCGGACCGAACTGCGCTTCAACTCGGAGTGGCTGGACGCGCTGACGCCGACCGATATCGTCCGCCTGTGCGGCCACTACACCGTGGCGCGCCTGCTGGAGCGCGACGATTTCTCGAAGCGATTTCGGGACGGCGTGCCGATTCACGTGCACGAGTTCCTCTACCCATTGGTCCAGGCGTACGATTCGGTCGCGTTGCACGCCGACGTCGAACTGGGCGGCACGGACCAGCACTTCAACCTGCTGGTCGGTCGCGACGTGCAGCGCGGCTTCGGCCAGGAGCCGCAGGTCGTGCTGACGACGCCGATCCTGGACGGGATCAACGGCGGCCAGAAGATGAGCAAGTCCCTGGGCAACGCCGTGGGGATCGCCGACCCGCCCGACGACATGTACGGCAAGCTCATGTCGATCTCCGACGAACTCATGCTCGGCTACTACGAGTTGCTCAGCACGGCGGACGCGGACTACGTCCGCAGCGTGGCCGGCGGGCGTGTCCATCCCATGCAGGCGAAGAAGAAACTCGCAGCCGAACTGGTCGCCCGCTTCCACGACGCCGCGGCCGCGGAGCGGGCCGCGGCCGCGTTTTCGCGCCGCTTTCAGCAGGGGCAGCAGCCGGACGAGATGCCGACCCACGCCTGGGCCGCGGACGACGCGGACGTCTGGGTGTGCCGCCTGCTCAAGACCTCCGGGCTGGCGAAGTCCACCAGCGAGGCACGCCGGCTCGTTCGGCAGGGCGGGGTGCGCCTCGACGGCGAGCGCGTCACGGACCCGGACCTGCACGTCCCGACCGCGGGTGAAACGGTCGTACAGGTCGGCAAGCGGCGTATCCTCAAAGTCGTGTTCGCCCCGCCGCCCGAGACGAATCCTTGACCGCGGCTATGGCGGCCCCGGATTCCAGCGGGCATCGCTGCGGCTTCGTGGCACTGGTCGGTCGCCCCAACGTCGGAAAATCCACGCTGTTGAACCGGCTGGTCGGCGCACGGGTCGCGCTGGTGACCCCGAAGCCGCAGACCACGCGCACGCGCATTCTGGGCATGCGCACCGAACCCGCGGCCCAATTCATCTTCATCGACACCCCGGGCATCCACCGCCGGCAAAGTTCCCTGCTCGACCGGCAGATGGTGGACACCGCCCTGCACGCGCCGCACGACGCGGACGTCACTCTCTTTCTGGTGGACGCCGGCCGGGGACTGACCGCGGCCGACGTGCGGATAGCGGAGCGCCTGACGTCTTCCCATGTCTGCATCGGCCTCAACAAGATCGATCTGGCCGGGAAGGCGGCGCTCATCCCGCTGCTCGAACGCCTGACCCGGCTGCTCCCCGACCGGGACGTGGTTCCGGTCAGCGCGCGCACCGGAGAGAACACGGACGAATTATTGGATACGCTTCGCCAAGTGCTTCCCACCGGCCCGGCTCTGTACGCCGCGGACGACCTCACCGACCAGAGCGAGCGCGTCCTGGCCCAGGAGATGATCCGCCAACAACTGTTTCTCCAGACCCGACAGGAAATTCCGTACGCGACCGCGGTCCTGGTGGAGCGGTTCGAGGACGTGCCCGACCGGGCGTTGCTGCGCCTCTACGCCAGCGTCCACGTCGAGCGCCCGTCCCAGAAGGCGGTCGTGATCGGCCACCAGGGCACGCGGCTCAAGTGCATCGGCCAAGCCGCGCGCCAGCGGCTGGAAGACTTCTTCCGCTGCCGAGTGTATCTGGAACTGTTCGTGAAGGTCTCGAAAGGATGGACGAACAGCCGTGGAAAGTTGCGTGAATTCGGGCTGGCGCGGTAGCGCGCGGCTCCGTCGGTGCGGAGAAGATTGCGAGGCCGGCCGATGAACGTCCTTGCGCGCCTGGGCCGTCTGCTCACGGGTTGGACGGAGCGGTGGATTCCCGACTCCTGGGTGATCGCCGTCATCCTGACACTGGTGGTCGCCCTGCTGGCGCTGACCGTCGGCGGCGCATCGCCCGGGCGTGTGCTCACCGCGTGGGGCGACGGGCTGTGGGCGCTGCTCAGCCTGACCATGCAGTTCACGGTGATGATGGTGGTAGCGTACGCATGCGCGGTGTCGCCGCCACTCAAGCGGGCGTTCGTCTGGCTCGCCTCACGGCCCAATCCCGACAAGCCGCGGCAGGCGATTCTGCTGATGGCCGTGTTCTCGACCGTTGCGGCCTGGCTCAACTGGGCGTTGTGCCTGGTGACGTGCGCGGCGTTTCTGCCGTTCGTCGTGCGCTTCAACCCGCGCGTCGATTTCCGCCTGCTGGTCGCATGCGCCTACCTCGGCGTCGGGACGGTCTGGCACGCCGGCCTGTCGGGGTCGGCCCCGCTCATCATCGCCACGCCGGACAATTTCCTCATCCAGGCCGGCGTGCTGTCGGACACCGTACCGACCACGCGGACCATGTTCGCCGCGTTCAACCTGGGCTACGCGCTGCTGGCCGGGGTGGTGGGAATCCTGCTGGCCGGCCTGCTGGTGCCCCCCGCGGCCGCGGCGCTGGCCGTGTCTCCCGAACAGGCGGACCGCTTGCAAAGCCTGGACGACCCGGTCGCCAAGCCCGCGTCCATGCGGCCGGCCGAGCGGCTGGAATGGTGGCCGGGCTGGTCGCTGATCGCGAGCGGCGCCATGCTGCTGTACTTCGGGACGCAGATATTCGACAAAGGATTCGGCCGCACGTGGACGATCGACAACTACAACCTGATCTTTCTGGCCCTGGGTCTGCTGCTGCACTGGTATCCCAAGTCGTTCTTGCGCGCCTGCGAACAGGGCATTCGCAACACCTGGGGCATCGTCATCCAGTATCCGCTGTACGCCGGCATCTTCGGGCTCATGTCGTACACCGCGCTGGGCGAGGTGCTGACCGGGTTCTTCGTCGAAGCGAGTTCCCCGCGCAGCTTCCCGTCCATCGTCTATCTCTATTCCGGAGTGTTGAATTATTTCGTGCCCTCGGGCGGCTCGAAGTGGATCGTCGAGGCGTCGTATCTGATCCCGGCCGGCCAAGCGTTGGGCTTGTCCATTCCGACGGTGACGTTGAGCTACGCGTACGGCGACATGACGACGAACCTGTTGCAGCCGTTCTGGGCCATCCCGATCCTGACCGTGGCAGGCCTGCGTTTCGGCGACATCATGGGGTACTGCCTGCTGCTGGCCGCGGGCATGGCCGCCTTCAACCTGTTGGTCTTGCTCGTCATCCCGCTGCAATTGTGAATCCGATCCCCTCTCCCCTCGTGGGAGAGGGGTAGAACCTGCCGCGGACCTGATTCGGAGGAGAGGGGGAAGGCGAAGTGCGGTCTCCCGTCGGACGTCTGCGGAAGGGGCGTGGGGTTCAGTAATCGCCTATCCAGCCGGTGATGAGCGCCTGCTGGAATGCCTTCGCTCGCCTGGTCCATGCCCGGGCGCCAACCGTCGGAGTAGTCGTCCGGGCCGCACGTGACGCGTCGAACGCATCGCGCGCGGCGAAGTCGGTCAGCAGAATCGCAAAGCCCAATCGTGTGCCTGCCTTGGTCGTCAGCCAGCCGGCCCAGCCATCCGTGTAGCGCATGGTTCCCGATTTGGCACGAACCCGTTCGCGGACGGCGGCGGACTTCCAGTCGGGGGGAGACAGCAAGTCGAGCAGGCCGACCCGCTGCCCGTCTGCGACGGAGCGGCTCGGGTCCGCATCGAGTGTGGCCGCATAGGCGACCGCCCCCGCAAGCTGGCGCGGAGTGTGGCGCGACCGGCTGCTCAGGCCCGAATGGTTGCGGTTGACGAAGCCCGTCCAGTCGGTTTGCGGGATCCGGCGGGCGTACCAAGCCGCCAACAACCGGGCGGACGCAGCGAGTGAAGACCGACCGCCGCCCAGGCCGCGGCTGACAGCCAAGCCGACCATCTCGGCCGTCAGATTGTTGCTGTAGCGGAACATGCCCTCCACCAGATCGGTGAGCGGACGGCTGGCGTGAACGGCGAGGAGGCGGGCGTCGACCGGTACGCTGCCGGCTCGTGGGGCGGGTAGGTCGATGCCGTGCTGCCGGCAATACGTGCGAAAGAGCGCCGCGGCCAGCCGGCCGGAAGCGTGTTTGACCGGAAGTTGCCGCACGCCGCGTGCAGGCAACTTCCGCGACAGGAGCCAGCGGTCGCCCGACCCGCCGTCCAGGACGAAAGCATCGGTCTGGCCGCCGTCTCCGGGCAGGATGGCGATTTCCGCACTGCTCACCGGCAGCAGCACCCCATCGGCCGGCGAGTGCAACCGGCTCCGAAACCCGGACGTGCCGGGCCGTCCCGTCCACCGCAGGCGCACGCGATTGTAATTGAGCGCCAGCGCGCTGAACCCCGGATTATAGACGGCCGCGGCCGGCTGACGCGGATTGATGGCCGCTGCGGTCGGGACCAAGCTCTCGTCGAACACGAACCGTCCGCGGACACGCCGGATGCCCGCGGTCTGCAACGCCTCGATAAAGCGCAACAGGTCGGGCGTCGATACACTCGGGTCGCCGCCTCCGACGAGATACACGTCGCCATGCAGAGCGGCCCCGCGGACCTCGCCGGTCGCCAGAAGCTTGGTCTCGAATCGGTAGTCGGGTCCCAGGATTTCCCAGGCCGCCAAGCCGGTCAGCAGTTTGGTGGTCGAGGCGGGAATGCGCGGCGTGTCCGGGTCGTGGGCGGCTACCGTCCGGCCGTCGTCGAGCCGGAATACGTAATAGCCGACGTCTCGCGCGCGGAGGCGGTGGCGTTCGAGCAGGCGGGCGAGCCGGTCCTCGCTCGGTCCGGCGAAGGCGGAGTCCGACCCCGGCGTGTACACCCATCCCGCAGTGACGAGCAGAACGAGCCAGAGGGCGCGCCTGCTGCCGCGCCGTCGGAGCCGTGGGGAGGGCTTCGCGGGCGTTCGAGCCGCCTTGCGCCGGTCCCGGACGGCCCGCGGCAGGCGCGGCATGATTAGCGGAACAACGCCCGCGCGATGACCATCCGGTGGACTTCGGACGGCCCTTCGCCGATGCGGCGGACGCGCGCCTCGCGGTACCAGCGTTCCAGGGGAAACTCTTTCGAGACGCCGTACCCGCCGTGGATCTGCACGGCGCTGTCGATGACCCGGCCGAGCACCTCGCTCGAATACAGCTTGGCAATGGACGCTTCGACGCGCGCGTCTTCCCCGCGGTCGGCTTTCCAGGCGCCGTCCCAGATCAGCCAGCGCGTGGCGCGCAACTCGACCTCGGCGTCGGCCAGCATCCACTGCACCGCTTGGCGGCGGCGCAGCAATTCGCCGAACGTCTCGCGCTGCTTGGCATGCTCCACGGCCATGCGGTGCGCGGCCAGGGCCACGCCCAGGTTCGCCGCGGAATACGGAAAACGCGCCTTGGTCAGCAGGTCGAAACACAGCGACAGCCCCTGCCCCTCCCCGCCGATCAGGTTTGCCACGGGGACGCGGCAGTCCTCGAACGCGACTTCGTTGGGCAGCGACACCGTGCGGATGGTCTGAAAGGGGCGGGCGGTGAAGCCGGGGGTGTCCTTGTCGATGATGAAGCAACTGATGCCGTTACGGCCCTTGTCGGGGTCGGTACGCACGAACACCACGCCCCAGTCGGCTTCGTGGGCGTGCGAAATGAAGATTTTCGAGCCGTTGATGACCCAGTCGTCACCGTCGCGGACCGCGCGCGTGCGAATGGCGCCGGCCGGGTCGGAGCCGCCGCTCGGCTCGGTGATCGCGAAGAAGGTGTATCGGCCGTGTTCCAGCGTCGGGACGGCGTACTTCCGAATCTGCTCGGGGGTGCCGGCGTAGATCGGCGTCGGCGGATAGCGCCCGAAGGTCCCGCAGCCCGGATTGTAGAGCCCCATGCGGTGTTGGGCCATTTCTTCGAGCACGACGGACATCCCGAACGCATTCAGGCCCCCGCCGCCGTATTCCGTGGGTGCGCCGAGACACCACAACCCCGCGGCCTTCGTCTTCGCGGCCAATTCGGCGTACACGGTTTCCGGCAAGTCCGCGGCGTCGGGATCGACCGCGGCTTCCGCGGGGAGGACTTCCTCGCGGACGAAGCGGCGGATCTGGGTTTGGAGCAGGGCGAGTTCGGGCGGCAAGGTGTAGCCGGCGAAATTCTGCATGGGGTGTTCTCTGCCCGCTCTCGCTACGACGGAAACGGCGCTACGCCGGCCGTGACGAAGTGGCCTGCAAGGCGCTCAACCGGCGCGGCGGAATTTGGGCAGCGTCACGTCCGGGGTGACGTCGTCGAACACGACCTCGACCGGCAAGCCGAGGGTGAAGTCGTCGGCGTCCGTGTCCACGAGCCAACTCAACATGCGGACGCCTTCTTCGAGTTCGACGACGACCGGGCTGTAGGGCACCAAGTCGGCGAACTGCGGCATCATCGGCTGCATGGTCGTCGTCCACGAAAACAGGGTGCCCTTGCCCGACGACCGCGCCCATTCCCAATCGAAGGAGCCGCATGCGGCGCACATGTCGCGCGGAACGTGGCGCCAGCGTCCGCAGGCGCTGCAACGCTGAAAGCGCAACTCGTGTTTCCGGCAGTACGCGTAGAAGTCGGCCGCAAAGCCGCGCAGGCGGGGCAGCGGGCAGGTATATTCCGGCGTATCGGTCATACGCTCGTCCTCCCGGCGTCAGCGGCGCAGAATGGCCAAGCTGCCGTCGCCGAAATCGCCCCAGCCCGTGACGAGCCCTAGCCGGGCGTTTGCGACTTGTCGTTCGCCGGCCTCGTGGCGGAGTTGGCGCGCGGCTTCCACGATGTGGTTCATGCCCCACACGTGGGCTTCTGAGTGCAGGCCGCCGTGCGTATTGAGAGGCAGTTCGCCGGACAATGCGAATCGGTCGCCGCGCGCATACTCCCCGACTTCCCCGCGGCCGCACAGGCCCAGGGCTTCCATCTGGAGCAGCACGACGTAGGTGAAGCAGTCGTAGATCTCGGCGAAGTCGAGGTCATCGAGATCGACGTCCGCCATGCGCAAGGCGTTCGGGGTGGCGAAGCTCAGCCCGATCGTGAACGGGTCGGGCCGCGCCGGAATGTCGTCCGCGGGGTAGGGGTGACCTTCGGCGATGCCCGAAATGTACACCGGGTCGTGTTGGAGGTCGCGGGCGCGCTCCGCGGAGGTCAGCACGACCGCCGCGGCCCCGTCGGTTTCCAGGCAGCAGTCGAACAGCCGGAACGGTTTGGAGACCCAGCGCGCGTTCAGATAATCGTCCATGCTCAGCGGGCGGCCCTGCATATAGGCTTTGTCGTTGCGTTGGGCGTGTCGGCGCGAAGTCACGGCGATCGTGCCGAGGGCTTCGTCCGGGGTGCCGTACAGTTCCTGATGCCGCGTCGCCAGCCACGCGTACCACTGCACCGGCACGTTGGCGCCGTAGGGGAGGTAGTATTCGCCGATCGTGGTCGCCAGCGCACCCGGGGCGCCACTGCCGGGCGCCGGGCCGCCGGTCCCTTTTTTCCGGCCGCCCAGATTGCGGACGCGCATACTGGAATAGCCGTTCCAGCCGAGCGGGACGAGGACGGTGTTCGCCACGCCGCACGCAATCGCCATCGCGGCGCTCTGCAGCGAGGTGACCGGGCTGGCGCCGCCCATGTGCACGGTGACGGCGTAGCGCAGGTCCTCGACGCCCAGGTTGGCGGCGAAATGTTCCGAGGTGGATTGCAGCGGGGGCGGAATGATCCCGTCGACGTCGTGCGGGCTCAGGCCGGCGTCGCGGATGGCGTTGACCGACGCTTCCAGCATCAGCGCCAGATCGGTCTTGCCCGAACCGCGCGTATAATCGGTCTCGCCCACGCCGACGATACACGCCCGATCCTTGAGGGAGTACATGGTGGGTCCTCGTCTCTATTCTGGATGCGCGGGATGGTACACCGGCCCTGCGGAGATTGTAAAGAGAATGACACGTCAGGCGATCCGTCGCGCGTTTCGACAAGCTCACGAACCATGCTCAGGACATTGCCTTCCAAAGGCACCGCGAATTCAGGGAACTTCCCATCCCCAAGTTCGTTGAGCCTGTCGAAACGAACCCCGATACCATCGCGGCCTTCGCCCCCCGCCCCTCCGACCTTTCGACCCTTCGACAAGCTCAGGGACCGCAGGCTCAAGGTCCTTCCCCCACTCCCCAAGTTCGTTGAGCTTGTCGAAACGAACCCCGATACCCTCGTGGCCTTCGCCCCCCGCCCCTTCGACCTTTCGACCCTTCGACAAGCTCAGGGACCGCAGGCTCGAGGTCCTTCCCCCTCCTTCCACGTGTGTTGAGCTCGTCGAAACATCGAAACGGGCGACGGAGCGTCTTGTCCGTGATACCCGTTGGAAAGCCGCGGCGCGTTGACGCTGCGCGCGCCGGTGGGGTATCGTCCGCGGCGGATGAACGGCGGTCAGGAGAGCATTATGGCCGGGCGACGCGCGATGTTGTTACTGACCTATCGTCTCGGAGACCACGTCGACGCGCGGGAATACGAGCAGTGGCTGCGGGACGTGGACAATCCGTTCTTCAACACCATCCCGGGCGTCAAACGGTACGCCAATTGGAAAGTGCTGGACGAAAAGCTGGGCCATGTCGCCTTCACGCACTACGACTTGCTGGAGATCGACGACATCGCGGCTTGGGAAAAGGTCTGGGGGAACGAGGAACTGCAAGCCTTCGCGAAGGTATGGACCGACCGCTGGTCCGTCCACGGCAGCGACGAGCAATACGCCGGCGTGAACTACCAAGTCGTGCTGTGCGAGGAGATCGCGGCGCCCGACTGAGAGCCGATTTCCGAACGTGGAGAGGAGACCCGCATGGGGGCGCTGTACGACCTGTTTTCGAGCAGCCCGATCATGGTCGGCGCCGTGATCGGCGTGGTGATCGCCGGGATCGTGATCGCGGTGTCGGAAGCCAAGAAGACTTCTTGAGACGGAAGGCCGTGGCTCATATTCCGAAACGCGAATTCGTCGCGCGTCTGGCGAAGGGGCTGGATATGCCGGCCGCGCTGCTCGACGCGATGACCGTTGCGTGTCCGTGCGGCGCGGCGGAATGCGAGGGCTGGAAGGTTGCGCGGATGCCCGAACTCCACGAAATAGAACGTTACGGCCTCGAACAACGCTTCTCCATGTCGGGCTGGCGTACCTCGCTGGCCGCGATCGTCGAAGAATGAGCCGCGTTGCCGCGGCTCCGTACAAATCGACCCCTATTCCAGGCCGAGCTTTTCCTTGCCGGCCGGCGAGATCATGGCCGGCGTCCACGGCGGATCCCACACGATTTCGACGTTCGCGTCTTCCACGCCGGGGATGCCCTCGATCCGCATTTGGGCGTCCATCGCAATGGACGGACCCATGCCGCAGCCCTGGGCGGTGAGCGTCATCTTGACGTCGACCTTGGACCCGCTTTCGGGATGATCGCCGACCGTGAGGTCGTACACGAGACCGAGATCGACGATGTTGACCGGGATTTCCGGGTCGTACACGTTCTTCAACTGATCCCAGACGAGGTCCTCGGTCACTCTGCCGCCCGCGGCCGGCGCGGCGCCGGCGGTCACCGGGACCTGCCGTTCCTTGCCGATGGCGTCCGCGTCCTTGTCGGACACGCGATACAGACCGCCGAGGGTCGGAAGTTGGAGGGTGTACGTGTCGCCCAACGCCTGGGTAATCACTCCCGGGGTGCCCTGCGGGATGGTGACCTTCAGGCCCTGGGGAATCTGGATGGCCTCGCATTCGCGGCTGAATTCCACTTCCTCGTAGCTCATACGACGCTCCTTCACAGTTCGCCGCCGCGGGTCGGCCGAGCGTTTCCGAAAGTTAGACGTGTAAGGTCCAAGTTGTCAATCAGGTGGGGGAGTTCGTCACTGTAGGGGGAACCCCCTGTGGTTGCCCTGGCAGGGAGGGGTGGACACCTTCGCCAAGCTCAGGACCGATGGGTCTCTGCCCCTACACTCAGACCCTGTTCGGTAAGGGCAATTTCCGAACCGATACCCATATCCGGTTTCCGGCGCCGGCTATTCCCGGTCGATCCACTCCTTGATCTGGGCGCGGACGTCTTCGGGCCGGTCTTCGAGAATGTAGTGCGCACTGCGGGTCACGACTTGCAGGTCGGCGTTCTCGATGACGGCATCGAGTTCTCGCCCGATATCCATCGGCGTGAACTCGTCCTGGCCGCCCCACAACAGCAGGGTCGGCATTTTCAGCATGTACAGCGCGGGCAGGATTTCGTCTTCCAGGGCGCGAGCGAGGTCGAATTCTCGCATGAACTTCGCCAGCGCGGGGCGCGCGCCGGGGTCGGTGTGGAAGGGCTGGAGATACTGCTTCACCATCGCCGGGTGCATGGTCCGCTCGTCGTACACCCCGGCCTGAAGAATGCGCGTCAAGAACCAGTCGCCGGTCAACAGGTCGCCGACCAGGGGCAGGCCGAGCAGGCGCACGTCGAGCGGCACGCGCTCGTTCACCGACAGCGGCGCGCTCATCAGGATCAGTTTGTGGACGTTGTCCGGGTTCCGCAGGGCGTAGGTCACCGCGACCGTGGCGCCGAAGTCGTGGCCCGCCAGAATCAGGTTTTCGAGATGGAAATCGTCGATGTAGGCGGTGAGTTGGGCGACGTACGTATCGAGGTCGTAGGTCCTGTCTTGCGGCTTCTCGGAGAGGCCGAATCCCATCAAGTCCAATTCATAGACCGTGTTGCCGTACGTCAGCCCGGGTGTGACGTGCCGCCAGATGCGGTGATCTTGGAGCAGGCCGTGAATGAAGATCAGTGGCCGGCCCAGCCCGGTCTGCTGGTAGTGCAGGGTCACGCCGTCGATTTCCACGTAGGTATGTCGCGGGTGCCGTTCCCTGAGTTGCGCGCCGCTGAGCGGTGGCTCCGACGGCCCGCAGCCCGCGGCGACCAATATGAACAGGCCGAGGGCGAGCAGGCGTCGCGCGTATCCTCTTACGTCTCGGTGCAGACTGTTCATCGCTCGGGTGCTCCTTACCACGATCTTTCGGGAAGCCAGTGAATTTGACAGACGGCCCGCGGGCGCGCACAATTCGCCATTCGGCGCGCCGCGAAATTCTGGCGGGCCACTCTAGCCGCGGTGCACACCGCGGACAAGTGCGAGCGAGTCGGCCGCGTGTCTTGAAACACGACACCGCGGACGGCTCGACAGACTCGAAACGGAGGAAGGAGTCCCAGTATGGCTGAAGCAGACCTGTTCGACGTCATGTTTTCCACGCGCAGCATGCGTCGGCTGCGCACCGACCCGATCCCGGACGAAACGATTTACCGGATTCTGGACGCCGGCATCCGGGCTCCCAGCGGCGGCAACACCCAGCACTGGCGGTTTCTGGTCGTGAAGGACGCCGCGGTCAAACAGGAAGTCCAACGGGTCTATCAAAAAGGTTGGGCGCAGGTGCGTACCATGTACGACGGCCGCCCCGGCCCGGCGCACATGGAAGACGCCACGTTCCGGCGTCTACTGGACGCGGCGTCCTACCTTGCCGAGCATCTGGCCGAAGCGCCGGTCCACATCTTCGCCTGCCTCAAGGAACGCCCCATGCCCGCCGGCGCTGTCGGGGAAACGCTGGCCGCGGCGTTGGTCCGGCTGTCGGGCTCCAGCATTTACCCGGCGGTGCAGAACATGTTGCTGGCGTGCCGCGCACTCGGGCTGGGCGCGACGCTCACCACCGTCTGCTCGCTGCACGAAGACGAACTCAAGCCGATCCTCAAACTCCCGGACGACGTGGCGACCTATGCGCTACTGCCGGTCGGCTATCCGATGGGCCGGTTCGGCCCGGTGCGCCGGCAGGCCGTCGAAGACGTCACCTGCCTCGATCAGTGGGGCACGCCCTTACCGCGGCCTGCCTAACGACCGGATAAACCGCTCAAAAGAGAAGGCAGGCGCGCGTGACCGGCCCGTTTGCCGCGTATTTCCGGGCGATTGTGCGCCTGGACGTCGCCGAGGCGACCGAGCATACCCTGCGCAGCGCGCTGGAGACGCTCCTCGACGCCCTGGCCGCGGATGCCAGTGCCGACCTGCGCGTCATTCACGAACCCAAGCGGGACGCGGCCGGGCTGGGGGCGCCGGACTTCAAGGTCAAACGACACGAAGCGATCCTCGGCTACGTCGAGAACAAGAAGATCGGCGCCGACCTCGACGCCGTGCTGGAATCGGACCAGATCACCAAATACACGAAGCTGTCCGGCAATATCGTTCTGACCGACTATCTGGACTGGATCTGGCTGCAAGACGGTCAGGTCGCCAAGCGGGAAACGCTCTGCTCCGCCCGCGACGTCGGGCGCCGACAGGCGCGACTCGACCTGGCCAAGGCCGCCAAGGTCGCCGCGCTGCTCGCCGCGTTTCTGTCCACGCCGCCGGAGAAACTGGGCAATGCCAAGAAGCTGTCCGCGGCGTTGGCGGTGCGCTGTCACGACCTGCGCGATTTCCTGTTGGAGGAACTGGAGCGGCAGAATACAGAGCACCAGCAAGGCCGGCTCTACAGTTTGTACGACGTGTTCCGGCAGCACGTGTTCCAGGAACTCGCGCTCAAGGAATTCGCCGACGCCTTCGCCCAAACGCTCGGGTACGGCCTCTTCTTGGCGAAACTCAACGCCGGGGAACAGAGGGCCGTGACTCTGCACAACACGAGGCAATACATTCCTGCGAATTTTGCCTTGATTCGGGAACTGGTGAATTTCCTGGACGAACTGGAACAGGACGAATACCGCGGGATCAAATGGCTGGTCGAAGAAATCCTCAGCATCATGAACACACTGGACCTCGCCGCCATCCTGGAAGACTTGGCCTTCACCAAGCCACAACCACGGTCGTTCGGTCCCACGGAAGAAGAACGCCCACTGTTTGCCAAAGACCCATACGTCTATTTCTACGAAGACTTTCTAAAAGCCTACGACCGGGCCACCCGCAAGGCGCGCGGCGTGTACTACACCCCGCCGCCGGTGGTGCACTTCATCGTCCGCGCGGTGCACGCCATCCTGCAAGACTCGTTCGGCATCCGGCAGGGGCTGGCCGACCGCAAGCGCGTGACCGTCCTGGATTTCGCCACCGGCACGGGCACGTTTCTGTTGGAAGTGTTGCACCAGATATTCGAGACGGTCTCCGCGGGCGTGCGCGACCAGATCGTGCGCGAGCACGTCCTGAAGAATCTGTACGGCTTCGAGTATCTGATCGCGCCCTACACGGTCGCCCACCTGAAGCTGTCGCAATTCCTGCACGACCGGGGCTACGCCATGCAGGCCGACGAGCGGCTGGGCATCTACCTGACGAACACGCTGGAACCCATCGCGGCGCAGGCCAACTGGCTGTTGCCCGCCTTGTCGCGGGAAGTCGAAGCCGCGCAGCAGATCAAGGACCGGCCCATCCTGGTCATCACCGGCAACCCGCCCTACGCCGGGCACTCGAAGAACACCGGCGCCTGGATCACGGAGCAGATCGACACCTACAAGACCGCGGACGGCCAGCCGCTGGGCGAAAAGAACCTCAAGTGGTTGCAGGACGACTACGTCAAGTTCATCCGCTTCACCCAATGGAAGATGGAGCAGGTGGAGGAAGGCGTGGTCGGCATCATCACCAACCATTCCTTTCTGGACAACCCGACGTTCAGAGGCATGCGGCAGTCGTTGATGCAGACCTTCCATCAGTTGTATGTCCTCGACCTGCACGGCAACGCCAAGAAGAAGGAGATGACACCGGAGGGCGGCAAGGACGAGAACGTGTTCGACATCGAGCAGGGCGTGGCGATCTTCTTGCTGGTGAAGAAGAGCGGGCTGCAACGGGGCGTGTATCACGCCGACCTGTGGGGCCGGCGGACGGAGAAGTACCGGGTCTTGCTGGAAGCGGAGAAGCATATCGTAGAATGGACGGAACTGACCCCGTCTTCCCCCTTCCATCTGTTCATTCCGCAGGACGAGCAACTGCGGGAGGAATACGAGCGGGGGTGGAAGGTGACGGACATCTTTCAACAGAATGCCGTTGGGATATGCAGCAAAAAAGATTCTCTCGTTTTCCAGTATACGACGGATGCGTTACGCTCAGTGTTAAACGACTTTGTTCATAAGCCAGTGGAAGATATTAGAAGAAAATACAGTACGGGAAAAGATAGTCGTGATTGGCTCGTGCAAAATGCAAAAGACAATGTGATTCAGCATGGGATAAAAGAGAAGTATTTACAGCTAGTATTGTACCGTCCTTTTGATTTCAGATATACTTACTATACTAACAAATCTCGTGGATTCTTAGCGTACCCAGTCTATCAACTTTTCAGCCACATGGTAAACAGAGAAAATGTTGGTCTAATTTTTTCTCGCAACGTTGAAATTAGGAGAGGCTGGGAACATGTGCATTGTTCGATGTTTCCTATAAATCTGCATGCCGTATCCATGAAAGAAGGAAACTACATCGCGCCCCTCTATCTCTATTCACCACCGGAAGGAGGCGAAAGAAAGAGCAGGCTATTCAAAGATGGCGACCCATTCAAAGGAAAGGAACGAATCGAGAATTTCAGCCCGCGGTTCCGCGCCTTTCTGCACGAAAAATACGGACACAACTATGACCCGGAAAGCATACTCGGTTACGTGTACGCCGTGTTGCACAGCCCCGCCTACCGCGAGAAATATCGAGACTTTCTGAAGACTGATTTCCCTCGTGTCCCGTTCGCCGACGAACATCAAACGTTCGAGACGCTCTCGACACTTGGTCAGGATTTGATCCAGGGGCATTTGCTCAAGGCCATACCGCAATCCCTCGCCGTGGACGCGCCCCCCGGTGATTTCGCGGTCGAGAAACCCGTGTACGATGCCCAACGCGAACGCCTGCACATCAACAAAACGCAGTATTTCTCCCCGGTGCCGCGCGACGTGTGGGAGTTTCACATCGGCGGCTACCAAGTCCTCGACAAATACCTGAAATCCCGCAAAGGCCGAACGCTTTCCCTCGACGAAATCGAGACCGTCCAAGCCATCGTCAACGTCCTGCGTTTCACCATCGACCAGATGCAGCGGATCGAGAAGTGTTGGAAGCCCTGATCAGATCTGCTATGCTTTCCTAGATGCAGATGTGCTTACGTCCCCCTTATCCCAGTAACAGCCGGGAGAAGACATGATATTCGCTGAATCAACGGAGAAGGGGATGGGGGTCTATCTCTATGGTGACGAGCTTGATTTACGGAGTCTGCATGGGACCGCCCACGCCATCATCACTGCCGCTCCGATTACAGAGCAGCATCGAGAGGACCTCCTTGGCCCTTTTGCATACGAAATACGAAAAGCATTTGAAAGACACCGCGAGATAATTACAGTAGGTTCAGAACCAGAAAACACTTATTTCGGAGCCAGATTTACCTGGCCAGTCATCTTATTCAACGTAGCTATTCTCCGTCAATGTGCTGCGTTCTGTGAAAATACAAAAGAGCATCTTTCTAACCTTCACCGAATAGAGCACAGTCTTGAACAGGAACTGTTATCTTATGATCAGAGAGCGGGAAGTGAAATAGTTGCCGCCTTTAGGGACATTGCTTTGTTTGGAGATGATTTTCTGGTCGAATTCGTACGGCACAGGAGCTATGATTATATTTTCAACTGTGGAGGGGGAAAGATGCGTTTCAGAAGATTGCCGGCTATCCTGCGGTCCCTGCACGACCTCTCTCCTCAATACAAAAAATTCCACGAGAAATACTCCGAGGAGGCAACTCGGCTCAGGATTGATCCGAATGAATTAGAAGACGGTCGGGAGAGCAATGAATTTGAATGGTAGAGTCCGATGTAGGTCGAATTAGCCCAAAGGGCGTAATCCGACGTGGGGCGGCGGTGATTCCCGGTCGGACTTCGAGCTTGCCAGCACCGTTTTCCCCCTCTCCCTAACCCTCCCCCACCAGGGGGGAGGGGATGGAAAAGGGCAAAGCGAGCGTAGGTATTTCGTTGTGAGGAGGAGGGTCTCCGCTGGATTCCTGCTTACGCAGAGCCTGCCTCCGGCTTGAACGAGGGAATGACGAGGAAAATCATACCGCCCAAGGAAAGCTCAAACTAGTGAACTACTAATAAAGCGGTGTCGACGAGATTGTCGGCCTTAGTGCAGCGTGCGTCCGGGATCGAGATTTTCTTCCCGCCGCCGGCGCCGAATGTTCTTGATTCCGCGTTGTACTTCGTCTCGCTGCTGACAGGGGTCGTCAGATTCAAGCTCCTTCAATTTTTCGACCGTCCGCGGGCCGATCCCCGGTATTTCCAACAGATCCTCCAGCGTTACATCCTTCGGGTCGAGTGCGTTTTCATTCAGCCAATCCCACATAGCTTTCCACTTCTTTTCCGAGATATTCGGCGGTCGGCTGAGGTTCTTCCGGTTCCGTTTACGGCTGGCCATGACGAAAATCGGGCGGAATCGGGAACGAGTCCGCAGGAAAAGCCGTTACCGCCCGAGAATCTCTTCGTACAGGTCGGGGTGAAATCCCACGACGAGCGTCGTTCCGACGCGCAGAGCCGGCGCGCGCAGATTGCCCGACGGTCCCATCACCGCGGCGAGTACATCGTCGGACGGCGTTGCGTTCGCGTCCAACGAGAACCGCAGGGTCTTTTTCCCTTTCATGGCCACAACGTCCGAAACGGAGGATAGCAGGGCGCGCGTGTCGTCGGCGTCCAGCCGCTCTTTCCGGGCGTTCACCTGCGTCGCGGGCGTCACGTCGTATTGCGCAAGAAACTCCTGCGCTTTTTTGCAGGTCGCTCAACTCGGCCGGTGATAGTGCCAGTCCGGCGTCTTGGTGCCGGACCGGTTCTTCCGTGCGATTCCTGAAGCCATTGGATCCTCCCGTCGGTTGTATCGTGCAGGTTCGGGTACGCGCGCCGCTAGGTTCCCGCTCCGGGGGAAGGGCGCCGCGGCCGGCGCTTCGGGTTCGGTCAGGTCTCCGCGATGGTCTCCCAGTGGACCTGCCAGTAGTCGGGCAGCGGCGCGGACAACTCGAAATGCCCGCCGAAACACTGGAAGCTCGGCTGGTGGGTCAGACGTTCCTTCAGATAATGGACGTGGTCTTCGAGCGACCCGTCTTTCGGGGTGCCGATGTCCATCCGGTTGCGCCGGCCGCACTTCCGGCAACTGACGTCCACGTACATGCCGACCTCTGGATTTGTGCGTTCGGAACGGATAGACAACCGCTTACCATGAGGGCGAAGGAGGCCGCAAGCGGATGCCGTCAGTCACGTTCATCAAGCAGGAGTTGACCGTCGAAGTCGCCAAGGGCGCGAATCTGCGCCACGTCGCCTTGGCCAACAAGGTGGACCTGTATCCGCTGTTCGGCCCGGACCCGTTCACCGGAATGCCGTTTCCCGCCAAGCTGCTCAACTGCCGCGGCAAGGGCTTTTGCGGCACCTGCCGCGTCAAGGTGAACGACCACCGGGCCCTGTCGCCCCCGACCGTCAAGGAACAGAAACACGTCGCCTGGGAGGGCAAGGCGTATCGTCTGGCGTGTCAGAGCCTGGTCCTCGACGATGTCGAAGTCGAAACCAACCCGCGCAAAATTGCCGGCTGGATGAACCATCCGACCTACGAAAAGATGAAAGAGGTCGCCTAGACTGCGGCGCCGCGCCGTCCGAACGCCTCCCGTGGAATCGGAGAAATTCCCGGACCGTCCACAACATCTGGTAGCCGTGATTCTTCCTTGTCAAAGGGATAGCAGCTTGGTAGAAGAGCGCATGTCGCCTTCGACGGTCCGCGGACAGAGCCCATCTTCTCTGAGGACGAGATGGGCTCTGCTGTATTTCCGGCCCTGACCCCCCGAGGAACAGCCGCATGTCCCGTGCAGAAATCCCCGAAGGGCTGACGTTCGACGACATTCTGCTGCTGCCGGCGCAGTCGGACTTCATGCCCAAGGACGCCGACGTGTCGACGTCGCTGACGCGCACGATCCGCCTGAACGCGCCGCTCGTCAGCGCGGCCATGGATACGGTGACCGAGTCGCGGACGGCCATCGCCATGGCCCAGGCCGGCGGGGTGGGCGTCGTCCACCGGAATCTGGACGTGAAGGCGCAGGCCGCGGAAGTCGCCAAGGTCAAGAAACACGAGAGCGGGGTGATTACCGATCCGATCACGATCCGCCCGGACATCACCATCGCCCAGGCGCGCGAGATCATGGACCGCTCGCACATCTCCGGGTTGCCGGTCACGCAGGGCGACACGCTGGTCGGCATCCTCACGAACCGCGACCTGCGGTTCGAAAAACGACTCGACCGGCTGGTCTCCGAAGTCATGACCAAGGAGGACCTCGTCACCGCGTGGCCGGGCATCGGCCGCGACGAAGCCGAAGAGATCCTGCACAAGCATCGCATCGAAAAACTTCTCGTCGTGGACGAGGAGAGGCGTCTCAAGGGTCTCATCACGGTCAAGGACATCGAGAAGACGAGCCGACATCCCCACGCGTGCAAGGACGAGTACGGGCGGCTGCGCGTGGCGGCCGCGGTCGGCACGGGCGACGACCGGGAAGCGCGTGCCGCTGCGCTGGTCGAGGCGGGGGCGGACGTCCTGGTGTTGGACACCGCGCACGGACATACGGCCAGCGTGCTCGACACGGTTCGGACCCTCAAACGCGATTTTCGGAATGTCGAGGTGATCGCCGGCAACGTGGCGACCGCGGACGGGGCCGAGGCGCTGATCGACGCCGGCGCGGACGGCGTCAAGGTCGGCATCGGCCCGGCGTCGATCTGCACGACGCGCGTGGTCTCCGGGGTCGGAGTGCCCCAACTCACCGCGGTCACGGAAACCGTGCGCGTGGCCGCGCGCACGGGCGTGCCGGTCATTTCGGACGGCGGCATCCGCTTTTCCGGCGACATCGTCAAGGCGCTGGCTGCCGGCGCCCAGGCGGTCATGATCGGCAGCCTCTTCGCCGGGACGGAAGAGAGTCCGGGCGAGACGATTCTGTATCAGGGCCGCTCGTACAAGCAGTACCGCGGCATGGGCTCGCTGGAGGCCATGCGCGACCGGGAGGGCAGCCGCAACCGCTATTTTCAGGACGATGGGAGCGAGGCCGACAAGCTCGTTCCCGAGGGGATCGAGGGGCGTGTGCCGTACAAAGGCCCGTTGGGCGTCGTCGTCGATCAGCTCGTCGGCGGGTTGAAGGCCGGGATGGGATATACCGGGTGCCGGAGCCTCGCCGAGTTGCGGAGCAAGGCGAAATTCGTGCGGGTGTCACCCGCGGGGCTGCGCGAAAACCACGTCCACAACGTCATCATCACCAAGGAAGCCCCGAACTACCGCCTGGAATAAGGCCGCCTGCAAGTAACGCCGTCCGTCTTCGCGCCAGCCGTCCGATTTTCGGTCCATGATCCTCATTCTCGATTTCGGCAGCCAGTACACGCAGTTGATCGCCCGCCGGGTCCGCGAAGCGCGGGTGTACTGCGAGATCCATCCCTACAACGTCTCCCTCGACCGTATCCGGGCGCTGGAACCCGAAGGCATCATCCTGTCGGGCGGGCCGGCCAGCGTGTACGCGGACGACGCGCCCGAACTGGCCGACGCGGTCTTCGACGTCCCGGTCCCCTTCCTGGGCATTTGTTACGGGATGGGCGTGCTGCACCACGCCGCGGGGGGCAGCGTGGCCCGCGCAGAGCGGCGCGAATTCGGGCCGGCGCAACTCGTGATCGACGATGCCGCCGATCTGTTCGCCGGCTTTCCGCCCGGGGCCGTGACCCCGGTGTGGATGAGTCACGGCGACCGGATGGAATCGCTGCCCGCGGGCTGGACGGTGCTGGCCCATTCGGACAACTCGCCGATTGCCGCGTGCCGCGACGCCGCGGGCCGCTTCTTCGGCGTCCAGTTCCACCCCGAGGTCGTGCATACCGAGCGCGGGCAGGACGTGCTGCACAATTTTCTGTTCCGCGTGTGCGGCTGCGCGCCGGACTGGACCATGCAGGGCTTCGTGGAAACCGAAGTGGCGCGGATTCGCGCGCAGGTCGGCGCCGGCCACGTCGTGTGCGGGCTGAGCGGCGGTGTGGATTCCGCGGTCGCGGCCATGCTCGTCCACCGTGCGGTCGGCGACCGCCTGACGTGTATTTTCGTCGATAACGGCCTGTTGCGCGCGGGCGAGGCGGACGAGGTCGTGCGCGTCTTCTCCGGGCTCGGCCTGCGCCTGCGCCCGGTCGATGCCGCGGACCGCTTCCTGCAGCGGCTCGCCGGCGTCGAGGACCCGGAACAGAAACGCCGCGTCATCGGCCACGTTTTCATCGAGGTGTTCGAGGAAGAAGCCGCGACCCTGCCGGACGTCCGCTTCCTGGCCCAAGGTACGCTGTATCCCGACGTGATCGAGTCGGTCTCGTTCCGCGGGCCGGCCGCGACCATCAAGAGCCACCACAACGTCGGCGGCCTGCCCGAACGGATGCGTCTGGAGTTGGTCGAGCCGCTCCGCGAGTTGTTCAAGGACGAGGTGCGCGCACTCGGCAGCGTGCTCGACCTTCCGAGTCACGTCATCGACCGGCAGCCGTTTCCCGGCCCCGGCTTGGCCATCCGCGTGCTCGGCAGCGTGGATGCCCCGCGGCTGGCCATGGTGCGCGCCGCGGACGCGATCGTGGACCAGGAAATCCGCGCCGCGGACTCTCCGCCCGAACTCTGGCAGGCGTTCGCGGTGCTGCTGCCGATCCGGACGGTCGGCGTGATGGGCGACGCGCGGACATACGAGCACGTGATCGCGATCCGCGCGGTCCAGAGCGTGGACGGCATGACCGCGGACTGGGCGCGGCTGCCGGCCGAACTACTCGGCACGCTTGCCAACCGCATCATCAACGAAGTGCGCGGCGTCAATCGCGTGGTGTACGACGTGTCGTCCAAACCGCCGGCAACCATCGAGTGGGAATGAGAGGGTAAGGATGAGTTTCGTCCATCTGCATCTGCACACGCAGTACAGCCTGCTCGACGGGGCCAACAAGATCGCGCACCTCATGCCGCGCGTCGCCAAGGCCGACATGCCCGCGGTGGCGATCACGGACCACGGGAACATGTTCGGCGCGATCGACTTCTACCGCTCCGCGGCCAGCCACGGGGTCAAGCCGATCATCGGCTGCGAGGTGTACGTGGCGCCCAAGAGCCGTTTCGACAAACAGGCGTCGGGCGCCGACGACCTGGAGCACGGCGGCAACTTCCATCTCATCCTGCTTGCCATGAATCAGGAGGGCTACCGCAACCTGTGCCGGCTGGTGACGGCCGGTTTTACCGAGGGCTTCTACCGCAAGCCGCGCGTGGACCGCGACCTGCTGCGCGAACTCAACCGTGGCATCATCGCGCTGTCGGGCTGCCTGAGCGGCGAGTTGGCGCGCGCCATGCTGCGCGACGACGGCAAGCGGGCGCGCGCCGCGGCCGAAACATACGCGGCGATCTTCGACGACCGCTTCTACGTCGAAATCCAGGCCAATCATCTGCCCCAGCAGGAAAAGATCAATCCCGCGCTCATCGAGCTCGCACGCGAAATGTCGTTGCCGCTGGTCGGTACGAACGATTGCCACTATCTGAGACCGGAGGACGCCGAGGCGCACGAAGTCCTCTTGTGCGTGCAGAGCGCCAAGGTGATGTCCGACGAAAAACGCTGGAAGTTCGGCACCGACCAACTGTACGTCAAGACGCCGCAGGAAATGGCCGCCGAGTTCGCCCACTGCCCGCAGGCCGTCGCCGCCACCCTGGACGTGGCCGAGCGGTGCACGCTGGAACTGTCCTTCGGCAACAACTTCTTCTTTCCCGCCTACGACGTCGAGCCCGGCCAGACCCTCGACGCGTGTCTGGATCGGACTGCGCGCGCCGGCCTGGAGGAGCGTCTCGCCAAGTTGCGTTCCGGTCCGGACTGGGATCCCGCGGCCGAGCAGACGTATCAGGACCGCTTGGCGTACGAGTTGAACGTCATCGGGGAGATGGGCTTCGCCGGCTATTTTCTGATCGTGGCCGACTTCATCGGCTATGCGAAGGCGCAGGGCATCCCGGTCGGGCCGGGACGCGGCTCCGCGGCCGGCAGCCTGGTCGCGTACGCGCTGAAGATCACGGACATCGACCCGATCCGCTATCAGTTGCTGTTCGAGCGCTTCCTCAACCCGGGGCGCAAGAGCATGCCCGACATCGACGTCGACTTCTGCTACGAGCGGCGCGACGAGGTCATCCGCTACATCAAGGAGAAATACGGCGAGGACCGCGTCGCCCAGATCATCACGTTCGGCACGCTCAAGGGGAAGCAGGCCATCAAGGACGTCGGGCGGGCGCTGGAATTCTCGTACGGCGAGACCGACCGGATCGCCAAACTCTACCCCGCGCCCAAGCAGGGCAAGGACTTTCCGCTGGAGACCGCGCTGGACATGGAGCCCCGGTTGCGCGAGGTGCGCGGCCGCGGGGAGCGGGAGGAGAAGCTGTTCGGCCACGCCCTCAAGCTGGAAGGGCTGCTGCGCCACGCCTCGAAACACGCCGCGGGGATCGTCATTTCCCCGACCCCGCTGGTGGACCACCTGCCGCTGTACGTGGACAAGGAAAAGAGCGTGCTGACGCAGTACGCCGGCCCGGACGTCGACGAGATCGGGCTGATCAAATTCGACTTCCTCGGCCTCAAGACCCTCACGCTGATCCAGGACGTGGTGCAGCGCATCCGGGAGAGCCGGGGCACCGCCGTCGATCTGGACACGCTGCCGCTCGACGACGCGCCGACCTACGCCTTGCTGAGCAAGGGCAACACCGTCGGCGTATTCCAGATGGAGAGCGACGGCATCCGCAAGCTCATGCGCCAGCTCAAGCCGAACTGTTTCGAGGACGTGTTCGCGGTGATCGCCCTGTTCCGGCCCGGCCCGCTCGACAGTGGCGCCGCGGACCAGTTCATCCGGCGCAAGAACGGCAAGGACCGCGTCAGCTATCCGCACCCGCGGCTGGAGCCGGTGCTCGAGGATACCTACGGGGTGACGATCTACCAGGAACAGGTCATGCAGATCGCCCAGATCCTGGGCGGCTACTCGCTCAGCGACGCGGACAATCTGCGCCGCGCGATGGGCAAGAAGAAGCAGGACGTCATGCGCGCCGAGCGCAAAAAGTTCCTGGACGGCGCCGCGCAGAACGACCTTCCCGCCAAGCTGGCCGGCGAAATCTTCGACGCCATGGAGACGTTCGCCGCGTACGGCTTCAACAAGTCGCACGCCGCGTCCTACGCGCTGCTCTCCTATCAGACCGCGTATCTGAAGACGCACTACCCGCAGGAGTTCATGGCCGCGCTGACCAGCCTGGAGATGGGCGACACCAACAAGACGTACAAGAACATCGCCGAGTGCCGCCTGCACGACATCCCCGTTCTGCCCCCGGACGTGAACGAGAGCGGCGACGGGTTCACGGTGCGCGGGCAGACGATCCGCTTCGGGCTCGGCGCGGTCAAGGGCGTCGGCTCGAAGGCGATCGAAGTCATCGAGGCTGCGCGCGAAGACGGCCCGTTCACCGACCTGTACGACTTCTGCACGCGGGTGCAGAGTACGGTGACCAACAAACGGGTGCTGGAAAGCCTCATCAAATGCGGGGCGTTCGATTCGTTCGGGGCGCCGCGTTCCCGGCTCATGGCGGGCGTCGAAGAGGCCATGCGCTGGGCCGCGGTGCGGGCCGCGGGCAACGCCGATCAAATGGGATTGTTCGCGAACGGCGACGCCGAGTCCGGGCATCCCGCGCTACCCGAGGCCGAAGCATGGTCGGACGTCGAAACGCTGAATCTGGAGCGTGAAACGCTGGGCTTCTACATCACCGGCCATCCGCTCGACAAATACGCCGACCGGCTGCACGGCGCCGGCGTGGTGACGACCGACCGCCTCGCCACGCACCGCCACCAGGAAAAGGTGCGCCTCGCCGGGGTCGTCCAGTCGTTCCAGACCAAGAACAACAAGAAGGGCGACCGCTACGCCACACTGATCCTGGAAGACAAGGCCGGCGGCGCCTCGGTCATCGTCTGGCCGGAAGCCTACCGCCGCCACGAGGCCGCGTTGCAGTCCGACCAGCCGGTGCTGCTGTCGGGCACGCTGGAGGTGGACGACGACCGCTGTCAGATCATCGCCTCCGAGGTCGTCGCGCTCGACTCGGTCACCGAGCCGAAAGTCGAGCAGGTCCACATCCAGGTGCCGACCGACAGCGTGTCCCGCGACGACCTACTGGCCCTGCGCGGCGTGCTGACCGATCATCCGGGGCCGTGCCGCACGTTTCTGCACCTGTTGCAGCCCGACCAGTCGGAGACCGTCATCTCGCTGCCCGAAGCGCTCAAGGTGGCGCCGACCCCGGCCATGCAGATGGCGATCCGGCAGGTGTTCGCCAGCGTGGCGACCTCGTTCCGCTGAGCCGCGGGCGCGGAGCCGAAGAAGGTTGACGCTCGTGACCGCCCGCCGCCGCGTCGCTCGCCCACCCGAGGGGCGCACCGAACGCGCGTTCCTGGTCGGAGTCGACTGGCCGTCCGGCGACTCGGGAGCTGACCCGGCGCGGCTGTCCGTGCACGAATCGTTGCAGGAACTCGGCCGCCTCGGCGCGACCGCGGGCCTGACGGTGACCGGCCACACCCTGCAAACGCTGCGCACCGGCCCGCGGCCGGCCACGTTCATCGGCGCGGGCAAGGTCGCCGAGGTCAAACGCCGCCGGCAGGAACGCGACGCCGGCGTGGTCGTCTTCGACGACGACCTGTCGCCCGCCCAGCAGCGCAACCTGGAACGCGACTTGGCATGCAAGGTGATCGACCGCAGCCAGTTGATTCTGGACATCTTCGCCCGGCACGCCCGCAGCCAAGCCGGCAAACTCCAGGTCGAACTGGCTCAGCTCGAATACCTGCGCCCGCGACTGACCCGGCAGTGGGTGCATCTGTCGCGCCTCGGCGGCGGCGTGGGGACGCGCGGCCCGGGCGAATCGCAGTTGGAGGTGGACCGCCGGCGCGTGCGTGAACGGATCGCGAGCCTGCGGCGCAAACTGGACGAGGTGGACCGGACCCGCACCCTGCACCGCCGCGAACGCCAGCGCGTCCCGTTCCCCAGCGTCGCCCTGGTCGGCTATACCAACGCGGGGAAATCCACGTTGATGAACCGCCTGACCGACGCGTGCGTCCACGTCGCGGACAAGCTGTTCGCCACGCTCGACCCGACCAGCCGCCGGTTGGAACTTCCCGGCCGGCAGCCGGCGATCCTGGTCGACACGGTCGGCTTCATTCACAAGCTGCCCCACCAGTTGATCGACGCGTTCAAGAGCACGCTGGAAGAAGTGCGCCGCGCGGACGTGCTGGTCCACGTGCTCGACGCGACCCATCCGCGCTGGGCTGCGCACCGCCGCATCGCCACGCGCGTGCTCGAAGAAATCGGCGCGGGCACCACGCCGGTCGTCACGGTCCTGAACAAGATCGACGGGCTCGGTCCGCAGCCCCTGACCGGCTGGGAAACGCCGTCGGAAGTGGCCGCAAACCGCGCCCTCGAGCCGGCCGCTCCATTACGCGTTTCGGCCAAGCATGGTCTGGGCATCGGCCCGCTGATCGCGGAGATCGCGCGTTTGTGCGGTCGCAATCAGGAAGTGCTGCACGCCGTGCTGCCGCCCGGCAGTGGTGCGTTGTTGGCGTGGTTACGGCGCAACGGGGCCGTGGTAGAAAAGGACTATACCGACGCGGGCGTGCGGATTACGGCCCGTATGTCGCCGAAGCTGGCGGGACAATTCCGCAAGCGGCTGGCGCGCCACGGGACGCCCGACGCGGTGGCCGTCTGAAGCGCGTGGACGTTGCGGTGCTGACGCTCCCCAACCTCATCACCCTGCTGCGCATCGGGGCGATTCCGGTCCTGGTGATCTTCCTGCTCGACGAGCGCTATACCGACGCGCTGGTCGTCTTCGTCCTGGCCGGCCTGTCGGACTCGTTGGACGGGTTGCTGGCGCGCTGGCTCAACGCGCGCACGACGTTGGGCGCCTTCATCGACCCGCTGGCCGACAAGCTGCTGCTGATCAGTTCGTTCGTGATCCTGGCCTGGGTCGGCTCCATCCCGAACTGGCTCGCGGTGCTGGTCATCAGCCGGGATTTGGTCATTCTGCTCGGCTTCATCGTGTTGTTTCTGGTCAGCGGACGCGCCATCGAGATCCGGCCCACGCTGGTCGGCAAAGCCTGCACGTTCTTCCAGTTGCTGACGGTCAGCCAGGCGCTGGTCGGCCTGCACGACCCAGACTGGACGTTTCCGCTGCTGTGGAACGCGAGCCTCGCCGCGACCGCGATCACGCTCGGCGTCTCCGGCTTCCAATACGTATCGCGCTCGCTGACTTGGTTCTATCGACAGGAAGACGAGCAGGATGCTGCGCGCTGACGCCGGGCTGGATCCGTGCTTCGGAGGGATTCCGCGACAGGGAAGAAGTCCCATATCAGATGATCCTGTCTAATCGCCATTCCAGCGTACGCGAGAATACAGGATATGTATCCCTGCCTTCGCAGGGATGATGAGAGGAAACTGACTTCAGAGCCGCCTTATCTGTAACACCCTTTCCTGAACGGCGGCTCTCACCTCGGTAACTCGATTTCGCTTCGTCAAGGGCCGCGGAGGGCTCAGCTTCGCGTTGAGGCCGACTTTCTGGCGCGGGTACGCTTGGAAGCCGCGGGACGTGTCTTGGCCGCGGCCCGCTTTGCAGTAGCGCGTTTCTTCGCCGGCTCAAGTGCTACCTTGTTGCACGTACACGTGCCGACTTGGTGCAGCTCGATCACGTTGTCGAACGGGTCGCGCACGAAGACCTGATCCGAGTTCTTGCCGACCAGACCCTGAATGCTCCAATACCAGATGCCGCGCTCGTCCAGCTCCGTGCGCGCCGCCTGAATGTCCTTCACGGCCAGGGCGACGTGAGGGATGGTCGGGTCTTCTTTCTTTGAGCGGGCCATCGGCGACATGCCCTTGGCGCCCATGAGATGAATCTGCGTGGTGTTCTTGCCCTGCCCGACGTACATCCAGAAGCCGGGGATGGAGGCAATGTTCGGGCGCGCCGGGTCCGTGTCCAGGCCGAGGACGCCGGAATAGAACTCGCGGGCTTTCTCCGCGTCTTTTTGCGTATTTCCGATCCGAATCCCGTGGTGGTGGAGTTCGACGACTTCAATAGGCATGTGCGGCCCTCCTTCTCGCAAGACAGACGTTGCGGCTTCGTTACGCCCACAAAGCCATAGCACAAGCCGGGCCTGAAAGGGAAAGCGGATCTTGTGGGAGGGGCAAAATGGAGTTGTGGCGCTTCGTGGGTCCTGCCTCCTGCCCGCTACCATTGAGCATTACGTGCAAGATGATTTTGGCACCTCCCCCGGCTTGCATCCCGTATTCCTAGGTTGAAAACCCTTCGACCTTTCGACAGGCTCAAGGCACCGCAAGCTCAGGGACCGGCCCGTTGAGTTTGTCGAAACGGGCGGAGGATCATCTCGTATGTAATTCCTCTGCCATTCATTCCGACATATGGCGTCAGCGGAACGCCGGCAGGATTTCGGAGGCGAACACGCGGACGGCCTCGCGGTCGTACAGCCCGGGACGGCGCAGGTTGATGATGAAGTGCGTCACGCCGACGTCGATATAGGCTTGGAGTTGGGCGCGGATGTCGTTCGGGCTGCCGGCCAGCACGGTTCGGCGTGCCTGTGCTTCCGTCAACCCACGCAGGTCCATCAGGCGTTGCATCACGCCGCGCAGCGCCTCGGGATCGGGATTCAGATACAACGGGGTCAGATAGGAGCGTTCGATCTCGCCACAGTCTCTTCCGATTTCCTTGCAATAGCCTTCCAGCACTTGGTTCTTTCGGGCGAATTCGTCCGGCGGCAGGATCGGGACGTTCCACATCCGGGCGTAGCGGGCCACGAGTGGGAGCGTCAGCTTTTCCCCGATTCCGCCGATCAGAATCGGCGGGTGCGGCGCCTGAACGGGCTTGGGCACGAACGGGGCATCGACCAGCGTGTAGTGGCGCCCCGCGAACGAGGCGGTCGGGTCGGCTCGCCACAGTTTCGTAATGACCTGCAGCGCTTCTTCGAGCCGTTTCGCCCGACCGCGCATGGTCGAAAATTCCACGCCGTAGGCTTCGTGCTCGCGCTCGAACCAGCCCGCGCCGATGCCGAAGACGAGCCGGCCGTTGCTGAGATGATCCACCGTGGCCGCCATTTTGGCCAGGATGGACGGGTGCCGGAACGTGTTGCTGGTGACCAGGCAGCCGATCTCGATCCTGGACGTGGCGACCGCCATGGCCCCGAGCAGCGTCCACGATTCGAAATTGGCCCCGTCCTGCGGGCCGATGCTCGGCAATAGGTGGTCGTTCACCCATAACGTGTCGAACCCCAACGCCTCGGCCTCGCGCCACACGTCCTGCAGTTCGGCAACGGTGGTTTGCTGTTGCGCGACTTGCAGGCCGAAGCGGATGGGCGGACTCGGCTCCGCGGCCCAGGCCGGGAAACCGAGGACCGTCAGGCACAGCAACGCCAGCAGGCACACACCGATCCGCATGGGACACCCCCTTTTCGGCGGGCGTACCAACTCTCCCCGGCAGGCTCAAGCGCGTGGCCGGGGAGGCCGTCTCGGGCTTCGTATCGGAAAAGGGAGAAGGAAGCGGGGGCTACGAGGCAGGCGAGGCGCCTACCGGAGCGGCGGCGTCTCGTTCGACCTCGAAACCGGCATCCTCGATGAGTCGGTGCGCGGCGTCGGCGTTCTGTCCCGGCGTCGTGAGGTAGCCTTCGACGAAAATCGAATTGGCGGGATAGAAGGCCAAGCCGGACCACTTGCCCAGATACAACTCGCGGCCCGCGGCCATGCGGATTTCGCTGCGCGGGTTCAGAAAGCGCATCAGACACAGGGCCTTGAGCCCGCGGACGGGATCGAAATCCTTGCGCGGACCGAGCGGAGTGCCGTCGATCGGGTACAGAAAATTCACGGGCACCGAATCTATGCCCAAGGCGCGCACCGCATAGGCGAGTTCGATCACGTCGTCGTCGGTTTCGCCCATGCCGACGATACCGCCGCTGCACGTGGACAGCCCGGCCCGTTTCACGTTGTTGACCGTTTCCACGCGGTCGTCATACGTGTGGGTCGTACAGATTTCCGGGTAGAAACGGCGGCTGCTGTTCAGATTGTGGTTGACCCAGCCGACGCCGGCGTCCTTCAGGCGGCGGGCCTGCGGCGCGCTCACCAAGCCCAGCGACACGCAGATTTCCATCTCGGGGAATTCGGCCTTGATCTGCCGCGTGGCGCGCGTCAAGTGGTCGATGTCGCGGTCCGCGGGGCCGCGGCCGCTGGTCACCATGCAGTAGCGCCGCGCTCCGGCTTCGGCCGCACGCCGCGCCCCGTCGCACAATTCCTGTGTGGAAAGCAGTTTGTATTTATCGATCGGCGCGCGCGAAATGGACGACTGCGAACAGTAGTGGCAGTCTTCGGGGCACAGGCCGCTGCGCGCGTTCTGCAACACGCATATCTTGACCTTGCGGCCGAAGAATTTCTCGCGCACCTGAAACGCGGCGTCCAACAGCGCAGGCAAGCCCCGATCCTCGCTCTGCAGGACGGCGAGCGCATCGTTGCGTGACAGGAGCTCGCCTGCCAGCGAGGTCGTAGCCAGACGGGAAAAATCGGTCATGGGATTCCTCGACTCTGCGATGACGTGGGCTCTATCCGAGCAGCCCTGCGAGATCAACCGCCTTGGCGAATAGGGCGCCCAACGTCTCCCGGTCCCGGCCGAGGTCGCCGCTCGGCGCAAGATGGGGAATGACGCCGCGGCACGGGGCGTCCGTCAGGCCGGCCAGCGTCTCGGCGTTGGTCATGACCGCGTCGTCCGACTCGGCGTTCGGATGGTTGAGGACGTATCCGGCCAGCGGCAATCCCCGCGTGCGGATGCAATCCAGGGTCAGCAAGGCGTGGTTCAGCGCGCCCAGCTTGGAGCCGACGACGACGAGGACGGGAATGGCCAAGTCACGCGCCAGATCGGCGAAGGAATAGCGGCCCACGAGCGGGACCAGCAGCCCGCCGGCACCCTCTACGATTGTCACGTCGTGACGCTCCGCAACGTCGGAGTAGCGTTGCACCAGCCGTGCGGGTTCGATGCGCACGCCGACCTGCCGCGCCGCCACGCTGGGCGCCACCGGCAGGGGAAAGCGGTACGGACACAGCCGCTCCCAGTCGTCCGGCCCGTCCGCGGTCAAGCCCGCGAATCCGGCCAAGCGCACTGCGTCGTCCGGGTACAACGCGCCATCGCGTTCGGTACAGCCGGTCTCCGCGGGTTTGAGGACGCCGACGCGCTTGCCCTGCGCGGTCCACGCCGCGGCCAGCCCGCACCCGACGAGCGTCTTGCCGATGCCCGTGTCGGTGCCGGTGATGAACAGGCCGGTCATGTGACGGTTCGGATGGCGTCCCGGACCATGTCGAGCAGGAAGGACAACTCCGTGTCGGTGATGCTCAACGGCGGCATGAGGATGACGATGTTGCCCAGCGGGCGGATCATCACGCCACGTGTGCGGGCTTCCTGGATGACGCGCGCGCCGATTTTTTCCGCCGGCGCATACGCCGCCTTGCGTTCCGGGTCGCGCATCAGTTCGATGCCGACCATCGTGCCCCACTGCCGGACGTCGGCCACGTGGGGCAGGGGGGCGACGTCCTTGCGCAGGCGTTCCGTCAGTACGGCGATCTTGGGTTGCAGACGTTCGATCACCCGGTCGTCCTCGAAGACGTCCAGACTCGCCAGCGCCGCGGCGCAGCCGAGCGGATTGCCGGTGTAGGTGTGCCCGTGGAAGAACGTCTTGAACTCGTCGTACGGCCCAAGAAAAGCGGAAAATACTTCGTCTGTCGTGAGTGTGGCAGCCAGCGGCAGATACCCGCCGGTGAGGCCCTTGGCGACACAGAAGATGTCCGGGCTGATGCCGGCATGCTCGCAGGCGAACATCTTGCCGGTACGGCCGAACCCGGTCGCCACTTCGTCGCAGATCAGCAGGATGCCATGCTGTTGCGTCAGCGTGCGCAGGGTTTGGACGTATTCCACGGGGTGATCCCACATGCCCGCGGCGCCCTGCATCAACGGCTCGACGATGACCGCGGCGAGTTCGGCGTGGGCGTGGCGGATCTTCTCCTCGGCCTCCGTCTGCGCCGCGGCGAGCGCGTCCTCCGCGGATAGGCCGCGTTGGAAGCGGAACACGTGGGGCGGCGTCAGCCGCAGCGTGTCCGCCAACAGCGGCTTGTAGAAATGATGGAACAGTTCCGAATAGCCGACGCTGACCGCGCCGAGCGTATCGCCGTGGTAGGCTTCGACCAGCGATGCGAACCTCGTCCGGCCGGTCTCGCCTCTGAGTTGCCAGTACTGGAACGCCAGCTTGAGCGCGATTTCGGTCGCGGTCGCGCCGGCGTCCGAATAGAATACGCGCGTCAGCCCCGCGGGCGCGATTTCGACCAGCCGTTTCGCCAGCACGATGGACGGTACGTTGGCGAGGCCGAGCATGGTCGAATGGGCGATCCGCCCGGCCTGCTCGGCGATTGCGCGGGTCAGCGCGGGATGCGTATGCCCGTGCACGTTGCACCACAGCGACGACACTCCGTCGAGGTAGCGCCGGCCCTCGCTGTCGATCAGATAATTGCCTTCGCCCCGGACGATGACGACCGGCTCTTCCGCAAGCCAATCCTGCATCTGCGTAAACGGATGCCAGACGTAGCGATGGTCCCACGCCTTGAGATCCGCGGGCGTCGGACCGTCGTTCGCGGCTGAAGACTGGTCGGCGCGGCTCATAAGACCCCGACTTCCTTCCCCGCGACGGCGAACGCGTCGAGTGAGCGTTCGAGTTGCGCGCGGGTGTGCGTCGCCATCGGAGTGACGCGAATACGCGAGGTGCCGTCAGGCACGGTCGGCGGCCGAATGCCGTGCGCGAACACGCCGCGGCGCAACACCGCTTCGGCCAGGGACATGGTCTGCCGCGCGTCGCCGATGATGATCGGCAGGATCTGCGAACGGGTCTCCCCGAGCCGATAGCCCAGCCCGCGCAGGCCGTCCGAGAGGAACCGGATATTGTCCCACAACCGTTGCCGCCGCTCGGGCTCGCGTTCCACGATGTCGAGCGCAGCCAGTGCCGATGCTGCGGACGCGGGCGGCATGCCGGTCGTATAGATGAAGCTGCGTGCCCGGTTGACGAGCCAGTCGATGAGTACGCGGCTGCCGGCGACGTAGGCCCCGAGGCCGCCGAGCGCCTTGCCCAGCGTGCCCATGTGAATATCGACGTGATCCACGAGCCCCGCCTCCTCGACCAGCCCGCCACCGTGCGGCCCGAACACGCCGGTCGCATGGGCCTCGTCCACCATCAGCCACGCGTCGTAACGCCGCGCCAGTGCCACGAGTTCGGCCAGTGGAGCGAGGTCACCGTCCATGCTGAAGACCGTATCCGTCACGATCAGACGTTGGCCCGAAGGCGGGCGTGCCGCCAGCAACGCATTGAGCGCGTGGGTATCGCCGTGTGGATAAATACGCACCTCGGCGCGCGACAGTCGGCAGCCGTCGATGATGCTGGCGTGGTTCAGACTGTCGCTCAGGATGGTGTCGCCGGGACCCATCAGGGCCGACAACACGCCGACGTTGGCGTGATAACCGGTCGGAAATACCAAGGCGGCCTCGGTTTTCTTGAACGCCGCGAGACGCGCTTCCAATTCGTGATGCACGGCCATCGAACCGGAGATGAGCCGCGAGGCACCGCTGCCGCAGCCGAACTGCTCGATAGCTCGGGCTGCGGCGCGTTTCAGCGCCGGATGGTTGGCCAAACCCAGATAGTTGTTGGACGAAAACAGCAGGACGTCGTGGCCGTTCAGGCTGACGACCGTATCCTGGGCGCCATCAACCGGACGCAGGACGCGATACAATCCGTTCTCCCTCACCTGGGCGAGGCGCGCGGTGAGAACGTCCTTCAACATTATTACGAGCGTCCGTTTACAGTGACACTAATGACATCTACGAGCGGCCAATACTGCCGGAAAACGCTGCCGACAGCTACACCTGCGTTGTGATCGGTACGCAGGCGACCTTTTGAGCCCAGGGTCGAAAGATGGTACGAGAAGGTATGTTGACGCCGCTGGAAAAGCTCAACGCCGCACTCCGCGACAACCGGCCGGAGGATTACGTCACCGACATGCACCGAGAGTTGGGCTTGCGGCCCATCCGATTCGCCCCAGGCGTGTCCGAATGGGAATGGCAGGCGACCAGCGCCGGCGTCCTCAACCCGTTCGGATACGTGGCCGGCGGTTCTCTCTGCGTCTTCGCCGACGAACTGTTGGGCAGCGCGATCGGTTCGGTCATGGAGGCCGGAGAGTTCGCCACGACCGCGGAACTCAAGATCAGCTTTCTCAAGCCCGTCAAGAAAGGGCTGCTCAGGGGCCGCGGCCACGTAGTACGCAAAGGGAAACGTGTCGCGTTCGTCGAAGCTCACGTTCTGAACGACGAAGACGAACCGGTCGCCACCGTCAGCAGTACATGGACCGTGGTAGCTACGAACGCATGAACGGCTCTATGCGGCGAGACGAGCTCGTGCGCTGCGGTCGTGACGATGGCAACGAATACGAACAGCTTTGAGTTCTGAGGGGAGAAAGGAGGGCGTAATGGGTATAGTCGAACGATTCAACGAATATGCGGAGGCGTTCGAGCGTGCTTACGACTCGGACGATTGGTCCGTTCTCGAACCCTATTTCACCGAAGACGCGGTGTACGACTTCGTGGCCGGTCCGCCGTTGGGCGGCCGGCACGACGGTCGGGCCGCGATCTTGCAGGACTTCCCGACCTTGGTGAACGGCTTCGACCGGCGGTTCGATTCCCGGCGGGTAGAACTGCTCGAAGGGCCGGTGGAACGCAACGGCGCGGTGTGGATGCGCTGGGCCGCGATCTACACATTGGCCGGGTCGCCCGACTGCCGCATGGAAGGGGAAGAACGGGCGGTGTACACCGGCGACCGCATCCGCTTGCTTGAAGACCGGGTCTCGGATGACGAGGTCGCGCGGCTCACCGCCTACATGCAGGCCCACGGACAGAAACTCAAACCCGCGGGATAGGCGCAGCGGCATCGCTGGAATCCCATTCCACAGGAGGACGTCATGCAAATCGGCACCATCGCACTCTTTCAGCGCTACGGATACGACGCCAGCGTCACCGACAGCCAAGTCTATCGCGAAGAACTCGCCCTGGCCGCGCAACTCGAAGGGCTGGGCTACGACGCGCACTGGTCGGTCGAACACCATTTCGAGGACTACTCCTTCTGTCCCGACAACGCGGTGTATCTGGGGCATCTGGCCGCGCTGACCAGCACGCTCAAGCTCGGCACCGGCGCGGTCATCGTGCCGTGGAACACGCCGCTGCGCTCCGCGGAAAAGGTGGCGTTGCTGGATGAACTATCGAACGGGCGGGTCATCTTCGGCATGGGCCGCGGGCTGTCGCGGCGCGAGTACGACCAGTTCGGCATCGACATGGACACCTCGCGCGAGCGCTTCGACGAAGCCGCGCCCATGATCCTGAACGCTTTGGAGACCGGCGTCATCGAAGGCAACGGCAAGTATTACCCGCAGCCCAAGGCGTTGATCCGTCCCAAGCCGACGCGCACGTTCAAGGGCCGCACCACGCAGGTCGCCATGTCGCCCGACTCCGCGCTGGAAGCCGCCAAACACCGCGCCCAGATCATGGTCTTCACCCAAAAACCGATCGAAGAGCACAACGCCGACTTCGAGCCCTACCGCGCCCTGTACCGCAAGCTACATGCGGTCGAACCGCCGCCGCCGATGATGGCCGGCATGTCCGTTTGCCACGACGATGCCGGCCGGGCCGAGGAATTGGCCCGTACGTACATCTCGGGCTATCTGCTCTCCGCCATGCACCACTACGAGTTGATGAGCGACCACTTCAAGAATGCCAAGGGCTACGAGGCGTACGGCGACGCCGTGGACATGCTCCGGCAACTGGGCTTGGACGGCATCGCCGAGGTGTACGTCAACGCGCAGGCGTGGGGCACGCCGCAGCAGATACTCGACAAGCTCGCACATTGGCGCGAGGTGGTCGGCCCCTTCGACTTGCTGTTCGGCGTGCGCGGCGCCGGCATCCCCTTCGCCGACGCCGAACGCTCGCAGCGCCTCATCGCACAAAAAGTGATTCCCGAACTGCGCACGTGGGACGCCGAGGCGCAGGCGGCGTAGCCGCTTACTGTTCCGGGCTTTCCCCGACACGGGTTGCAGCGCCCTCGGTTCGACGTTTTTTCCGAACCGGGGGCGTCCAACCCATATCTCCGATCGCCAAGTCAGAAGAAACAAAACTCGGTTCAGACGACAATCAGAGCCTCCCCTCCGTGGATTACAATCTTAACCCTTGCCGATATTGTCGCTCGGCGATAATATCGGCTCATTGAACGTTTCAAAGATAAGAGTACCGAGCGTATCTTCCGTGGACTCCCCGTCCGTCATCTGCCTGATGACATTCAACGCCGGGCACATATGCGAGTCCAGCGGGTGATGGCGGCAGGTGCGCTATCGGACCTTCGGATTCCGCCGTCTCATCGGCTCAAAGCTCTGAGCGGTGATAGGAAAGGCTCTTACTCCATTCGTATCAACGACCAATGGCGCGTGTGTTTCCAATGGACCGAGCGTGGCGCGATGGAGATTGAAATCACCGACTACCACTGAGGAACGATCATGGCTGACGTCACCCCGATTCATCCCGGAGAGCACTTGGCGGAGATTCTGGACGAACTCGGAATCAGTCAGTATCGGTTGGCGAAGACGATCGGGACGACTCCGCGGCGCATCAACGAAATCGTCCACGGCCGGCGGTCCGTCACTGCGGATACCGCCGTGCGTATCGGGCAGGCTCTCGATATGACGCCCGAGTTCTGGATGAACCTGCAAAGTTTGTACGATCTCGACCGTGCCCGCACCCTGGCGGATGTCCGGAGCATCAAGCCGCTCGTGACATCCGATGATAGGCGTGGCCTTTCAGTGGGATCGTGAGAGCAAGGTCCTCATTCTAGTGAGCAAGCGATGACTGAGAAGACGAAAGTCGACCGTTCGACGACGCGGTTGCTCCCTCTTGAAGCCGACGACGACGGCTACGTCGAAGGCGACCCCGCAACCCACCTTGCTCTAGTCTGGCCGCTGACTCTCGACACGTGGGCTTTCGTCGATCGAACCGATGCTGAACGACGACTACAGAGAAATGTTGTAAGGCTCGTCAGACGCAGGTGTTGAGTTCCTGCTCGTCGGCGCGTACGCGCTTGCCGCTCATGGGTATCCACGCGCGACGGGGGATATGGACGTTTGGGTAAACCCCACGCCCGAGAATGCTCAACGTGTGTACACGGCACTCCCGGTATTCGGGGCGCCCCTTCAGGATGTGACGCGGCAGGATTTTTCACGCCGCGATATGGTCTTCCAGATCGAGGCGGCCCCGCGGCGGATCGATATCATGACCGGTATCAGCGGGGTGGCATTCGTCGACGCTCTCCGCAATGCGTCACAGGTGGATGCCGGAGCATTCGCTATCCCGGTATTGTCCCGTGCCGATTTGATTAGAAACAAAGAGGCAAGCGGACGAGAAAAAGACTTGTTGGACGTAAAAGTTCTTCGCCGGCGTTCTGAATAGGGCGACGGTGGGGGTGTCTCCATCACCAGAGACGTCTGCCGGTTTGTTCGTCGAACGTTTCGTCGATGGAGAGGATCTCCATATCTTCCAGAGTTGCCTGCGCCAACAATATCCGGTCCCACGGGTCGCCGTGATCCCAATCCAGGCGTGCCGCGTAGATGAGATGAGCGGACGTGATTCCGAGTTCTCGAAGCCCCGACGCGTCGACCGCTTCCGGTAGATGCATCGCTTCCACAGGCATACGACCGCGACGCGCTTTGAACGTCAGTTCATAGAGGCTGACCGGACTGTAGAAGACGTCATTGTCATCGTCGAGGATCAGGACACGCGCGTTGTCCGACAACTTCGGATGATCGGCGAGCATCCAGAAGAGGGTGTGGCTGTCGAGAAGCAGCCGCATGGAAGAAGGATGTGCTACCGATGGCCGATACCGAGCGTGTCGGTATTCTTGCCCTCGAGCGATGCCTGATCGAGCGGTGATAGCGGTTGCTCAATCGTCCGCGCGAGCATCCCGAGTATCCGTTCGCTCATCATCTCTCGGAGAACGCCCAACCGGCGTGTGCACTTTTTTTGTAACGGCACCAGCTTTGCCACCGGTTGACGGCCCCGGGCGATGACGACTTCCTCGCCTTGTTCGACGCGCCCGACCACTGCTGCAAAATGCGCACGGAATTCACTGATCGTGACGAGTCCGGAACGGTATTGAGACGTTTTCCTTGATGTGGCAGCACTTGTCATGACAGTGTCTCCGCAGAGGTGTAAGGGCCGCCAGCCTAAAACAACCGCCGGCCTCTGGACAAGGGGCGTCCATCGCTCGGCTCTCCATGAAGATTCGTATGGAGGGCGCTGTGCGAGGGAGGGACTGGTGCTACGAGCGCCGGCCGCGGCAGGCGTCGCTGCCCGCGGGATGGTGGTCAACTACGAGTGACGTCGCCGCCGGGCACGTGACCTTCACGTCGGCCCCGAGGGGATTCGCGCACACGTCCTTGCCTTCGCGCGGCTTGTGATAGTGCATGCGTGGGCAGACGGGCTGCTCATACGTCCACTTGGCCGCGGCGTCCTCTTTATGTTGCAGAATGAGAAGGGCGGCCTCCTTGCTCGTGTAGTCGATCTCAGGTTTCAGCACTTCCGGCGGCAGAGCCGGCTTGGGCACGGCTTGACGGATGGCGGGAGGGTCAGGCGCCGGAGGGTTCACGTCTTCCCACCGGCCCGTGTAGGGATTGAACCGCTGCTCCCATTCGTTGGACGACACTTGCGCGGCGCCGATGGAAACGAACGTCAGAGACAAACCGAACGTGAGGATCGCGACAACGGGTCGCATGACTTTCAACATAAATGGCGCTCGTACTCCGTAGCTTTCCCGGCTCTTGCACGCAGGCCGGGAGTATGCCATGCGGTAGAAACATGGCGGTAGAAATCGGTGGGTTCGTCGGCTTGGCCGCCCTGCTGGTCGGGCTGTTCGCGTGGTTGCGTCAGGACATCGCTCGGCTGGGTGAACGGGTTTCTGCGCTTGAGCGGGGCCAGACCGAGCTTCGAGAGCGCATGGCGAAACTCGAGGGCTTGCTCGAAGGGCTGCGCGAAGCCGTTACCGGCCGGAGTCGCGCCGCCTAGTCCTCACCGCCGGTTTTTCCCCCGCGCACCGAGACCGCTCCTTACACGCTCGCCATTGGTCTCGGCGTGTATTTGTACAGATCCTTCCAGTACTGCTCCAACACTGCGTCGTCCGCACAGGCGAGGCACTCCATCCCCGGGTCCGAGACCTCGATCAGCCCCTTCTTGATGAGCGTCTCGGCGTACGGGCCGCGGTCGATCAGCTTGACCGGGCCACGTTCCCCGGCGAGGCGGGCGCGCAGTTTTTCGGTCGCCGTCGGATCGACTGCGTGCGAGACCGGATCGATGACCACGCCGTAGTCGTGCTCGGCGCTGGCCGGCGAGACGAGTTTGCGGATCACGTCGAGCCGCACCGCCTCCACCTCGCGCTCCAGCGGGTCGCCCCACCCGCCGCCGCCGGGCGTGGTCAGGCGAATGACGTCGCCGGCTTCGACCGGAATGGCGTCGCGGCTGAAATAGACCGACTCTTCCTGCGGGGTGCCGGGGTTCTTGATCGAGCGGCTCGGGGCGCCCCACTTGCCGCCCTTGATGCCGGTACAGGCGAAGGCGGTCCGTTCGGTCACGGTCAGATAATGGCCATCGACCAGAGTGCGGATCTCCTTCTCGTAGCCGAGCCCGCCGCGATAGCGGCCGGCCCCGCCCGAGTCGGTCGCCAGCCCCACGCGCCGCACCTCGACGGGAAAGCGCTGTTCGATGAACTCCGCGGGCAGGTTCTTCGAGTACGGCACCAGGTCGACCGCGTCGGTCCCGTCCGCGTACGGCCGCGCCCCGGACCCGGCGCCGAAGATTTCGCGCATCAGGAACAGCTTGCCCTCCAGGTCCTGGCCGTACAGGCCGTAGATCTGGATGTTCTGCATGTCCGCCACGACCTCGCCGTCGAAGGCTTTGGCCATTGCAATCGTGTAGGCGCTGATCATGCGCAACATGCAGGTCATGCGGCTGACGACCGGCGCCGGAAAATGCGGGCTCAGAATCGTGCCGTCCGGTATGTAACACCGGAAGACCTGGGTCACGCCCTCGTTGATGATGATGCCGGGAATCTGCGCCTTGAAGAACGCGCCCAGCCACTTGGAATAATGACGCCCGTCGAGCGCCCAGTTGATCGGCCCCTGCGCCTGCGGGCTCGTGCCCTCGAAATCCAGCAGCATCTTGTCGGGGTACTTGCGCAGCGTCATGCGCAGTTTGACCGGCCGGTCCAGGGTGAGCCCGTCGTTTTCGATGAAATCCTCGCCGACGAATTCGCCTTCGGGAAACAGGGGCAACCCCTTGTCGCGGACGACCTCGGCGCAGCGGTCCAGAATCTCGTAGAACGCGGCCTCGACCTCGTCGCCCCCGAAGCGGTCGCACAGTTCGATGATCCGGCGGCGAATGACCTCGTTGGCGCCCACGAACGCGTCGATGTCGCCGCGCAAGTCCTCGGGGAACCGGCTGTTGCGCAGCAGCACGTCGTACACGGCCTCGTTGAGCACGCCGCGTTCGTAGAGCTTGACCGGCGGGCAGATCGTGCCCTCCTCGAAAATGCTCGTGGAGGTATTCGGCCACGACCCGGCGACCCGGCCGCCCACGTCGTTCACGTGCCCGAAGATCTGCGCGAACCCGATCAGACGCGCGTCCCAGAAGATCGGCGTGACCACGCAGTAGTCGGGCAGATGCCCGATCGTCCCCGCGGACCCGTACACGTCGTTGTAGATGAACACGTCGCCGGCATGGATCCGTTCGACCGGAAACTTCATGCGGACCGGGTCCGCGGTCGCCGCCCACGACACGCGCGAGACCGACAGGCAGTCCAGCGAGTTGAGCGAGGCGCGATAGTCGTGCTGCTCGCGGATGATCGTCGAGCGCGCGGTGCGTTCGACCGCGGCCTCGGCCTCCATGATCGCGGCTTCGATCCCGCCGTCCACGATATCGACCAGGATCGGGTCGAGCGTTGGGCGCAGGGCGTCCACGCGCGCCGCCAGGGCCTGGTCGCGCTCGACCTCGCCGAAGCGGAAGTGCGCGTAGTCGGCAAAGGCGCGTGCCTCGTCGGCCTTGTCGTAATAGCTCTGCGCAAACGGTGTGCGGTCGGGCATATTCACTCCGTCCGTCTCTCGGCTGTCGTGGAACGGGGTCAGGACGACGCTTTGTCGAGCCGCAGCGTACCCCAGCCGTCCACCGCGGCCCGCCAGTCCGGCTCGACGACCGTGGTCGAGTCGTACTGCTGGACGATGGCCGGGCCGCGGACCAGATTGCCGGCGCGGAGGGCCGCCCGGTCGTAGATCGGGCAGTCGATGCGCCCGCGGCCCTGCGGGAAATACACCTGCGTCCGGCCCGTGCAGGCCGATTCCGGGTCGCGGCTCCCCGGCGGCGTCTCGGGGATGCGGGGCCGCTCGATCAGCCCCAAGCCGGTCACGCCGACGTTCACGACCTCGACCAGTTCCTTGCCGGCATACGCATAGCCGTACAGGTCCTTGTGGCTGTCGTGAAACGTGTCGATCGCCTGCGCCAAGCGCGCCCGCACGTCCGCGGCCCCGTCGACGTCGGGAAGCGGCACCCGAATCTCGTAGGCTTGGCCGGCGTAGCGCATGTCCACGAATTGGCGGAGTTGCGTGCCGTGCGTACGGAGTCCCTCTTCGTCCAACCGTGTACGGACCCGGTCTTCCAGGTCGCGGAGTTCCGCGGCGATGCGCGCCGTGTCCAGACGGTCCTCGCGCTGGACGTCGGTGTGGACCAGGTCGACGCGGACGTCCGTCAGCAGCAGGCCGTAAGCCGAGGTGACGCCCGGGTTGGGCGGGACGATGACCCGCGGCATACTCAGCCAGTCGGCCAGATAACAGGCATGCAGGGGACCCGCGCCGCCGAATGCGACCAGGGTGTAGCTGCGCGGGTCACGCCCGCGTTTGACCGACACCGTGCGGATGCCGGCCGCGATGTTCTCGATCGCGATGCGCAGAACCCCCTCGGCCGCGGCGGTCACGTCCAGGTCGAGGCCGCCGGCCAACTGCTGCACCGCGGCCGTGGCGCGTGCGGCGTCGAGCGGAATGGTGCCGCCGGCCAGTTGCGGCATGATGCGCCCGAGCACGAGGTTGGCGTCCGTCACGGTCGGCCGGTCGCCGCCCCGCCCGTAACACGCCGGCCCGGGATGCGCGCCGGCGCTGTCCGGCCCGACCTTCAGGCTGCGCCCGCCGGCCAGCCAGGCGACCGAGCCGCCGCCGGCGCCCACGGTGTGCAGGTCGATCATCGGCGTCTTGAGGTCGTAGATATCGACCTTGCCCTCGGTCAGCATGCGCGGCTTGCCGTCTTCGACCAGGCAGATGTCGGCGGACGTGCCGCCCATGTCGAACGTGATGACGTCGCGGTCGCCGGCCAGCGCGCCGAAGTGCACCGCGGCGATCACCCCGGCCGCGGGGCCGGACAGGGCCGCGGCGATCGGCAGGCGCGAAATTTCCTGGGAACGGGCCAGCCCACCGCTCGACCGCATGATGTAGAACGGGGCGCGGATGTCCTGTTCGTGCAGATGCCGGGCGATGCGGTCGTGGTAGGCCGACAGCAACGGCATGAGCGCGGTGTTGAGGCAGGTGGTGTTGGTGCGTTCGTACTCGCGGTACTCGCGCAGAATGTCGGACGAAATGGAGATGAAGCACTCCGGATACACCTCGCGCAGCACGTCGCGGACTTCCTGCTCGTGGGCCGGGTTGCGATAGGAGTGCAGCAGCGACACCGCGACCGCACGAATGCCGCGCGCCTTGAAATCCTCGGCCGCGGCGCGCACCTCGGCGGCGTCCACCGGACGGACGCTCTGCCCGCGCACGTCCACCCGTTCGTCGATCTCGCGGATGCGTTCGAGCGGCACCACGCGCGGCGGTTTGATCCACCACGTGATGTCGCCGAACTCGCCGGGCACGGTCTGGCGCGCGCATTCCAACGCCTCGCGGTAGCCCTTGGTGATGATCAGCCCCAGCTCGGAGTAGGTGCGCTCCAGGATGGCGTTCGTCGCCACCGTCGTCCCGTGAAAGACGCCGGCCACGTCCGCGGCGGCGATGCCGCCCTGCCGGGTGACGTGGTCGATGCCGTTCACGAATCCGACTGCGGGGTCGTCCGGGGTGCTGCGCACTTTCGCCAGGCGGAGTGCGCCGCTGCGCTCGTCCAGCGCGATCACGTCGGTGAACGTTCCGCCGATGTCCACGGCCAGCCGCCAACTCATGCTCAGCCTCCCGCCGGCACTCTAGGACCTTGCGCCCGGGCTGTCCACCGATCGGCCGGCTTGCGTCCGCGGCGCGGAACGCAGCGTCAGCAGCGAGATTTCCGGCGGAATGCCGAGGCGCATGGGATAGCCGTAGAAACCGACGCAGCGCGTGACGAACATGCGCATGTCGCCGCGGCGGTACAGCCCCTGGTCGGGAATGCCGAGCAGGCCGACGACGCTCAGCGCGCGATCCCTGCCCAATTGGAGGCCGACGTGGCCGCCGTGCGTGTGCCCGGACAGCACGAGGTCGGCGCACCCCGCGGGCAGGGCCGCGAACCCGCGCGGGTCGTGGTTGAGCAGCAGGCGGGGAACGCGCAAGCCCGCAGAGGAAGGGCGGGCTCCCCACGCGGACACGATGCGCCGATAGAGCGGGGCGCGTTCGACCCGGCGGAACAGGAAGTCGATACCGGCCAACTCCAACGGCTGGTCCGCCACCGGCACCGTGGCGACCCGGTTGCGCAGGGTGACCACGCCGGCCTCGCGCAGCAGGCGCACCAGCCGCTCGGGCGCGTCGAAGTCGTGATTCCCCAGACACGCCCATTGGCCGTACGGCGCCCGGATGCGTGCCAGCGCCTCGTACAGCGGTCGGGCGAAGTCGCCCGTGCGATGGGTGAGAAAGTCGCCGGTATGCAGCACGAGGTCGGGCTTGGCCTGCATGGTCAACGCGGCGACCCGCAGCAGCTTGGCGCGGTCCATCGCGCCGCCCACGTGAATGTCCGACAGGTGGGCGACGCGCAGACCGTCGAGCGCGGCCGGCCAGCCGGGAAGCTCCACGTCGCGCTCGCCGACCTGGAAATCGTACGTGAGCGGAATGCTCGATACCGAGAAGACCAGCGGGGCGCCGGTCCCGGCCAGCCCGAGTCGCGTCAGAAACTCGCGCCGCGCCGGCGACATCGGCCCCGCGGCCGGTAGCCGTGCGGAGACCGGTTGACGGATCACGAACCGTGCCCCGCGAACGAGCGCCCGGCACAGACCCAGCCCGAGGAAACCGAAGAACAGCAGGCCGAACGCGCTGTACCACACCGCGCCGACCCAGCTTACCGCGGTGTCGTGCAGCACGGGCAGGGGACTGCCCGCTCGCGAGGTCAGAATCTGTCCGACCATGAGGACGTCGCAGACCATCCCGACGAGGCTGAAGACCAGCAGCGGCCGGCCGGTCGGAGAGAACCCGCGGATCAAACCGGCGTGCAGACGCAGCCGGGCATACGAAAACGGCACGATGGCGACCGGGACCATGACGATCAGATAAATGGCGCGCCACGTCACCCACAGCCACATGGCTGCGGCGGTCAGCAGGAGCGCCGCGTTCACCCCGACCTGCCAGCGCCGCTGAGTTTCGGCACTCGTCACGCCGCGCATCAGAGCGTCGAGCCGGGTACGAGAAAAAACGGACATGGCGAAGGGCGAAATCAGGCGGACAGGTTGCGGGACAGGATCAGGCTGCCGTGTTCGTCCACGCCCGCCCCCCAGCTTGGCGGAACGAGGGTGGTGGCATCGTACTGTTCCACCACGACTGGGCCGTTCAGCGTCGTGCCTGAGCCGAGCGCGGGACGCTGGTAGATCGGGCAGTCCACGAATCCGTCCGGTGCGAAAAAGAAGACCGGCCGCCGTCCGACCGGGTCCGCCCGTCCGACCTGCTTCGCCAGCCGCGGCAGGGGAGGCTTGGTGAGCACGCCGGTCGCGGTGACGCTCAGCCGCGACAACCGCGCCTCTTTACGGCCGGCGAACGAGAAGCCGCACATCTGTTCGTACGCCGCGTGAAAACGATCAACCGCGTCGGGCAGCGCCTCGTCGATCAGGTGGCTGGCTGGCAATTCGATGCCGATCTCGGTCGTGGTATCGGCCTTGGTCGTTCCATCCGTATAGTGAAAGTCGCCCGAACGGGCGAAGCGCCACTCCGGCGCCACGGTCCGTATCTCTCCGCACGCGTTCGCGGCCCGTTCTTCCAAGGCGTGCAGCGCGCGGCCGATCTCGTCCGAGTCGAGGCCGACGTCGGGCGCCGCCGCGCTGACGTCGAGCCGCACGTCCGCGGCCAGCAGACCCCGGGCCGCGGCCAAGCCCGGCTGCAACGGCACGACGACGCGCGTGATGCCCAGCAGCGCGGCCAACTCCGCGGCGTGCAGCGGCCCGGCGCCGCCCGCGGCCAGCAACACGGTTGCGCGCGGGTCGAGGCCGCGGCGGGCGCACCGTTGCCGAATCGCCCCGCACATCGTGTGATTCACGAGTCGGACGACGTCGCCTGCCGTCTCTTCCCCGGTCTTGCCCCGTGCGCTCCCGAAACGACCGAGCGCCTGCCGTGCGAGTTCGGCGGAAAGCTCCAGTCCGCCGTCCAGCAACGCCGCGGGCAGCCTGCCCAAGAGCAGGTTCGCGTCCGTGACGGTCGGCGCGCTTCCGCGGTTGCCGTAACAAGCCGGCCCCGGGTCGGCGCCCGCGCTGTGCGGGCCGACGTGCCAGCGGGCGTCCGCACCCAATCGCGCGATCGAACCGCCCCCCGCGCCGATCGACGTGATGTCGATCATCGGCGTCGGAATCGGTCGTCCGGCCAGCCGGCCGCGGGTCGTGCGCAACGGCTGCCCGCAGCGTATCAGGCTGACGTCGGTCGACGTCCCGCCCATGTCGAACGCGATGAGGTCGGAAGATTCCGGCACGCGCCGCGCCGCGCCGACCGCGACCGCTGCGGGGCCGGACAGGATGGCCGCCAGTGGACGTCGGCTCACGTCGTCCGCGGTGTGCAGACCGCCGGACGACTGCATGACGAACAGCGGACCACCGGGTACGGATTCGCGGACCGCGCTCGCCGCTTCGCGGAGATGATCGCCCAGCAGCGGTTGCAGGGCCGCGGTCAGGCACGTCGCCGCGGCGCGTTCGTCTTCGCGCCCCTCCGGCAGCACGTCGGACGACAGCACGAGCCGCAGGGCCGGGTCTTCCGCTTCGAGCAGCGCCTTCAGTCGCCGTTCCGGTTCGGGGTTGCGGGCGCTGTGCAGCAGACAGACGGCGACCGTCCGCAGATCGCGGGCGCGACACCACGCCGCGACTTCGGCCGCTGCGGTGCGGCTTACCTGCCGGCGGACCCGCCCGTGCGCGTCGAGCCGTTCGTCCACTTCGTACACGTCTTCCAAGGGCACGAGCGGCGCGGTGGTCCGCCGCGGTCCGAACGCCCCCTCTCCGCGGTCGTCGTGAGGCCGGTGCAATTCCAGGACGTGGCGAAAGCCGGCCGTGACCAGCAGGCCGATGCGCGGCAGCCCGTCTTGCAGCACCGCGTTGGTGGCCGCCGTCGTGCCGTATGCCAGCCGGTCGGGCCGCACGCCGTGACGCTGCAACACCGCCAGCGCCGCCCGGAAGCTGTCGCTCGGGGTCGCTTCCGACGGCAGCTTGACGTGTAGGATCGGCCCGCGGTCCGTCTGGGCCGCCACGTCGGTGAACGTGCCGCCGATGTCGATGCCGGCCCAGGTCTTCATACGACCGCGGCGCCGTTCAGCGCGGGATTATTCCGAGAAGCGCGGCATGACCTTGCTGGCGAACAGGTCGAGCGAAGTCATCACCTGGTCGCGGTCGTGGATACCCTGCGGAATCAGCAGGAAACATTCGTTGATGGGGAACGTGCGCGCGGCCTGCTCGATGCGCCGCGAGATGGTATCCGGGTCGCCGACCAGCAGTTCGGGATGACCCTGGCCGAACGGCGTGAACCATTCGTCCCACAGCCACATCGGATCGGTCAGCCACTCCCGGGCGGTCGCGGCGCTGGAATGGCAGATCATCGCGCCGCCCCACGCCGCCTCGTCGCCGGGCGCCACGTCGTGGCCGTGTTTCTCCGCCTCGTCGCGGTAGCCCGCCCACAGGCGTTTGCAGAAGTCGAGGTCCGAGGCCAGCACGATGGGCTTGCCGCCATAGCGCGCCCAGAACAGCGCCGTGCGCATGCTGTGCGTAAACCCGCCGTACAATGGCGGGTGCGGCGTCTGGTACGGTTTGGGTGCGATGCCGACCTCCCGGATGCGCATGTCGGCGTCCACGCCCGTGCCGTAGGCGACGTACGCGTTCTGCGGATGCGGATTGACGAAGTCGTCGGGCGGCACGGTCCAGTAGGTGCCGCGATAGCTGAACGTGTCTTCCTTCCACGCCTTCAGCACGACCTCGACGAACTCGCGGAAGTAGGCGCGGTTCTTTTCGTCCTGTGCGGAGTTGCGGTTCCAGTCGCCGACCGCGTCCAGGTCGGGCCGAATGCGGAAATTGTGTACCCAGCGGGCCTGATACCCGCGCACCATGCCGACGCCCAGGCGGCCCTTCAGCATGTGGTCGAGCGTGGCGATGTACTCCGCGGTGCGCACCGGATTATGCGTCGGGGCGACCCAGCCGACCATGTTCACGCGCAAATTCCGGGTATGCTGGCCGATCCACATGGACAACAGGCCGGGCTCGTTGCTGGCCTCGAACCCCTCGACCTGCAGATGATGTTCGGGATGCCCGAACCCGGCATAGCCCACCCCGTCCGCAAACGCTGCATACTCGGCCACCTCGTTCAACATGCGCTGGTACAGCTCGGGGCGTTTACCGGCCATGCCGGCTTCGATCTCGTGGCGCCGGCCCAACGTCGCATAGATGAACAGGTGGAATTTCATGGTGCGGTCTCCTTCGTTTCGAGTCTGCGGATTGAGCGGAAGCGCGGCATGGGTCTCGGCTCCCATCCGCAGGCGTCGGCGCGGGGTACACGCGGTACCGTATCCATCGAACGGAAGGCGGACCAGCCGAAACAGGGGCTCCCCCTTAACCGTGCGGGGTGGCTTTGTCCACCGTTCGGCTTCTCTCCTTTCTCTTTCGTCTCCTCTCCCTCCGGGAGGGTGAGAGCCGGCCCCGGACATGATCTGGGGTGAGGGTTCTGAAACCCCAACGGTGAAGCGGCCGGCAAACGCTGGAACCGAAACGTGCCCGATCTGCCCGTGTTTGACGGACGCGGAGCTGGTCGGGTATAGGTCGGGGCGCTCGAATCGGAGGCACGGAAGACGCACGGAAAGGAGAAGGTTATGCTCGTACTCTTCAAAGCCCGCATCAACAAACCCGCGGACATGTCCGACAAGGACTTCTACACGGTCTGGCGCAAGGAATCCGAAGCGGCGCTGGCCGCGGTCGAGGCCGGCGCCATCAAGGCGATCTGGAAAGTGGCCGGGAAGCCGGAGGTCGTGGCCGTCATGGAGATGGACTCCGGGGACGACCTGGACGCCGCGATCCACAGCCTGCCGATCTGGGCGTTGGGCTATGCCCACATCGTGTCGGACGTCGAAATCATCCCTCTCCGTCCCTACGCAAACTGGGCCGAACAGTTGAAGACGTTGTCGCAAGGGTAGGGGAGGCGCGAACGAAAGGGCGAGGCGTGGCGCGCTCCCGCCCGATGAACAGGGATGCTCGAGCACGAGCATCCCTGTTTCTTTCGTCGGTGGGGTTCCGCTCAACCCGATGAGGCGGACGGCTCAGGTCGGTTTGCTGGCCTCGACCTCGCTCTTCGAGTCCTTGGAGGCGCCCTCTCCCTCGGTGCCATTGCCGGATTCTCCGTCTTTCGGATCGGTCGGCATTTTGCCGCGCGCCCGCATGGGCATACGGTTGCGGACTTCGCGCCAGTGAAAACTGCTCGGCGGGCTTTGGAGCCGCTCGAAGCTGGCCAGCAACAAGGCTTTGTCATCCGCCCGCCCGAAGCAGTGGTCGCCGATCCACATTTCCCACCCCGGCCGTTTGCTCCCGTCCGGCCCGACCAGATCGCGTTTCACGAACACGGGCGGCGCGGATGCTGGGGGCGGACTGACCTCCGGCGCGACACCCGCGGGTGAATCCGCCTCTGCCGCGGGCGGAACGGGCTCCGGTGGCGGCGCAGGCTCGACGGCCGGCAGCACGGCCTGTTGGACCTTGTCTTGTCCCTTGTCGCTCCGAGCCTGCTCCGATTTCGGCGGGCTTTTCTTGGCGACCGTCTTGGCGGGTTTCTTCTCCGCGGTCCGTTTGGCCGCGGGTTTTTTCGGAGAGGCTTTCGGGGTTTTGGTTGCGGGCTTCTTCGAAGGTTTGGCGACGGTTTTCGCTCCAGACTTTTTCGCAGTCTTGGCTGGCGTTTCGGCCGCTTTGCGCACCGTCTTTTTTTCCGATCTTTTCGCGGACTGTTTGGCGGCCTTGGGTGCGGACTTGGCGGTCTTTCGGGTCCTGGGGGCGGATTTGTCGGATGTGCGGCTCGCCATAACGATGATCCTCCCGAATCCGACAGGCTCCCATTTTCACGGGGAAAATTCAATCCCCAGGGAGTTTCGGGAGCCGTCCAATCCTCTCTCCCCTTCGACCTTTCGCCCCTTCGACAGGCTCAGGGACCACCGGGAGGAGGTTGGAGCCTGCTCCGGACTCGGTCCGGGGGAGAGGGTTCGACGTACACGCCAGACGGATTGCCGATTTCGACCCGAGCCACGACCGGATTTCCGGGTTCCGAAGGTCGCCGCCTTACCGGGCGTCATCTCCTCGTGACGGGCGGGTATAGGCGCCGCTCTTGCCACCGCTTTTGTGTTGCAGGCCGACGTTGGAAATGACGATGTCCTTCTGGACGGCTTTGCACATGTCATAGACGGTCAGCGCCGCGACCGACACCGCGGTCAGGGCTTCCATTTCGACCCCGGTTTTGCCACTGACCTTGACCCGCGCTTCGATGTCGAGCCGTCCGCTGTCCGCGTGCGGGGAGAACTCGACGTCGATCGAGGAGACCGGCAGGGGGTGGCAGAGCGGAATGAGTTCCGGCGTCTTCTTGGCGGCCAGTATGCCGGCCACACGCGCCACCGCGAACACGTCGCCCTTGGGCAGCCGTCCGTCGGTAATCAGCCGCAGCGTCTCCGGCGACATCCGCACGCTGCCCGTTGCGGTCGCCACGCGTGCGGTGACGGGCTTGTCGCCCACGTCCACCATCTGCGCGCGGCCCCGACCGTCAACGTGACTCAGCTTCTTCATGGCCTTCTCGGCGGCAGCGGCGTGACGGCTTCGCCCGACTGGCACCGCCGACCGTTCGGACGAGCACTCCCGAACCGGGCGGTCACGCGAGCCGCAGCAGGCGGTGGGTCTTGAGCAGCTTGGATTTAATCGGAATGTCGTGCGGACATGCGGCTTCGCACGGCGCCCGGCAGTCGATGCACTGGGAGGCGTTGTGGGCCGGTTCCAGCTTGGCGTATTCCTCCATGCCGAAGCGCTCCTGGCCGTAGTTTTCGTAGTACATGGCGAAGCGCAGCACGTCGTCCACCGGCACGTCCGCGGGACAGGACGACAGGCAGTCGCCGCAGCCGGGTGGGCAGTAGTCGCCTTCGATCAGCCGGTCGTATTTTTCCAACAACGCCAGATCCGTTTGCTGGAACGGCTGGCCCGATGCGTGCAGATATTCGTCGATCTGGGCGTACGAACCGATGGTCACCACCAGGCCGCTGACGTCCGGGTTGGACAGCACCCATTTGAACGCGGCCTGCGAAAACGTCTCGCGCTCGGTGCTGGAGAAGTCGGACAACACCGTGTGGCGCGCGCCCTTGAGCGTCTTCATGGCGACCACGCCGACGCCCTTGCGTTTGGCGTCATGAAAAATGGTCGGCAGTTCGGGCCAGTTGCGGAAGTTGTACGCGACCATGATGACGTCGAAGCGCCCGGAATCGACCGCGTGGCGCATGACGCGCTCCAGCCGCGGCGTATGCGACGAGACGCCCAGAAAGCGCAGCTTGCCTTGTTCCTTGAGCCGGTCGAACGCCTCGTGGATGTTCGGGTTCATCAGCCGGTCGATGGAATTGCAGGCGTGGATGTGCGCCAAGTCGAGGTAGTCGGTGCCGATGCGTTTGAGGCTGGCTTCGATTGCGGCCATGACGTCCTTGACCGGCGTGTCGTTGCTCAGGTGGCCGTCGGGCGTGCAGAATTTGGAGACGACGAACAGTTTTTCGCGCGGGGTGTCGCGGATGCCGTCGCCCAGCGTTTTTTCCGAATAGGCGCGCGAATAATCGGGCGAGGTGTCGAAATAGTTGATGCCGCGGTCGATCGCGCGGCGGACCACGTCGGCATCGTCCAGTCCGGCGCAGCCGAACGAGACGTCGGAGACCTGCATCCCGGTGCGGCCGAGCGTGCGATAGTTGCGGACGTGGGCCGTCTCCCAGCTCGGGTCTTTCTGCTCGGCTTCGGTCTCGGGCCGGCTCAGCAGAAAAAGCTGCGTCTTGTACTCGCAGCCCGCGGCCAGCGCCGCGCCGCCGCCGAGGGCCGCGGTCTTCAGAAACCCGCGGCGCGTCGTGGGCCGAACGGGCGGGGTGTGGGCTTGGGGCGGTTCGGATGGCGGTGGGGATTGCGTGGGCATGGGCGGGCTCCCTCGATGACTGCGTAAGTGTGGATGGTGCGCGCGAAAAACGCGCGGGTCCGCGAAGTTTTCGGAGCAGTCGGCACTGTATAAGAAGCGCGAACGCGGGCGCAAGCCGCCGACCGGTTGCCCGGCCGGCATTCCCATAGCGTCCGCGCCGATTTTCGATTACACAAGCGGCAACCAGGGAAGGCCGCCGCCACGCAGCCGCGCGGCGGCGCGGGAATGAACGCCGAGGCATTCGGCCGGACGCCGGCATCAGCCGGGGAGAGGGAGGAATATGCGCACGTATCTGGGTCGACTTCTGCATCAGCGGGTGAGGGGGATCAGCCGCGGCGCGTCGCGGTTCGTGGCCGCGGCCGTCGCGGTCGGATTGCTCATCGCCGCACCGGACGCGCAGGCCGCGGTCGGGGAAGAGGCGCAATTCATATACAACACGTTCGCGTTCCTGATCTGGGGCGTGCTGGTCATGTGGATGTGCGCCGGGTTCACGATGCTGGAGTCCGGGTCGGTGCGCACCAAGAACGCATCGGTCATCTGCCTCAAGAACATCGGCCTGTATTCGATCGCCGGCTTGGCGTACTACCTGATCGGCTACAACCTGATGTACGTCGACGTGGGCAGCTTCATCGGCTCCGTGTCCTTGCTGTTCGCGGCGACCGCGGACGAAATCGCGGTGCTGGGCGGCAACGCCGCGTCCGAGACCGTGGCCGCGGTGGTCGCCGCGGGCAAGGCGAGCATGTCGGATTGGTTCTTCCAGATGGTGTTCGTGGCGACGACCGCGTCGATCGTGTCGGGCGCCTTGGCCGAACGGGTCAAACTGTGGTCGTTCTTCGTTTTCACGGCCGTGCTGACCACGATCATCTACCCCATCATCGGGGCGTGGACGTGGGGCGGCGGCTGGCTGAGCGCAATGGGCTTCCAGGATTTCGCCGGCTCCACGATCGTCCACTCCACCGGCGGCTGGGCCGCGTTGGCCGGCGCGATGGTGGTGGGGCCGCGGCTGGGCAAGTTCCGCAAGGACGGCAGCGTCAAGCCCACCCCGCCGTCGAACGTGCCCGGCGTGACGCTCGGCGTATTCATCCTGTGGATGGGGTGGTTCGGGTTCAACGGCGGATCGCAACTCGCGCTGGGGAGTGCCGCGGACACGGTCGCCATGAGCCACATCCTCGTCAATACGAATCTGGGTGCCGCGGCTGGCGTGATCGCGGCGATTGCGATGTCGCGTCCGATCCTGGGGCGCATCGACCTGATGGCCGGCCTGAACGGCGCGATTGCGGGGTTGGTGGCGATTACCGCGGGGCCGGACATCGTCAACAATTTCTGGGCGATCGTCATCGGCGCAATCGGCGGCGTGCTGTGCCTCGTGGGGATCAAACTGCTGGAAACCTGGCGGGTGGACGACGTGGTCGGCGCGGTGCCGGCCCACCTGTTCGCCGGCGTGTGGGGAACGTTGGCAGTTTGTATTGCGGGGGGCGGGAACCTGTTGGTCCAGCTCACCGGCATCGTGGCGGTAGGCGTCTTCGCATTCGGGTCGTGTTGGGCCATGTGGCAGATCCTGGCCCGGACGATGGGCGCGCGGGTCGAACGCGACGTCGAGCTGCTCGGGCAGGACGTCGCCGAACTCGGGATCGAAGCCTATCCCGAATTCGTCTTGCTGCCCGAGGAGGATATCGAATAGCCGCGCGAGTCGAGCGCGACGCGGTGGACGGCGGCCTGCCCCGTGCGGGTGTCGAACACCGCGTACGCGCCGCGGCGGTCCCGGTCGCGCGGCTGCGAACACGAGCCCGGGTTGATGATGGTGACGTTGCCGGCCCGGTGCACGAGCGGCACGTGGGTGTGGCCGTAGCACACCATGTCGTACGGCAGGGCCGCGAAGTCGTCCAACCGCGGGCTGCCCGGATAGATGTACTCTTCGTACGGCTCCCACGGGCTGGCGTGGACCATGAGGACTCTGACGCCGTCGAAGTCGAACGTGCGCGAGAGCGGGGCCTCGGCCAGAAAGGCGAGCGACTCCGCGGGAAACGTGGCGCGGCACTTTTCGAGATACGCGGGGTTACGTCCGCCGAACAACACGACTTCGTGGTTGCCCTGAATACACTGCACGCCGTGTCGTTGTAGCAGGGACACGGTATCCGGGCAGAACCGATACTCGCTGATCGCGTCGCCCGGGCACAGCAATACGTCGGTCGCGGGCATGTCGTCGAGCACGCGGCGCAGCGCGCCGGCGTCGGCGTGAATGTCGGACACGATGCCTATCTTCATGTTGAGGAGCCCCGGTGCATCGAGTCAGAGGTGAAGGGAAGGGCAGACAAGATGATTCGAGTCCTCGTCCCGGCTTCCATGTTGAAAACTCTTCGACCTTTCAATCCTTCGACAGGCTCAAAACCCCGCAAGCTCAGAGACCCTCTCACCCCCAAGTTCGTTGAGCCTGTCGAAACGAACCCCGACGTCACCTTGGCCTTCGCCCCCCGCCCCTTCAACTCTTCGACAAGCTCAGAGTCCAGCACGTTGGGCTTGATCCCTGAACTTGTCGAAGAGTGTCGAAACGGACGCGGGACCCTCTCGTATGAAATTCCCCTTCATTATGAGGATCCGCGGCGCCTCGGTGTCGGAAAGTCTGAAGAAAAAACGTTTGCGATCTCAAGGACTGACAGGCCGAACGTATGGGCCGGACCCCGCGGCGGCAAGGGGCATGCTGCTTCCAACGGAAGGGTTCTTCCCTTCCCCCTCTCCCCTGGTGGGAGAGGGTCGGGGAGAGGGGGAGGAAAAGCCGGGCAGCCGATTTCAAACCGGTGCGCTTTCGTCGAGCCTCTCGCCGTCGTGCAGCATCAACTCCAACTCCGGGGAGACGCCGCAGGCGCGGGCCAGGGCATTCAACAGGATGTCGGCGGCCAAGCGTTCTTCGCCCAAGCGGTCGCGGGCGTCCTTGACCAAGACGAGCGAAGAGACGCGCGCGCCCGCGGCATCGTGCATGCCGACATGCAAACGGTGGGCGCCCTTCTTGGGCCGGTCGCTTCGCAGCGCGGCCGTACAGGAAACGCCGATCAGCGGTTCGGATGGGCGTCCCTCCTGTCTCGCAGGATGCAACGCCATTGCTCGCCGATACGCGGCGTGCGCCAGCGCGGCGGCGGTTTCCGGCGAGACGGCCTGCCGCGGGATGTCGCCGAGAAACGTTCCCAGCGCTGCAGCCGAGTAGGGAACGACGGCTTCGAGTACGGTCCGCGACGCTCCGGGTACGGCCAGCAGGTCGGCCAGGGCTTGCGAGCCGCCGCCGGTCACCGCCAGCACCGCCAAGCCGGGGCTGGCGTGAATGCGCGCGATGAGGCGTGCGCGGTCAGGCGTCATGCCTCGGGTGCGAGCCGGTTCTGGATGATGCTACGCGCTTCGTCCGGCGTGGCGACTTCGTGGCCCATGCCGGTAATCGTGGCGACGGCGCGCTCGACGAGGTGCGGATTGCTCGGCTGCCCCTCGCGGGCGTAGTGGTGATCCTCCAACCCCAACCGCACGTGCCCGCCCAGACTGACGATCGTCGGCACGAACGGCAGGTTGTCGCCCCCGAGCGTGGCCGCGAACCAGTTGCAGCGCACGCCTTGCAGCATGTCCAGATAGGCTTCGAGGCTCTTGAGCGAGGGCGGCAGCCCGAACGGCAGTTCCGGCCCCCCGAAATAGAACTTGAGCAGCAGCGGCTCGGTCAGCAACCCTTGGTCCAGAAACACGAGCACCGCGCGCAAAAAGCTCGGATCGAAAATCTGGAGCGTGGGCCGCACCCCGCACTCGCGCGACCGTTCCAGAAAATAGCGGCTCGCCTCGTACGAGTTCCGATAGACGAACGGCTCGCCGGAGACGACCTTGGTGCGCGCGTCGTAGGAGACCAGATTCACCGAGCCAGGGTCGGCCCAGCCGAGGTCGGGCTTGGTGGCCGGGTCCTGCGCGAGTTCCATGAAGTGGGCGAACCGTTCGACCGCGCTGCCGCCGAACGGAAACGTGGGCCACAGAATCGGGTTGCACGCCGCGCGCGTGCGGGTGAACACCTCGCGGTAATAGGCCATGTCCTGCACCCATTTGCCCGTTTCCGGGTCGCGGACGTGAAAGTGGACTGCGGCCGCACCGGCGCGGCAGGTCGCAATGGCGTCCGCGGCGATGTCTTCCGGGCGATAGGCGATGTGCGGATTCATTGCCCGGTCGGCATTCCCGTTGATCGCCGCCTCGATCATGACCTTGGCCATACGCCCTCCTTTGGATCCTGACTCCGCCGGACCCGCTTACCGGATTCCCGGAAAAGGAGCAATTCGCCGCAGCCTGTCCGAATTCCTGTTTTCGGCTGCCGAGCCCTCGAGGTCTGGCGGTATCTCAGTTCCTCTTTCGCCCTCATCCCTTGATGCGTAGGGGCAACCCCCCGTGGTTGCCCTGGCGGGGGACGGGCAGGCACAGGGGCCTGCCCCTACGTACCCTTCCCTCTAGGAGAGGGATCGACCGCAGCAGTGCATCACCCCGGGAAGAGCAAACCGATACGTTATTTTCAAACGCACATGCTCCCCTCGGTTGTTCGGTACGGCTTCATCCATTACTGTCCGAACATCATATTTCGGAAGGGCGCGGGCATGAAAACGACGACGCTTTCGAATACCGGAGAGATCACCATTCCCAAGACCATCTGCGCGGCATACGGATGGACGCCCGGCGTCGAATTCGTGATCGAGGAAGCCGGAGGCGGCATCCTCCTCAAACCGCGCAACCCGTTCCCAACGACCCGCGTCGAGGACGGCCTCGGTTGTGTCGGGTACGACGGCCCGGCAAAAACCGTCGAACAGATTTCTCAAGTCCGATAGAGCACTTGCCCGCAAGACCGGCCCGGATCACGCCCCGCCGTCGTGCTCGAACGCGGATAGCCCGGACTCACATCCGTACGCGCACGCCACGCGCGGCCAGATACCGTTTGCATTCCAGGATGGTGTGCTCGCGGTAGTGGAAGATCGAGGCCGCCAGCGCGGCGTCGGCGCGGCCCGCGGTCAGCCCGTCGTAGATGTGCTCCAGCCCGCCGACGCCCCCCGAGGCGATCACCGGCACGCGCACCGCGTCGGCAATCGCGCGCGTGAGCGGGATGTCGAATCCGCGGCGCGTGCCGTCGCGGTCCATACTGGTCAGCAGGATTTCGCCTGCGCCGCACGCTTCCATACGCTGCGCCCAGGCGATCGCGTCGAGGCCCGTGGGGCGGCGCCCGCCGTGCGTAAAGACTTCCCACGGCCCGGCGTCCGCGGCGTGCGTCGTGGCGTCCGGCTTCCGTTTGGCGTCGATCGCGACCACGATGCACTGGCTGCCGAAGCGTTGCGCGGCTTCGCGCACGAACTCGGGGCGGTCCACCGCGGCCGTGTTGATGGACACCTTGTCCGCGCCCGCGTTGAGCAGGTTGCGGATGTCGCGCGTCTCCCGGACTCCGCCGCCCACGGTCAGCGGCATGAACACCGTCTCCGCGGTGCGGCGGACGACGTCGAGGATGATGCCGCGGTGTTCGTGCGACGCGGTAATGTCGAGAAAGGTGAGTTCGTCCGCGCCCTCGTCGTCGTAGCGTTGCGCAACCTCGACCGGGTCGCCGGCGTCGCGCAACTCCACGAAATTGACGCCCTTGACCACGCGCCCGTCCTTCACGTCCAGACACGGAATGATGCGTTTGCCGAGCATGGATTTTCCGAGGCCGCACCCTTCCGAGCGAGGGAGGGAATGGCCGCGAAAGTCTGGGCGGGTCGCCGGACCCTGTCAAGCCGGGCGGACGCTTGGTAGTGTCTCGGTTTGAAATTTCTCTTTCGACGAAAGTCGGCCTCCGCACGTAGGGGCAGGCCCCTGTGCCTGCCCGTCCCCGCTTCAAATTGAGACACGACCGGACGCCTGCTCCGGGGGCCGTCGGTTCGCGTCCTCGGCCCAGACGACGTTGCGATAGTCGAGCCGGCGCGAGCCGATGACGTTGAACTTGACCGTCTCGAAGTACGGCGACAGGTCGAAGTCGCGCGGCGTGATGAGCGTCGGATGCCGGCGGTGGAACACGGGCCGGACGTCTTCCTCCGGTGCCCCGAAGGAAAAGAATCGCTGGTAGAAGGGCGGCGGGTCCGGGTCCGGCGCGACCTCCACGCGGGGCAGGATCGGAAAGCCGACTTTCACGAACGCCGAGGCGATCATGCTGGAACAGATCACCTGCGTGGGCTCTCCGCTGCCGATCCGCAGCGCGGTGTGCCGAAAGCGCCGCGGCACCAGGCTGAAGGGCAGGAAATAGCGCCCCAGATCGAAGATGTTCTTCAGGTCGTAGGTATAGCCGAGTTGGCCGATCACCTCGTCCAGCAGCACTTGCCGGTCCGCGTCTTGCAGATTGTGCGGATGGCAGATGCGGATGTTGTGTGCGGCGTATTTCGACAGCGGCGACATCACCACGCCCCGGGCGGCCAGCGCCTCCACGAGCAGGCAGTCCGCCTCGTCCCCGAACTCTTCTCGCGCTTGCGCCGCCAGCGGATGGTTGCGCCGCAACAGTTCGTCGCCGATGTACAACGCCGAGTGGGACCAGGAACTCTGCGTGAGATATTTGACCGCCTCGCTGATGCGCTGCGAGCCTTCCACGAGCAGCACGTCGCCTTTTTGCAAGTGGCGTCGGAGGGCGTCCAGGTCGTTGGGAAAACGGAACGCATAATTCTTCAGCGGCTTGGTGAGCAGGCCGACGAACCAGCCGACGATCGTCTGCCGCACGCGCCGCGGGAGGCGCTCGACGATGGGGGTAGGGGTCATGCGCGTGTCCTTCGGCGTGATTCTAGGACACGCCCGCGGGCGGGGACAAGCGGAGGGGGGAATTGTGGATTGTGGATCGCTGATTGCGGTGCGCTGAGCCTGTCGAAGCGTGGATTGTGAATCGCGGTGCGCCGAGCCTGCGGTCCCTGAGCCTGTCGAAGGGTCGAAAGGTCGAAGCGTGTTGCGGCCGGCCGATGTCCTTTCACTGGAGACGTGCCGGGCGCTGTTGCGAAGCGCGTGGCTGGTGGGCTGATTTGGAGGAGGGGAAACCCCCCAGTTCTTCGTCCTCAGTAGAGCCATGTCCGGGAAAATCCATTGTGCTACGGTTGGGCGACTCCGAACGACGCAATGGAGAGTGCCCGCATGGCTGACGACACGCCCATCCCGCACCGGGTCCGCGAGGTGATGACCCGCGAGCCGGTGACCCTGACGCCCGAGCAGTCGTTCGGCGAGGCGCTCGCCCTGTTGGCCCGAAACCGGTTCCGGCATCTGCTGGTCGTCGATGACACGGCGCGGCTGGCCGGCGTGCTGTCCGACCGCGACTTGCTGCGCACCATGAGCCGCACGCCCGACCTGGACCGCGCCACGGTCGCGGACGTCATGCAATCCGACGTGGTGAGCGTCGAGCCGCAGACCCTGCTGTCCGACGCCGCGGCGCAGATGCTCGACCGCCGCATCAACTGCCTCCCCGTGGTCGAGGCCGGCCGCCTGTGCGGCATCCTCACCTCGACCGATCTGCTACGCGCCTTCCACCGCCTCCAGGAACGGGCAGAAGGGCAGGGCGCGTGACCGGACTCCTTCTCAGAATGCAATGAAGGAGGCGATAGAATGGACCGGAATACCTATCCCACGGGGTGGAACGACACGCGGGTTCGCAAGGTTATCGACGACATCGAAGCCCGAACGGAAGAAGAAACCATTGCCGAAGACGAGGCCGCCTTCGGACAGGATACGCGGGGCTTTTCGTTAGGCTCAGGGACCGCAACCTCAGGGACCACCGGGAGGGGGAAAACGGCGAACTGAGACGCTTCCATCCGTCGGTTTGTCTTGAGTGGACAAGGGGGCGCGTTGCCTATACTGGAAACTCACTATGGTTTCGGAGGGTCGAACCGATGGCGAACAGCATAACGTACTCACGGGCCAAGGCTGAACTCGCCTTACTGTGCGACCAGGTGATCGCCACGCGCGAACCCGTGATTATCCGGCGGGACAGTGCGGATGACGTCGCACTGCTTCCCGCGGACGAGTTGTCCGGCTTGTTGGAGACGATTCATTTGCTCCGGTCTCCCCGGAATGCCCAACGTCTCTTTACGGCGCTCGACCGGGCGCGAACCGAGGAATGTCCGCCTTCTTCGGTGGAAGACCTGCGCAGGCAGTTATGAACGGCGTTTTCATCTATTGGGACAATTCCAACATCTTCCACGAGGCACAACGTCTTGCGGAATTGCGGCATGAGGGCGTCAACGCCCGTTATCGTGTCCGCATCAACTTCGACAACATTCTCCGCTTGGCGCACGCCGACCGGCCGTTGGAGAAAGCGATTGCCGCGGGGTCCGTTCCGCCGGAAATGCGCCAGTTGTGGAACCGGATGGAAAGCAACGGCGTGGAAGTCCGCCTCTTCGACCGTGGCGAGGCGGGACGCGGCGAACAGGACGTGCCCGACCGGGTCTTGCAGTTGCGGATGCTGGAAGACGCGCTGGATTACAACGGCGACCCCGGTATCGCGGTGCTGCTGACCGGCGACGGCGCGGGCTACTCCGAGGGCGCGGGGTTCCACAGTACGTTGGAACGGATGCACAAACGCGGTTGGCGCGTGGAAATTCTGTCGTGGGCGCATTCCTGCAACCAGCGGATGCGCCGGTGGGCCGAGGAGAATGGCTCGTTCATCGCACTGGACGACTATTACGAGTCCCTCACGTTCATGGAGCCGTCCCGGCCGGGGGCCGAGTATGCGCCGCCGCGCGACTCCGCGGAGTTGGCATTGTCACGGCGCCCGACCGTGTAAGGACAGAAGGTAGGTCGGATTAGCGAAGCGTAATCCGACATGGGGCGCTGAAAGCGGTCCAACCTTGAGCGGCTCGCCGGACCGTGTGCTTCTACGATGGAGACCCTAGCTGAGTTCGGGAAATGGCTGTAACAAGAGAGCCGATTATGCCGAGACTATCATCTCGCTCCAATCTTCCCCTCCCCAAGCTGTCGGTCAAAGGTTTGCGTGGCATTGCAGACCTTGCGATTCCGCGGCTCGGCCGGGTGACGTTGATCGCCGGAAAGAATGGGGTGGGCAAGACTACCCTGCTTGAAGCCGTCCGCATTTACGCTGCGAGTGGTAACCCTGTCATCTTACGGAGTGTCCTATTGAACAGGGAAGAAGTTGCCCCTGTTGTTGATGGCGAAGGGGAGGAAATTTCTGCTCCTGATGTAGAAGCGTTATTTTATGGTCGGCATCCTCTGTTGGACTCTTGTATATCAATAGGTTCAGGGAAGAAGTCCCGGCTACTCAACATCAAATTCGACCAGGGTATATCACAGAAACAGGTTTCATTGGAAGATTTTTCGAAGGCCGAGGAACCGTCGCTCAAAATTCAGTTTCAAGGGAGAACCCAAAAAATTCCTCTACGTGTCTTTTGGCACGATCCCCGTCTTCCATATCGGAGATTTAGAGAAAGAGAAATTGAAGTTTCATCGGATGTTCTATGTCGGTCATTAGGTCCAAGTCTCCCGAACAGCGAGGATATAGCCCAATTTTGGGATAATGTGACGCTTACGGACGGCGAAGATCGCGCAGTGCAAGCTCTGCGATTGATTTACGGCGAAGAAGTGGACCGCATCGTGGTTGTGGGTAACGATAGGCCCCGGTATCCGCCGGGACGGCGGGCAATTGTGAAAATGAGAAACCAGGACGGGCCGGTTCCGCTTAAAAGTCTGGGCGATGGAGCGGTGCGTTTGTTCGGGGTCGCTCTCGTTCTCGCCAATAGCCAGGATGGGCTTCTGACCATCGACGAGGCAGAGAATGGTATCCACCACTCGGTACAGTATGATTTCTGGAAGATGGTCCTGCAAACGGCGAAGGAAAACAGGGTGCAGGTGCTCGCGACGACGCATGGCTGGGACTGTGTTGCCGGCTTCGCGCAGGCAGCGGCAGAGGCCGAGGCTGGGGAAAGTGCTCTTCTCCGCCTCGAAAGGGACGCCGAAGGAATCCGCGCCGTAGAGTATTCAAAGGACGATCTCAAAGTCGCAGCCGAGCAAGGTATAGAGGTGAGGTAGCTCGTGGCCCGCCTTGCTCCATCATTATCGGAATCGGATCGTGTTCTTTTGGTAGAAGGGCAAGACGACAAGCATGTCGTTCGGCAGATTTGTCTGCGTCATCCATCCTTTTCTGTAGAAGGGCAGTATGACAAGGAGCAAATCGTTCTGGACTCACCATCGGCGTCGTCCTTCACCATCCGAGATACGGGAAACGTCGATAAAGTCCTCGAATCCATCGGACCTGAAATCAAAGCGCCCGGTCGGCAGGCCGTCGGCATTCTGGTAGATGCAAACGATAACGTGAAGGGACGCTGGGACGCGATAATGGGTCGGCTTCGGAAAGCAGGCGTTAAGCAACTGCCGTCATCTCCCCGCTCGTCCGGAAACATACTCCCGAGCCGACCACGAATTGGTATCTGGCTGATGCCGGACAATAGTTCGCGTGGTGAACTTGAGGATTTCATCGCGCGAATGATTCCCGAGAGTGACGCGGTGTGGCCCTTGTCTCGGCGTTACATCGATGAAATTCCGAAGGAGGAAAGAAAATTCAAGCCGAAAAAGACGCGGAGAGCCCAGATTCATGCTTGGTTGGCAGCCAGGGAGGATCCTCGGCACATGGGCACAGCCATAGGAGCGAAAGATTTGGAAGTCGATGGTGTGTTGTGTCAGCGATTCACCGCTTGGCCGATAGAACTGTTCAAATAGAGTGGGGAGTCAGCCTGACCAATCTTCCCAGGCCGACGACCGTGAGGCGCCCGCTCGCCGATTCTTGGAAATTGCGTAACGATAGAAAAGTAGGTCGGATTAGCGAAGCGTAATCCGACATAGGGCGCTGAAAGAGGTCCAGCGTTGGAGGTGTCGTCGGACTGTCGGATTACGCCTCCGGCTAATCCGACCTACGGTCACTCTTATTCGTGCACTCCGTCTTCGCTATCGTCAATCCGGCCCCCCATCGTCACTCTAGTTCCCCCTTTCGTCACTCTAGTTCCGTTTCCGTCCGCCCTGGTTCCCTTTTCGTCGCTCTCGTTCCCCTCCGCCACTCCAACTCCCCTTGCGTCATTCCTGCGAAAGCAGGAATCCAGGAGGCTCACCTGAAACGCCCCTTCGTGTACATCCTGGCCAGCCGCCGCAACGGCACCCTCTACATCGGCGTCACCTCGAACTTGGCCCAGCGTCTCGAACAGCATCGGGAGAATGCCGCCGCGGGGTTTACCCGGCGGTACGGCGTCCATACGCTGGTCTGGTACGAGGCGCACGCCACGATGGAAAGCGCCATTACGCGGGAGAAGGCGCTGAAACGATGGAAACGGGCGTGGAAGGTGGAGTTGATCGAGAAAAGCAACCCCTTGTGGCGGGATCTGGCGACGGAGGTCGTCTGACTGGATTCCTGCTTTCGCAGGAATGACGAAGGGGGGCAGGAATGACGAGAGAGGAGGCAGGACTCAGGCTATCGTCTTCTGATCGGACCAAGCCCGAATTGCCGAACTGTACGACGGAATCTCAGATGTGACTTAGGAAGGTAGGTCGGATTAGCGAAGCGTAATCCGACATGGGGCAACGAAAGCGATACGGTGTTGGGCGTGTCGGTGGGTCGAAATTTATGTTCAAAACCTGTGGCGAAGGTATGCTAATTGCTCTTTGACTAGATTGAACGGTAGTTTGAAAAATTTGAAATGTTCATAGAGAGGTAAGAGTAGAGAGTGAAGTATCTCTGCAAGATTGTCCTGTACCTGCAGTGGGGTAGCCCGGCCCGTTAATGTGACCTCATTCGTGCGGCTGATGTAGTCCTCAAAGTCATCAAAGCCGGTGAGATAACGGCCATTCAACGCCGTGAAACGACATTGAACGGCAATTTCCTCTACTCCATCAAATGTTTCCCCAAATCGGCTCGCAAATAGAAGACCCTCAGCGATCCTCAAGACAGGGAGGTTTACGTAGAAAATCGTACCTGCTTGGATCTGCGCTAGTCCATCCTCCTTATATCCGCGAATCGTGTAGAGATTTCCATCCATCGAGGCTCTCCAGAAATCGCAATGTGCTGGCTCGCGTTCCATCGAGTCGGGACGGACAGGCCGTCCGATCCACGCTTCCACGAATTTTTTTTCATGGGCATAGGGCGCCCACCCTTCGGTGGACATTTCCAAAAATGCCGACCACCCGACGGTCAACTTGATCCTTCGCGCTATGGTAAGTCTATCTCTGACTTCGGCCGGTCCATTGGCTGGCTGTGCCCCGACCAGAGAAAACCCCATTTCGTAATAGCCGTGTGGAAACCGCGCAGGAGATTTCTCGGGCTGACTCGCTACCAATTCCTCCCAACGTTCGCGTGCCTGGATACAATAAGTTTGCAACTCGCCAAGCGCCTTCGTCTCCGGATTCTGTGGTTCGACACGCCCTGATAGAATTGCACGAATAGCTTCAAGCATGTTTTCCCGACCGGCTTGTATGCACCGATTAAGCAGATTCCGCCATTCTTCACTTGTTTGAGGCTCCTCGCTACGTGGTCCAGGCTTACGAACGTAGCAACGGTGTTGCTCAATAACGCCTGGACACCCGCGTTTGCTCATCACGGGTACAGTAAGATCACTAGGGACGACTATAATCGGATGTTCTTCGTTCGTATTCGGATGTTTTGCTTTGTCCATCCGACAATGGAACTCAGGTGTGGCATAACGACGCATGGCACCATTCACCGAGTCCTGGGTGATTACTGGAATACTTTGCGGACGTGCTTGTGACTGCAATTCTGGACCTTGTTCAGCGAAGCCGAGGACGACGAATCCCCCGCCATGATTCGCCAGTGCAATCGCGGCCTTGGCGAGTTTCGCCTTATCTTCATTTTTGGTCAGGTCAAGCCAGTCCTTATACTCAACGCTAAGTTCCTCTTTGGGTTCAGAAATGAGCGGCAGGGGTTCTTGAATTGACGCCATGATTTTTCCCTCCTGATTATCTCCAACAGAATTAGGAAAGGCTATCTAACTTTCGTAGCCTCCTTTATCGTTCCTCCGTATCCGCACCCCAGGCACGAGCAATAGCAGCTTGAATTTTCTCCTCCATCCGGTTCACCAACTCCTGGTTAGCGGCAACGAGCGTCTGCTCGGCTTCGATTTTGGCAACGATCTCTCCCTGCGTAGCTAAGGGCGGTACCGGTATTTTGATGTGTTTGAGGGCACTGCCATTGAATTGTGGTTGCCCTCCGCCTGTCACCAGGGTTTCAGCTTGACGCCAGTATGCGTCGCTTTGAGCGAAGGTCCAATAGTACCTTGGATGAAGCTGGTTTGGTGGGAACCGGAGGCGTATTAGATACGACGCGAACACCGCTGAGTAGTCCTCGTCAAACAGCAGTGTCTTGCCGTATGTCGCCCCGGTACGAGCAACGAGAATATCCCCCTTCACCAGGAGTGATCCTCGCGCCTCATCTGTCAGGGTGATGAACTTAGAGTCTTGAGAGCTAAGTGTTCCATCTTCCGAAATGTCGGTAATACGCACCAGTCTGGTATCGCCTTGATCTTCTGCCTTGGCAGTGAGGCCATACTCTGGCTGTGTCATTTCCCCCAACTCTGCCAACGGCCAGTCAGGATCAACGACGATATGAGGTTGGTAGTTGTCAATCACTGCCCGCGCGCCGTCAACGACTTTCTGGCAACTCTCGACCTCCGTCAATATCTCCTGCTGGACCTCTAGCGGCGGCAGAGGGATATTCAGGTTGGCAAACGATTTCCAGCCTATACGAGGAAGCTGTGCGCCTTTGATCTCTCCCAAGACTGCGCTATTGAAATGAGTGCCTCTAAAGACGTAAGTGTAGAATGCAGACAAAACGCGTTTATCTCTTGGCCGAATAACAAATATATCCGTTGAACATATCCCCTTCCTATCTGACAGCCAGACTTTGTTGAGATTCGGTCTGAGCTTTCCATAGAGAATGTCGTTCGGGCAGAAGACATTCTTCAGACTCTTTATCTCTGCTGGGTTATCGGTCGTGACGGCCCCTTGCAGTCGTCCGCTGGCTTGCGCGATATTTTCTAATCCCACATAGTTCACAGAACCACGGAGGGCCGCCGGTAATACTGTCTGGTCTCTCTTCTGGAACAGATCTTCTACGTTCACAAAAGGCCAGTCAGACTGAGACGAGTATTTTATCCGATACCGTTCCCCGCTCAGATTATAGTCCCCATCCGCGGCAACCCGCTCTTTCGCCACCACCTGCCCCAACGTCGGTGCGAAGTCCGCCACCGCTTCCCCCGTCCGCACCCGGCGCAGATACTCCCCGATCTCCGTTTCCACCCGCGGCAGGTCGTTGCGTTCGATGGGCCGCCGCTGCGCGCCCAGGTCGTACCCGTCGTGTTCCACTTTGAAGAACCCGACGTGATCCGTCCGCTTCGCCAGCGCCTTGTCCAATAGCAGGATGGACGTCTTCACGCCGGAGTAGGGCTGGAAGACGCCCGCGGGCAACGACACCACGGCCACCAGAAAATCCTCGACCAGCAGCTTGCGCAATTGCTTGTGCGCCTTCTGGCTCTGGAAGATGATACCCTCCGGCACGATGATGCCGGCGCGGCCGGCAGGCGTCAGATGCTCGGCCATGTAGTCCACGAACAGCACCTCGCTGCGCTTGGACTGGACCGAAAAGCGGCCGTGCGGGCGGATGCCGCCCTTGGGCGACATGAACGGCGGGTTGGCCAGGATCACGTCGGCGCGCTCGTGCCAGCGGTCCTCGCTGGTCAGGGTGTCGTACTCGAACACGTGCGGTGCGGCGAAGCCGTGCAGATACAGATTGACCAGGGACAGGCGCACCATGTCGGGCGAAATGTCGTAGCCCCGGACGTTAGCGGCCAGCCGGCCCCGGTCGTCCGGGGTGAGGGTGCTGTTGCCGTCCGCGTCCGTGTTCGCCGCAAGGATGTGCTTGTAGGACGAGACGAGGAAGCCCGCGGTGCCGCAGGCCGGGTCGAGCACGCTGTCGTCCTTTTTCGGGTCGAGGACGGCGACGATGAAGTCGATGACGTGCCGCGGGGTGCGGAACTGGCCGGCGTCGCCCTGCGCGCCCAGCACCGACAGCAGATATTCGAACGCGTCGCCCAGGCGTTCGGAGTGGTCGTAGGTGAACTCGTCGATGACCTTGAGAAAGGCGCGCAGGGTTTCCGGGTCGCGGTAGGGCAGGAAGGCGTTCTTGAAGATGTCGCGGAACAGGGGCGGAATGCCGGGGTTCTCCGGCATGGTGGTGATGGCTTCGGCGTACAGGTTGAGGGTTTCGTGGCCGCCCAGGCCGGCGCGCACGAGCTTGGCCCAGCCGTAGCGGGCGAAGGCGCCGGCGAAGAAGGTGCGCGTACCGCCCAACTCCTCGCTCTCGGCATCGATGTCGTCCATGAACTTGTAGATCAGCGCGATGGTGATCTGCTCGACCTGCGACTTGGGGTCGGGGACTTTGCCGACGAGGATGTCGCGGGCGGTGTCGATGCGGCGCTTGGTGCTGCTGTCCAACATGGGGAATTGTGGATTTTTGATTGTGGATTGTGGATTGGGAATGCCGTCGGAGATTACCGGTCTTTCGTTAGGATTGTGATGTGCGGGAGCGGGGTTTGGGGTTTTTGGTCGAGGGGCGTTGATTGTGGATTTTGGCAGTGCGGCCGGAGGCGGTGAAAATGGCGGTCAGTTCCTCTGCCTCTTGGTGCAGGGGAGAGACGAGGTCGGTTTTCAGGATGTTGGCATCCATGAGGAGTTCCAGCCAGAAGGCGGACTCGTCGGCTTCCTCGGCAACGACGCCGATTTTTGCAATGAACTCGGCCTTCGAGCGACTGCGGCAGGCGGCGCGATAATTTGCCCCGACGGACGTCCCGCTCCGCACCAGTTGATTGCCGATCGCCCGACCCGACGTCGTTTTGGGCAACGCATCCACCAGCTTCATGATACGTAATCCGAACTGTTTCGTCCGCCCCTTCAGCGCCTTCTCATCCATACCCTCCCCCCAATCCACAATCAGCAATCCACAATCCACAATCAAAAGAATCACAGTCCAGACGATGGGAGAATGTAATCCTTCACGTATTCCGGCACCAACGCCCGATACCGCTCCGGCACCGCACGATACTCCCGGGTCGTGAAGGCCGGGTCGGTCGCCAACTGCGCGAACTGCCGGCGGTCGATGATGGCGCGGACGCGGTCGTTGCCGACGTACGCCTTGAAGTAGGTCTTGAGGGCCGAGACGGATTTCGGGTGCGGGGGCGCGTGGTCGGCCACGAATTTGGCGAATTCCTCTTCCAGAAGCTCGTCCTTGGACTTGAAGCGCGGGATGAGGTCGAAGACCTTCTCCAGGATTTCGCGCAGACTCACGCGGCGGTCCACGGCCACCGCACCGCGCAGCTTGGCGAGGGTGTAGTAGTCCTCGGGCTTGTCGAAGACTTCGCGCTGCACGTAGTCGATGACCCGGTCCCACTGGCCGGCGCGCACCGCAGCGGCGATGGTCTCGTCCGCGCGCACCGTGTCCGCGAAGCGGTCGAACAACATCCGGTCGATCTTCATGCCCTCCGCGCCGATGACCTGTTCCTTGCGGAGGGTCAGCGTGTCGGGTCCCAGGTGCTCGTAGTCGCCGGTGTATTCCACCGGCTCGGCCACGGGGTCGCGGCGTTTGCCCGACCGCGGGCGCGGGAGCTTCAGCACCTCGTCGTAGTCGAACTCGGTCTCGAAGTATTCGCAGTTGCCGAAGAAGTCGAACAGCTTGAACGCCGTCTTGTGCGGTTCGGCGACCGTGGCTTTCAGGTCGGCGTCCAGGATCTGGTCGCGGAAATCGTGCCGGCGGGTGCCGCGGCCCTTGATCTGCACGAAATCGGTCGGCGAGAAGATGGGCCGGAACAGGCCCAGATTCAGGATGTCGGTGCAGTCGTAGCCGGTCGTCATCATGCCGACGGTCACGCAGACGCGCGCCTTGCTCGTCCGGTACGCGGGCAGAACGTTGCCCGCCCCGAGCAGGCGGTTGTTGGCGAAGTTGACGGTGAACTGCTGGGCGTCCGGCACCTGCGACGTGACCTGGACCGCGAAGTCGGACCGGTACGTTCCGGGAAACAGGCGGTCGGCCATCCGGTTGAAGATCTGCGTCAGCGTGGCCGCATGCTGCTGGCTGACCGCGAAGACGATGGACTTGCCGACCTCGCCGCTCACCGGGTCGCGCAGCGCGTGTGCGAGAAAGGTCCGGCAGAACAGGCGGTTGGTGGCGTCGGAGAAGAAGCGTTTCTCGAAAGCGCGCTTCCGGTAGGTCTCCTCCTGATCCTCGCCGGCGGTGTCGGTGAACGCCACGACGAACCCCTCTTCGGAGAGGAGTTGGGTGGTCACGTCGGTACGCGCGTCGATCACGGTCGGGTTGATGAGAAAGCCGTCGCGCACCCCGTCGAGCAGCGAATAGCGGAAGGTCGGCTGCCCGCTTTCGCAGCCGAAGGTGCGATACGTGTCGAGCAGCAAGCGGCGTTCGGCGTCGCGCTGCGAGTTCCCGGCCCGTGTCCCGCGGCCGGTCTCCGCCGTGGGCTCTTCCTGCCCGTCGGGCACCGGCCACGGACCGCTGCCCTTCAGATAGTCGCGCGGCGTAGCGGTCAGACCCAGCTTGGAGCCCACGAAATAGTCGAAGACCGCGCGGGCGTTGCCGCCGATGGAGCGGTGCGCTTCGTCGGAGATGACCAGGTCGAAGTCCGTGGGCGAGAACAGCCGCCGGTATTTGTTGTCGAACAGCAGGGATTGGACGGTCGTGACGACGATCTCGGCGCGGCGCCAGTCGTCCCGCTTCTCCTTGTACACGACGGTCGTGAAGTCCGCGCTGAGCAGCGCGGTGAAGACCTTGCCGGCCTGCTCCTCCAATTCCAGCCGGTCCACCAGGAACAGGACGCGCCGCGCATTGCCCGAGCGCAGGAACAGCTTGATGACCGCGGCCGCGGTGAGCGTCTTGCCGGTGCCGGTCGCCATCTCGAACAGGAAGCGGTCGTGCCCCTCGGCGACCGCGCGTTGGACCGCGTGGACGGCGTGCCGTTGGTAGGGGCGCAGAAAACGCAGCCCGTTGGTCTGGATGAAGTCCGGGCGTTCCGCGGCGTTCTTCCACGCGGCCTCGGAGGCATAGCCGGGCCGCTGGGTGCGGACGATGTAGTCGTCGTCCACCGGCTCGTCGATCAGGCGCCGCGGGTCGGGCGTGATCGCGCGGCAGGCGTCCACGGAGGCGGGCGTGGGAAACGCGGTGACGAGGTGGGGATTGCCGCGCTCCAGGTCCCAGAAGTAGTGCAGGTTGCCGTTGGAGAGCAGGACGAAACGGCAGTTCAGGGAGCGGGCGTATTTGCGGGCCTGTTCCTTGCCCGACAGCGGATTCCTGTTCTCGGCCTTGGCCTCCAGCACGATGAGCGGAAAGCCCTTGGCGTCGAGCAGCAGAAAATCGACGAAGCCTTTGGCCGCGGTGTCGAAGTCGTCGCCCAGGCCGGTGAGGTCGGCCGGCTGAAGCGTGACGCTCGGCTCCAGGCGGACGTTGGCCGGGCGGCCGCGGTCGGGGAAGAACCGCCAGCCGGCGGCTTCGAGCAGGGCGTTGATCTTGATGCGCGCCGCGGCTTCGTTCATGGCGGTCGGGCAGCGGAGGGCGAAACTTCCGGGCCGGAGGATCGAGCGCCGGTTCGAAAAGAACGGGGGTCTCCCCGATACGGCCCTCCCGGGTCGACCGGACGCTGAGAGGGAACCTCGGAGGAATATCTGCAGACTATCGGGCGTATTTCGAGAGCAGCGCTCGAACCGCAGGAACCAGCTCGTTCGGAATTTCCATGACCGTTTGCGTCGTATCCTCGAAAGCGGCCTCGTCTTCGGCCAGCGCCTCGTCTTCGGTTTGCGATTCGTACCGTTGGATGAGCCGTTGGACCCGTTCTTCATCCCATCCGCGTGGAAACGTGTTCGCGCGTTTCATCGTCTTTTCCTCTTGATGCGGCGCCGATAGGCGGTCAGCGGCTTCCCCTTCAGTTCGTATGCAGTGACGACGAAAACGTGGTCCGGCTCGGGATCGGGCACGTAGATCACGCGAAGATAGCGTCCGCCCCGCGTCTGTCCTATCGCAACGCGTGCGCCATTTCGTCCGGGTCTGTCTTCGCCGAATGACGTAAGAACGTCTTCGACTTCGTGCTCTTCGACCCCATGCGCATGGATGTGAGGATAGCCGGTTTCCGCGTCAACGTAAAATCGCAGGTTCGGCATGTTCCGTTCCGATCTTCCGAACGTCCACTTTCGTTGCCGGCATTGCAAACGAGCAGACCCTTCGCCCGTCAACGCTGCGAGGACTTGAGGGCGGCGAACCAGAAGCCGGCCGCGGCCGTCAGGGCGATGCCGAACAGCGCGGCGAGCATCCAGGCCGGGTCGCCGGTCGCGGTCCATATCGCCGCGGTCGCCAGCGGCGCCAGCGCGGAGGCGACCATCATCGGCGCGCCCATCGCCCCCATGACCTTGCCATAGTGGGCACGGCCCAGCCACTCCGCGGGGGCCACGCCGCGCAGGATGATCGTAATGCCGTTCGTCGTGCCGAACGCCGCGGCGAACAGCAGCAGCCAGCGCAGTTCCGCTGGCGCACCCAGCAGGATCGCGACCGCGGTGCACGACAGCACGGTGGTGATCGCGCCGGTCGCACGAATCCGCGCCCGCTCGCCGCACAGCAGCATGGCGATCCGTCCGACGGCCTGCATCGGACCGATCAGCGCCACGGTCATCAGCAGCGCCGCGGTCTGGACCCCGCTCGACTTGAGGTACGGAACGAGTTGAAACACGAGACCGGACATGCCCGCGGTCCACGCGGTGAACCAGACCGTCAGCCCCCAGAAGACCGGGTCGCGCAGCCGGGCGCGCATGACGGCGCGGCCTTCGTCCGCCGGCGCGTGGCCGGTCTGCCCGATCGCGTCCGCGGGAGCCGGCCCGGCCGGGACGAACAGCCAGTGAATGGGAACGCAGATGCAGGCGTTCAGACCGGCCAGGACGAGCAGGACGTCGTGCCACGGCAGGCGGCCGAGCAGGGTTTCGATCAGCGGGACGAAGACCGTGATGGAGAAGCCGCCGATCAGGGTGAGCGCGGTAATCGCGCGCCGGGCGTCCGCGCCGAAATGCCGGGTGAGGACCGCGAACGCCGGCTCGTACAGCACCGCGGCCATACACACGCCCAGGGCCAGCCAGACCACGTACAACGCGAGCGGCTGCGTGACCTGCGACCACGCAACTAACAGCACGCACACGCCCAGCGAGCCGCCCGTCATGAGGAGCCGTCCGCCGTGGCGGTCGATGCAGGCGCCGACCGGATAGGCGCACGCGCCGGCCGCCAGCAACCCGCCGGTCGCGGCGCCGTTGAGCAGGGGGAGGGACCAGCCGAACGTGTCGGCCAGCGGCAGGACGAAGAGCGGGAAGGCGTAGAAGGTCGAACCCCAAGACACGATCTGGGCGCAGCCGAGCGCGACGATCATCACCGTCGGGTGACGCCGGAGCGGCGGCATGGCGGGGGCTCAGCCCGGGGGTCCGGCGGTCGTGACCCGAATGGCGTCTCGGAGGTGCAGCCCGCCGGCGTACAGCGCCCGGCCGACGATGACGCCCGTCACGCCCACGGCTTCGAGCGGCAGCAGCCGTTCGATGTCGGCCACGCTGGCGACCCCGCCCGAGGCGATGACCGGGACGGACACGGCCTCGGCCAGTGCGCGCGTCGCCGCGTCGTTCACTCCGCGTTGGGTGCCGTCGCGTGCAATGTCGGTATAGACGATCTCGCCGACGCCCTGATCCTGACAGCGCACCGCGAGTTCCACGGCGTCCAGGCCGGTGGTTTCGGTCCAGCCGTGGACGGCGACCTTGCCGTTGCGCGCGTCGATGCCGACCGTAATCCGACCGGGGAAGCGGCGGCACGCCTCGGCTACGGTCGCGGGTTCACGATAGGCCAGCGTGCCGAGAATGGCGCGCTCCACCCCGAGCGACAGCAGACGTGCCAACCCGTCCAGGCTGCGAACCCCGCCGCCGACCTGCACGGGAATGTGCACCGCCTTGCAGAGGCGCCCGATGGCGGCGCGGTTCTCTTCCCCGCGGCCGACCGCGGCGTCCAGATCGACGACGTGCAGGCGTCGGGCGCCTTCACCCTGCCAGCGCAGCGCGGTCTCTACGGGGTCGTCCGCATAGACGGTCGCCTTGTCCATGTCGCCCTGGTACAGGCGCACGCACTGGCCGGCCTTCAGGTCGATGGCGGGAATGACGAGCATGGCGGCGGTCGGTCGCGTCTCGGCGTGGACACCGCGGGGCGGTTCGAGGTTGGCCGGCGTCCGCGGAGAGGAACGCCGCGCGGCCCCTACCACAATTCTCTGACGTGCAGGATGAATCCGGGAAGCACGGCCCCGCCGCCGAGCGATGCCGGGTCCTCCAGAACCTCGACGCTGTGGCTGCCGCGGAAGACGTGCACGCGCCGTTCCAAGGGATCGATCAGCCAGCCGAGTCGCGCGCCGTTCTCCACGTATTCCCGCATTTTTTCTTCCAGGAGGGGCAGCCGGTCTTGCGGCGCACGCAACTCGGCGACGAAGTCGGGGCACACCGGCGCGAAGCCGTTCTGTTGCGCCTCGGTCAGTGCGTCCCATCGGTCGCGGCGCAGCCAGGAAGCATCCGGCGAGCGTTTCGCCCCATTGGGCAGGGTGAATCCGGTGGACGAGTCGAAGACGAGGCCGGTCCCATCGGTCTCCGCCCACGTTGCCAGCCGGAGGGTCAACTGGCCGTTTCGCAGGCCGGTCTTGGAACCGGTCGGGGGCGTGATGAGCAACTCGCGCTGCGCGGTCAGTTCCAGCCGTAGCTCGGGGTTCTCACGGCAGAGCAATGCGAACCTCTCGTCGGTCAGGTGGAAGGCGTCCACCTCGAGTTCGACCGGGACGGCAGAGTCCGCCGAAGTCGCAGATGGCGTCCCCTTTTCCATGGCTCGTTCAACCTAGGGACGGTGTCCGTCCGGGGTCAAGCCCGCGGCAGCGTGTTGGGGCTGTCGCCGCGGGCCAGGCGGCCGAAGTTGGCCAGAATTTCGAGGCCGACGGTTTGGCTCTTTTCGGGATGGAACTGGGTGGCGAAGACGTTGTCCGCCCACACGCTCGACGCGAACCTGCCGCCGTACTCGGTGGTGGTGGCGACGATGCCCGGGTCGGCCGGGACGGGGTAGTAGGAGTGCACGAAATAGACGTTGGCCTCGTCGGCCATGTCCGCCAAGTGCGGAGGCCGACGTTCCAGCCGGAGTTGGTTCCAGCCCATGTGCGGGATTTTCTGGCCGTCGAGCCGGGCCGGGTCGAAGCGCACGACGGTGCCCTTCAGGATGTCGAGACCCGCCACACGACCGAACTCGATGCTCTCGGAAAAGAGTATCTGCATCCCCACGCAGATACCGAGAAACGGGGTGCCGCGTTCGACGACGCGATGCACGGTCTCTACCAAACCGCACTCGGTCAAGCCTTGCATACACGCCGCGAACGCGCCCACGCCGGGCAGTACCACGCCCGCGGCGGCCTCGATTCGGGCGGGGTCGCGCGTGACGGTCGCGGCGCAGCCCATCTTCTCGAAGCCCTTGTGGACGCTCCGCAGATTGCCCATGCCGTAGTCGATGATCACGATCATGGCTGCCGATTATTCCGACGGGATGGGCGGGAATCAAGGCGGAGCATGCCTTGAGCGGTAATGTCCCGGTTTGGGGAACTCCCTCTCCCCCGGTCCGAGTCCGGGGCAGGGGCCAGCCCCTCTCCTGGAGGGAGAGGGGAATAAGAAAAAGAGGAACGGCGGGGTATCTCGTCAACGATGTCGGCCAAAACGGTAGCATCTCCGGGGATGTTGATGTTCGAACCGGGTCAGCAGGGATAAATGGCGTGTCATGTGGTCCAGGATGGCGTCGCGGGTAGCGTGTGGATACAGCCGCCGGAACGCCGCCTCGAACGCGTCGAGCGATCGGAGAATATGCGCCTTCAGCAGCGCATCGTTCCGTCGAGGAGGAGTCGGGCGCCTGCGGCGGGGCGCACCGTTGCCCGCGGAGCGTTGTCTGCGCGGTCAAGCGAGAACGGCAGCCGGCGGAGTGGATCGCGTCATGATTCCGATTGGACCGCGCAGCGCCTCGTTACAGGCGGCCTTTGGTGGACAGCACGCCGCGCACGCGTGGGTCGTGCTGGACGGCGCTGCTCAGCGCACGGGCGAACGCCTTGAAGCCGGCTTCGATGATGTGGTGCGGGTTGCGGCCCTGCGCCATGTTGAGGTGCAGGTTCATGCCGGCCTGGTTGGTCAACGCGAGAAAGAAGTCGTGCACCAACTCGGTCGAAAAGTTGCCGACCTTTTCCTGGCGGATGTCGAGATTGTAGGCCAGAAAGGGGCGGCCGCTCAGGTCGATGACGCATGACACGAGCGCCTCGTCGAGCGGGACGCTGGCCTCGCCGAAGCGGCGGATGCCGGCCTTGTCCCCGAGCGCCTCGCGCAGCGCCTGGCCGAGCGTCAGGCCGACGTCCTCGACTGTATGGTGGTCGTCGATCTCGACGTCGCCGCGGGCCTGGACGGTGAGATCGAAGAAGCCGTGCCGCGCGACCGACGTCAGCATGTGATCCAGAAACGGAACGCCGGTCGTTACATCGGCTTGCCCTTCGCCTTCCAATTGCAGGCCGAGCCGGATGTCGGTCTCGGTCGTTTTCCGATGGATGTCAGCTTTGCGTACGGCCATGTGGTCTCCCGTCTCGCGCCGCTCCGTCCATCCGATACTGGACCGCGCGCGCGTGCGCCTCAAGCCCCTCCAGTTCGGCGAGGCGGACGACGTCGGGTCCCAGCTTCGCAATCGCACGCGGGCCGGCCTCGATCACGCTCGTGCGCTTGAGGAAGTCATAGACTCCGAGCGGCGAAGAGAATCGCGCGGTGCCGCCGGTCGGCAGCACGTGGTTGGGGCCGGCGAGGTAGTCGCCGAACGGCTCGGTGGACAAATGGCCGAGAAAGACGGCGCCGGCGTTGTGGATGTCGTCCAACCAGGCGTGCGGGTTCTTCACGGCCAGTTCCAGGTGTTCGGGAGCCACGGCGTTGGCGAGTCGCACGACCTCCGTCCGACTGCGCGCGACGATGACCGCGCCGAAACGGCGCAGCGCCGCGGCCGCAATCGCGCGGCGGGACAGGCGCGCCAGTTGTTCGCCGAGCGCGCGGACCACCGCCTGCGCCACACGCTGCGAGGTCGTGAGGCACAGCGCCGCGGCCAGCTGGTCGTGCTCGGCCTGGGACAGCAGGTCGGCCGCGACGTAGGCCGGGTCGGCCGTCCGGTCGGCGATGACCAGCACCTCGCTCGGACCGGCGATCATGTCGATGTCCACCCGCCCGAAGACGAGCCGCTTGGCCGTGGCGACATAGACGTTGCCCGGGCCGACGATCTTGTCCACGCGCGGAACCGTCTGCGTGCCGTAGGCCAGCGCGGCCACGGCCTGCGCCCCGCCGACGCGAAAGACGGCGTCCGCCCCGGCCAGTTCGGCCGCGGCCAGCAGCGCGGGATTGTCGCCTTGGGGAGACGGCGGCGAGACGACGTAGATTTCCTGCACGCCGGCGACCTTCGCCGGAATGACGTTCATCAGCACCGACGACGGATAGGCCGCGGTGCCGCCCGGCACGTACACGCCGACGCGCGCAAGCGGCGCGATCTTCTGCCCCAACGTCACGCCCAGCCCGTCGCGGAAGGTCCACGACGATTGGCGTTGCTTGCGGTGAAAGGCGCGAATGCGGCGCGCCGCGGTTTCGAGCGCCCGGCGCATGGCGGCCGGCAGCGCGGCGAGGGAGCGGCGGCGTTCGGTGCGGGAGACGGGCAGGGCGGCGGGCGTGAGCGTCACGCCGTCGAATTTTCCGGTCAGGCGTATCAGCGCGCGGTCGCCGTGGCGGCGGACGTCGCGCAGGATCGCGCGCACCGCGGCTTCCACTTCGTCGCCCGTGGTCTCGCCGCGTGCGAGAAGCGTATCCAAACGGCGCTGACAGGCCGGGTCCGCCGTGGTCAGCAGCGGAACGGGGGAAGTCGGGCGCGTCATGGGGCCGGCCGCTCGGAGCGGCGTCGGATATCGGCGCCGAGCGCGGACAGCTTGGCTTCGAGCCGTTCGTAGCCGCGGTCCAGGTGGTAGATGCGCGACACTTCGGTTGCGCCGCGCGCCGCCAGCCCGGCCAGAATCAGCGAGACGCTGGCCCGCAGGTCGGTCGCCATGACCGGCGCCCCGCTCAGAAACGCCACCCCGCGAATCGCCGCGGTCCGCCCCAGTACGCGCACGTCCGCGCCCAGCCGCACGAGCTCCTGGGCGTGCATGAAGCGGTTGTCGAAAATCGTCTCGGTGATCGTGCTGTCCTGCTCACCGAGGGTGAGCAGCGCCATCATCTGGGCTTGCAGGTCGGTCGGAAAGCCGGGGTAGGGCTGCGTCGTCAGCGCCACGCCGGCCGGCCGGCCGTTGCCCGACACGCGCACGCCGTCCGCCTCCTCTTGCCACGAAACGCAGGCTTGGCTCAGCGCGTCCAGAAAGCTGGCGAGATGTCCGGCCCGCGTTCCACGTACCAGCACGTTGCCGGAGGTGATCGCCCCGGCGATCAGCAACGTTCCCGCCTCGACCCGATCGGGGATGACGCGGTGGTGCGCGCCGTGCAGCGCGTCCACGCCGTCGATGGTGACGGTGTCGCTGCCGGCGCCGTGGATCCGCGCGCCCATCGCGCTCAACAGATCGGCCAGGTCTTCGATCTCGGGTTCGCGCGCGGCGTTGCGCAGCACGGTCGTCCCGCGCGCCAAGCTGGCGGCCATCAGCAGGTTCTCGGTCGCGCCCACGGACGGAAAGTCGAGGCTCACGTCCGCGCCGGTCAGCCGCTCGGCCTCGGCTTCGACGTAGCCGTGCCGGATGTGGATCGTGGCGCCGAGCCGTTGCAGGCCGGCGAGATGGATGTTGACCGGCCGGGTGCCGATGGCGCAGCCGCCCGGGGTGGAAACGCGCGCCTTGCCGAAGCGCGCCAGCAGCGGCCCGAGCGCCAGGAACGACGCGCGCATCGTCTTCACGAGGTCGTACGGCGCCTCGAAGCGGCACGGGTGGCCGGCGTTGACGACCACGCGGTGCTCGGCTTGCCAGGCAGCCTCGACTCCCAACTCGTTCAACAGGCGCAGCGCGGTACGGACGTCCATCAGCCGCGGGACGCCGTCCAGCGTGCATTCCTCGTCGGTCAGCAGGCAGGCGAACAGCAGGGGTAGGGCGGCGTTCTTCGCCCCGCTGACGTGGACCTCGCCGGAGAGGGGAATGCCGCCGTGAACGAGAATGGTATCCATGCCGGGAAGCCCGCGTGCGGAATGAGGGAGCGGGTGAGGCCGCTTCCGGCCCCAATCTACGGGGTCTTTCGGAACACGACAACTCGGTCGCGTCCGGCGTAATCCTGCACGCAGCGCACGAACGACAGATCACGCCGTTCGCCCGCCAACGCGCGTACCGCGTCCTGCTGATCGTAACCGATCTCGGCGACGAACCAGCCGCCCGTGCGGAGATGGTCGATGCCGTTCCGTGGCCCGGGGCCCAACAGCCGCCGGTAGTAATCGAGGCCGTCCGGCCCGCCGTCCAACGCGGCGCGCGGTTCCCAGTCTCGCACCTCGGGGGCGAGACCGGCGCCGCGGTCCAGGCAGGACGTAGCGACGTACGGCGGGTTGGTCACGATCAGGTCGAATTCGGAACGGGCAGTCGCGGCGTCAAGCAGGTGTCCGCACCACAGGCCGATGCGCGTGGCGACGCCGTGCCGGCGAGCATTGCGTCGTGCGACCGTCAGCGCGGCAGGGCTCCGGTCCACTGCCCAGCATCGGGCGTGCGGGAGTTCCGTCGCCAGCGCAATGACGATGCAACCGCTCCCCGTTCCTACATCCGCAATGCGTGGCGCGGCGGTATCGTGAGAGTCGAACAGCCCCAGGCTGGTCTCGACCACGAGTTCGGTCTCGGGCCGCGGAATCAACACGCCGGGTTCGACCGCGAATTCGAGCGACCAGAACTCCTGTTTCCCGGTGATGTAGGCGATCGGCTCGCGGGAGGCGCGGCGGGTCAGGCGTTGTCGGAAGGCGGCCCGTTGCGCCGCGGAGGGCACGTTGGCGAGCCGGGCGTACAGGGTCGTCCGGCCGGTCCCCAATGCGTCGGCAAGCAGCACTTCGGCGTCGAGCCGCGCGGTGTCGATGCCACATGCGGAAAGTTCGCGTTCGGCCGCGGCGAGGACATGGGCCAATGTCGCCCCGCGGGTCCGATGGGTTTCCCTCCGGGTCGGGAACGGACGCGAGGCCGCGGCGGTCGTCCGGGTGCGCATGGCCGGGTCAGTTCGCGGCCGTCTTGAGCAGTTCGGCTTGGTGGGACGTGATCAGCGCGTCGATGATCGGGTCGAGTCCGCCGTCGAGCACGCGCTCCAGGGTGTAGAGCGTCATGTTCGTGCGGTGGTCGGTCAGCCGAGACTGCGGAAAATTATACGTCCGAATCCGTTCGGAGCGGTCGCCGGAGCCGACCATACCCTGGCGCGCCGCGGTGATCTCGGCGTGCTGTTCCTGTTGGGCGCGCTCCAGCAGCCGCGAACGCAGGATTTTCAGGGCCTTGGCCTTGTTCTTGTGCTGCGATTTTTCGTCCTGGCAACTCACGACCAGATTGGTCGGCAGGTGGGTGATGCGCACCGCGGAATCGGTCGTGTTCACGCTCTGCCCACCGGGGCCGGACGAGCGGAACACGTCGATGCGCAAGTCTTTTTCGTCGATGTGGACGTCCACCTCGTCGGCCTCGGGCAGCACGGCCACGGTCACCGCGGAGGTGTGGATGCGGCCCGAGGCTTCGGTTTCGGGCACACGCTGGACACGATGGACGCCGCCCTCGAATTTGAGCCGGCTGTAGGCGTGGTCCCCATCCACCATGCTGATGATTTCCTTGAAGCCGCCCAGGCCGGTCGGACTCGAACTGAGGACTTCCATGCGCCACTTCCGCTGTTCGGCGTAGTGCGAATACATCCGAAACAGGTCCGCGGCGAACAGGCTAGCTTCCTCGCCGCCGGTGCCGGCCCGGATTTCCAGCAATACGTTCTTTTCGTCCAGCGGGTCCTTGGGCAGCAGCAGGAGCCGCAGCTTGTCTTCGAGTGCCGCCGCGCGCTGGCCGAGTTCCTCGACCTCGCCGTGGGCCATCTCCCGCAGTTCGGGGTCGCGGTCGTCGAGCAGGGCGCGGCTGTCTTCCAGATCGGCACCGACTTTCCGCCACTCGCGGAAACAGGTCACGACTTCCTTGAGCCCCGCGTACTCCTTGGCGAGCTTGGCGTACTCCTTGGCGTCGCCGGCCACTTCGGGCAGACCCAGGCGGCGTTCGATGTCTTCGTAGCGGCGCTCGACTTCGGTGAGTTGGCCGAGCAGGGGGGCGGCGTCGCTCATGGGGGAAAGTGGGCAGTGGAGAGTGCGTAGTGGTTAGTGGGGAACGGAAGGGACGAGAACCCCGGATGCAACACAGGGGCGGTGGTTGGCCGCCCCTGCCTAGATGTCATGCCACAGGACCGCGGCTGAGCCTCGGGTCAGGCTTCTTGTTTGTCTTCCGCTTTTTGTTCCGGGTTCGCCAGACCGTAGCGGCGGCGGAAACGCTCGACGCGCCCGGCCGTATCTACGATGCGCTGTTTGCCGGTGTAGAAGGGGTGCGACGCGCTCGAAATGTCGAGCTTGTAGAGGGGATAGGTCTTGCCGTCTTCCCACTCGATGGTGTCTTTGGTTTCGACACACGCGCGGGTCAGAAAGGCGAAGTCGGCCGCGGCGTCCTGAAAAACGACTGCTCTATATCCGTCGGGATGAATGCCTGCTTTCATTCCAAACCTCCGAGGGCTAGTATCTACCACCCCGCCGAATGGGCCGCAACTCGGGCGACGTTCCGCATGGACGCTCAACGACTCCGCGCAATTCAGGCCGCACTCCAGGATGAACGCCTCGACGGCTGGTTGTTCTACGATTTCCGCGGCAGCGACCCGCTCGCCTATCGCATTCTAGGATTGGACCCCGCCGCGTTATCGACGCGGCGCTGGTACTACTTCATTCCGGCTGACGGCGCGCCGGTCGGACTCGTCTCGACCATCGAGCCGCACCGCCTCGACGACCTGCCCGGCACCATACGAACCTTCTTCACGTGGCAGGAGCACGACCGGGCGCTCGCCGACATGCTGCGCGGCCCGCGGCGCATCGCCATGCAGTATTCCCCGCGCAACGCGATTCCGTACGTCTCGCGGGTGGACGCCGGCACCCTGGAACTCGTCCGTGAAGCGGGCGTGGATGTCGTGTCGTCCGCGGATCTCGTGCAGCGCTTCGAGGCGGTCTGGACCGAGGCGCAGTGGCACAGTCACGTGCGGGCCGCGGACGCGGTCGGCGACACGGTGCACGCCACATTCGACTATCTGCGCACCGCGGCGTCCGTATCGGAATACCAGGTGCAGCAATTCATTCTGGAGCGTTTCGCCCTCCGCGGACTCACGACCCACCATCCGCCGGTCGTGGCCGCGGGCGCACACAGCGCCGACCCGCACTATACGCCCGGGCCGGAAGGATCGGCCACGATCCGGCCGGGAGATTTCGTCTTGATCGACCTGTGGGCCAAGGAACCGCGCGGGGTGTACGCCGACATCACGTGGACGGGCTTCATGGGTCCGCACGTGCCGGAGCGATATCGGACCATCTTCGAGATCGTGCGCACCGCGCGCGACGCGGCTGTGGCGTTCGTGCAAGACCGCGTTGGCCGTGGCCGGGCGTTCGTCGGCCACGAGGTCGATGCCGCGGCGCGTGCGGTGATTACCGAGGCGGGCTACGGCGACCGCTTCATCCACCGCACCGGCCATTCGATCGGCGAAGAGGTGCATGGCAACGGCGCGAACATGGACGGCGCCGAAACGCGCGATATGCGCCGCGTGCTGCCGCATACCTGTTTCTCGATAGAGCCGGGCATTTACCTGCCCGGTGAGTTCGGCGTGCGCAGCGAGATCGACGTGTACGTCACCGAGCGTGACGTCCGGGTGACGGGCCGGGCCGCCCAGACCGAGGTGGTTCCGATTTGCCGATAATCGGTCGAAGCAAGGGGAGACGCATGGCAAAAGTCTGGTTCGTGCGGCGCCGCAACCGTCTGTTCGCTTTGGGCGGCGGACCGGCGTACGAACGTCCGTTCGCCGGCGTTCAATGGCCGTTGGACATCGGCGTCCACCGGTTCCACGGAGACCGAGCGCCGGCCTTGGACGCGGACGCCGCGCCCGACGTAGCCGCTGCCGATCTGGTGCTCGTCGAAGTTCTGGAGGACGATTTGGCGCGTGGGTCGAATTACCGGCCCGGCGTGTATTCGTCTCCCTATTCGCCACGGGCCGCGGTGGAACGGCTCGGCACGCCGTGGAGCGACGCCGCGGCCTCCGACAACTGAGTGTGCCGTATCGGGCTGGCGATCCCCCCGTGTCCTTCCGTAACCGCTCTGCTGAGACCCTGTTCAGTCCGCACCGAGGAGGCAGAAAATGCCGGACTTCGACCTTCGCATCTTTTCGTACCAACCCAACCCGCGCATCTGGAAGGCGACCATCACCGCGCGTCTGTGCGGCGTGCGGATCGACCTGCGCGGCGCCGCGCCGTCGGAGTTGCAGCACTGGCTCTGGGATTTCGATGCACGTCCGCTGACCGACGCGGAAAGAACCGCGCCGGGGCAGGCCGAACGTCAGGCGCGAACCGGCTTCACCGGCCGGTTGTTCAAGACCGACGCGTTTCTCGACGCGCATCCGTTCGGCACCGTCCCCGCGGCGTTCAGCCCGGACGGCAAGACCGGCATTTTCGAGTCGAACAGCATCATGCGCGCGGTCGGGCGGCTCGGCCAAGCGACCTATCCGGTGTACGGCAGCGGCGCCTATTCCGCGGCGCGCATCGACAGCTTCCTCGACGCCAGCCTGGTCTTCGCCCGCGACTCCCAGATCTATCTGCTGGCCCTGATGGGCGGCACGCTGACCGCGGACGTCCACGCGCGTGCCAAGGAGGCGTTCGAGACCTACCTGGCCGGTATCGAGCGCGGGTTGGCGCCGGATCGCGCCTACTTGGTGGGCGACGGCGTGACCCTGGCCGACGTCTGTTTCGTGGCCGAGGTCGCCTTGTTCTCCAACGAAAAGGCGCAGGCTGGCCTCCTCGCTGAGAAGGGGCTCGAACCGGCCTTCCCCGACGGTATCGAGTCCGCCTATCCGAAGGCGCTGGCCCACTTCGCCAAACTGAGCGCGCACGAGGCGTTCGCGCCGGACGTACAGCCGTATCTCGAAAAGTTGAGGAAGCGGGTCGAGCGGAATGCGGCGTAATCTCCAGCTGGTGCGTGTTTGTTCGCATCGGAAAAAAGCAGGAAAGGAAGGAGTCTGTCATGTCGGAATCGACATCATCGGTGGTTGCAGTGCTGGGCGTGGGGCCGGGGCTGGGGGCGGCGTTGGCGCACCGCTTCGCCAAGGCGTACCCCGTCGCGATCAACGCGCGACGCACGGAATATCTCAAGTCGCTGGGGGACGAGATGCGCGCCGCCGGCGGCAACGTGTTGGAAGCGCCGGCCGACCTGGGCGACCGTGCGCAGATCGAAGCCCTGTTCGCCACGATTCGAGAGCGGCTCGGGCCGCCCGACATCGTGCTGTACAACGCGGGCAGCGGCGCCTTCGGGACGCTGGACGACATGACGCCGGAACAATACGAGGACTCGTGGCGGGTGAATGCCTACGGCGCGTTCATCACGGCAAAGGTCATCGTGCCTGACATGCTTGCGCGCGGGGGCGGGACCATCCTGGTGACGGGCGCGACCGCGGGCGTCAAGGCCGGCCCGCGCTCGGTCGCGTTCGGCCCAGCCAAATTTGCGCAGCGCGGGCTCGTGCAATCCCTGGCGCGCAGCCTGGGACCCAAGGGCATTCACGTGGCGTGGGTCAACGTGGACGGCGTGATCGACATTCCGGGCCGCAGCTTTCCAGGTTTCGAGGCAGAGGACATGCTGAAACCGGATGCCATCGCCGAGACCTTCTGGCACTTGGCGCACCAGGATCGCAGCTCGTGGACGACCGAACTCGAAGTGCGTCCGTTCAAGGAAAAGTTTTGAGGAGGGAGGCTATGCCGACCATCCTGTACGCGCTGACCACTCCGGCAATGCCGGGCTTCGTCAAAATTTTCGCTTCCCGAGTTAAGATACGGCGTTCGGTTACCGGTTTCCCTTGGGCGTCGTCTCGGAACGGGTAGCTGTCAGCGCGCCGCCGAGAAGAGCCGCAGCGTCCGCGACTCCGCTCCTCCCGTGCGGAATGCCGAGCGCGGTCAAACCCGTTTCCACGACGCCCAACACGCCTAGAATCATCGGGGCGTTGACGTGGCCCATGTGTGCAATGCGGACGGCCCGGCCCGCCAATTCGTCTCCGATTCCGATGCCGAGCACGACACCGCATTGCTCCCGGCAGAAGTCGATGAGCGGACGCGCGTCGTAGCCGATAAACCGCAGTGTCGTGACCGAGTTGGAGCGTTCCGCGGGCTCGACGGCGTTGCATTCGAGGGCGCCGTCCTCTGTCCAGCGGGCGACCGCGGCGCGGGTCGCGTCCGCGAGTAGGGCGTGGCGGCGAAAGACGTTGGACAGCCCTTCTTCTTCGAGCATGTCGAGCGCGCGCCGCAGCCCAAACATGAGATGCTCGGGCGCGGTGCCGCAATACTTCTGGTAGTGTTCGGGGCCTTCGCGGAACGTCCAATCCCAATAGCGCGTCACGAGGCCGGCGTTTTCGTGCGCGGCGCGGGCCTTCTCTCCCGCGGCGATGAAGGCCAAGCCCGGCGGGGTCATCAGGCCCTTTTGCGAGCCGGCTATGGTCACGTCCACACCCCAGGCGTCCATCTCGAACGGCATACAGGCGAGGGAGGCGACGGCGTCCACCATGAGCAGAGCCGGGTGGGCGGCGTCGTCCATCGCACGGCGAATGGCGGGAACGTCGTTGACGATGCCGGCCGCAGTGTCGATCTGGACCGCGAGGACCGCCTTGATCTTTCCTGCCCGGTCGGCGCGCAGCCGTTCGGCGACCGCGGCAGGCTCCACCGCCCGCCTCGGCTTGGCTGCGAGTATCTCGACGTCGAGGCCGAGCACGTTCGCCAAGTCGGCCCACGCCCAGCCGAATAGGCCGCTGTCGAGCGCCAATACTTTGTCCCCGCGGCTGAGGCAGTTCGTCAGCGCGGCTTCCCACGCCCCGTGCCCGTTCGCGGCGTACACGTAGGTACGGCCCTCCGTGCGGAACACCCGTTTGAGATCGGCCAGGCAACTCGCGGTGACCTCGACGATCTCGCCGACGTACAGATCGACCGCGGGGCGGTGCATCGCCGCCAGCACTTCGTCCGGGATCGTGGTGGGCCCCGGAATGGCGAGGAACTCGCGTCCGCTGCGCAGCGTCATGCACGCACGCCTCCTACGCTTGTCTGAATCGGCTGCCCGGGGCCGGGGGGTCCTCCGGCGGGCCGGCAAAGCATTGCGCCATTGCCATCCACGCGGTGGCCGTGTCTCCGCTGACGCGCAGCGCGGTGTCGGCGACGTTGCGGACTTGCGTGACGGCTCGGCAGAATTCGACCGCACTCCCCTCGATGCGGTCGTTCTCCGAAGGCGGATTCCATTCCCATAGCGCGCCCGACGGTGCCCTCAGCCGAAGGTAGGGGACCTCAGCCGGCACGGGGAGTTTCCGATTCTTGAAGGTCCAGCCGAACGTGTTGACGCCCATGACGACGACGTTCTTGATCCGGTCCGTCTCGGTTCGCGTCCGGCCCAACACGTCGTACAGGGCTTGGCTGTGCGCCCAGGTTTCCATCTGTCGCGCCGTGATGCTGGAACGCACGCTCATGTCCGGGCCGAACCATTCCACGCGCTGTTTCGGGTCCGCGTCGGCAAAACGTTCCGCCATTTCAAGGTAGAAATCGCGCCAGCGCCGCAACAGCGCCCGACCGTACAAGCCGTCGAGCCAGACGTGAGTGAACGCCAGGTGTCCCTGCGTTTTGCTGCCGGATGCGAAGTACGCCACGAAATCCCGGAAAGCAGACCGGTCGCGGAACGACAGATCCGCCGCGTAGTTGCCGAAGTGCAGATGGGCGAGTACGTCGTTGGTGGTCCACGCCTTGAACTGCGTCGGCGTTTCCCAGACGTCATCGTCCAAAGCGTCGAGGAGCGAGAAGACGGCGTCGCTCTCGTCTCGGAAGTCCGTGGCTTGCTGCAACACGTTTGGCCCTCCTGTTTCTTTACGCGAACACATCACACGGCCCGGGAAAAGGCCACGGGTTGGACGTCTTCCAGGTCATTCCCGTGCCAATTCAGAATCCAGGGAGAACCGCCCGTTCACGGCAGAAATTGAACGGTTGTGCCTCTCCCACCAGGGGAGAGGAGAGAAGCAGGGAGGATTACCTACTCAGGGACCTTCCCACCCCTCAGTTCGTTGAGCCTGTCGAAACGAACCCCGATGTCATCTCGGCCTCCACCCTCCACCCCTCACCCTTCGACTCTCTGACAAGCTCAGAGCATTGCAAGCTTAGGGACACACCTGTTGAGCTTGTCGAAACGGGCGAAGGATCATCTCGTATGGCACTCCTGATTTCAAACTGGACGGCTCGAACGCCCGTGGCCTCGTCCGGTTCCTGCCGATAGGGTAGGGGGAATCTCCTGGCGCTTGCGCGGATTGGAGGCCGTATGGCGAAACGACGCGACCGGAAGAAGGTTGATCCCCGTCCCCGGCTCTCATGGCGTGTCCTGTTGCTGCCGCTCTTCCTTGTCGTCGGAAGCGGTTCGGCCAGCGCGGTCGAAGACGCGCGGCTCCTCGCCGCGCACGAAGACCACGCCAATTGGCTAACCTACGGACACGGCTACGCCAACCAGCGGTACAGCGGTCTGGATCGGATTCGCGTCGAGAACGTCGGTCGGTTGGTGCCGAAATGGATCTATCAGACCGGCATCCTGGGCACGTTTCCGACCAGTCCGATCGTGGCGGACGGTGTGCTGTATCTGACTACGCCGTATAACCACGTGGTGGCGCTGGACGCCGCCACGGGCCGCGAACGCTGGCGCTATACGCACGAGATGGCCGTGGACGCGCTGTGCTGCGGCGCACACAATCGCGGCGGGGCACTCGGCTACGGGCGGCTGTACATGATGACCGCGGATGCGCGGCTGCTGGCGTTGGACGCCGACAGCGGCGCGGCCGTGTGGGACATGCCGGTCGTTGATCCGATGACCGGCGATCTCGCGGACTTGGCGCCGCTCATCGGCCTGACCGCGGAAGCCGCCGCGGCACCGGAACGCCGGGCCGAGATGGACGCGCTGACGCGCTTCGCCGGCAACATGGCGCCGGCGGTGTACGACGGCAAGGTGTTCGTCGGCGTGAGCGGCACCGGCTACAGCGGGGTGCTGAGCGAGGCGGAAACGGACGACGTCTCGGTGTTGGGCCGCCAGGGGCCGCGGCGCGGGCTGCGCGCGTTTCTCTCCGCGTACGACGCGGCGACCGGCGCGCTGGTGTGGCGCTGGTATTCGACGAAGGCGCAGGGCTGGGAGGGGGCATTCGTCAAGCGTACGTCGTTCGGCGACATGCTCGACCGCGACCTGGAAGCCGAGCGGGTCAACGCCCCGCATTACCGCGATGCGTGGAAGACCGGTGGCGGCTCAATCTATTCGTCCCCGTCAATTGACCCGGAACTGGGGCTGATCTACTTCGGAACCGGCAATGCGTCGCCCGGCTACGACGACGCCAAACGGCCGGGCGACAATCTGTACACCGCGTCGCTGATCGCGCTCGACGTGCAGTCGGGCGCCCTGCGCTGGTATCACCAACTCGTGCCGCACGACGTATGGGGCTACGACGTGGCTTCGCCGCCGGTGCTGTTCGATCTGCCTGAAGAATCCCCGGACCGGAAGCTGCGCGCGGTCGGCGTGGCGTCGAAATCGGGCTGGCTGTACGTCTTCGACCGCGAAACCGGCCAGTCGGTGCGCCGGTCCGAAGCCTTCGTCCCGCAGAACGAGTTCCTGTTTCGCCGGCCGTCGTCCGAAGGCATCTTGATCGCCCCGGGCGCCGCAGGCGGCGCCAACTGGCCGCCGTCGTCCTACAGCCCGCAGACGGGTTGGATTTACGTGACCGGGACGCATAACCCCACCCGCTACCGCCTCAAGCCGGGCAAAGCAGGCGCGGCGCCGGGTATCGAGATGTCGTTCGAGGACGGCGTGGAACGTTGGGGGACGCTGAGCGCGATCGATCCGGGCGACGGAACGATCTCGTGGCAGGCCAGGACCGATCTGCCGCTGGTGAGCGGCTCCTTGGCGACTGCGGGTGGACTCGTCTTTCACGGCGAATCCGACGGCGACTTCGTGGCGCGCAACGCCGCGGACGGGACCGCCCTGTGGCGTTTCCACACCGGCGCCGGCGTGAATGCACCGCCGGTCACCTACGCGGTGGACGGCAAGCAGTACGTGGCGGTCGCCGCGGGCGGCCACAAGCTGTTCAAATTCCCGCTCGGCAATGCGGTCGTCGCCTTCGGCCTGCCCGACGAGCCCGCTGACTAAGCGGAAAAACGTTCGGGAACTCCATCCAAGAGGACCCCGCGCTCGTTGCGACATCCTTCGGCAGGCTCAGGGACCGCAGGCTCGAGGACCTCCCCCGCCCCGGCCGGTCTTCCGCTGTGAGGAGGAGAGTCTCCGCTGGATTCCCGGCGCCTGCCCCGGACTTGATCCGGGGTTCGCCGGAATGACGGAGGAACGGTATTCCGCCCGAGGAAATCTCGAATCGATGCGCTACCAAAAAAGGGCGGGTCGAACGACCCGCCCTTTGTGTATCCGTTGCGATTCGAGCGATTACCCCGCGGAGTGGAAGGCGTTGAGCTTGTTGCCGTCCAGATCGCGGAAATAGCCGATCGTCATGCCCGGCAGGCGTTCGCCGGGCGCGCCCTCGTCCTTGCCGCCCAACTCCAGCGCCTTGTTGTAGATCGCCGAGACCTGCTCGGCGCTGCTGGCGGCCAGCGCGACCATCACGCCGTTGCCGACGGAGGCGCTGCCGCCGTCGAACGGCTTGCACACCGCGAACATCGGCGCGCCCGGGGCGGTCCCCCAGATAACCATGCGATCCACCTCCATCGTGCGCTTGGCGCCGAGTTCGCCCAGCAGGGCATCGTAGAACTTTGCGGCGCGGTCCAGGTCGTTGGTTCCGATTGTCGTATAGGCGATCATGTCTGCCTCCTTCTCGGTCGGTTATGGGTTGCTTTCCTGAACGAATTCGCTGACGAGGCCGGAGACGCGCGCCAACTGCTCGAGATGGGGAACGTGGGCGGCCTGTTCGATCATTTCGACGTGCGATCCGGCAATCCGGCTGGCGAACTCCCGGGCATAGACGGGCGGCACCAGCTTGTCCTCGGTCCCCCAGACGATCAGCGTCGGCGACGCGATCCGATGAATGCGTTTCTTGAGCCCCTTGTCCGGGATGGGCCAGATGAACTTCCCGGTACAGGCGAGCGCCCACGTCACCTTGATCTGGGCGTCCTGCGCTTCCGTCTCGTCCTCGGGTACGGCCAACATCTGCCGGGCGAGCGATCCGGCCGGGTCGTGGAACGCCGCTTTGACGACCTCGTCCAAGGGCAGGATCATCCAGTTCTTGACCGGGCTGTCGTCTCGCCACAGGCCGATCGGGCTGAGCAACACGAGCTTCCCCACGCGCTGCGGGTAGGACGCCGCCAACTCCGCGGCGACCATGCCGCCGAACGAGTGGCCGACGACCGCGGGGTTTTGCAGCCCGAGCTGGTCGAACAACTCGTCGTAGTACAGGACCAGGTCCCACAGCGTGTCCAGCGGCTTGATGCCGTCCGGGTCGCCGGCGGTCGTCCCCGGATGTTCCGGGGCGTACACGGTGTAGCGTTCGGCCAGCGCGTCCAGAAACGGGTCCCACGCGAGGCCGTACGCGCCGTGCAGGAACACGAGCGGCGGGCCGTCGCCGGCGATCTGGATTTTCGGGTTGATCTGGTTCTTCCAGACACCGACGGTGCGTTCTCGTACCGTAGCCATCGGTGCCTCTTACAGGGCCGCCAAATTGGCCTGCTCGCGTTTGGTGCGCAGCTTTTCCGGCCACCACAGGTTGTCCCACTGGTCGTCCCAGATGTCGTGAATCTGCGGCATGACCTCCGCGGTGAACATGTCGATGTTCTTGAGCGTCAGGTCGTGCGGCATGGAGCCGATGTGCAGCAGCACCATCAGGTTGCCGATGCGCAGATCCTTGACCGCGTCCGTCAGCATGTCGCGCACCGTGGCGGGGCTGCCGGCGATCACGAATCCCTCGTCGACGAAGTCCTTGAACTTCCAGTGCGGGATGTCTTCGAGCTTGTCGAAATAGCTCTTGAAGATGCCCTTGCGAATGTTGTTCTCCAGGCTGCGGTAGTCCTGGTGGCCCGGCGGGAAGAAGTATTCGGGCGGAATGTGCAGGGATTTGTTGTAGAAGTACTGGATGTGCTTCTCGTACAACTGCTCGGCCTTGGCGTCGGTTTCGGCCACGGCCACGAGTTGCAGAAAGCCGGCCCGGAACGGGTTTGGTTCGATGCCGCGCTGACCGATGAACTGCCAGAAGCCGTCCATCACGCCCTTACCCGCTTTCGGGCCGTAGTAGCTGAGAAAGCAGTAGCAGTGGTTGTGCTGGGCGGCGAACTCCCAGGTGCTCAGACTGCCCAGGCCGGGAATCCAAACCGGCGGATGCGGCTGCTGGATCGGCCGCGGCCAGACGTTGACCATCGGCAACTGGTAGTATTTGCCGTTCCAGGCGAAGATGTCGTCCGCGGTCCACGCCTTGAGGATCAGGTCGTGCGCTTCGTAGTAGCGCGCGCGCTGCTCGATCGGGGTGATACCGGCGCACATCGTGGCGTCCATCGCCGTCCCCAGGGGCATCCCCGCGACCAGCCGCCCGCCGCTGATAGTGTCCAACATGCCGTACTCTTCGGCCACGCGGGTCGGCGGATTGGTGGTCGGCAGGGTGGAGCCCATCTGCACCACGGCCACATCCATGCCGTTGGTGGCACGCGCCAGCACCGAGCCCATCAGGTTGGGGTTGGGCATGAAGCCGTACGCATTCTGGTGGTGTTCGTTGACGCAGACGCCGTCGACGCCGGCCTTGGCGGCGTGGATCAGTTCGTCGAACGTCCAGTTGTAGTACTGGCCGACCTTCTCCGCGTCGCCCAGCTCGTTCCAGGGCGGATCGACCCACACCGATTTGTAGCGCTGCTCGAAATCATCGGGCAGGTCCCGATAGGGCATCAGGTGAAACATGGAGACTTTCATGCTCAACCTCCTTTTTCCGTGGTCAACATCGGGCGACACATAGCAAGGGCGTTCCGGTTTGGCTAGGCGCGCCGTTGCTGATTCAGGCTTCAACTCTACTTGTTCTGAAGAGCCGCCATTGCGTTCTGCATGGCCGTGTTGACGGTTTTGACCGCGGGGCGCTCGCTCAGCATTTCCAGGTACGCGCCCAGGCCGGGCAGGGCGTCGCCGATGTCCCAGTCGTACACTTTGGCGGTGTGCATGTTGGTGAACTGCAACTGGAAGAATGCGGTCACGTCGGCGAACGTGAAGGTGTCGCCGGCGATGTACGGTGCGAAGCGTGCCAGCCGTTCGAGTGCGGCGAGCCCCTGTTCCAGGGCCGGACGAACGTGTTCGTACTCGTACGGGTTCACGGGCTTGCCGAAATAGACCGTGGGCAAATGGCGGCGGGCCGGCGTGTCCGCGTAGAGTTCCACGTAGCGGACGAGTTCCTTCACCTTCGCCTTGGCCCACGGGTCGCTGGGATACAGCGCGGGCTCCGGCTGGACGTCTTCGAGATAGTCGAAGATGACGTTCGTCTCGGTCAGCGTTGCGCCGTCCACTTCGATGTAGGGGACCTTGCCCATCGGGCTGCCGGCCAGCACCTCCGGCTCCTGACTCGGCATGACGGTGACTTCCTCGAACGAAACGCCCTTCTCGACGAAAGCGAGCTTGGCGGTACTGAAGTAGTTGCTGACGGGTGTGCCGTACAACTTGATCATGCGGTTCCTCCTTCGAGATACAGCCACGAACGGCTGACGATTCCAGGGTTCAGTCTATTGGTTCACGGAGAATTTGAGCGCCATGCCACACGCCGACGATCCAGACCACTTCCTTTTCAAGGCGGTAGAAAAGACGGAACGGCGCGATGACGACTTCCCTATAACGCAGCCCGGGAAATTCAGGAATGATTCTGCCCGAGTTCGGAAATTGTCCGAGTCTGTGGAGTACTTGCTCAGCCCGTAGGCGAAACTGCCTCGCCGCCCCGGGATTGTCGCGGCGGATGTACCTTGCGGTAGCCTGGAATTGTGCTCGCGCGGCAGGCGTGAATCGAACGGTCACGAATCTTCGGCCTCAAGCAACGCGTCCGTTTCGGCCAGCACCGAATCCAAATCGTAGCCGTGTCCTTCAGCGATTTCTTTTTCTCCCCGGGCAAGGATCTCGAGGATCTGCCGTTCAGACTCGGCTTGCTGGTACGCTTCGGCACTCAACAAGACAGCCGCAGCTTTTCCACGTTGGGTGATGACGAACGGATCGTGGGAATTCGTGACTTGTTTCAGCACCGCCGCTGCATCTTGGTGCAGATCCTTGACCGGAATGATTTTCGGCAACCTCGACATGAAAATTCTCTTAGGGGCGTTTGAAAGCACCAAGCTACGTAGCATTCAACGAGGTGCTGAACAATCCGTAATGTTCCGCTCGATCTGCCTTTACACCCCATCGAACAACTCTCTGACGTGCGACTCGGGCAGCGGTCGCGTCAGCTTGGAGCCGAGCACCGTACAGGCAACCGAGACGAGTCCCGCGATGGACGCGCAGGAGAATGGGTTGACGCCCTCCACGTACAGCCACGCGACGATGTCGTGCAGCACGCCGGGGCCGAACCACGCGGGGTCGAGCAGTTGCGCGTGCAGAACCAAGAACGTCACGAAGCCGCTGACCAAGCCGGCGTATGCCCCGCCGCGCGTGACGCCGCGCCACAGGGCGCCGAACACCAGCGAGCCGGCAAACGCCGACATGATCCCGCCGGTCCCGATCCAGATGATGAGCATGACGTTGGTTTCGACCCACGCCCAGGCAATCGCCGCGCAGACCACCAGCACGAGCACGGTCGCCACGCGGCTGATGGTCAAGACCTGCCGGTCGAGCTTGGCTCCGGTCGGCGGGTGCTTCAGGCGGGGAACGACGGTGCAGCGGTACAGGTCGTTGGCGATGATCTGGGACGACGATACGACCAAGCCGTCCGCGGTGGACATGATGGCCGCCAGCACGCCGACGCCGACCAGCGCGGCCAGCCACGTGGGGAACAGTTCGATGAACAGCCGTGGCAGGGCCTGATTCGGGTTCGCGTCCGCCTCGAACAACAGGCCGCCCAGCAGCGCGCGGGCCAGCAGGCCGGCCACGGTCAACATGGCCAGGATGACGATGAAGGCGATCGTGAACGCGAGAAACCGGCCTTGCTCACGGCTGTCCCTGAGCGCCCAGAGCTTGTTGCCCAGATGCGGCAGGACCCCGAGCGGCACGAAGGCCAGGACCAGCGACACGATCGACCACCAGGAATGGTACAGCGGGGTTTCGCGGTTGAGGACGCCGACCAGATGCGCGTCCTGGGCGGCCAGATTATCGATCAGCCCCAACAGGCCGCTTCTGCCCGAGGCGCCGGCTTCTACCCCGAAGCCGATCAGGAACAGCCCCATCACCACCACGGCGACGACGAGCATCATGCACGCCTGCACGCCGTCGGCGATGATGTCGGCGTGCGCCCCGCCCAACACGACGTACACGAGCAGCACGCCGGTCGTGATGACGAGCGCCCACAGCGGCGGAAGTCCCAACAGCATCTCGAACATGACGAGCCCGGACACGAGTTGCCCGGCCAGATAGAAACACAGCAGCAGGGAAAACAGCGACACGAGCACCCGGATGCCCTCGGATTGGTACCGGTCGCCGAGATACTCGGGGATGGAGCGGTTGCCGAAGCGGTGGCCGGACGCGGCGATCAGGCGCATGGTCACGAGCATCCCCAGGCACAGGCCCGCGGGCCCCAGCACGATGCCCCACATCGTCGTCAGGCCCCACGTGTAGCTCAGCCCCGGCATTCCCAGAAACGTCGCGCCGCTGACGGTCGTGGCCGAGAACGCCAGCGCCAGAAACAAGGCGCCGTACGAGCCGCGCGCCGTGGCGAAGTCGTCGGCGTGCGTGACGCGGCGTTGCGCCAGCACGCCGATGGCCAACATGCCGCCGACATAGACGATCAGAAACAGCCAGGACCACGCGACGAGCGACATGGGGATGAATGCCTCGGGTTCAGCGGGCGCCGAACAGTTCCCGGACGTGCGTGGCGGGGAGCGGCTGCGTGGCCTTGGAGACGAGGAAGGTCGAAGCGATGGAAACGAACTCGCCGATGGTCGCGGACGAAAAAGGGCTGGGGCCTTCGACGTAGAGCCACGCCACGGCGTCGTGCAGCATTCCGGGCGCAAACCAGGCCGGATCGAGCATTTGGGTATGCAGCACGAAGAACGTGACGAAGCCGCTGACCAGCCCGACGTATGCGCCCGTGCGGGTCACGCCGCGCCACAGCGCGCCGACGACGAGTGGGCCGGCGAACGCCGCCATCAGCCCGCCGTTCCCGATCCAGACGATCAGCGCGATGTTGGTCTCGACCAGCGCCCAGGCGAGAACGGTGCACAGCAGCAGTACGACGACGGTCGAGACGCGGCTGATACGCAGGACGATGCGGTCGAGGTCGGCCGGCGGTCGTGTCAAGCGCGGGACGACGGTGCGGCGGTACAGGTCGTTGGCAATGATCTGGGACGAGGAAATGACCAGCCCGTCCGCGGTGGACATGATCGCGGCCAGAATGCCGACGCCCACCAGCGCGGCCAGCCACGTCGGAAAGACTTCGATGAACAGCAGCGGCAAGGCTTGGTTGGGATTGGCGCCCTCGGCATACAGCACGTCGCCCAGCAGCGCACGCGCCAAGAGGCCGGCCAAGCCGAGCATCCCCAGCGTCAGCCCGAACGAAAACGCCAAGCCGATGAACGTCCGCTGTTGCCGCGCATTCTTCAGCGCCCAGAGCTTGTTGCCGAGATGCGGCAGCAATCCGAGCGGGACGTGGGAAACCAGAATGGCGAACACCGACCACCAGGAGTGGTAGAGCGGCGTCGTGGCGTTGAACAGGCCGACCAGGTCGGCGTCCTGCGCGCCCAGATTGTCAATCAGGTTCCACAGGCCGCCGCGGCCGGCTTCGCCCGCGGCCACGCCGAACCCGGTCAGGAACAGGCCGATCACGACCGCGGCGACTATCAGCATCATGCAGCCCTGCACCCCGTCGGTCAGGATGTCGGCGTGCGCGCCGCCCAGCACGACATAGACCAGCAACACGGCCGCGGTGATGCCCAGTGCCCAGACCGCCGGCAGCCCCAACAGAATCTCGAACATGACCAGACCGGACACGAGTTGTCCGGCCAGATAGAAACACAGCAACAGCGAAAATACGGCGACCAGGACGCGGATGCCTTCCGACTGATAGCGGTCGCCCAGATATTCCGGGATGGAGCGGTTACCGAAGCGATGCCCCGACGCGGTGACCAGCCGCATGGCGATCAACACGCCCAGATACACGCCGGTCGGGTACAGGAACGCGCCCCAGATCGTCGGCAGGCCCCATTCGTAGCTCAGGCCCGGGGTGCCCATGAACGTCGCGCCGCTCGCCGTGGTCGCCGCGAACGCGAGTGCCAGAAACAACGGCCCGTACGACTGGCGCGCGGTAGCGAAGTCGTCGGCGTGTTTCACGCGCCGCTGCGCAATGACGCCGATCGCCAACATGCCGCCGATGTAGGCGACCAGGAACAGCCACGACCAAGCGATGAGCGACATGGCGTTACGGGCCGATGCGGACAGCCGGGGAGGGCCGGGAAGCGTGGAAATTCATCGTTCTGCCAACCTGAAACGCCGTCGGTCGGAGGTTTGCTTGCCTCGCCAGAAGCGTTCCCATATCATGCGCGCCGCAAAATCGCGCTACTCCGTCCCCTCAACGCTGTCCGAATCACGAGACATCCCGATGATCCAGAAAGCTGCCGTGCCGGCCGCCACGGCCACAGCGACGAACGCCCCCAAATCGATGGACGCCATCGTGGCGCTGTGTCGGCGGCGCGGATTCATCTTCCAGTCGTCCGAACTCTACGGCGGTATCAACGGCTTCTGGGATTATGGCCCGCTCGGGACGGAGTTGAAGCGCAACCTCAAGGAAGCCTGGTGGCAGGACGTGGTCCGCTGCCCGGCACCGGGTCCGGACGGTCGCCAGATCGACATCGTGCCGGTCGAGGCGACCATCATCATGAATCCCAAGGTCTGGGAAGCGTCGGGCCACGTGGGCGGCTTCTCGGACCAGATGAGTACCTGTCGACAGTGCAAGAAGCTGGTCCGTTCCGACCACGTCTGGGACATGATCCGCGAAAGTGCGTGGTACGCTTCTTTATCCGAGATGCACGCCGCGGGCCCGTTGACTGTCAAGCAGTTGCGGCGCTGGAGCCGGAAATCGGGCAAACTGGCGCCGGGCCTGGCCCTCGTGCGTACACAGAACGAACTGTTGGAAAGCCTGAGAGGAGAGGTTATCTCCGACGTCGGAGCAAATTTAGACTCCCTCGAAATCGACATCCTCAAGGGAAGTGATCTCCAAGTGGAGGACCGGCCTATCCCGCTTGAACTCGATATCGACAAGCTGGTCAAACTTCTGGCGGGTGGACGTCTGGCGGGTAATCGTGTGGAGGGTGGAACGCCGTGCCCATTATGTGGCGGGGACATTACCGATCCCAAACCGTTCAACCTGATGTTCAAAACGACCACGGGTGCGGTGGAGGATCCGTCCGCGGTGACCTATCTGCGACCGGAGACCGCGCAGGGGATCTTCACCCAGTTCTGGAACGTGCTGGACAGCAACCGGGTGCAGGTGCCGTTCGGCATCGCGCAAGTCGGCAAGGCGTTCCGCAACGAGGTCACGCCGCGCAACTTCACGTTCCGCTCGCGGGAGTTCGAGCAGATGGAATTGGAGTTCTTCATCCATCCCGACGAGGCTGCGCAGTGGTACGCCTACTGGCGCGACACGCGGTTCCGGTGGTGGCAGTCCATCGGCTTGGCCGGCGAGAATCTGACCCTGCGCGAACACGAGCAGGACGAACTGGCTCACTACGCCAAGGAAGGGGCCGGCACGAGCGACGTGGAATACCGTTTTCCGTTCACCGCGCCCGGCTTCGGCGAACTGGAAGGCGTGGCGCACCGCGCGGACTACGACTTGCGCCAACACGCCGTCCACTGCGGCCAGGGCGACAAGCTGCGGTACTTCGACGCCCGACGCAACGAACGTTACTTCCCGCACGTGATCGAGCCGAGCGCCGGCGCCGACCGCGGCACGCTGGCGGTCTTATGCGAGGCGTACACGCCGGACGATGGCCGGCCCAGTAAAGTCTATATGAAATTCCACCCGCGCTTGGCGCCGATCAAGGCAGGCGTCTTTCCGCTGGTCAACAAGGGCGGCATGCCCGAGGTGGCCGAGAAAATCTACCGTGAACTACGCCCCCAATACGCGGTCCAGTTCGACGTCAAGCAGAACATCGGCAAACGCTATGCGCGCATGGACGAGGCCGGCACCCCGTACTGTTTCACCGTGGACGGCGACACCCTGACCGCCCAGACCGTGACCGTCCGCGACCGCGACACCCTCCAGCAGGAACGTATCCCCATCGATCACATCGGTACGTTCTTGGCGCAGAAGATCGGGGACTGACGCTTCGTTATTGCTTGACTTTTCTGCGGACGCGGCTTTGAATGCGCACATGGGCAAACTCTTCATATATTTCCTTTTGGCTGTGTTTCTCCTTCCCGGCTTTGCATGGGCTGTCGAACCGGCACCGGCTCTGTCCGACCGCGAGATTGCCGAGCGTTTGACGCGGCTCGAAACGGGGCAGGAGACATTGCGGAATGATATCGAGCAATTGCGCGAGGACATGAACATCCAGTTCGACCGTCAATTTCAACTCACCTTAGCTCTGTTGGCAGCCTTTACCGTGTTGATGGCCGGGACCATCAGCTTTGCAGTGTGGGACCGGCGGACGATGATTCGACCGTTCGAACGAACCGTCAGAACGTTGGAAGATAATTTGAATACCACACGGCACCGCGGAGAGTCATTGTTGGAAGCGTTCCGCGCGTTAGGCCAGCGTGATCCCGCGGTCGCGGACGTCCTCAGACAGTTCCATCTCCTGTAAGCTGACGACCGCTCAACGGGAGTCGAAGAAGCGGTTGCTCGGTCGGGGCAGGCCGAGGTTCTCGCGCAACGTGGTTCCCTCGTATTCGCGCCGGAACAGGCCGCGACGCTGTAACTCCGGCACGACCAGGTCGACGAAATCGTCCAGCCCGCCCGGCAGATACGGGAACATGACGTTGAAGCCGTCACAGGCGTCCGTCAGCAGCCACTCTTCCATCCGGTCGGCAATCTCGGCCGGCGTGCCGATGATTTCCAGGGTACTGAAACTTCCGCCTACGTATTGCGCGAGTTGCCGGACCGTCAGGCCGTCGCGCCACGCCATATCGACCAGCTTCTGACGCCCCGACCGGCTGGCGTTGCTTTCCGGGATGTCCGGGAGCGGGCCGTCGCGATCGTAGCCGGATACGTCGTGGCCCAGCAGGACGCCGAGCGTCGCCATGCCGCTGTCCGAGTGGACGAGGCCGTCCAAGCGCGCTTTCTTCGCGCGCGCCTCGTCCGTGCTGTCGCCCACCACGACGAACGCGCCCGGCAGAATCTTCAGATGATCGTGGGACCGCCCGCATGCCGCCATGCGCCCTTTGACGTCCGCATAATACGCCCGCGCGTCGACAAGCTCGTTCGCGCCGGAGAAGACGACTTCCGCGGTCTCGGCCGCGAGTTGACGCCCCGCCTCTGACGCCCCGGCCTGCACGATGACCGGCCAGCCCTGGACCGGGCGGGCGATGTTCAGCGGGCCGCGTACCGACAGGTGCGGGCCGTGGTGGTCGAGCACGTGCAGCTTGTCCGGGTCGAAATAGACGCCGCTGCCCACGTCGCGGATGAAGGCGTCGTCCGCCCAACTGTCCCACAGCCCGGTCACCGTGTCGTAGAATTCGCGCGCCAAGCGGTAGCGGGCGTCGTGTTCCATGTGTTCGGGACGCCCGAAGTTCAACGCCTCGTCCGGGTTGGCCGACGTCACGACGTTCCAGCCGGCCCGCCCGCGGCTGATGTGGTCCAGTGACGCGAACTTGCGGGCCACGTGATACGGGTCGTTGTAGGTCGTCGAAGCGGTCGCAATCAGTCCCAAATGTTTGGTCGTCACGGCCAACGCCGGTAGCAGCGTCAGCGGATCGAAGGACGTGACCGTGGCGCTGCGCTTCAGCGCGGCCATCGGCATGTTGAGGACGGCCAGATGGTCGGCCATGAAGAACGCGTCGAAGCGCCCGTGCTCCAGCGTCTCCGCGAAGCGCTGATAGTGGGCGAAATTGAAATTGGCGTCCGGAAACGCCCCGGGATAGCGCCACGCCGCGGTATGAATGCTGACGGGCCGCATGAACGCGCCGAGTCGAAGCTGCCGGTCCGCCACAGATCCTCCCGTCACGGATTACGTTTCGGACCGAGGCGCATGAACCGTCTCGGCGACCCGCCGCCGCTGAATCTTCCCGGTCGCGGTGCGTGGAATCTCGCGGGTCACGTAGATCGTCTTGGGCACCTTGAAGGCGGCCAGCCGGCCTTGGCAGTGGGCCGTCAAGTCCGCGGGACTGGTGTCGGTTTTCAGGACGACGGCCGCGGCCACTTCCTCGCCGTATTTTTCGTCGGGTACGCCGAAGCTGACCGCCTCGGCCACCGCAGGATGACTGAGCAGTGCCTCGTCCACCTCGCGCGGCGAGATTTTTTCGCCCCCGCGGTTGATGAGTTCCTTGAGCCGTCCGACCAGCGTCAGATAGCCCGCGCGGTCGAGAATGCCTTGATCCCCGGTGCGGAACCAGCCGTTGGCGAACGCCGCGGCGTTGGCTTCGGGGTTGTTGTGATACCCGCGCGTGACGTTGTCGCCCTGAATGACGACTTCGCCCTGCGCACCGGGGCCGAGCAGCGTGCCGGCCTCGTCCATGATGCCGATGCGCACGCCCGTCCCGCGACCGACCGAGCCGGGCCGCCGTTCGCCCGGAGGCAACGGATTGGAGGCCATCTGATGGGCGGCCTCGGTCATGCCGTAGGCTTCGATCACGGGACAGCCGAAGCGATCTTCCAAGCCCTGCATGGTCGCCGGCGCGAGCGCCGCACTGCTCGAACGGATGAAGCGCAGCGAACTG
>CBDETF010000001.1:0-28408 GCA_965242795.1 uncultured Binatia bacterium (SeqCode)
GCCCCCAACGCCGCGGAGGCGAACAGGGGTCCCCAACGTTCGTCCGTCCGTCCGTTCGTCCGTCCGGTTGTCAACAGGTTGTCAGTCTCCCTTCCCGCCCCCATCCCTCGGGGCCCGTGCGACGGCCGCACACCCCGGGCTCTCTGTCTTCGGACTCTCCCTTCAAGAGGGAGAGATTCGGATCGGAAAGCAACCCATGTGGGAGGGAGAGAGGGAGGAAGCGGGCGCACGGGGTCCTAAGTCTCCGTGCGCCATGCGGTCGGTCGGTCGGTCGTCACATGGCCCGCTGGACAAGGCAATGCCAGCAGTAGGGGCGGTAGGGGGTTGCCTCCCCTGGTAGCGCTCTCCCCCCTCGGTTAGCGGACGGCTTTCTACCTTCCCCCGGTAGCCGTCGTTGCTGCGCCCATGCCCCCGGTGCCTTGATTATCGCGTCGGGCATGGGGCTACGATTAGCGCTTTACGGGTCAGGACGTGCTTTCGCCTTGACCCTGGGGTCAACCCCCTGGAACAACCACAACTGCCGGTGTCGGCCATCCTGGACGATGGACGGACACCGGCAGAACTGCGATTCCATGCCACAGGCGATGCAATGCGGCACCCAGCCGAACTCATCGACGAAGCCGTCCACCATCTTGAGGATGGCGAACTGCTTGAAGGCGCGGCGGCCGCAACTACATCGAGGCTTATTCATGCGGTACGCCAGGCCCCACGTGCTTGGGAGAACGATAATGCTTGATGCCCTCCCAGAGGAAATCCACGGCCTGATAGCCGTGCTCCCATAGGTGCCTCTCCCAATACCGGCGCATCACCAGTCCATGAACCGGCGTGCCGTGGACATGGCACCACCGCGGGAACTCTTGGGCAGCCTTATCGAGCGCCCCATCCTTGACCAACTGGAACATCGTCGATTGGAGCCAAGCGTGATGTCCGATGTTGAAAACCAATGACGTCAAGGCGTCCCATTGCCAGGTCGCCAGTTCCCAGGGCGCCCGGCCCAACTGGACGTCCAGAACGTCGGCCTGCACCAAGCGCTCGATAGTGTCCAGTTGCTCCCGCAACAGGGACTTGGCTTCGACTTGGGACATGGGCCGCGTATTCGGACCTACCTGGACGCCATCGACGAAGCGGAAGCCGTACCCCACGGTCCACTTGCCCCCGGCGTCCAGGTAGGGCGTGATCCTGTAACCCTCGAAGAAAGCGACGAACTCGACTATGTGGTCCGGCGATTTCATGCGGTCGATTTGGGCTCCGGAGGGTCTTTCAGCAGGTCGGGATGCGAGATCATCTTCCTGACGGCGCCGAACAAGTCTTCCAGGGTCAGGGTCCCGGTGTCCCCACTGGCGTCGCGCAAGTTCTCCGCCAGGCGCTCGATCAGGTCGTTCGCGAGCGTGGCCCCTTCCGGGACCTTCAGAGCCTTGGCCAGGTACTGGGCAGGGACGAGCCGGTCCGCCAGGTCAAGGCCAAGGTGCAGGGCGTCCAGGGCCGTGTCCTGCCAATCCTGTTGCTCGATCTCCCGGCCCACCCGCGCCAGCAGGGAGCCGTCCTTCACCACGAATTCCACGGCTTCCGTGATCGTCTTGAGACTCATAGGTCCTCCTTGGACACGATCCGCTCGACGGCCTTCCGCGTCCAGTTATCCCCGTAGCGGGTCCCGGCCCCCGGGGAGGGTATGCCGAAGGCGTTCAACGCCTTGGCGATTGCTGCCAGGCTCATTCCCTCACCCTGGCAACGCCGTATCCAGGGGAGAGCGGCGTTGATCCGCTCCATCTTCCGCTCGTTCACGCTCTGTGCGGCCTTGCGGCGGGCGCGGTCTCCCCATCGACTCGTAGGAGATTGAGACATGATCGACGTTCGTACCATTCGAAAGATCAAACGTAAAGGGGTGACGGCGAACGTTTGTCTCACGATCTAGGGTCAAATGTCGATCCCGGTCGCAACCCGCCAGGTTGATGAAGATGAAGATCACGGCGGCCCAACAGGGTCTCATTCGTCCAACCCCGCCAGGCGGCGGGCTTCCTCTACGCTCAGGCCACCGGTGGTCATGCTCTGGAAGGCCCGGGCGCGCCCCTGGATGTCCGCGGCGTAGAGGCGCTCGAACGACACCTTGACCGGCCCCGGCAGCTTGGCGCTGGCCTCGGCTTCCAGCAGGCGGCCCGCTGGCGCCAGGGTGGTGTGAAGGAACGTCCGCAGGTGTTCGCGGATATGGCCGCCGGACAGGGAGACCAGGCCAGGCGGGACGCCGCACACCGAAAGCACGGTCTCGAAGACCTGACGGCGAAGCTCAACGACGGCGGCAGGCGGGTCCAGGCCAATACGCCGCGGTTGCCATTCCCCTTGCGGCGCCCGGACCTCCGGCGCCATGCCACCGGACGTTTCCACCAGGGCGGTTTGTCCCTTGAGGTTGCTCAGGTCGCGCTTGAGCGCGGCGAGCGGGTCCACCGCGTTCCCCTCGCTGTCCGTGATGGTGCTGAGCGGCGCCTTGGGGATGGGGATCAAGTAGCCCACCTTGGCGGCGGCTTCCTCGGTGAGCCGCTGTTCCATGCTGGCGGCCATCTTGCCCAGGGTGGAAGCCCATTGCATCGGCCCGATGCCCAGGGACGGGTTCGTGGCCTCGTAGCTGTACTGGACGTGCAGGACGTTGGCGGCCCCGGTGCGGACGGCCATGGACCCTTCCGGGCCGTTCAGGATCAGGTCGTACCGCCAGGAGTTGCGGTCCCGGCCACCGGTGGTGTTGGCGTTGGTTACCGGGTAGAGCGCGGGCATGGCGCCCTCGGACAGGTACAGCATGGCTTGTCCGCTCTGGCAGAGGCTTCGGCCCACCCAACCCAATATCGACGGGGTTAGCAGCATGGCCGCTCCGGAAGGAGAGACGCTGGCCATGGTGAAGCATCGGGACCACCAGCCGGCCGCTGCTTCCAGGGCTGCGGTCCGGAGCGCGGTCAGGGACTCCCCTGTGTTGGCCTGCAGGATGGCCGTTACGATCGCGTCCGTGTAGTTGCGGTCCTCTGTGGGCGGCGTCCCGGTGCGTGGGGAGAAAGGCCAAAGGGTCATGCTGCCTCCGGTTTCAGGACTATGAATTGGCAACCGGTGTTTCGGCGCAAGTCCGTTCCCACGCCTGCAGTCGATTTCGTGACGACGTCGAAGAATCCGGGAGAGGCGTTATGGACTTCGTTGATGGGCTGGCCCGCCCCCCAGGGATTGACCATGGTGATATAGACGTTGTCCGCGAAGGGTTCCGAAAACGTCACCCGGTAGGAGCCTATACCATTCCGCACAACCGACGCGATGCCGCGTGACGCAGACAGGTTCGGGTTGTTCGTCAGGGTTTCGCTGGCCTGGTCGAACCGGCCCCATAACAGACGGAACCCCAACGGCGCTGCACTGGCCGCCGCGTCCGTGGGCGTGAAGGTGATCCGCGCCTCCGCGGTGATCGTGGCGCCCGTGGCCCCGGCCTTGCCTTCCCAGTAATGGTAGGTCGCCACCTCGTTGTTGGCGTTCCTCACCATCAGGAACCGATACGTGCCCACCTCCGTCAAGTTGGAATAGACCACCTGTGTGAAGGCCACCAGGCCGGACAAGCTCTCCGTGGAGCTGAACACGAAGGCGTCCTTCTCCGCCAGGTCGGAGGCGAACAGGATATTGGACAGGTCCACACGCCGCTGTTCCGCGGTCTGGTTCACTCCCTGTTGGAAGCCCATGTTTGCGTCGGACACCGGCGCAATGGTCAGGGTCAGGGCAAGGTGGAACTCCCCGCGTCCATTGCCTTCTGTGTCCAGGTCGAAGACGGGAGACAGGGCGGTGGGCGCCGCTGGGCGCTGGTTGCGGTCCGTGCGCGCCAGGGTCATGCCCGGGAACTCATGGTCCAGCAGGGACGTACCGGGGACGTGCGGGATGGCCCCGTCCACGTAGGCCTTGACCTTGGCGGCGTCGGGAACCCGGTCCGCCGTGCCTGCGGCCATTTGCGCGGTGGTGGCCAGGTCGTCCGTGTAGACCGTGGTCATGGGCAGCTTGATCTTGCCCCACCTGGTTCCGTTCCCGGTCCGGGCTTGCTCCAGTATCCGGTTGTCCACCTGTCCCAGGGTCAGGCGGTTCCGGGCGTCCGGCTGCCAATGGTTGTCCACACGTCCCGTCAGGGAGAACGGGGTGACGTGTTCGGCGTCGGTGTAGAGGTTCAACAGGTAGTGCTTGGCGCCGGTGATCTCCGGGAGCTTCGGGCCGTCCGACGTCCGGTGGTATGCCCATCGGGTGACCGGCGAACCGTCATCCCCGCTGGACCGGTCCAGGACGATCTCGTTGAAGCTCCCGTTGTCCGTCTCCAACTCCCCGTAGAGGGTGGCCGGTATGGTCTGGTCCGTGCCCACGTACCAGCCGCGTGGGATGTAGAGCCGGATGTTGCCGGGGTTGGCTTGCGTGTTCCACTGGAAGACCGCGTCGCCCTGGTAGTTCGCCAGGGGCGTTCCCGCCAGGCCCGCGATCTGGTTCAGGCTCAGGTTGTCCGTGCCTTCGACAAGCTCGTAGAGCTCCCCGTCCACGTTCACCAGGTCGCCCACGGTGTAGCCCGCGATGCCCGGTATGGCGTCGAAGTGCTGCACGGCCTTGACGGTGGCGTTCCCGAAGCGGGTCTCTCGTCCGTTGGGCGCTACGGTCAGCACTTCCCCGGCGTCGCCTATGGCGAAGTCAGGGACCCGGCGCGCTACGGGTATGCGGGCGTCCACCAGGGCGTTGATTTCGGCGTCCGTGCGTTGGGTGTTTGTGTCCGTGTCCGTGGCCGCGATGGTGAAGGTCTGTGCGGCGCCGCTGCCCGAAGGCGTGATGGTGACGTTGCCCCCGGCAACCAGGGCCGCTGCGATCTGTGCGCGGATGTCGGCGTCGGAGCGGGTGGTGTCCGTGTCTCCCGGGGTGGCCGCGATGGTGAGGATTCGGTTGTCTCCGCGGCCCGAAGGCGTGATGGTGATGTTCGCCCCGGCCGCCAGCATCTGTTGAACCTCGGAGCGGATCTCGGTGTCCGTGCGTTGGGTGTTTGTGTCCGTGTCCGTGGCCGCGATGGTGAAGGTCTGTGCGGCGCCGCTGCCCGAAGGCGTGATGGTGACGTTGCCCCCGGCAACCAGGGCCGCTGCGATCTGTGCGCGGATGTCGGCGTCCGTCCGCGGGTTGACCGTGCCTTGGGACGCGGGCAGGTTGATGTCGGTGCGCTGTCCGGCAGAGGATACGAACGTCAGCACGGCCCCGGATATGGAGACCCCGTCGAAAGGCACGCTCTTGTTCAGGGTGGACACCACGCCGGCCGCCAGTTGATCCACGCCGATGGACCCGTCCGCAACCGAGGTTGGCTGCGGTTGCGGCAGAGCCAGGCGCACTTCCTGAGCGTTGCTGAAGGTGATGACCAGGGTGGAGCCGTCGATGGCGACGGCGGTCACGTAGTGGCCCGCGATGGACGCGACGGACAGGGCTGCGGCGGCGTCTGCGGAGAGGATGGCGGCTCCCTGGATCAGGTAGTCGGACAGCAGGGCCGCGGCCCCGCTGTTCACGAACGGCCTTGCCCAACCCATGCTGCCCGCGCTCTCGGGCATGTCGTAGATGTAGGCCACCAGGCGAATGAACGCCTCTTTCTTCACGGTGGCCGGGACCGGCGAGTTGTTGATGCGGGTGTCGAGCCAGTCGGACAGGGCAGGTGATAGGGTGGTCAAACGTGGATCGTCCGCGGCAATGCGGAGAGCCGCGGCAAGCTCGGCATTGGTGGCGGGAACGGCCATCTACAGCATGCCTCGCAGCAGGTTGCGGCGGTAGAGTTGGGCGCGGGAGAGCCCGTCCGCATTGGCTTGGAGCTTCCCGGCTCCGGAGTGCGGACGGACCAGATCATGGTCGATCTGGGCCAAGGCCCGGTCCACCTGCGACGCGGGATACGCCGGTTGCGCCACCAGGCCCAGACCGTAGAGGGTGGCGGCCTGGATCGTCCGGTGCTGCCCGTCCCAGGTGTCCTTGTCCACGCGGAACTCCGCGCTGAAGGACGCGAGCACACCCATGCGGATCAGCTCGACGGCCTCGCGTCCGTCCGCGGTGTCGGGAAGGTCGAACTCTGCCCGGACTTCGCGGGCGCCGAAGTCCAGGGACATGTTCCCCGGGCGGCTGGCCAGCAGGCGGGAACGGTCGTGCAGGATGTTGGCGACGATGGGCCCGTGGTAGGGCTTCATGGCCCCGGCCTCGAACTCTTCGGTGAAGGCGCCGATCCCGGCTACGTCTCCGTAGCGCAGGATGACGCCGGACACCATGCCCAGGCCGGTCTTCGAGTCCTCGCGGAACTCCATGTCCAGGGGCTCGGACGGGGCCCCCAGGTAGCGCAGTTCCAGGGCTGGTTTGGCGTAGATTTTACCGGCCATGATTCCTCCTACGACGTCTTGAGCCGGAAGAACGTGTCCGGACGGATCACCTTGAAGTCGTGCAGGATGATGGACGTCAACGCCACCTCGCCCTTGGCGGCGCCGCTGTACACGTCCCGGATCAGGCTCATGGTTGGCCACATGGCATAGACCGCGGCGTTGGCCCGGCCCACCGGCAGACTGCCCAAGCCCACGATGTCGTTGGCCGCCAGGGCTGCGGTGGTCATGTTGCCCGCGACCCTCCACGTGTACCCTTGGCGCCGCAGCACGTCCGCAATGGTGTCGTTGTTGTTCGCGCTCGCGAACAGGCTGGTCAGGGCGCGGAACAGGGTGGGCGCCAGCACCAGGGAGACTTCCCCGGTGGTCTGTGCCCGGATGCCGTCGATCAGCTCGTTCAGGCCGGTAATGGTCTGCGTGAACAAGTTGGGACCGTTGGCGATCTGGGCGCGCCAGGTCTTGGTGATCTCCTTGACCCCGGTGGCGGCGTCCAGGCCGGTGATGTCCGCGTCCGTCCCGGTGCCGCTGTCCTCGCCTTCGAGGATGGCGGTATCGGCGCCCACCCGGACCGCCATCTCCAGGTCGGACCGCAGTTGCTCCTCGAGGCGCTCGATACGGGCCGTGTCCTCGATGCGCCACACGTACCGGGCAGACATGCGCTTGGGCGTCATGGTCAGGCTCGACAGGGTAGCCGCGGTCGCGTCCACCTCTTGGGACCGGGCGCGCTGGACTGGATCGTTGGAGCTGGTGAGGATCAGGTATTCGGGGTCTCCCACGCCAGGGCTTGCCATCGTCACCCCGAGGTAGCCGGCCAACGTGGGCCGGAACAGGCGGCCCAACCAGGCCTGCACGCCGGCCGAGTTCTCGCCGAAGTCCACCGCGGGCGCGGTGACGGCGTCGACGCGCTCCTCGATGGGCGCCTGGACGGAGCGTTGCGCCAGGAGCTCCATCGGAAGCTGCACGATGCCGGACTCCGGAATGGCCCGGGCCGCGTTCAGTTCGGCTTCGGGGCCGGTCAGCTTCTCCTCGGTCAGGGCGGATCGGACGTAGTGGCCGATCTTCACCTTGTCCAGCAGGCCCCGGATTTCGGCGCCCTCGCCCCCGGCGTGGGCGTCCTCGATGGCCGCGGCGGCGGCTTCTTCGGCGACGGCGGTCCGGTACTCGGACTCCAGCCGTATCAGGTCGGCGGTCGCCGCTTCCATCTTCGTCTGTCGGTCCTCCTCCGTGAGGGCCGGGTCCTTGGCGGCGCTCCCCAGGGCAGAGCGGCGCTCGGACAGTTGTACCAGCAGTTCTTGGGACTTTCTCACATCGACCTCCTGTTAACTGGCTGCTTTCGCGCCATCTTTGATTGCCTTTCTCATGCGCCGAAGCAGGGCATCCGAAGATAAAAGGTCTGCCACTCTCGGCACCCACCTTGCATAGTAGGCATGGTCGGGGTTGTAGCGGCATTCCACATAGGACGTTGAACTGACAACCACGCCGCTTTCGTAGGACTTCCGCAGGCGTCCGGTTCGGGATGGGGTCCGGCGCTGCATGTAGGTATTCGTTCCCAAACGCAACGATCTGGTGGCTTCTTGGTAAAAGAGCCTGATACGGTCAACCGCCTCTGCTTCGGTCAGGTTCCCGACCACGTCGAACCGAACGAAAACCCGTCTATAGGTCTCGACTTTGTTGAACCGTCCTTTTCCCTTGACCGCGTAAGCAAGAACATGGCCCGTGCTGAAATCCAGGTCATCGAAATCGGAGCGGCTCCTTCGTAGGATAAAGGCTCGTCTTCTTGTCTCCCTTTGTGGCCGCTGGATACCAAGTTGACCATAAAGCTTGTTGATCCGCTTTTGTTGGCGGTTGATCCGATACGAAAGGATCAGGAGTCCAAGAGCCATTATGACGCTATCTCCTGTCTGAGAGACATTGTTTGCCATTTCCGGCGCCCGGTGTTTTCGATATTGAAAATACGGAATCTATAATCGGACAGGTCCGAAATCGAAAGCCAGTCCCCGACGCGGAAGCGAGCGTCGTAACGGCATGTCAGGTTTACCGTCTGAACTTCGATCTGGTTTCCTTCGGAGTCAACTTCCAGGACAGACCCCACGCCGCTTTCCAGGCGTCCGTAGAACTCGAACGAAGTGTCCGGCTGTGCTGACGGCGCCGTGGATATGGAAATGCCCCTGTAAAGGAAACCCAGTCCGGGCGTCATGGTGCGGTTGATGTTGGTCAGGGAACGGAGACGGTAACCCATCACGCCGTTGGCCGCGAACGAAGAACTTTCTCCGATGGTAACGGAGAACTCCCCTATGAAGCTCGTGGATCTATAGGCGCGCAGGGTGACGGTTGACCCTGCCGCGATGATGGACGCCGGTATGTCCATCGACTCGAAGGGCGGAGTGACGGAAGCGGTGGACACTTGCGGAAGCAGGATCTCTCGCAGGACGATGTTCCTTCTCGGGCTTCGGAACATGTCTTGCAGAGGCATGGGCGAATACTGGTTGGTTAGTTGGTTCTCTTGGATACCGTAGGCCCCGCCGTCCCAGTTGGACGATTGAACCAGGTCTTCCACGTCGGAGACTCTGGTGGTGACCGTTGGACGGACCACATACCTCAGGAACCACTCGCCGGTGATAGCTGGTGCTGCGGTGTAGCCGCCCCTGCACTTGGAAGCCAGGGCGCGACCGGCGACGGCCGCGGCGTAGGCGTCGACGTCAGGAGGCATGGGGTCCCCTCGGGTCCCGTGTGGACGGCGGCGGCATGGTCACCTTGCCTCCCTGGATCACCCGCAACCGGCCAACCCACGCCGATCTACCCTTGACCTTCTCGTTCTCCTTGGCGGTCTTGGCGAAGTGACAGTCCCGGCAGAGGGTCTGCAGGTTGTCCAGGGTATTCCCGCCGCCGTGCTTGAGCGGCTTCACGTGGTCGCACTCCAGGCGCCCGGCCCGTCCGCACTTCACACACCGGTAGCCGTCCCGGATGAAGACTTGCTCCCGAAGGACCGCCCACATGGTGGTCCGGTATTGGCGTTGGTTCGGCGTCATTGGCATTTCTCGCAGGTCCGCAGCAGGGCGAAGCCGCAACTGGCGCCGGTGCAGGTCCACTCACGGTCACAGACCCCGCAGAGGTGCGGGTGTGGATGCCCGCTCATATGCTCCCCACGTCGTGCCATGCCGTGTGTATCTGCAGGCACCTTTTGCAGGTGACCTTGACGGTGGCGGGATCGTCTGACGCTGTGACGCGGTGCAGAGTCCGCAGGACGCGGCCGCAGTAGGACCGGATCACGCCGGTAGCGTAATTCTCGTAGGCTTTGTGTTTGGTCTTCATAGCAATGTCACCCTGTCGAAGCCCACGTTCTGAACTTGCTCCGCAAGACCCGCGGCAATCACGGCGCTGGACAGGGCATCTATTCGCCCCGCGAATCGTGCCTTGTCCAGCGCGGGGTTGCCCGCGGCGTCGTAGCGTAGTTGGGAGTCGCCTATAGCGCTCTCCATGATGGTGCACGGGTCCATGAAGCGGATACGGCGCTGCAACACCGCTCGCTGAAAGGCCCGGATGTCCCGGCTACCGTCCGCGGTGGGGCTGGCGCCCGTTCCGCGCCACACCATCCGCCAGTCCAGGCCCGCGTCTCTCAGGTACTGTGTGACTTCGTTACGCCGGTAGCGGTCGGCTCCCGCTGCGAGTACCGGATGTCCGGCTACCCGATTGGCGAGGAAGGCCAGGAACGGCGCTACCGGCGTAACGAGACCGGGGTAGATCGTCAAGGTGCCCTCGGACGCCATTTGCAGATACAGGGTTCCCACGCCGTCCGCTTTACCGCGGGCGGCCAGGGATGGCAAGTCGCCGAAGGCGCCATAGGCTTCACACCGTCCGGTCTCCGTCCAGAGGATCACCGCTGCCGTCATGCTGGCGGCGCCGCCGGCGTCGAAGCCGATCACCACCGGCCCCCGGTCCTCGGGCAGGTCCTCGGGCTGGCACAGGACCTTCTCCCAGGCGCCCACGGAGACGATCATCTCTTGCGACGGTTCGACCTCTTGGTTCAGGTCGTAGGCCCGGAAGGCGGATTCGTCGGCAGGGATGGCCGCTGCGTGTTCCGCTTCTCCCCGCATGTAGTCCATGCTCTTGATGCCGAAATCCAGGCCGGGGTTGGCGGCGCGCCAGGCGTCTTCGTCGGTGAGTTTGCACCTGGCGGGCGCCGCGTACAGGTGGACGTTTACGACGTCCTGTTTTCGGCGCTCGATCATTTCCCGCGTGAACGGCGCAAGGCCCCGAATAGACAGGGCAATGAACCGGCCCGAGCGGGCCGAAATCGAAGACCGCATACCGTTCACGAGCTCGCGGTGCCGCTCCTCCAGCAGGCCGAGTTCGTCCACGATGGCGTCGTCGAAGCCGCTCGCATGGCCGGCGCTCTTGTCCGCAGAGAGGATATCGACGGCGCCCGTGGTGGACACCACGCGGCCCGGCGCCGGAGTGCGAAGGAACCGGACCTTGGACAACAGGTTGCTGGCTGTGGCAATGGCTTCCATCTGCATGCGCAGCTCGTTGGCCTTCTCTTTGGTAACGCTGGTGACCCCGCCCCGGTATCCCCGGATGTGGAGTCCGGGCAGTCCGCTACAGAGACGCGCCAGCAGAAACGCGGCGATGATGGCGGACTTGGCGTTCTTCCGGGCGATGCATAGCAGACTCTCACGAGCATGTAGGGCATCCCGGATGAAGTCGATACCGTAGGGCGGTATCACCAGGGGCTGGCCGGCGTTGGCGTGCCCCGGCGGAACCTTGAGGGTGTCGCGGCACCACTTCGCCAGGGCCAGCCCCACTTCGAGGGGCTGGGGCTTGGGCCGGACGGCGCCAGGGAGAAGGTCCGATTGACCGGCGCCCGGAACAGGCGACGGTTCCTTCAACCCTCCGCCTTGCGATTTGGGCTTGGGTCCTCGCTTCCCGGTAGGGGTGCCTCGGTTCTCCCTCCACCACTTCCGCTTGGCGGCTTTGGCTCGTTCGTCGTGGGGGTTCTTATAGGGCATCGCGCGGCTCTAGTCGGGAACGGAATCTAGGCAACCCTACCGCTTCTAGGGAACGGTGTCAATCCGGCTGTCGATCCTAGTCCCTTCCGCTCCGGAGGCGGTTGGCTCCCGCGGCATAGCCGGGGCGCCGGATCGACTCCCCTGGTAGCGCTCTCCCCCCCTCGGTTAGCGGACGGCTTTCTACCTTCCCCCGGTAGCCGTCGTTGCTGCGCCCACCCCCCCGGTGCCTTGATTATCGCGTCGGGGATGGGGCTACGATTAGCGCTTTACGGGTCAGGACGTGCTTTCGCCTTGACCCTGGGGTCAACCCCCTGGAACAACCACAACTGCCGGTGTCGGCCATCCTGGACGATGGACGGACACCGGCAGAACTGCGATTCCATGCCACAGGCGATGCAATGCGGCACCCAGCCGAACTCATCGACGAAGCCGTCCACCATCTTGAGGATGGCGAACTGCTTGAAGGCGCGGCGGCCGCAACTACATCGAGGCTTATTCATGCGGTACGCCAGGCCCCACGTGCTTGGGAGAACGATAATGCTTGATGCCCTCCCAGAGGAAATCCACGGCCTGATAGCCGTGCTCCCATAGGTGCCTCTCCCAATACCGGCGCATCACCAGTCCATGAACCGGCGTGCCGTGGACATGGCACCACCGCGGGAACTCTTGGGCAGCCTTATCGAGCGCCCCATCCTTGACCAACTGGAACATCGTCGATTGGAGCCAAGCGTGATGTCCGATGTTGAAAACCAATGACGTCAAGGCGTCCCATTGCCAGGTCGCCAGTTCCCAGGGCGCCCGGCCCAACTGGACGTCCAGAACGTCGGCCTGCACCAAGCGCTCGATAGTGTCCAGTTGCTCCCGCAACAGGGACTTGGCTTCGACTTGGGACATGGGCCGCGTATTCGGACCTACCTGGACGCCATCGACGAAGCGGAAGCCGTACCCCACGGTCCACTTGCCCCCGGCGTCCAGGTAGGGCGTGATCCTGTAACCCTCGAAGAAAGCGACGAACTCGACTATGTGGTCCGGCGATTTCATGCGGTCGATTTGGGCTCCGGAGGGTCTTTCAGCAGGTCGGGATGCGAGATCATCTTCCTGACGGCGCCGAACAAGTCTTCCAGGGTCAGGGTCCCGGTGTCCCCACTGGCGTCGCGCAAGTTCTCCGCCAGGCGCTCGATCAGGTCGTTCGCGAGCGTGGCCCCTTCCGGGACCTTCAGAGCCTTGGCCAGGTACTGGGCAGGGACAAGCCGGTCCGCCAGGTCAAGGCCAAGGTGCAGGGCGTCCAGGGCCGTGTCCTGCCAATCCTGTTGCTCGATCTCCCGGCCCACCCGCGCCAGCAGGGAGCCGTCCTTCACCACGAATTCCACGGCTTCCGTGATCGTCTTGAGACTCATAGGTCCTCCTTGGACACGATCCGCTCGACGGCCTTCCGCGTCCAGTTATCCCCGTAGCGGGTCCCGGCCCCCGGGGAGGGTATGCCGAAGGCGTTCAACGCCTTGGCGATTGCTGCCAGGCTCATTCCCTCACCCTGGCAACGCCGTATCCAGGGGAGAGCGGCGTTGATCCGCTCCATCTTCCGCTCGTTCACGCTCTGTGCGGCCTTGCGGCGGGCGCGGTCTCCCCATCGACTCGTAGGAGATTGAGACATGATCGACGTTCGTACCATTCGAAAGATCAAACGTAAAGGGGTGACGGCGAACGTTTGTCTCACGATCTAGGGTCAAATGTCGATCCCGGTCGCAACCCGCCAGGTTGATGAAGATGAAGATCACGGCGGCCCAACAGGGTCTCATTCGTCCAACCCCGCCAGGCGGCGGGCTTCCTCTACGCTCAGGCCACCGGTGGTCATGCTCTGGAAGGCCCGGGCGCGCCCCTGGATGTCCGCGGCGTAGAGGCGCTCGAACGACACCTTGACCGGCCCCGGCAGCTTGGCGCTGGCCTCGGCTTCCAGCAGGCGGCCCGCTGGCGCCAGGGTGGTGTGAAGGAACGTCCGCAGGTGTTCGCGGATATGGCCGCCGGACAGGGAGACCAGGCCAGGCGGGACGCCGCACACCGAAAGCACGGTCTCGAAGACCTGACGGCGAAGCTCAACGACGGCGGCAGGCGGGTCCAGGCCAATACGCCGCGGTTGCCATTCCCCTTGCGGCGCCCGGACCTCCGGCGCCATGCCACCGGACGTTTCCACCAGGGCGGTTTGTCCCTTGAGGTTGCTCAGGTCGCGCTTGAGCGCGGCGAGCGGGTCCACCGCGTTCCCCTCGCTGTCCGTGATGGTGCTGAGCGGCGCCTTGGGGATGGGGATCAAGTAGCCCACCTTGGCGGCGGCTTCCTCGGTGAGCCGCTGTTCCATGCTGGCGGCCATCTTGCCCAGGGTGGAAGCCCATTGCATCGGCCCCGATGCCCAGGGACGGGTTCGTGGCCTCGTAGCTGTACTGGACGTGCAGGACGTTGGCGGCCCCGGTGCGGACGGCCATGGACCCTTCCGGGCCGTTCAGGATCAGGTCGTACCGCCAGGAGTTGCGGTCCCGGCCACCGGTGGTGTTGGCGTTGGTTACCGGGTAGAGCGCGGGCATGGCGCCCTCGGACAGGTACAGCATGGCTTGTCCGCTCTGGCAGAGGCTTCGGCCCACCCAACCCAATATCGACGGGGTTAGCAGCATGGCCGCTCCGGAAGGAGAGACGCTGGCCATGGTGAAGCATCGGGACCACCAGCCGGCCGCTGCTTCCAGGGCTGCGGTCCGGAGCGCGGTCAGGGACTCCCCTGTGTTGGCCTGCAGGATGGCCGTTACGATCGCGTCCGTGTAGTTGCGGTCCTCTGTGGGCGGCGTCCCGGTGCGTGGGGAGAAAGGCCAAAGGGTCATGCTGCCTCCGGTTTCAGGACTATGAATTGGCAACCGGTGTTTCGGCGCAAGTCCGTTCCCACGCCTGCAGTCGATTTCGTGACGACGTCGAAGAATCCGGGAGAGGCGTTATGGACTTCGTTGATGGGCTGGCCCGCCCCCCAGGGATTGACCATGGTGATATAGACGTTGTCCGCGAAGGGTTCCGAAAACGTCACCCGGTAGGAGCCTATACCATTCCGCACAACCGACGCGATGCCGCGCGACGCAGACAGGTTCGGGTTGTTCGTCAGGGTTTCGCTGGCCTGGTCGAACCGGCCCCATAACAGACGGAACCCCAACGGCGCTGCACTGGCCGCCGCGTCCGTGGGCGTGAAGGTGATCCGCGCCTCCGCGGTGATCGTGGCGCCCGTGGCCCCGGCCTTGCCTTCCCAGTAATGGTAGGTCGCCACCTCGTTGTTGGCGTTCCTCACCATCAGGAACCGATACGTGCCCACCTCCGTCAGGTTGGAATAGACCACCTGTGTGAAGGCCACCAGGCCGGACAAGCTCTCCGTGGAGCTGAACACGAAGGCGTCCACCTGCGCCAGGTCGGAGGCGAACAGGATATTGGACAGGTCCACACGCCGCTGTTCCGCGGTCTGGTTCACTCCCTGTTGGAAGCCCATGTTTGCGTCGGACACCGGCGCAATGGTCAGGGTCAGGGCAAGGTGGAACTCCCCGCGTCCATTGCCTTCTGTGTCCAGGTCGAAGACGGAGACAGGGCGGTGGGCGCCGCTGGGCGCTGGTTGCGGTCCGTGCGCGCCAGGGTCATGCCCGGGAACTCATGGTCCAGCAGGGACGTACCGGGGACGTGCGGGATGGCCCCGTCCACGTAGGCCTTGACCTTGGCGGCGTCGGGAACCCGGTCCGCCGTGCCTGCGGCCATTTGCGCGGTGGTGGCCAGGTCGTCCGTGTAGACCGTGGTCATGGGCAGCTTGATCTTGCCCCACCTGGTTCCGTTCCCGGTCCGGGCTTGCTCCAGTATCCGGTTGTCCACCTGTCCCAGGGTCAGGCGGTTCCGGGCGTCCGGCTGCCAATGGTTGTCCACACGTCCCGTCAGGGAGAACGGGGTGACGTGTTCGGCGTCGGTGTAGAGGTTCAACAGGTAGTGCTTGGCGCCGGTGATCTCCGGGAGCTTCGGGCCGTCCGACGTCCGGTGGTATGCCCATCGGGTGACCGGCGAACCGTCATCCCCGCTGGACCGGTCCAGGACGATCTCGTTGAAGCTCCCGTTGTCCGTCTCCAACTCCCCGTAGAGGGTGGCCGGTATGGTCTGGTCCGTGCCCACGTACCAGCCGCGTGGGATGTAGAGCCGGATGTTGCCGGGGTTGGCTTGCGTGTTCCACTGGAAGACCGCGTCGCCCTGGTAGTTCGCCAGGGGCGTTCCCGCCAGGCCCGCGATCTGGTTCAGGCTCAGGTTGTCCGTGCCTTCGACAAGCTCGTAGAGCTCCCCGTCCACGTTCACCAGGTCGCCCACGGTGTAGCCCGCGATGCCCGGTATGGCGTCGAAGTGCTGCACGGCCTTGACGGTGGCGTTCCCGAAGCGGGTCTCTCGTCCGTTGGGCGCTACGGTCAGCACTTCCCCGGCGTCGCCTATGGCGAAGTCAGGGACCCGGCGCGCTACGGGTATGCGGGCGTCCACCAGGGCGTTGATTTCGGCGTCCGTGCGTTGGGTGTTTGTGTCCGTGTCCGTGGCCGCGATGGTGAAGGTCTGTGCGGCGCCGCTGCCCGAAGGCGTGATGGTGACGTTGCCCCCGGCAACCAGGGCCGCTGCGATCTGTGCGCGGATGTCGGCGTCGGAGCGGGTGGTGTCCGTGTCTCCCGGGGTGGCCGCGATGGTGAGGATTCGGTTGTCTCCGCGGCCCGAAGGCGTGATGGTGATGTTCGCCCCGGCCGCCAGCATCTGTTGAACCTCGGAGCGGATCTCGGTGTCCGTGCGTTGGGTGTTTGTGTCCGTGTCCGTGGCCGCGATGGTGAAGGTCTGTGCGGCGCCGCTGCCCGAAGGCGTGATGGTGACGTTGCCCCCGGCAACCAGGGCCGCTGCGATCTGTGCGCGGATGTCGGCGTCCGTCCGCGGGTTGACCGTGCCTTGGGACGCGGGCAGGTTGATGTCGGTGCGCTGTCCGGCAGAGGATACGAACGTCAGCACGGCCCCGGATATGGAGACCCCGTCGAAAGGCACGCTCTTGTTCAGGGTGGACACCACGCCGGCCGCCAGTTGATCCACGCCGATGGACCCGTCCGCAACCGAGGTTGGCTGCGGTTGCGGCAGAGCCAGGCGCACTTCCTGAGCGTTGCTGAAGGTGATGACCAGGGTGGAGCCGTCGATGGCGACGGCGGTCACGTAGTGGCCCGCGATGGACGCGACGGACAGGGCTGCGGCGGCGTCTGCGGAGAGGATGGCGGCTCCCTGGATCAGGTAGTCGGACAGCAGGGCCGCGGCCCCGCTGTTCACGAACGGCCTTGCCCAACCCATGCTGCCCGCGCTCTCGGGCATGTCGTAGATGTAGGCCACCAGGCGAATGAACGCCTCTTTCTTCACGGTGGCCGGGACCGGCGAGTTGTTGATGCGGGTGTCGAGCCAGTCGGACAGGGCAGGTGATAGGGTGGTCAAACGTGGATCGTCCGCGGCAATGCGGAGAGCCGCGGCAAGCTCGGCATTGGTGGCGGGAACGGCCATCTACAGCATGCCTCGCAGCAGGTTGCGGCGGTAGAGTTGGGCGCGGGAGAGCCCGTCCGCATTGGCTTGGAGCTTCCCGGCTCCGGAGTGCGGACGGACCAGATCATGGTCGATCTGGGCCAAGGCCCGGTCCACCTGCGACGCGGGATACGCCGGTTGCGCCACCAGGCCCAGACCGTAGAGGGTGGCGGCCTGGATCGTCCGGTGCTGCCCGTCCCAGGTGTCCTTGTCCACGCGGAACTCCGCGCTGAAGGACGCGAGCACACCCATGCGGATCAGCTCGACGGCCTCGCGTCCGTCCGCGGTGTCGGGAAGGTCGAACTCTGCCCGGACTTCGCGGGCGCCGAAGTCCAGGGACATGTTCCCCGGGCGGCTGGCCAGCAGGCGGGAACGGTCGTGCAGGATGTTGGCGACGATGGGCCCGTGGTAGGGCTTCATGGCCCCGGCCTCGAACTCTTCGGTGAAGGCGCCGATCCCGGCTACGTCTCCGTAGCGCAGGATGACGCCGGACACCATGCCCAGGCCGGTCTTCGAGTCCTCGCGGAACTCCATGTCCAGGGGCTCGGACGGGGCCCCCAGGTAGCGCAGTTCCAGGGCTGGTTTGGCGTAGATTTTACCGGCCATGATTCCTCCTACGACGTCTTGAGCCGGAAGAACGTGTCCGGACGGATCACCTTGAAGTCGTGCAGGATGATGGACGTCAACGCCACCTCGCCCTTGGCGGCGCCGCTGTACACGTCCCGGATCAGGCTCATGGTTGGCCACATGGCATAGACCGCGGCGTTGGCCCGGCCCACCGGCAGACTGCCCAAGCCCACGATGTCGTTGGCCGCCAGGGCTGCGGTGGTCATGTTGCCCGCGACCCTCCACGTGTACCCTTGGCGCCGCAGCACGTCCGCAATGGTGTCGTTGTTGTTCGCGCTCGCGAACAGGCTGGTCAGGGCGCGGAACAGGGTGGGCGCCAGCACCAGGGAGACTTCCCCGGTGGTCTGTGCCCGGATGCCGTCGATCAGCTCGTTCAGGCCGGTAATGGTCTGCGTGAACAAGTTGGGACCGTTGGCGATCTGGGCGCGCCAGGTCTTGGTGATCTCCTTGACCCCGGTGGCGGCGTCCAGGCCGGTGATGTCCGCGTCCGTCCCGGTGCCGCTGTCCTCGCCTTCGAGGATGGCGGTATCGGCGCCCACCCGGACCGCCATCTCCAGGTCGGACCGCAGTTGCTCCTCGAGGCGCTCGATACGGGCCGTGTCCTCGATGCGCCACACGTACCGGGCAGACATGCGCTTGGGCGTCATGGTCAGGCTCGACAGGGTAGCCGCGGTCGCGTCCACCTCTTGGGACCGGGCGCGCTGGACTGGATCGTTGGAGCTGGTGAGGATCAGGTATTCGGGGTCTCCCACGCCAGGGCTTGCCATCGTCACCCCGAGGTAGCCGGCCAACGTGGGCCGGAACAGGCGGCCCAACCAGGCCTGCACGCCGGCCGAGTTCTCGCCGAAGTCCACCGCGGGCGCGGTGACGGCGTCGACGCGCTCCTCGATGGGCGCCTGGACGGAGCGTTGCGCCAGGAGCTCCATCGGAAGCTGCACGATGCCGGACTCCGGAATGGCCCGGGCCGCGTTCAGTTCGGCTTCGGGGCCGGTCAGCTTCTCCTCGGTCAGGGCGGATCGGACGTAGTGGCCGATCTTCACCTTGTCCAGCAGGCCCCGGATTTCGGCGCCCTCGCCCCCGGCGTGGGCGTCCTCGATGGCCGCGGCGGCGGCTTCTTCGGCGACGGCGGTCCGGTACTCGGACTCCAGCCGTATCAGGTCGGCGGTCGCCGCTTCCATCTTCGTCTGTCGGTCCTCCTCCGTGAGGGCCGGGTCCTTGGCGGCGCTCCCCAGGGCAGAGCGGCGCTCGGACAGTTGTACCAGCAGTTCTTGGGACTTTCTCACATCGACCTCCTGTTAACTGGCTGCTTTCGCGCCATCTTTGATTGCCTTTCTCATGCGCCGAAGCAGGGCATCCGAAGATAAAAGGTCTGCCACTCTCGGCACCCACCTTGCATAGTAGGCATGGTCGGGGTTGTAGCGGCATTCCACATAGGACGTTGAACTGACAACCACGCCGCTTTCGTAGGACTTCCGCAGGCGTCCGGTTCGGGATGGGGTCCGGCGCTGCATGTAGGTATTCGTTCCCAAACGCAACGATCTGGTGGCTTCTTGGTAAAAGAGCCTGATACGGTCAACCGCCTCTGCTTCGGTCAGGTTCCCGACCACGTCGAACCGAACGAAAACCCGTCTATAGGTCTCGACTTTGTTGAACCGTCCTTTTCCCTTGACCGCGTAAGCAAGAACATGGCCCGTGCTGAAATCCAGGTCATCGAAATCGGAGCGGCTCCTTCGTAGGATAAAGGCTCGTCTTCTTGTCTCCCTTTGTGGCCGCTGGATACCAAGTTGACCATAAAGCTTGTTGATCCGCTTTTGTTGGCGGTTGATCCGATACGAAAGGATCAGGAGTCCAAGAGCCATTATGACGCTATCTCCTGTCTGAGAGACATTGTTTGCCATTTCCGGCGCCCGGTGTTTTCGATATTGAAAATACGGAATCTATAATCGGACAGGTCCGAAATCGAAAGCCAGTCCCCGACGCGGAAGCGAGCGTCGTAACGGCATGTCAGGTTTACCGTCTGAACTTCGATCTGGTTTCCTTCGGAGTCAACTTCCAGGACAGACCCCACGCCGCTTTCCAGGCGTCCGTAGAACTCGAACGAAGTGTCCGGCTGTGCTGACGGCGCCGTGGATATGGAAATGCCCCTGTAAAGGAAACCCAGTCCGGGCGTCATGGTGCGGTTGATGTTGGTCAGGGAACGGAGACGGTAACCCATCACGCCGTTGGCCGCGAACGAAGAACTTTCTCCGATGGTAACGGAGAACTCCCCTATGAAGCTCGTGGATCTATAGGCGCGCAGGGTGACGGTTGACCCTGCCGCGATGATGGACGCCGGTATGTCCATCGACTCGAAGGGCGGAGTGACGGAAGCGGTGGACACTTGCGGAAGCAGGATCTCTCGCAGGACGATGTTCCTTCTCGGGCTTCGGAACATGTCTTGCAGAGGCATGGGCGAATACTGGTTGGTTAGTTGGTTCTCTTGGATACCGTAGGCCCCGCCGTCCCAGTTGGACGATTGAACCAGGTCTTCCACGTCGGAGACTCTGGTGGTGACCGTTGGACGGACCACATACCTCAGGAACCACTCGCCGGTGATAGCTGGTGCTGCGGTGTAGCCGCCCCTGCACTTGGAAGCCAGGGCGCGACCGGCGACGGCCGCGGCGTAGGCGTCGACGTCAGGAGGCATGGGGTCCCCTCGGGTCCCGTGTGGACGGCGGCGGCATGGTCACCTTGCCTCCCTGGATCACCCGCAACCGGCCAACCCACGCCGATCTACCCTTGACCTTCTCGTTCTCCTTGGCGGTCTTGGCGAAGTGACAGTCCCGGCAGAGGGTCTGCAGGTTGTCCAGGGTATTCCCGCCGCCGTGCTTGAGCGGCTTCACGTGGTCGCACTCCAGGCGCCCGGCCCGTCCGCACTTCACACACCGGTAGCCGTCCCGGATGAAGACTTGCTCCCGAAGGACCGCCCACATGGTGGTCCGGTATTGGCGTTGGTTCGGCGTCATTGGCATTTCTCGCAGGTCCGCAGCAGGGCGAAGCCGCAACTGGCGCCGGTGCAGGTCCACTCACGGTCACAGACCCCGCAGAGGTGCGGGTGTGGATGCCCGCTCATATGCTCCCCACGTCGTGCCATGCCGTGTGTATCTGCAGGCACCTTTTGCAGGTGACCTTGACGGTGGCGGGATCGTCTGACGCTGTGACGCGGTGCAGAGTCCGCAGGACGCGGCCGCAGTAGGACCGGATCACGCCGGTAGCGTAATTCTCGTAGGCTTTGTGTTTGGTCTTCATAGCAATGTCACCCTGTCGAAGCCCACGTTCTGAACTTGCTCCGCAAGACCCGCGGCAATCACGGCGCTGGACAGGGCATCTATTCGCCCCGCGAATCGTGCCTTGTCCAGCGCGGGGTTGCCCGCGGCGTCGTAGCGTAGTTGGGAGTCGCCTATAGCGCTCTCCATGATGGTGCACGGGTCCATGAAGCGGATACGGCGCTGCAACACCGCTCGCTGAAAGGCCCGGATGTCCCGGCTACCGTCCGCGGTGGGGCTGGCGCCCGTTCCGCGCCACACCATCCGCCAGTCCAGGCCCGCGTCTCTCAGGTACTGTGTGACTTCGTTACGCCGGTAGCGGTCGGCTCCCGCTGCGAGTACCGGATGTCCGGCTACCCGATTGGCGAGGAAGGCCAGGAACGGCGCTACCGGCGTAACGAGACCGGGGTAGATCGTCAAGGTGCCCTCGGACGCCATTTGCAGATACAGGGTTCCCACGCCGTCCGCTTTACCGCGGGCGGCCAGGGATGGCAAGTCGCCGAAGGCGCCATAGGCTTCACACCGTCCGGTCTCCGTCCAGAGGATCACCGCTGCCGTCATGCTGGCGGCGCCGCCGGCGTCGAAGCCGATCACCACCGGCCCCCGGTCCTCGGGCAGGTCCTCGGGCTGGCACAGGACCTTCTCCCAGGCGCCCACGGAGACGATCATCTCTTGCGACGGTTCGACCTCTTGGTTCAGGTCGTAGGCCCGGAAGGCGGATTCGTCGGCAGGGATGGCCGCTGCGTGTTCCGCTTCTCCCCGCATGTAGTCCATGCTCTTGATGCCGAAATCCAGGCCGGGGTTGGCGGCGCGCCAGGCGTCTTCGTCGGTGAGTTTGCACCTGGCGGGCGCCGCGTACAGGTGGACGTTTACGACGTCCTGTTTTCGGCGCTCGATCATTTCCCGCGTGAACGGCGCAAGGCCCCGAATAGACAGGGCAATGAACCGGCCCGAGCGGGCCGAAATCGAAGACCGCATACCGTTCACGAGCTCGCGGTGCCGCTCCTCCAGCAGGCCGAGTTCGTCCACGATGGCGTCGTCGAAGCCGCTCGCATGGCCGGCGCTCTTGTCCGCAGAGAGGATATCGACGGCGCCCGTGGTGGACACCACGCGGCCCGGCGCCGGAGTGCGAAGGAACCGGACCTTGGACAACAGGTTGCTGGCTGTGGCAATGGCTTCCATCTGCATGCGCAGCTCGTTGGCCTTCTCTTTGGTAACGCTGGTGACCCCGCCCCGGTATCCCCGGATGTGGAGTCCGGGCAGTCCGCTACAGAGACGCGCCAGCAGAAACGCGGCGATGATGGCGGACTTGGCGTTCTTCCGGGCGATGCATAGCAGACTCTCACGAGCATGTAGGGCATCCCGGATGAAGTCGATACCGTAGGGCGGTATCACCAGGGGCTGGCCGGCGTTGGCGTGCCCCGGCGGAACCTTGAGGGTGTCGCGGCACCACTTCGCCAGGGCCAGCCCCACTTCGAGGGGCTGGGGCTTGGGCCGGACGGCGCCAGGGAGAAGGTCCGATTGACCGGCGCCCGGAACAGGCGACGGTTCCTTCAACCCTCCGCCTTGCGATTTGGGCTTGGGTCCTCGCTTCCCGGTAGGGGTGCCTCGGTTCTCCCTCCACCACTTCCGCTTGGCGGCTTTGGCTCGTTCGTCGTGGGGGTTCTTATAGGGCATCGCGCGGCTCTAGTCGGGAACGGAATCTAGGCAACCCTACCGCTTCTAGGGAACGGTGTCAATCCGGCTGTCGATCCTAGTCCCTTCCGCTCCGGAGGCGGTTGGCTCCCGCGGCATAGCCGGGGCGCCGGATCGACCCAACCGTTTTTTCCAAACCCCCCTTGACGATCCGCCCCCAACGCCGCGGAGGCGAACAGGGGTCCCCAACGTTCGTCCGTCCGTCCGTTCGTCCGTCCGGTTGTCAACAGGTTGTCAGTCTCCCTTCCCGCCCCCATCCCTCGGGGCCCGTGCGACGGCCGCACACCCCGGGCTCTCTGTCTTCGGACTCTCCCTTCAAGAGGGAGAGATTCGGATCGGAAAGCAACCCATGTGGGAGGGAGAGAGGGAGGAAGCGGGCGCACGGGGTCCTAAGTCTCCGTGCGCCATGCGGTCGGTCGGTCGGTCGTCACATGGCCCGCTGGACAAGGCAATGCCAGCAGTAGGGGCGGTAGGGGGTTGCCTCCCCTGGTAGCGCTCTCCCCCCTCGGTTAGCGGACGGCTTTCTACCTTCCCCCGGTAGCCGTCGTTGCTGCGCCCATGCCCCCGGTGCCTTGATTATCGCGTCGGGCATGGGGCTACGATTAGCGCTTTACGGGTCAGGACGTGCTTTCGCCTTGACCCTGGGGTCAACCCCCTGGAACAACCACAACTGCCGGTGTCGGCCATCCTGGACGATGGACGGACACCGCAGAACTGCGATTCCATGCCACAGGCGATGCAATGCGGCACCCAGCCGAACTCATCGACGAAGCCGTCCACCATCTTGAGGATGGCGAACTGCTTGAAGGCGCGGCGGCCGCAACTACATCGAGGCTTATTCATGCGGTACGCCAGGCCCCACGTGCTTGGGAGAACGATAATGCTTGATGCCCTCCCAGAGGAAATCCACGGCCTGATAGCCGTGCTCCCATAGGTGCCTCTCCCAATACCGGCGCATCACCAGTCCATGAACCGGCGTGCCGTGGACATGGCACCACCGCGGGAACTCTTGGGCAGCCTTATCGAGCGCCCCATCCTTGACCAACTGGAACATCGTCGATTGGAGCCAAGCGTGATGTCCGATGTTGAAAACCAATGACGTCAAGGCGTCCATTGCCAGGTCGCCAGTTCCCAGGGCGCCCGGCCCAACTGGACGTCCAGAACGTCGGCCTGCACCAAGCGCTCGATAGTGTCCAGTTGCTCCCGCAACAGGGACTTGGCTTCGACTTGGGACATGGGCCGCGTATTCGGACCTACCTGGACGCCATCGACGAAGCGGAAGCCGTACCCCACGGTCCACTTGCCCCCGGCGTCCAGGTAGGGCGTGATCCTGTAACCCTCGAAGAAAGCGACGAACTCGACTATGTGGTCCGGCGATTTCATGCGGTCGATTTGGGCTCCGGAGGGTCTTTCAGCAGGTCGGGATGCGAGATCATCTTCCTGACGGCGCCGAACAAGTCTTCCAGGGTCAGGGTCCCGGTGTCCCCACTGGCGTCGCGCAAGTTCTCCGCCAGGCGCTCGATCAGGTCGTTCGCGAGCGTGGCCCCTTCCGGGACCTTCAGAGCCTTGGCCAGGTACTGGGCAGGGACGAGCCGGTCCGCCAGGTCAAGGCCAAGGTGCAAGGGCGTCCAGGGCCGTGTCCTGCCAATCCTGTTGCTCGATCTCCCGGCCCACCCGCGCCAGCAGGGAGCCGTCCTTCACCACGAATTCCACGGCTTCCGTGATCGTCTTGAGACTCATAGGTCCTCCTTGGACACGATCCGCTCGACGGCCTTCCGCGTCCAGTTATCCCCGTAGCGGGTCCCGGCCCCCGGGAGGGTATGCCGAAGGCGTTCAACGCCTTGGCGATTGCTGCCAGGCTCATTCCCTCACCCTGGCAACGCCGTATCCAGGGGAGAGCGGCGTTGATCCGCTCCATCTTCCGCTCGTTCACGCTCTGTGCGGCCTTGCGGCGGGCGCGGTCTCCCCATCGACTCGTAGGAGATTGAGACATGATCGACGTTCGTACCATTCGAAAGATCAAACGTAAAGGGGTGACGGCGAACGTTTGTCTCACGATCTAGGGTCAAATGTCGATCCCGGTCGCAACCCGCCAGGTTGATGAAGATGAAGATCACGGCGGCCCAACAGGGTCTCATTCGTCCAACCCCGCCAGGCGGCGGGCTTCCTCTACGCTCAGGCCACCGGTGGTCATGCTCTGGAAGGCCCGGGCGCGCCCCTGGATGTCCGCGGCGTAGAGGCGCTCGAACGACACCTTGACCGGCCCCGGCAGCTTGGCGCTGGCCTCGGCTTCCAGCAGGCGGCCCGCTGGCGCCAGGGTGGTGTGAAGGAACGTCCGCAGGTGTTCGCGGATATGGCCGCCGGACAGGGAGACCAGGCCAGGCGGGACGCCGCACACCGAAAGCACGGTCTCGAAGACCTGACGGCGAAGCTCAACGACGGCGGCAGGCGGGTCCAGGCCAATACGCCGCGGTTGCCATTCCCCTTGCGGCGCCCGGACCTCCGGCGCCATGCCACCGGACGTTTCCACCAGGGCGGTTTGTCCCTTGAGGTTGCTCAGGTCGCGCTTGAGCGCGGCGAGCGGGTCCACCGCGTTCCCCTCGCTGTCCGTGATGGTGCTGAGCGGCGCCTTGGGGATGGGGATCAAGTAGCCCACCTTGGCGGCGGCTTCCTCGGTGAGCCGCTGTTCCATGCTGGCGGCCATCTTGCCCAGGGTGGAAGCCCATTGCATCGGCCCCGATGCCCAGGGACGGGTTCGTGGCCTCGTAGCTGTACTGGACGTGCAGGACGTTGGCGGCCCCGGTGCGGACGGCCATGGACCCTTCCGGGCCGTTCAGGATCAGGTCGTACCGCCAGGAGTTGCGGTCCCGGCCACCGGTGGTGTTGGCGTTGGTTACCGGGTAGAGCGCGGGCATGGCGCCCTCGGACAGGTACAGCATGGCTTGTCCGCTCTGGCAGAGGCTTCGGCCCACCCAACCCAATATCGACGGGGTTAGCAGCATGGCCGCTCCGGAAGGAGAGACGCTGGCCATGGTGAAGCATCGGGACCACCAGCCGGCCGCTGCTTCCAGGGCTGCGGTCCGGAGCGCGGTCAGGGACTCCCCTGTGTTGGCCTGCAGGATGGCCGTTACGATCGCGTCCGTGTAGTTGCGGTCCTCTGTGGGCGGCGTCCCGGTGCGTGGGGAGAAAGGCCAAAGGGTCATGCTGCCTCCGGTTTCAGGACTATGAATTGGCAACCGGTGTTTCGGCGCAAGTCCGTTCCCACGCCTGCAGTCGATTTCGTGACGACGTCGAAGAATCCGGGAGAGGCGTTATGGACTTCGTTGATGGGCTGGCCCGCCCCCCAGGGATTGACCATGGTGATATAGACGTTGTCCGCGAAGGGTTCCGAAAACGTCACCCGGTAGGAGCCTATACCATTCCGCACAACCGACGCGATGCCGCGTGACGCAGACAGGTTCGGGTTGTTCGTCAGGGTTTCGCTGGCCTGGTCGAACCGGCCCCATAACAGACGGAACCCCAACGGCGCTGCACTGGCCGCCGCGTCCGTGGGCGTGAAGGTGATCCGCGCCTCCGCGGTGATCGTGGCGCCCGTGGCCCCGGCCTTGCCTTCCCAGTAATGGTAGGTCGCCACCTCGTTGTTGGCGTTCCTCACCATCAGGAACCGATACGTGCCCACCTCCGTCAAGTTGGAATAGACCACCTGTGTGAAGGCCACCAGGCCGGACAAGCTCTCCGTGGAGCTGAACACGAAGGCGTCCTTCTCCGCCAGGTCGGAGGCGAACAGGATATTGGACAGGTCCACACGCCGCTGTTCCGCGGTCTGGTTCACTCCCTGTTGGAAGCCCATGTTTGCGTCGGACACCGGCGCAATGGTCAGGGTCAGGGCAAGGTGGAACTCCCCGCGTCCATTGCCTTCTGTGTCCAGGTCGAAGACGGAGACAGGGCGGTGGGCGCCGCTGGGCGCTGGTTGCGGTCCGTGCGCGCCAGGGTCATGCCCGGGAACTCATGGTCCAGCAGGGACGTACCGGGGACGTGCGGGATGGCCCCGTCCACGTAGGCCTTGACCTTGGCGGCGTCGGGAACCCGGTCCGCCGTGCCTGCGGCCATTTGCGCGGTGGTGGCCAGGTCGTCCGTGTAGACCGTGGTCATGGGCAGCTTGATCTTGCCCCACCTGGTTCCGTTCCCGGTCCGGGCTTGCTCCAGTATCCGGTTGTCCACCTGTCCCAGGGTCAGGCGGTTCCGGGCGTCCGGCTGCCAATGGTTGTCCACACGTCCCGTCAGGGAGAACGGGGTGACGTGTTCGGCGTCGGTGTAGAGGTTCAACAGGTAGTGCTTGGCGCCGGTGATCTCCGGGAGCTTCGGGCCGTCCGACGTCCGGTGGTATGCCCATCGGGTGACCGGCGAACCGTCATCCCCGCTGGACCGGTCCAGGACGATCTCGTTGAAGCTCCCGTTGTCCGTCTCCAACTCCCCGTAGAGGGTGGCCGGTATGGTCTGGTCCGTGCCCACGTACCAGCCGCGTGGGATGTAGAGCCGGATGTTGCCGGGGTTGGCTTGCGTGTTCCACTGGAAGACCGCGTCGCCCTGGTAGTTCGCCAGGGCGTTCCCGCCAGGCCCGCGATCTGGTTCAGGCTCAGGTTGTCCGTGCCTTCGACAAGCTCGTAGAGCTCCCCGTCCACGTTCACCAGGTCGCCCACGGTGTAGCCCGCGATGCCCGGTATGGCGTCGAAGTGCTGCACGGCCTTGACGGTGGCGTTCCCGAAGCGGGTCTCTCGTCCGTTGGGCGCTACGGTCAGCACTTCCCCGGCGTCGCCTATGGCGAAGTCAGGGACCCGGCGCGCTACGGGTATGCGGGCGTCCACCAGGGCGTTGATTTCGGCGTCCGTGCGTTGGGTGTTTGTGTCCGTGTCCGTGGCCGCGATGGTGAAGGTCTGTGCGGCGCCGCTGCCCGAAGGCGTGATGGTGACGTTGCCCCCGGCAACCAGGGCCGCTGCGATCTGTGCGCGGATGTCGGCGTCGGAGCGGGTGGTGTCCGTGTCTCCCGGGGTGGCCGCGATGGTGAGGATTCGGTTGTCTCCGCGGCCCGAAGGCGTGATGGTGATGTTCGCCCCGGCCGCCAGCATCTGTTGAACCTCGGAGCGGATCTCGGTGTCCGTGCGTTGGGTGTTTGTGTCCGTGTCCGTGGCCGCGATGGTGAAGGTCTGTGCGGCGCCGCTGCCCGAAGGCGTGATGGTGACGTTGCCCCCGGCAACCAGGGCCGCTGCGATCTGTGCGCGGATGTCGGCGTCCGTCCGCGGGTTGACCGTGCCTTGGGACGCGGGCAGGTTGATGTCGGTGCGCTGTCCGGCAGAGGATACGAACGTCAGCACGGCCCCGGATATGGAGACCCCGTCGAAAGGCACGCTCTTGTTCAGGGTGGACACCACGCCGGCCGCCAGTTGATCCACGCCGATGGACCCGTCCGCAACCGAGGTTGGCTGCGGTTGCGGCAGAGCCAGGCGCACTTCCTGAGCGTTGCTGAAGGTGATGACCAGGGTGGAGCCGTCGATGGCGACGGCGGTCACGTAGTGGCCCGCGATGGACGCGACGGACAGGGCTGCGGCGGCGTCTGCGGAGAGGATGGCGGCTCCCTGGATCAGGTAGTCGGACAGCAGGGCCGCGGCCCCGCTGTTCACGAACGGCCTTGCCCAACCCATGCTGCCCGCGCTCTCGGGCATGTCGTAGATGTAGGCCACCAGGCGAATGAACGCCTCTTTCTTCACGGTGGCCGGGACCGGCGAGTTGTTGATGCGGGTGTCGAGCCAGTCGGACAGGGCAG